>CAZJRD010000023.1:29470-44765 GCA_964548365.1 uncultured Desulfobacteraceae bacterium | reverse complement strand
AGGTGTTCATCCCGGATTTTCCAAAAGAAAGCCAAAACCTCTCGGGTAAATTGTCTCATAACAGGGTTACAGAGCGTCTGCCTCACCTATGGATCGGGATCTTGTCTTCTTACGGACGTGAAGACGAAGAAGCGCAAATAGACTACCTCTTTATTATCACCGGCTACTTGCAGGAACAACGGCAATCCTTTACCCACAGGTTGATTGAGCAGGCAAGAAATCTTTCCGGTACCAAGGTCTTTGTCCTGGGCGATACGAGCACACGGAAAGTGACCCGCCTCCCGGAAGACAACATCACCATATACCCGGTAGCCACCGGCACCCTCCGCACCAGGCTTTTTAACCAGGCACGGCTGATTGTTTCCCGGTCCGGCTATACCACGGTCATGGACCTTGCCGAGCTTGAAAAGCCGGCCGTGCTTTTTGCCACCCCGCGCCAGACCGAGCAGGAATACCTGGCGGATTTTCTTGGGGCGAATGGCTGGTATGTTACCAGCAGAGAACAGGATTACGTTGATCTCTCGGCGCTGGTGGACGAGGTGCAGCACACAAGACCTTTCAATCCGCCCTGGAAGACAGAAAAATCCCTGGAAATTATCCACAATGAAATAAACAACCACCTTCATGCTAACCGTTTTTCCTTTGTGATACCGGCCCATAATGAAGAACAGTATATAGGGGCAACGCTTCAAAGGATTGTCCGGCTGGTTTACCCCAAAGAAAGCTATGAAGTCATTGTAGTGGAAAACGGCTCAACTGATGCTACATGGAAAATGATAAAGGCCTTTGAAGACGCCTATGACAATGTCCATGCCTTTTCCTGTACACAGGGGGTGTCGCGGGCCAGAAATACCGGCCTTGCGAAGACAAGTCCTGAAAGCGACTGGATCATCTTTCTTGATGCCGATACCGTTCTGCAACAGGGTTTTCTTCTTGAACTCAACAGGTATCTCGGAAAACATGTTGACAGGAATCTGGCCGTCGGCACCACGTCGATCCGACCATCGGATGATTCCTCAGCCCGGGCAAGGCAATGGTTTCGGTTGTACGATCTCTGGCACCGGCTGACCCGCACCTCTTATTCCCTGCAGATTGTCCGGGCCGACGTAGCGAAAAACGTACGCTACGATGAGCGCCTCAGCTATTCAGAAGACCTGGACTATCTCAAGCAGGCCCGGCAATACGGCCGCTTTTTCTTTTTTCAAACAGATGCGGTCATGAGTTCTGCCAGACGATTTGCCCGGCACGGCTATCTGCGACAGACGCTTATCTGGCTCTGCCAGGCATTGCAGCCCGTTTCAGTAAAAAAGAGAAAAAGATACGAGGTTGTCAGGTAGGGCATGGACCATTTTCTCCTCTTTCTCGAACAGCACCGACATGTTGCGTATCTGATTCTTCTGGGAGGGGCCTATATCGAGACGGTTTTTCCCTTTTCGCTCTTTGTCTACGGAGAGATTTTTTTTCTGGCAGGACCTATTTTGGCGGGCATGGGGATACTCAACATCTGGGTCGTAACGGTCCTTTTCTACACCGGCGGCATCCTGGGCGATACGACTAGCTATTTTATCGGACGGCGCTATGGCAAATCCTTTTTTGCTCATTTCAGCCGGCGACCTTTATTGGGGCGATTTTTTACCGAAAAGAATTACCTGAAAGGGGAAAACTTCTTCAAACGGCACGGGGACTGGTCCGTCTTCCTGGCCCGGCTGAGCGGCCCTTTTTCCTGGATCACCCCTGTGCTAGCCGGTATCTTTCAGATGAAATATAAACGGTTTGTCCTCTTTAATACGCCTGGGGTCTTTCTCGGCATCGGTGAATTCATCGTGGTGGGATACCTGTTCGGAAGACATTATGACAAAGTTATGCACCTTGCAGAACGGTATGTGATCATCGCCATTTGTGTCGGTGTCACACTGGTGGTACTCTACAGATGGTTTCGCCGGCGGGGGATAAAAACCAACAGCGACTAGGAGCAATAAAATATCATGGGAAAAGTAACTCACCTGGCTGTCAGCTACTTCCGCAGGAGAACGTACTTTCGTCTGGCCTTGATTGTCCTCGTTCTCTTCTTTTGGGGATACATAGAAATTGGTGATCTTATTCCCATCAAGGAACATGACCTGAATCAGCACGCCCTGGACGCCGTAAACGTCCGTTATCATGGCGGTCCGATCACTTTTGCCTTTCTCGGAGACTCAAAAAACAGCCCGGTCTTTCAGCAGATTGTCAGCAAATTGAACAAGGATGCCTCTCTTCAGTTTGCAATCATCGGCGGCGACCTGGTGTTGTTTCCGGACAGGGAAACGTTCGCCTCCTTCCTGGATCAGCGGCGCAATCTGGAGATCCCCAGCCTGACCCTCCCCGGGAACCATGACGTCGCCTTCGACGACATGTCTCTCTACTATCATATCTTCGGACGTATGTATTACGCGTTTGCCCTGGGCAATACGAAATTCATCCTCCTGGACAACAGCAATGAAACGGACTTCGGTGATGAGCAGGAGGCATGGTTGAAAAAGGAACTCAAAGACGGAATGCATTACCAGTACCGTTTTGTCTTCATGCATGTCCCGCTCTGGGACCCTAGGGATAAACCCGGTGTACTGATCCGTTATGCCCACAGCCTGAAAGACCCGGATGCGGCCCGGCGTATGGAAGAGCTTTTCCTGAAATATAAGGTCACCATTCTCTTCGCCGGCCACATCCATGCCTATTACGATGTGACCACCAGGGGGCTGCATACCATTATCAGTGGCGGTGCCGGTGCGGAGCTGGTGGGCAAGGACCCTGACCACACCTTTTACCATTATGTCCGGGTGAAGGCAACAGATCAGGGTGTAAAGACCAAGTTGGTCAAGCTTGGCAAGGCCGTTCCCTCTGGAAGGTTCAAGGGGTATTTGAGCATTGCCGGACTCTACTACCGGGCACTGGGAAGGATCTATATAAAATACATCCTCATGTTTATTTTCATCGTTGCTTTGGCCCTCGACGGTCTATTGGAGTACTACTATCGTCGCAGGCAACGCAAGGATCGGGAATAGCACCACATTGATCTACCCGCAGAGGAGATCGCATGGTGAAAATGCAAATTGTGTACGGCATGCGGCTTGCAATAACATCTTTCTGGACAGGGAAACAGACCTAGCTTATTAGCTATATATCAAACAGTTAGGAAGGCTCTGTTTCTATTTTGGAAAGATCATCCGGCAGATCCTTTCCATGCCCTTTAAAGAGAGCGCCATTTTTTTGGCATCATTTGATAGTCAACAGGCGTGGAATGACGATAGGTAAAAAGTCTGAAAGGAGAAGTGGCCAAGGAAATGCAAGAATGCGCTGAACAGATACAAACCGAGGAAAGGTACCGCTTTCTGGCGGAGAATATACAGGATGTCCTTTTTATCCAGGATATGGATCTCAGGATAACCTTTGTCAGTCCAGGAGTGACATCGCTCTTCGGAATCAGTGTTGAAGAAGCGTTGAATGATGACTTGACGAACTATATGACTCCCGCCTCTTACGAAAAGGCGAAGAAAGATTTCCAGAAATATGCTGCCCTGGACGGCCGGGATGTCCATATCCCGTTGATGGAATACGAATACATCCGCAAAGACGGGTCCACCTTCTGGGGTGAACTGAAACTGGCCTTTCTCTATGATGAGTCAGGGAACCTTGCCGGTGCCCAGGGCGTTTTGCGGGATATCGACGAGCGGAAAAGGATGCAGGAGGCCCTCCAAGAGAGTGAATCCCTCTTCCGGACCATCTTTGATCTCTCTCCCCAAGCCATCGCCTTGACCGAAGTGGAAACAGGAAAACTGAGAGAGGTGAACCAGACCTTCTGCGAACTCACCCAGTTCACCAGGGACGAAATCATTGGAAAAACAACCACTGATCTGAGGCTTTACCCAGAAAGAGATCGGGAAAGATTTGTCAAAAAGATACGGGCCTCCGGGCGCGTCCATGGGATGGAAATGGATTTCAGGGCAAAGGATGGTTCAATTCTCAATGCCCTAATGTTCTCAAAGGCTATTCCCCTGACACGGGAAAAACTCCTTCTTACCATCTTTCTCGACATGACGGAACGGAAGACGCTCGAGGCCATGCTGCGCCACGCCCAGAAAATGGAAGCCGTAGGCACCCTTGCCGGCGGCATTGCCCATGACTTTAACAACCTTTTGCAGGCGATCTTGGGGTATTCCCAGGTCCTTTTGCTGGACAAAGACCCCCAAGACGACGAATACGAGAAAATTGAAGCCATAGAAAAAATGGCCAGAAGGGGAGGTGATCTTACCAGGCGCCTCCTGATCTATGCCAGGAAGATGCAAAGCAAGCCGAAACCGCTCAACCTGAACAACAACATTATTCAGACGTGCAAAGTCCTTGAAAGGACCCTGCCGAGAATGATCACAATTGAGTTGCATCTTTCCGAAGACCTCGGCGTGGTCAATTGTGATCCTGTAGAATTCGAACAAATCGCCATGAACTTGAGCATCAATGCGAGAGATGCCATGCCCGAGGGAGGAAAACTGCGCATTGAAACAAAGAACGTATTCCTGGATGAGAAGTTCTGCAGAAGCCATTTGGGCGCAACACGAGGAGCATATGTCCTTGTTACTTTCTCAGATTCCGGGAGCGGAATAGAAAATACACTCATGGGCCATATCTTTGAGCCGTTTTTTACCACAAAAGATACGGGCAAGGGGACAGGTCTTGGCCTTGCCATAGTGTACGGCATTGTAAAGGCCCACAAAGGTTATATAACCTGTAGCAGCACGCCCGGCAATGGGGCCACATTTGAGATCTATTTCCCGGCTTTGGACGGGATGCCCCCTGACGAGAAAGAAAGCCCCCAGGTCAAAACCGTCGCGCCAAGGGGGACACAAAACATTCTGGTGGTGGACGACGAAGACCTGGTCCGGAATTCGACAAAGGAAATGCTTGAACACTTCGGGTATTCCGTCTTCCTGGCAGAGGACGGCAAGCAGGCCTTGGATGTGTATACAAACAAAGGCGATGGTATTGATTTGGTAATTCTGGATCTGGGCATGCCCGGGATGGGCGGGCAGCAATGCCTGAAAGAACTCCTGCGGCTCAATCCGGACATAAAGGTCATCATTGCAAGCGGTTACTCGCCAGATACTCTGGAAGATGATTTCCTGGTGCGGGGGGCAAAGGAGTTTGTGGGAAAGCCGTACCAGGCAAAAAGCCTTCTGGGAGCGGTGAGAAGAGTGCTCGAAAAATGAGAAACGCCCAATCCTTTCAAGATTGTAACCTTCTTGAAATCTCCGGGAAATAATCACATATTATCCTATTCTTTCACAGAGAAAACATGGTATTCTTTGTTTGATGTGAGGAGGCTCTTCGTGATGAAGAATAAATGCAATCGCCATTCCGTTGGTGTTCTTTCCCGCTGGTTTATAGCCGCAGTGTTTTTTGTTTTTCTTTTTTCCACGATTGCCCAGGTACAGGATGCATTCGGAGCCATAGACCTGGCTACCGCCATTCGCCAAATAGCAAGAGAGAACATCCCTGCCGTCGTGCACATTGAAGTGATCCAGCGCCAGGAAATAGCGAATCCTTTTCTGCCTTTTGACAACAGTCCCTTTTTTCGTTTCTTTTTTGACGTGCCCGGCATGCCTCGCAAGTACCAACGCGAGCTCAAAGGCCTCGGCACCGGCATGCTTATGGACGCCAAGGGCTATATCCTTACCAACAATCATGTTGTTGGCGGGGCTACAGAAATAAGCGTGCTCCTGGCCAACGGCAACAAGTACGATGCGAAACTCATTGGCGCGGATCCCAAAACCGACCTTGCAGTGATAAAAATATCCCCCCGATCACCTTTACCGCACGTTGCGTTTGGAGATTCCGACAAAATGGAGGTGGGAGACTGGGTTATTGCCATCGGGCATCCGAGGGGTCTGGATCAGACCGTTACCCAGGGCATCATCAGCGCCAAGCACCGGATGGGTATCACCGACCCCAGCAGTTACCAGGATTTTCTCCAGACCGACGCCGCCATTAATCCGGGGAACAGCGGTGGTCCACTCCTCAACCTGAAGGGTCAAGTGATCGGTATAAACGCAGCTATCGTCTCCCAGTCGGGCGGATTTGAGGGCATCGGGTTCGCCATCCCGATCAACATGGCCTTGTATGTGGCCAAGAGCCTGATCACAAACGGCAAAGTGGCCCGGGGCTGGCTGGGCGTCAGCACCCAGGACCTCACACCGGAACTTGCCAAATCCTTTGGATTGCCCTCCCCCAGGGGAGCCCTCGTGGCTGACGTGGTAAAGGGAAGCCCTGCTGAAGGAGCAGGAATAACGCGAGGAGATGTTATTATCGGCTACCGGGGTAAACCAATCCCTGACGGCCGGAGCCTCAGGAACGAAGTGGCCACCAGCCCTATTGAAGGCAAAGTTATCATCACAATCATCCGAAATGGAAAAACACTAAAAGTCCCGGTAAAAATTGGAAACATGGCGCAAGCAATCCGAAAACAGGCATCTTCTCTCAAAGCCCGCCTCGGGATTGACGCGGCACCTTTGAAACCGAAGATCGCCAGAAAATTCCGCCTGAACACCCGACAAGGTGTTGCCATCACCTGGGTTGATCCAACGGGTCCCCTCGGCGAACAGGGTTTCGAGGTGGGAGACTTGATCCTGGAAATAGACGGTCGCTCCGTGCGAGGGCTTGAGGGACTCATGAACCTGGTGAGGCGCATACGGCCACGTCAGCGGCTGACGCTCCTTGCCCTGGACCACCGGACCGGCAGAACCGGCTATGTACAGATCCGGGTGAGGTAGGGAGGAGGTACCCATGAAAATCCTGCTGGTTGAAGATGATCTGGACATTGCCTCCTTCGTGGCCAAGGGTTTAAAAGAATCGGGCTTTGTAATTGACCATGCCGCAGACGGCATGCAGGGCCTTGATCTGGCCCTCGGAGAAAACTACGACGCGATTATCGTTGATATCATGCTCCCCCGGCTGGATGGTCTGAGCCTGATCCGGGAGTTGAGGAAAAAGGACACCAGGGTGCCCGTTATCATTCTCAGCGCCAAACGGTCAGTGGACGACAAGGTCAAGGGCCTCATGACCGGGAGTGACGATTACCTGACAAAACCCTTTGCATTTGTGGAACTCCTGGCCCGAATCCAGGCCGCCATCAGGAGAAGCAGTACCACGGAGGACCCGGTTCGCCTGGAAACTGGCGACCTGAGCCTGAACCTTGTCACGCGAGAGGTGAAGAGAGGTGAGGTTAATATGGAACTGCAGCCCCGGGAGTTCGCGCTCCTCGAATACCTCATGCGAAACGAAGCGAGGATCCTCACGAGGACCATGATCCTGGAACATATCTGGGATTATCACTTCGATCCCCAGACAAATGTAGTGGATGTGCTCCTCTGCCGGTTGAGAAACAAGGTGGACCGGGACTTTGAGGAGAAGCTGATACATACCATCCGCGGCGTCGGCTATGTTCTTAAGAGACCTTCATAATATCCCGAAGACCATCAGCTTCAGGTTAACAGCCTGGTATTCCATTATTTTCATCCTTGTATCTTTTCTCCTCTTCGGGATTGCCTACTTCCTTCTTT
Source organism: uncultured Desulfobacteraceae bacterium (assembly GCA_964548365.1). Taxonomy (GTDB): domain Bacteria; phylum Desulfobacterota; class DSM-4660; order Desulfatiglandales; family Desulfatiglandaceae; genus B46-G9. The sequence continues at coordinate 37,176 of CAZJRD010000023.1, read as the reverse complement.
CCTCGACCCTGGAGAAGCACAATCGAGAAGCCATTCAAGTGAAAGTCAAAGAACTGGCGCTGTTGTACGAAAAAGGTGGGATACCCGCCTTGGAAAAGGAAATCAACTCCGTTAAAAAATTCCATCAAAAGAGGTCTTTTTTCATCCGGATTGCGGATCCGGAAAACAGAACCCTGTTTCTGCGCCTCGGGTATCAATGGGCTGGATTTGATATCAAGACACTCGAAAAATCTCCTCCAACTGAGAGGCGTCAATGGATTATACTCCGCTCTACGGAGGATGAAAATGTCCTTCAAATAGAAACGTTCCACCTGCCGGACCACCTCTGGTTGCAAGTGGGACAGACCTTAGAGGAAAGAGAAAAGCTGCTCGATCGATTTCGGGAGATCTTTGCCGCGGTTATGATACCGCTTGTCCTCCTCGGTTTTGCCGGCGGCGCCTTCCTGGCCTTCAGGGCACTCCGTCCTATCCGGGCATTGATCCACACGGTCCACTCCGTAGAGACAGGAGACATGACCGCGCGTGTTCCCGATCCAAGGACCGGGGACGAGCTGGATGAACTGGTACGGCTCTTTAACGGCATGCTGGAAAAGATTGAGACGTTGATCCTGGGAATGAAAGGTGCCCTGGATAATGTGGCACACGATCTCAGGACCCCCATGACGAGACTTCGCGGCATCGCTGAAATAACGCTGCAAGGGGACCTGCAAGGGGACGCCTGCAGGGAAACCCTCGGCAGATGCATTGAGGAATGCGACCAGATCCTCACCATGCTCAACACCCTGATGGATATTTCAGAGGCGGAAACCGGTACCATGAAACTTGACAGAAGCGAGGTCAATGTCCCTAATTTGCTTGCGTCGGCTGCAGATCTTTATGCCTATGTGGCCGAAGATGAAGGAATCACTGTTCGTGTTCAGGCCCCGCCGGACCTCACCATGTCCGTCGATCCCACCAGGATGGCTCAGGTGCTGGCAAATCTCCTGGACAACGCCATCAAGTACAGCCGCGAAGGTGGAGGAGAAATAGTGATGGCCGCCGAGAGAGACACAAAAGGTATTTCTCTCTCCGTTACGGACAACGGGATCGGTATCCCGGAAGAAGACAGGGGGAGAATATGGGATCGCCTTTACCGAGGTGACCGGAGCCGCCATCAAAGAGGACTGGGATTGGGTTTGAGTCTTGTTCGCGCGGTGGTCAAGGCCCACGGGGGAACCATTACGGTGGAGAGTGAACCGGACAAGGGTTCCCGATTTACCATTCGTTTGCCTGCCGCTCCTTAATCAGAAAACGTTTCCAAACGAAGATAGGACGACCATCGCGACCCAACTGGAATAGGGTTGAAAACACAAAGAGACGTATGGTATCTCTATGCAATAGAACTGACGATGGTACAGGCGTAACGCCTAAGGCATAAGGCGTAGGGCATTTCGAGTCTGGGGGTCAATCTTCTTTCCTTGTGCCCTAGGCCTTGCGCCTTTCGCCTATTATCACACCTGCCTCGGGATACTTGGTTCTCCCGCCTCGTCAACAAATACCGATTTTGGACAATAAGGAAATATGGACATCTCTCAATGGCTCATTGCCCATTCCCTTGAAATTGCAGGCTACCTGCTTGCCATCATTCTGATCCCGAGAATCCTCCTCGAACGTCGCCATCCCGGCGCCACCATCGCCTGGGTCCTGGCTATTGGCCTTGTCCCGTACCTGGGAGTGCCGCTTTATTTCCTGATGGGGGGCAGGAGAGTAAAAAAGATCAGTCTGCACAAGGACTGGGGAAGGTGGAATGAAAAACCTGATGCGGGTCCCGCCACTCTCGATGCCCTTCCCCCTGACAATCAGGAAATAGCCCAACTCCTGGTACGGGCCGGAACGTTCCCGCCGAACCGGAATAATACGATCACCATTGTCGACGACGGTATCAAGGCATATGACTCCCTCGTAAATCTCCTGAAAGGTGCACAAGACTCTGTTGAAATAGCTACCTTTATCCTGGGCCGGGATGAGGTAGGGAAGGCCCTGGTGCAGATCCTTGCACAAAAGGCCGGGGAAGGCCTGGAGGTTCGTTTATTGCTGGATGCTCTTGGTTCCCTGAGGGCCCGGGGCCGTTTTGTCCAGCCGATCCTGGATGCCGGCGGCAAGGTGGGTGTATTCCTCCCCCTGCTTCACTTGCGCCGCCGATGGTCTGCAAACTTACGAAATCACCGGAAAATGGTCGTTGTGGATGGAGATACAGCCTTCATAGGCGGGATGAACCTGGCCAGGGAATATATGGGACCAAACCCTTACAGGAATCGCTGGAAAGATGTCTCCATGCTCATTGCAGGACCCGCGGCTCGATATGTGCGAAGCATCTTCTGGCAGGATTGGGTGTATAGCACCGATGAGTCCATGGACCCTGGTGCCCTGTCTCCGGCTTCACAGGAATTAAAAAGCGACGGGAGCATCATCCAGGTGGTGGGGGATGGGCCTGACGTGCCCGATCGACCTCTCTATTCGGGAGTTCTTGCCGCGTTGAACAGGGCGAAGGAAAGCATATGGGTGGTGACGCCCTACTTCGTTCCCGATGATGCACTCTCCGCGGCCCTGGAACTGGCGGCTCGTATGGGTTGTGACGTACGTCTCATTATACCTGAAAAATCCAACCATCCGCTGGTGGACCTGGCCGGGCATTCATTTCTTATCGATCTTATGCATGCCGGTGTCCGTTTCTTTTGTTATCAACCCGGTATGCTTCATGCAAAACTGATCGCCATTGACAAACGACTGGCAGTAGTAGGATCAGCAAATATGGATATCCGGAGCTTCCAGCTCAATTTCGAGATTGCGACGTTCCTGTATGATGAAGAAAGAGTAGAAGAGGTCTTGAATGTCATGAATTCCATCTTACATGAATGCCGGGAAGTCAGCATGGGAGAAATTGCACGAAAAAGCAGAATCCGCAAGTTCTCCGAAGACATCTGCCGTGTTTTTTCACCTGTTTTTTAAAAAAGGAGAGCAATCCATGAAATATTCAACATCGCGTATATTGACCGGTATCATTCTTTTTCTTCTGTTCTTTTCCTGCAATGCCCGGGGAGCCGCCGAGAACGAAATGCTCCGCGCTACCCTGAAAAACGGCTTGCAGGTCGTTATTCTGCGGAACACCCTTGCCACGGTGGTGACCACGCGTCTCACCTATTTGGCAGGATCAAACGAGGCGCCGGCGGGATTTCCCGGCATGGCCCATGCCCAGGAGCACATGATGTTCCGCGGCAGCAAGGGCCTCTCCGCCGAGCAGCTTGCCAGCCTGACTGCGGCCATGGGTGGAAGATCAAATGCGTTCACCCGGCAGAGCGTGACACAATATTACTTTACGGTGCCGGCGGATGAACTGGAGACCGTTCTCAGGATCGAAGCCATTCGCATGAAAAATGTGCTCGACACCGAAGGACTCTGGTCGAAAGAAAGAGGTGCCATCGAACAGGAAGTGGCAAGGGATCTTTCCAGTCCCATGTATGTCTTCTATTCACGCCTACTGGCACATATATTCGCAGGGACACCATACGCCCATGACGCATTGGGCACACGCCCTTCTTTTGACAAGACCACCGGCGCCATGCTCAGGAAATTCCACGATACCTGGTACGTCCCCAATAATGCCGTTCTGGTGATTGGCGGTGACGTGGACCCGGCCCATGCTCTTTCCCTGGTAAAACAGTTTTTTGGAAACATCCCCGCACGTCCCCTACCCCCAAGACCGGAGGTAAAGCTCCATCCACTCAAGCCGGAACACATCCAGCTTGAGTCAGATCTCCCTTACCAGATGGCGATTGTGGCCTACCGTCTCCCCGGATACAGAAGTCCGGATTTAGCGGCCTCCCAGATACTTGCAGATGTCCTGGACAGCCAGCGCGCCAAACTCTATGGGCTGGCCGCGGATGGAAAGGTCCTCTTCGCGGGATTCAATAACAGCGCCTTTAAGGACGTGGGACTTGGCTATGCCATAGCCGGTTTCCCAAAAGGGAAAGAGGCCAAAACGGTCGTTACACTGCTGAAAAACATCATCGACGACTACGTGAAAAACGGTATCCCCGAGGATCTCGTAAAGGCGGCAAAAAAGAAAGAAATAGCGGCCGCTGAATTCCAAAAAAATTCCATTGAGGGCCTTGCGGGGGTATGGGCCAGGGCCATCGCACTTGAAGGAAAAAACTCACCTGATGAATCCATCGCAGCCATCAAGAAGGTCAACGTCTCGGATGTGAACCGGGTTGCCCGTACTTGTCTTCAGAATGAGTCTGCCGTCGTGGGCGTGCTGATACCCCATGAATCGGGAAAGCCTGTCTCGTCAAAAGGCTACCAGGGGAAAGAGTCTTTCGGGCCGAAACAGACAAAACCGGTGGCGTTGCCTCTGTGGGCCGGGAAGGCGACAAAACTCCCTTCGATCCCCTCCTCGAAGGTGCATCCCACGGTGATTACGTTAAAAAACGCCCTTCGGCTGATCATCCAGCCTGAAACCATCAGCAACACCGTCAGCCTCTACGGACGTGTCAAGAACACGCCCGAACTCCAGGAACCCGCAGGGCAGGATGGAATTACCGATGTCCTGGAAGGTCTCTTTTCCTACGGAACGACCAGCCATGATCGCCTGAGCTTTCAGAAGGAGGTGGACGATATTGCCGCCGACCTCGAGGTGGGAAGAAGCTTTTCGCTTCAAGTCCTTACCAAGCATTTCGATCGGGGAGTAGAACTCCTCGCCGACAATCTCCTCAGCCCCGCACTGCCCGAGCCTGCTTTCAAGGTCGTCCGGGAGGAAACCGCTGCCCAGGTCGCGGGCAAATTACAAAGCCCGTCTTACCTATCAAGACGGGCCCTCATAGCACGGCTCTATCCGAAAAACGACCCCCGACAACGAGAGGCGACCCCGGGGAACATTCGTGGGCTTACCCTTCAACAGGTCAAGGAATACTACCGGAACACCTTTCGACCGGACCTGGCCACTATTGTCATTGTTGGAAAGGTGACTCCTGAGCAGGCAAAGGCCACCATTGAAAAATATTTCGGTGCCTGGAATGCTGAAGGGCCGAAGCCCGGGACGGATCTGCCGCGAGTGCCTTTGAACAAGCCCGCAACGGCCTTGGTGCCAGACAAGAGCCGGGTACAGGACCAGGTGACGCTGGTTGAAACCCTTCGGGTTACTAGGACCCATCCCGACTACTACCCGCTGAAGGTGGGGCTAAACGTGCTCTCCGGGGGCTTCTATGCCACGAGGCTTTACCGGGACCTGAGAAAAAGGACCGGGCTCGTCTATACGGTCCAGGCATTTCTCCAGGCGCGGAAGACCCGCGCGGTCTTCGGGGTGGTTTACGGCTGTGATCCGCCCAATGTTTCCAAGGCCCGTACACTTGTTGTCCAGAACCTGAAACAGATGCAGGATGAACCGGTCACGGTGCAAGAGCTCAACAGGGCGAAAACACTCCTGGTGAGGCAGATCCCGCTCTCTGAATCAAGCATAGATGATATCGGCGAGACACTTCTCGGGTTGTCAGTGGAAGGGCTCCCCCTGGATGAACCGGTGCAAGGTGCAAAACGGTACCTGAACATCTCAGCCGGAGAGGTGCAAAACGCATTCAATAAGTGGATACGGCCGGACGATTTTGTGCAGGTTACCCTGGGGCCGGTCCCCCACTGAGCCTGTCTGGTGCAGGGATCACCATTCGTTGCCTTGCGGTTTTGTTTATACTTCCGCGGTGTTTTGGATCTCCTTATTATCAACCTAGATGGAATCGTAGAAAGTCCGTCTATGGACTTTTTGCGAAGTCATCAACCTTGAGCCGTTGAACTTTGAACCTGAGTAGTTATAGTAGTTACCTATGAGGATCCTGTCCGTCTCAGATTATGTGGAACCGCTCCTTTACGATCACTTTGATCCGGAGCGTTTCAAGGGAGTAGACCTGATCATCTCCTGCGGAGACCTGCCGCGGGAATATCTGGCCTTTCTTGCAAATTCATTTGGAGTTCCTCTTTTTTATGTGCACGGCAACCACGATATCCGACATCAATCAAGACCCCCGGGAGACTGTACTGATATTCACGGGCGGCTGGTTCAATTCAGGGGAATCAATATTTTGGGCCTGGAGGGCTCTTACTGGTATAATGGCGGTCCCCATCAATATACGGAAAACGAGATGAGAATGATCGTCTGGAAACTCAGGCCCAAGATCTGGCTCAAGGGAGGCATCAATATGGTCGTCACCCACGCGCCGCCAAGGCACATTCATGATCAGGAGGACCGGTGCCATCGGGGGTTCAAGACCTTCAGATGGCTGATCCACAAATACGCACCGGGTTTTTTTGTCCATGGCCATATCCACTTTGATGCGACTGACACCTCTCTGCGCGAAGCCCTGGTGAACGGAACCAAGGTGATCAATACCTGCGGATATTACCTCTTCGAGGTGGCCCATGGGTAATCTCCTTACCAGATTCAAAAAGGCCCTGAAACAACACGCCGGTGATGATGCGGTCAAGGACTTTGAGAGGGCCAGGGAAAAAGAAGAGCCCTTTGAGCCCATGAAACGGGGCATCCATCCTGTGGAGGTGGATCAAATCGTGGGAAGCGTGGGGCGGTATCAGGACTTTGACAGCCGATTCCGCCCCAAGAATCATCTCCCAAAAGACCGGCTCCTTGCAATCAAGCGTGCCGTGAAAGAAGGGGCAGCCCTTCCACCGGTCAAACTTTACCAGATAAAGGACGAATACTACGTCCTGGACGGCAACCACCGTATCGCTGCAGCGAAGGCGCTTGGATTGAAGAGTGTTGCCGCCCAGATAGTGGAACTGCTCCCGTCCAAGAACACACTGGAAAATGTCCTTTACCGCGAGCGGATTGAATTTCAGGAAGAAACAGGCCTGCCCCACCCAATTGCATTGACAGAGATAGCGCAATATGGCTATCTGATCAAACAGATCAAGGATCACCGCCAATTTCTTGAAAAGGCGGGGCCAGCACCAAGTTCGTTTCAAGAAGCGGCTGCCGACTGGCACAAGAGCATTTACAGCCCACTGCATGCTTTGATAGAAAAATCAGGAATCATCCACTTTTTCTCTCAACGGACTATTGCTGATCTCTACGCCTACATTTCCTATCACCAATGGGAAAGGGGCCAGATCAGGAAATACGGCATCGGGATCGATCGACTGATCCCCAAAGACATGGAGGAATTTCGAGAAAAAATGAAAACCATGAAGGAATCTGAATACCCGGAAATGAAACGGGAAATAACCGCGTTCATCCTCATGCGCGTCAAGCCAAGAAATGAATTTGACGTCATGGAGCGGCTCTTTGCCCTGGACGAGGTGAAAGAGGTCCATTCGGTCCACGGTGATGTGGACATGCTGGTAAAGGTGGTCCTTACCCGGGACCTCCTCGCTTCCGATGCCGAGATCATCGGCCATTTTGTGCATGACACGGTCATTCAGCTTCCCGGCGTCGTGAGCACCCAGACCCTGATCCCGGGGGGCTCCAAGGTAAAGGTGGACGGACAAGAAAGTCCTCCCCCCTGAACCGGTGATCAGACGTTTATCATCAAACACGGTGAAGTCAGCAGCTACAATGTTCCTTTTCAAGAAAAATATTACGGAAGAAAAAAAACAGGCCCGTGTGAAAAACCGCAGGGTCCACCTGGCCAACGAACGAACCTTTCTTGCATGGATCAGGACCAGCC
>CAZJRD010000023.1:0-29370 GCA_964548365.1 uncultured Desulfobacteraceae bacterium | reverse complement strand
CGCAGGGTCCACCTGGCCAACGAACGAACCTTTCTTGCATGGATCAGGACCAGCCTCGGCATCATGGCGTTCGGCTTTGTTCTTGAAAAATTGTTGGCGCCCTCCGGCGTCTCGGGAAAGAGCCCCGTCGTGCTCTTGGGTATCTTTGTGGTAATATTGGGTGCAGGAGCAGCCCTCCTTGCCACCTATCGATTTCTCAAGACGGAAAAGGAGATTGCGGAAGACACCTTCCGCCCCTCCAGAACCGCCGATATCCTGGTGGCCGTCCTGTTGGGTTCTATAGGAGTTCTCCTGGTTATCTATCTCATCGCGACCGCGTGAACCCAGCCATTTCTCTCCGGAACCTTTTACCGAAGGAGCCTATATGTACATCCGCAAGATTGGCATGATCAGCAGAACATACCGCAACATCCAGCGGTACCGCCAGATCCTTACCGTCCTGTTCAAATACGGCTTCGGAGACCTGATCGATACGCTCAAGATCGAGCAATACCTGGAGATCGGTCTGCAGATGATCTCCCGCAAACGCAGAGAGAAAATCGAGACCCTTTCCCGGGCGGAACGGGTGCGGATGGCCCTCGAGGAACTGGGTCCCACGTTCGTCAAAATGGGACAGATCCTGTCGACCCGGCCCGACCTGCTTCCCGTGGAATTCATCCACCAACTGTCCAAATTGCAGGATAAAGTTCCCCCCTTTGCATTTGAGCTGGTGAGAGATGCGGTTGAGAAGGACTTTGGCGCTCCCTTGGACAAGACCTTTAAAGAATTCGAAGAAAGTCCCCTCGCTTCGGCTTCAATCGGACAGGTACACAGAGCTCAGCTTGTTAACGGGGAAAAAGTGATCGTCAAGGTCCAGCGGCCCGACATCACCAAGATCATCGACGTCGACCTGGAAATCATGTTTCATCTTGCCACGCTCATGGAACGGCACCTGAAGGCCATGGAAATCCATCGGCCCACGAGGGTGGTGGAGGAATTTGCCCGGACCCTGGAAATGGAGCTTGACTATACCCTGGAGGCCGCCCATGCCGAGCGGTTCGCCGCCCAGTTCCTTGGCGAACGCACACTCTATGTGCCCAAGGTCTTCCGCAACGCCACAACAAAGCGCATACTCACCATGGAGTATGTGGACGGCATAAAGGCGTCGGAATTGGACAAGCTCGAAAAGGCAGGGCTTGACACCGGAAAGATTGCCCGCCGGGGTTTCGACTTGATCCTCAAGCAGATCTTCATCCACGGATTCTTCCACGCGGACCCTCACCCCGGCAATGTCTTCATCCTCCCCAATAATATCATATGCTTCCTGGATTTTGGCATGATGGGTAGGATCAGGAGGCAGGCCCGGGAAGATTTCGCTGACCTGATCATGGGGATCGTGCAGCGTGACGAGACGAAGACCGTCAGCGCTCTCATGGCACTCACCACCCCTGATATTGAAACGGACGTGTCCAGCCTGGAACGGGAGGTTGCGCAATTCATAGACAAATATTTCTATCGCCCGCTCAGGGACCTGGAAATGGGCAAGCTATTAAAGAACCTCGTGGAAATGACCACAAAACATCGCTTGCGGATCTCCCCGGACCTTTTCCTCATGCTCAAAGCACTTGCAACCGAAGAAAGCCTGGGCAAGATGCTGGATCCTGATTTTGACGCCATCAAGCAGGCGGGCCCTTTTATCAAGCGGGTACAAATGGACCGGCTCCGCCCGAAACGGATCGCGGGAGACCTCTTTGATTCCGGTTCCGAATTCCTGCACCTTCTCCGGGAAATTCCCGGCGAGGTGCGGGAGATCCTCCGGCAGGCCCGCCAGGGGAGGATAAAGATGGAATTCAAACACCAGGGACTGGAACCCATGCTTTCCACTCATGACCGAATAAGTAATCGCATTGCCTTCGCCATCATCCTTGCTGCGCTGATCATCGGTTCTTCCCTGATCGTCCTTTCGGGGGTTCCCCCGAAATGGCATGAGATACCGATCATCGGGCTTGCCGGCTTTGTCATTGCGGCTATTATGGGGTTCTGGCTTCTCATATCCATCCTCAGGCGTGGGAGGATGTAAAAAGGAGAGGAATAGTATGGATTTCCGGGCATTGTTTCAGCCAAAAACTCTGGCGGTCATCGGCGTATCCTTACAGAATGACCAGCATCCAGCCAACGTTGTCTTCAACAAGAATCATCTGCGGTACCCGGTGAAGGTCTTTCCGGTCAACCCAAAGGGCGGCTCGTTGCAGGGGGAGGTTGTGTTTAAGAAAATAGCAGACATTCCTCAGAAGGTGGATCTCGCCGTGATTGCCGCACGGGCTGAACACGTACCCGAAATCCTCTCTGAATGCATCAAGTGCGGCACGGGAGGGGCGGCCGTTATATCAGGTGGGTTTGCTGAAATCGGCCGCAATGATCTACAGGAATCCCTGGTTTCCATGGCAAAGAAGGCTGATTTCCCTTTTATCGGCCCAAACTGCCTGGGGATCTACGCCCCCTCTATTGTTGATTCTTTCTTTCTCCCCAGTGAACGCATGGTCAGGCCTGAACAGGGAAACGTGGCCGTCGTCAGCCAGAGCGGAGGCATCCTGGTGGACCAAATGCTCAAATTCAAGGAGGAAGGTATCGGGCTTTCTTTGGGCGTCAGTATCGGCAACAAGGCCATGATCAGGGAGATAGATCTCCTCAAATATCTGGAAAAAGATCCGGCAACAAGAGTGATTGCTTTTTATGTTGAAGGCTTTGCCAGGGGCGAAGGCCGCGATTTTGTTCTTGCTGCAGCCCGATGCCCGAAGCCGGTCATCGTTATCAAGTCCGGCAAAAGCCCGGGCGGGAGCAAGGCGGTGTCGAGCCACACGGCATCCCTTGCCGGAGACTATGAGGTCTTCTCCCAGGTCCTCGCACAAATGGGCGTGGTGGAGGCCAAAGATGAACTTGAATTGATCTCCTTTTGTGAATCCCTGAGCTGTTATCAGACGCCCATTGAAGGCAAGATAGGCATTATCACCGGCAGTGGCGGACATGGCGCCATGGCGGTAGATGTCTGTTCGGCCCATGGGCTTCTTGTCCCCGGTCTCGCAACCCCGGAGCAAGAAAGAATCCGGGAAGATCTTTCCAAGAGTATCAAGACAATTGCCTCTCTCGGCAACCCCATTGACTTGACCGGTAGTGCCGTGGACGAAGACTTTGTTTCCACTGCCCGGCATCTGAGCACCATTCCGGAGATAGACTGCGTCCTGATGCTTCTTCTCCCGTATCTCCCTGGCATTACCTCTGATCTTGGAGCCAGGCTGAGCAGTATTTATCAAAAGGAGGGAAAGGCATTGATCGCCTATGTACCACACGTGGAAAAATTCAGGATGCTCATTGAGGGATTTGAACTGAATGGAGTCCCGGTGTCCCATTCCATCGAAGCTGCGGTGCTTATGGCCGAGGCATTAAGGAGATGTCAACCATGCTGAAAAAACAGATAAAAGAAACCCTGGAGGCATCAAAACACAATGGATGGGTCCTCGAACCCGATGCCAAGGCGCTGTTGCATTCATACGAAATAGGTGTTCCCCGCTTTACGTGGGCCGTGAATATGGATGAGGCACTGCAGTTTGTCCGGGAGCATGGCTTCCCCGTGGTCGCTAAGGTGGTTTCCCCGCAGATCCTCCACAAATCAGATGTGGGGGGTGTGGTTCCCGGGATTGACAATGATGAGAAGCTCCATGATACCTTCCAGCGATTCAGTAAAATGGAGGCATTTGCAGGCATGCTGGTGGAAGAAATGGACGCAGGGAGAGAGCTGATGATCGGCGCCAAGGTTGATGAACAATTCGGCCCGATCATCCTTTTCGGGATGGGTGGCACTGCAGTGGAAATCTACAATGACACGGTGCTCAGAATGGCTCCCCTGCAAAAACAGGACATACCTTTCATGATAAAGAACCTGAAAGCCCATCGCCTGCTGGAAGGGTACCGGGGATCAAAACCCGTCAACAAGGAAGCATTGACAAAGGTGCTCCTTGCCTTTTCCGACCTGGTCATGGATATCCACGAATTCATTGAATCCATTGACCTGAACCCTGTCCTCTGCTCCCCGGAACAATGCGTAGTGGTAGATGCGAGGATCATGCTGAACAGGAAGTAAAAAAGAGCGGCCACGCAGACCATTCTTCGACCACCATGGTGCCTGCCATTTTGTCTCCCACCCTGCGTCCTTGTGTACCAGAAAAGATCTTAACGAGTTCAATAATAACGAGGACAAAGCAGGCAATCCCGATCAGGATGTCGAGAATCCATCTAATAACCGGAATGTGGAGGAAGACGCTTTAAATAAGAAAGGGTGCGCTCATCTTAAGAGAGAGGCGAGAGCACCCGAAGAAACGCTGGGTTAGCAGCAGTCAATCTTTAGAGAGGCTTCTGCTGTTTAGCCCCAGATCGGACGCGGTGGCGCGAAGACAACGCAGATACGGAAAGTCTCGCCACCGAGGGGTGTAAAATTATGGACCGTGTTCTTCTCTACCCAGAGAGCATCGCCTGCTTCGCACAGGAATTCCTCGTCGCCTACTTTGGCGTTCGCACGACCTGAGAGGACATAGAACACATGATCTTCATCAGGATGGACATCGTCGAGGGCGGCGCCGTCCTTGGTTATCTCTGTTAAATGAAATTCTACCTGGGCTCCCGGGCATGTCTTTGGATTCACCATGGGATAGGCGAAAGTCTTCTCGTGATGGGGCGGATCGGTCACATATGGGGTGTCCTTTGTGATCTTAATCAGTTTACCTGCCATGTTTCTTTTCCTCCTTCTTCTTGAAAGGTTAACAGATGTATTTTTAAGACAGGAGTATAGGGAATCAGCTATTGTGTGTCAATGAAATTAATAAACAATCCCCTGAACAATGCCTGGTCGCAGACGTGAGGATCATGCTGAAAAGGAGGAAATAAATGCTTTCCAGAGTGCGAGCTAGTCTTCGATCACCATAGTGCCGGCCATCTTGTCTCCCAGCCTGAGCCCTTGTTTGTCAGAGAAAATCTTGACCAGCTCAATGACAACAAGGACAAAACAGCCAATCCCGATCAGGATGTCGAGAATCCATCCAATAACCGGTATAAACAGGAGAAACATCATGATCGGGCCGAGCGCGAACATCCAGTTTCTCTTGGCAGAAGTGGCGTAATCGATCCTCCCTGGTGACCCCTCGGTTTTCACCACAGACAATTTCAGCAATTTCTTGCCAATGCTCTTGTATTCGAGGGCCTCGATGGGCAGGGCATCCCGGAAGAGCATGTAGAGCGCACCGATAATCCCTCCCACAAACGGAATGAACCCGACGATCATGGCAGCAACACCGTCTATGACAATGGCGATAATGCGTTTCACCGGATCAGCCTTTGCTTGCGTGGTATTCGGGGGTTTGACTTCAGGGGGTTTGGGGGGTACTGTTCCTGGCTGGCCGTTTCCTGCTTCGTTCATGGGCTCTCCTCCCTCTTGTTTGAAAAATCAGTTTCCGCCAATCATTTCTCGGCAACTGCCCGGATTCACGAGCTTTCTTGCCTCGGGGCAGACGCACGAATAAAACAGCCCTTCGCCTGAAACGCAGTATAGAAAAACTCCCTGTGCATGTCAAGCTGTGAAGCCCTCTCCACTGCCCAACCACGAAGGTCCGTCAGAAATACGGGTTAGGAATGCAGCATGGTAGCTGCAAACCATGCTATTCAATGCACTAACCCGGGCTAAGGCGTTTGCACAAAAAATCCTTTGTGCCGGAATTACAATAACTCGAATTCTTTCATTTTTCGGTAGAGAGTGCTTCTCGCTATCTTGAGTTCTTTTGCCGCTACGGAGATATTGCCCTTACACCGATCAAGGGTTGCTTCAACCGTCTGCTTATAAACTTCATGGAGAGAGCTTGCATCTCTTACCGGTTCAACACGCTTTTTCGACAGCCTCACAGGAAGATGATCCTTACGAATTGGTTCACCCTGGGAAATGAGTACCATTTGCTCAAGACAGTTTTCCAGCTCCCGAACATTTCCCGGCCAATGATACTTTTTTGTGACCTCCAGTACTTCTTTGGATATCTTCGGGATTCCAAAACCCATTTCCTGAGACTGCCGGTTGATAATATGATTGACGAGCAATTCCAAGTCCTCAATTCTATCACGGAGGGGTGGAATCGTAATTTCAACCACACTGATTCGATAATAAAGATCCTCCCTGAAATTACCGTGCTCGATTTCTCGCATCAAGTCGGCATTGCTCGCGGCGATCACTCTTACATCTATGGGTAACGTCTTGCTACCCCCTAGCCGCCTGATCTCGTTCTGCTGAAGAACTCGCAACAGTTTGGCCTGCAGGTCCAATGGCAGGCCGTCGATTTCGTCCAAGAACAACGTTCCTTTATTCGCAAGCTCAAATTTTCCTAACTGCCCCTCTTTCCGGGCACCCGTAAAGGCCCCTCCCCGGTAACCAAAAAGCTCGGATTCAATCAGATCTCGGGGGATAGCAGCGCAAGAAATAGCCACAAAAGGCTCATTTTTTCTGCTGCTGTGGTTATGAATTGCCTGGGCAAAAAGTTCCTTTCCTGTACCACTTTCACCAATGATCAATACTCTAGAGTTTGTTTTTGCGGCTATCTTCGCCATTTTTATCTGGTTTTTTAGCTCACGACTGTTGCCTTTGATATCTCTGAATTCGTATTTCGCGTAATTTCCGCTGAGTTTTTTTGTAATATTTATCATGCGTCTTTTCTCAGCAATCTTGATAATCGCTCCAAGGATATGGCCTGAAGCGTTCATGAGTGGATCCAGCGAGCACACATAACTCTTGTGTCCGTTTGGACAGACGAAACTGATTACCTGGCCTACCAAAGATTTTCTATTCTTGATCGCCTGAATGAGAGAAATCTCCGGCTGAATGATTTCAGTCAGCCGCCTTCCAGAAGTCGTTTCAACGTCAAGGCCCAACATTTCACCAGCGGTCTTGTTTATACGAACGATGTCCAGATTATTATCGACACCGATGACACCATCAGAGATGGCATTGAAAATCAGAGAAATAATGGAGCTGAGACGCTGCTTTTCAGCCATTAGTTCCCTTTCGCGCAGCCGGCCTTCGATCGTTTCCGCAGCGGCTATGACTAGTGCCAGGGTGTGCTTGTGCCTGCCGATGGACTTTCCTGATAGGGTTATCGCTCCAATAATTTTCCCGTCGCGGTCGTAAACGGGCGCAGAGGAACAGGTCCAAGGGTGGTGGTAGACCTTATAATGTTCTGCCCCGGTGAGCTGTATGGGCTTTCCTTCTAATAAACACACGCCGATGGCATTTGTGCCGGCATGTTCAACGGTTCTCAAACAACCGGGTTGATAATAATTTTCTTTTGCCATTTTCATAATATCTTTGTCTCCGCGAACGACCAGCACATAACCATCCTTATCAATAAGGGTGATGATAAATCCAGTTTCTCGAAGAGAAATCTGGATCATATCCATCACCGGCTTTGAGATCTCGATAAATTTGCGATTTTGCCTCAGCAGCTTGTTCAGTTGTTTATTGGAGAGAATGGGAGGTGAGTTTTTACTGAATGGATCCACGCCTATTGCGCGACACTTACGCCACGATTTCAGGATTTCAGGCCTGATTGGATAATGCGGTTTGTGGCCTTCGAGAACGACATCTTCCCATGAAATCTTGACCGGATTTTCTAGAACCTCTTGCTTTTCAGTTTGAGGAATCCGCGTGCTCAAAGGTTTCATAACTTCCCACCTCCTCAAGAATTTTCTCAACGGAAGATACTCAAAATAATGTATCATTCCAGAAGATGACTTTCACTATATTCTGAAAAAACGATTGGGTCAACCCATAATGTATCAATTTGGGACAGGTCTTCGGGGAATGGTGTTCAAAAGGGAAGATGATTACGAGCTGTCTGATACAGCTGTTCGGCTTTGTAGGAACTCCGAACAAGCGGCGAACTGGCTACCGCTGTGAACCCAAGGGCCAGAGCCTCTTCCTCATACCCGGCAAATTCCTCTGGGGGCACATAACGGATAACCGGATGGTGCTGATCGGATGGTGCCAGGTACTGGCCCAGGGTGAGCAAAAGACATCCGACCTTGCGCAAATCATGCATGCTTCCAAGGACCTCCTCTCTTGTTTCTCCCAGACCCAACATGAGCCCTGATTTAATAACCATTGGCGGCATGTGCGAAGATGCTCGTTTAAGGAGTTTTAGAGAACGACTGTAGGAGGCCTGAGGACGCACTTCCGGATATAAACGAGGCACTGTTTCTATGTTGTGGTTCAGCACTTCCGGTTTACTGGCAAGCACTATCTCCAGCGCATCTTTGTTGCCACCTAGGTCGGAAATAAGGACCTCCACCCCTACCCCTGGACACTTTTTTCGGATAGCTTCAATGGTTTTTGCTATATGCAAAGCTCCACCGTCGGATAAGTCGTCTCTGGTCACCATAGTCAGCACGCAGAAGGTCAATCCAATTTTAGCCACTGCGTGCGCCGTGCTCGCAGGTTCGCCAGGATCTGGTGCATTGACTGGCGACTTGCTGACTGCACAGAATGTGCAATGCCGCGTACAACTTGGGCCCAACAATAAGAATGTAGCGGTGCCTCTGCTGAAACATTCCAATTGATTCGGGCAGTGGGCCTCCACACATACGGTTTGCAGTCCTCTGTCTTTAATGATCTGCTGAACTCTCGCGATACTTCCAGGTGGAGGCATTTTTCGCCAAAGCCATCGCGGTTTTGATTTTGAAAAAATCTTTGATCCGGCAGGTGAATCGATCATATTGGTTTCCCTGTGTGAAAGTATAATGTATCGAGGTCGTTGTCTTTCCGAATTGAAAAAAAGTCTCACAGAAACGAGAATATCATGCAAGAAATTTTTTCTAACGAATTCCCAAAAGTTAAAGCAAGCATCACGCCACGAGCCTGATTGTCAACTCCGTTTTTGCGAATGCCTCGATGAAATCTCTTGACGGAATACAGGGAATAAGTCAGAGGCCAAATCGATCCTTGGGCTCTATTCAGCTCTACGATCTCTCTTCCTGCCAACCAAGAAACGAGTGCACGAAGGAAAGCCTCCCCACTGTATCAACATCGAACACTTGTCCTAATTTGAAACAGGTCAGTGACTACGCTAATCTTCCCGTTCAATTGTCTTTTCAATGTCTTTCTCAATAAGTTCAAGCTAATAAATAAGGACTGAGAGTTGGAAAAATGGTGGCATATTATATGCTAATAGTGAAGAAACAATGTTGTCAAGGGATCTGTACCGAATGGACTAGAATAAGCTACGGAGGATTTTTGATGAATATAGAAAAAAAGAAGCTGCGAGAACTCTATACCACAATGCTCAGGATTCGTCTGTTTGAAGAACGAATTGTCGATTTGTATGCCAGAGGATTGGTTCCTGGTTTGGCCCACCTCTATCTAGGAGAGGAGGCGGTGGCCACCGGTATCTGCGCGGTGTTGAGGGACGATGACTACATCACGAGCACCCATCGCGGACATGGTCATGTCATTGCCAAGGGAGCAGACCTGAAGAACATGATGGCGGAACTATTCGGAAAGAAGACAGGGTATTGCAAGGGCAAAGGCGGTTCTATGCACATAGCCGACATGGAAATCGGTATCCTCGGAGCCAACGGAATAGCCGGTGGAGGACTGCCTATTGCGACGGGCGCAGGGATGTCAGCCAAATGGCGGGGGACCGACCAGGTGACCGCATGTTTTTTTGGCGATGATGCATCTAATAACGGCACATTCCATGAGAGTCTGAATCTGGCTTCTCTCCACAAACTCCCGGTCATTTTTGTCTGCGAAAATAATCTATATGGTATCTCGGTCAGCCAGAAGATGCACCAGCCTATAAAAGACATTGCTATACGTGCGACAGGTTACGATATGCCCGGTGTTGTGGTGGATGGTAACGATGTGATTGCAGTATACAAGGAAGCAATGAAAGCAGTTAAACGTGCACGGGCAAAGGAAGGTCCGACTCTCATCGAATGCAAGACATACAGGTGGCGTGGTCACCATGAAGGTGATCCTAATCAAGGCAGACGTTACCGGACAAAAGAAGAGATTGAGGCATGGAAAAGGAAAGATCCCATCAAACAGCTGACCAAGACGTTGATTGAGGAAAGAATCTTGACAAAAAAGGCCCTCGCAGCACTTGAAAAAGAGATTAACCAGGAGATCGAACAGGCCGTTGCCTTTGCCAATGAGTCAGCGTTTCCCAAAGCTGAGGAGATGTACGAAGACGTTTATATAAGGGAAGGGGAGACAGAATGAGAGAGATTACTTATGCTCAGGCGCTTAACGAAGCCCTGAAAGAATGCATGAAAGAAGACGAGCGGGTTGTTTTGCTTGGAGAAGACATTGGCCGGTATGGAGGTATTTTTCAAGTGTCCGCTGGATTGCTTGATGAATTTGGCCCCAAACGGGTCATGGACACACCTATTTCCGAGGCAGCTTTCGTTGGAGGATGTATCGGAGCGGCTCTAACGGGAATGCGACCTGTGGTTGAGATCATGTTCATCGATTTTACAACAGTCTGCATGGATATGATCATCAATCAAATGGCGAAAATGCATTATATGTTTGGAGGAAGGGGCCGCGTCCCCATGGTTTTGCGGGTTAATATAGGAGCAGGGCGTGGAGCAGCTGCCCAGCATTCCCAGAGTTTTCATGCATTGTTCATGCATATCCCTGGGTTGTTGGTGGTTACACCGTCAACTCCTTATGATGCCAAAGGACTCATGATAGAGGCCGTAAAGAATGACAATCCTGTTATCTTTGTCGAACATAAAAAACTTTATGCTGAAAAAGGTCCTGTCCCAGAAGAGAGCTATAGAATTCCATTCGGAAAGGCCGACGTAAAAAGGGAAGGAAGAGATCTCACTATCGTTGCTACCCATGCCATGGTACTTCGAGCACTCGCCATCGCGGAAGAGGCGTCAAAAAAAGGTATTGATGTGGAAATAATTGATCCGAGGACATTGACGCCCCTGGACCGACAGACGATCTTTTCCTCCGTCAAAAAAACCGGGAGACTGCTTGTAGCCGATGAAGGGCACAAGACCTGTGGTGTCGCAGCGGAGATTTCAGCCATGGTTGCCGAAGAGATGATCTATTTCTTGAAGGCCCCGATACTCAGGGTATGCTCTCCTGACACCCCGGTGCCTTTTTCACCACCCCTGGAGCAGGCCTATATCCCTGATGAGAAGGACCTGTTGCCGGCAATACTGCACCTTATGGAATATGCTTAGGGAATTACGCACACTTCCCTTTGATCGAAAAGGCCTTAGATAGCTACAACGCAGGAGAGGAGAAAGAACCAGTGGCAACTGAAGTTGTTCTTCCCATGCTCGGCATTACGGTCGAGAAAGGAAAAATCGTTGAGTGGGTAAAAAAAGAAGGAGATCCCGTTGAAAAAGGGGAGATTATTTTCATAGTAGAGGTCGAAAAGGCAACAACCGAGGTCGAGTCTCCTGCCAGTGGTATCTTGGCAAAAATCTTGGTTCCAGAGGGTGTTGAGGTACCTGTCCTCACCGTGGTGGGTATCATCACGGAGCCCGGAGAGAAATTTTCCGAAGACGCAGTTCCCCAGGCTCAATCGCCATCATCTGTAGATAGTGTTACCATGGTTACCTCCCAAGAAAACGCATCCATGGCGGCCGATGGGATTGACATCATTAAGGCGGTTCCTGCGGCAAGGCGCATGGCCAGGGAACATGATATCCACCTACGGGATATTTCGGGGACCGGACCTGAAGGTCTCATTTTTGCCAGGGATGTTGAAACGATGATCGCTCGTAAAGCTCGACCATCGGAGGTTCGGGCTTCCACCCTTGCAAGAAGACTTGCTGAAAAAGAGCGAGTCCCCCTCGACGAGGTGACTGGATCAGGCGTTCGGGACCGCATTATGCGCCAAGATGTTCAGGCCTTTCTCAAGGAGCCTGAGACAACTGAGATGCCTTTAGGGACCGTGATTCCCATGAGTACCGTCCGAAGAGTCATTGCCAGAAGGATGTCTGAAAGTGCTTTTACCGCTCCCCATATCTACTTCTTTACGGATGCGTGCCTTGATCCGCTGCTTGATTTTCGTAGCGTTGTATTGCCTGACCTGGAAAAACGTTTCGATATACGTGTTTCCATCAATGATTTTGTTATAAAGGCAGTGGCCCTAAATATTATGGATTTCCCGATCCTTAATGCCCAGGTCAATGGAGATGAGATCCACATCATGCCCGAGGTCAACGTGGGCTTAGCGGTTGCAATGCCCGAGGGGCTCATTGTTCCAGCCATAAGAAATGCTGACCGCTCAGGCCTGATTAATATAGCTCGGCAACGGATCGATCTGGTCCAGCGCGCCCGGCAGGGAAAGCTAACCCTTGAGGAGATGGAGAGGGGAACTTTTACCGTCTCAAGCCTGGCGCAATACGATATCACGCACTTCACCGCGATCCTCAACCCGCCTCAAAGCGGTATCCTTTCCATCGGGAAAACAGACGAAAAACTCGTGATGGAAAAAGGCCAGGTCACGGTGAAACGGGTAGCTCAAATTGGACTTTCAGTAGATCACAGGATCATTGATGGAGCAATGGCAGCTGACTTCCTGCAAAACCTGAAATGGAAGCTTGAGCGACCGTCCAGCACCTTTCTCACCGTATAGAAGGATTAGGAGGAGCCGTGTACGATCTGGCGATAATCGGTGGAGGACCCGGCGGCTATGTGGCCGCAATAAGGGGTGCCCAACATGGACTGAAGGTCCTTTTGGTAGAAAAGGACGCCCTCGGCGGGACATGTCTGAACCGGGGTTGCATTCCAACGAAATGTTTCATATACGATACAAGGCTCCTGGAGACGGCGAAAACCTCGCAATTGCTCACCGGAATTGAGGCACTTTCTGTTGATTTGAACAAAATGGTGGCCCGAAAGCGGCGAACGGTAAAAACATTGGTGAGCGGCATTGAAGCGATTATGAAAAGCCACAAAATAGATGTGGCCCGAGGCCTGGGTGAGCTGGCTTCGCCAGGCCGCATAAGAGTTCACCCGGATGATGGCCCGGCCAAAATGTATGAGGCAAGGCATGTTATTCTTGCTACCGGGTCCAGACCACTGATGCTCCCATTTATCAAAGTGGATGGGCATCTCATTCAGACCACGGACGAGGCACTCGATTCTGAACACTTCCCGGACAAAATTGTCATTATTGGCGGCGGAGTGATCGGCATCGAGATGGCTAGCATTTACCTGAACCTGGGCAGTGATGTGACAATCATCGAACTGCTGCCGGACATACTCAGCACCGAAGACAAAGAGATCAGGCGATCTATGCAGAGTCTGCTCGGAAAACGGGGGGCAAGAGTTCATCTCAAGGCAAAGGCCAGGGAGGCTCGCATCAAAGGCAAGGACGTCGAGGTCAGTTTTGAAGACCATGCGGGCAAGATGGTTGCCCTCAGGGCGAACAGGCTCCTTGTGGCCACCGGTCGGGCGCCTGTTTTGGACGGCATACAAGCTGACAAACTTAGTCTCGAAATGGACGGGCAATTTGTCAAAGTCAATTCACGCCTTGAAACAAGCCTGCCGGGCGTCTATGCGATAGGTGATCTTGTAGGAGGTCAGATGCTGGCCCATAAGGCCTCGGCCGAGGCCGAGGTCGTTGTGGCCAACATCCTGGGCGGCAACAGAGAAGTAAAGCCAAACCTCGTGCCACGCTGCATTTGGGGAATTACCGAGATAGGGACCATTGGCCTGACCGAGGAGGAAGCAAAGGCCAGAGGTCGCTCCATAAGGGTGGGCAGGTTCCCCTTCACGAACAGCGGCTCGGCCCAGGCAATGGGAAACAACAACGGCTTTGTAAAAATCATTGGCGATGCAGAGACGGGTGAAATCATGGGGGTCCACATACTCGGAGAGCATGCCACAGATCTTATCGGGGAGGCGGTCACAGCCATGACCATGGAGGCAGCAGTGGAAGACCTGGCGGAAACGATCAAGCCGCATCCTACACTGAGTGAAACCATGAGAGAGGCGGCCATGGATTGGAACGGCCTTGCCATTCACTCTCTCAAGAAATAGAGATGAGTAAGCAACTGATCACAAAAACTTCAATTAATTTATGACACTGGGAGGTGCAATATGCAATACAATAAACCGCATGCAACTGCTACATGGGGAACGATGGGTTCTGACTGGGAGGCCGGGGTCAATTTCCAGCGACTCAGGGAAGAACGTTTTCAAAAGGCCCAAGCCTCTGTCAAAGCAAATGGCCTGGGGGCTGTTTTAGCCTTCAATTTTGACAACATCCGATATATCACCAGCACTCATATCGGTGAATGGTGCAGAGATAAGATGAATCGCTATGCCATCTGTCCTAGGGAAGGCGGGGCATTTCTTTTTGATCCCGCCGTTCCGGCCAAGAGGATCAGTTCTCCGTGGATGGGAGAGCGCATGGAGATTCCGATCAGTACGATGCTGGGGGCCTTACCCCCTGCCATGAGGGTGGAAGAAGCCTTTGCCCGTCAGATTAAGCGAGTGTTGACGGACTACGGTATTGAAAAAGAACCACTGGGCGTGGACATGATGGAAATGCCCATGCTGCGAGCACTGGAAAAAGAAGGAATAGAGGTGGTTGATGGACAGCAGACCTTGCTTGATGCGAGGGAAGCCAAGACACCCGATGAAATTGAGCTACTTAAACAGGCAGCGGCAATGGTCGACGCGGTTTATGAGGATATCGCCCGGGCCATCCGTCCGGGAACAAGAGAACACGAGTTGGTTGCATTGGCCAACCAAAAACTCTTCCTTCTCGGTGCAGAGAGAGTTGAATGTGTCAATTCGGTTTCCGGTGCACGAGGCAAACCGCACTCGCACACCTTCGCCGACAGGATGATTCAACCGGGCGATATGGTGTTTCTGGACTTGATGCATGCCTTCAACGGTTACCGCACTTGTTATTACCGAACCTTCATCTGCGGTAAGGCCAACAGATACCAGAATGAGGCCTATGAAACCTGCTCCAAATGGTTATCCGATGGAATCGATGTCATTAAGCCAGGTGCCACAACTGCAGATGTTGCTGCAGTTTGGCCAAAAGCCGAAGAATTTGGTTATCGCAATGAAGATGAAGCCTTCCTTCTTCAGTACGGACATGGAATAGGGCTCAGCCTTTGGGAGCGTCCCATACTTTCCCGCCGATTCTCTTTTGATCACCCCACCGAGTTCAAGGAGGGCATGACCTTTGCCGTGGAGACTTGGTGCGGGGCCGAGGATGGCTCAGGGGCCGCCCGAATTGAGGAAGAAGTGGTGGTGACTGAGGATGGCTGTGAAATTATGACCAACTATCCCAGTGATCATCTCATTTCCTGCGGGTTGCCTGGCTGCGAGGTGTACTAAGCTGATTGTTTCATTCAGGACCAGCGCATGAAACAATAATGGATTTCACCTGCGAGACTTCTTGACAGTTACAGAAAGGAGGCATAGAAAAGTATACTTAGGAATTCAGTTCTTGTCCGGTCTGTTCATGAAGATTAACAATCAATTTATAGCATAGTAAAGGAGGCAAGGTATGGGAGACAAACAAAAAATAGGATGGATTGGTTTGGGAAAGATGGGAGTGCCCATGTCTACCAATCTGATCAAGGCCGGGTATCCCGTCACGGTCTACAATAGGACCAAGGAAAAAAGCAAGGAATTGGCCGATCAGGGCGCGCAGGTAGCTGACTCTGCAAAGGCTCTGGCGGAAGGACAAGACGTGGTTATTTCCATGATCGCTGATGACAGCGCTCTTGAAGCCATTTCATACGGCCCTAGTGGGGCCTTCGAGGGTGCCAAGCCGGGGACTATTTACATCGATATGAGTACGGTATCCCCTGTGTCTTCCGCACGCGTTGCCGAAGCAGCCGAGAAGAAAGGCATCAAGTATTTGAGGGCCCCGGTATCCGGGAGCACCGCTCTGGCGACAGCAGGGACCCTGACCATTTTTGCTTCAGGTCCCAAAGGCGCCTATGATCTATGCGTGGATATTTTTGACGTTATGGGTCAGAAATCATTCCATGTGGGTAGCGGAGAAGAGGCCAGGTATCTCAAGCTTGTCCTGAATATGATGGTCGGTCTCACATCGGCCATGGTCGCAGAGGCCCTTACTTTTGGGGAGGCCGGCGGAATGGACTGGGAGCAGATGATTGATATCGTAAATAATAGCGTGGTAACCTCACCACTGGTGGGTTACAAGGCACAGATACTGAAAGACAGGAATTTTACGCCTGCATTTCGGGCTGCCCAGATGGCCAAGGACTTTGACATCGCCCTTGACACTGGAAAGGCCAACAATGTGCCCATGCCCATGACCTCGATCATTCGTCAATTCTACGGGACAATGATTGCCACCGGAAAAGGCGATTTGGATTTTTTTGCCCTCCTTACCCTAATGGAAGAGTTGGCAGGTATTAAGAAATAACACCGTAACTTTCTTGAATACGCGCTCTTCGCGCCTATCTCCCGGACGGACCAAAGGCGGTCCGTCCGGAATGTGTAGGAGTTTTTTTGTGGAATCCACCTGGCATCATGTAGCCATTTCAGTAAAGGATATGCAAAAGACTCTCGCGTTTTACAGAGACCTGTTGGGTTTTGAAGTGGATTGGGATAGGGATCACTACAGCGGTGAAATGTTTTCAAGGGTAGTGGGACTGCCTGGTGCGGACGCTCATGTCGTTATGCTCAAGGGTCATGGCGCCAGGCTCGAATTATTTCAATACTACACCCCTCCAGGTGAAGAGCGAAGTCGAAAAAATCAGTGTGATACAGGGCTCACCCATTTCGCCCTTGCCGTCAAGGATATCCACCAGGTCTATGAACGGCTGTCGGCGGCTGGGGTTCATTTCAATTGTCCACCGCAAAATCTCCGCCCAGGGGTATGGGCCACCTATATGAAAGACCCGGAAGGATCTACCATAGAACTGGTCGAATACCAATAAGTGTCAGCCATTTTGAGAGAGGGCCTGGAATATGTTCGGCTTTCACAACCGGAGACGGGGAAAATCATCACAGAAGACCAAATGAATCAGCTTCTCCAAGATTATTATAGGGCTAGAGGGTAGGATGAAAAGGTTGTCTTCCCACCTGATATTTTCAAGGCCGAGGCGTTGTGACGGATACAGCATCCAAACCCCTAACTATCAGGAAGCATGAAAAATGGCAGACGATACACAACATGGGATAAGTCGTCGGGAATTTATCAAGAAAGTCGGTTATGCAGCGGGAGCGGTGGGTCTTTCTTCCACGCTACCCAATCTTGTTCCCTCTGCACGGGCGGCATCGAAAAAACATATCCTTATCGGCCGGCCCGCGCCAATGACCGGGGCTGTTGCAGCGTTTGCTGAACCCTCTCCATGGCTCGACAACATGGCCGTGGCTGAAATAAACAGGGAAGGTGGAATCTACATCAAGGAATACAGGAAAAAACTCCCGGTCAAAGTCAAGATCATGGACACAGAAAGTAATCCGAGTAAGGCCGCAGAAGTAGGTTCCAGGCTTATCCTCAAAGACAAAATAGACTTCATGTATGTATCAAGTACCCCTCTCGTTGTCACTCCAGTCGCGGGCATTTGCGAAAGATTCAAGGTCCCATCGGTTAGCACAATGATGCCCATTGAGATGTTCCTGCATGGCGGCCCGTATCACTGGGCCTTCGATGCCTCACCAAGTGTCAGAGAGATGCTCGCTGCCTATATAATTAGCTGGGATCAGGTCAAAACGAACAAAGCAGTAGGCCTTTTGGCGGCGAACGATGCTGATGGTATTGCATGGGCAAACGCGGCCTCAGCTGCACTGAAGCCTGCAGGGTATACAATGGTTGACCTGGGCAGGTTCCCCGGAGGCATCATGGATTACGGCAAATTTATCGATGCCTGGAAAAAGGAGAAGGTGGAGATTCTATTCGCCAACCTCTCTCCCCCGGATTTTATCAGGGCCTGGAGACAATGTTACCGCGAAGGATTTATACCAAAGATATGCGCAATCGGTAAAGCGGTTCTCTTCCCCTCGGTTGTGGAAGCCTTGGGTGGAAATATCGGCGCCGGCCTTTCGACCGAAGACCTCTGGCATCCTTCCTATCCTTTCAAGTCTTCTCTGGCCGGATATACTGCGCGGGACCTGGCTGATGCGTACGAAAAGGCATCTGGAAAACAATGGACCCAGCCGATTGGACAATTCTACCTCGGCTATGAGATCGTAGCCGATGCACTCAGACGGGCTCAAAGCCTTGATAAGGATATCATTCGAAGGGCCCTTGCTGACACTGATCTGGATACCATTGGAGGTCATATCAAGTTTAGCGAAAAAAATGTTGCTGCAACGCCCGTCGGCATTATTCAATGGCTCAAGGGAAAGAAATTTCCTTATACCTGTAAAATTGTCTCCGGAGGAATGTACAAGGAGATAGCGCCGGAAGCCAAATTGCGCTCCATACCGGAGTTGCAAGAGAAATCCTGATGGAAGTCCTTTGTGATATCTTCAAAAGGAAAAGCCATAAGAGCTTACGCGTCAAGGGAAGGAGAAAAGAATGATCATTGATATTTATTGCCACCATATATCAGAGTCCGTGGGCAAAATGATGGAAAAAGCAAAGTACTATGGTGAGAATAAGGAATTTCCCTACCCGCCTCAAAATGCCAATCCCGAGACAAGATTGCGCCTTATGGAAAAATATGGGATTGATATGCAGGCGATATGTCAGACCACGCCCGTCCTGCTGGGGCTCAGTGACGAAGACGCTACAGAGGTATGCCGACTCTCCAATCAGGATAATTATGCCCTTTGCAGGGCGTACCCGGACAAATTCGTCAATATCTGCATCTTTCATCTCTCGGATATGAAAGGAACGATGGATGAACTCAAGCGCTGCATCAACGAACTGGACTGCCGGGGCGTAACCATTTCCTCGAGTCAAAACGGGAGAGGACTGGATGATCCCGAATTTTATCCCTTCTATGAACAGGTTGTAAAACACGACTTACCCATCCTTATCCATGGTACCCATTGGGATTGCTCTCCTTTGATGGATATGGATCATTCCTGGCGGTTTCTGCATGTGTTCGGCTGGGATTATGACGGGACCCAGGCCCTGTGGCGTCTCATTTTCGGCGGAGTGCTCGATCGGTTCCCCACCATGAAGATCGTGACCCACCACCTCGGGAACTACTTCCCGTTTTTCCAGCGGAGGATTGAGCAGAATTTCAATAAATTTCTAAAGGATAAACTCCCCAGGCACATTTCCGAGTACTGGGGAAACATTTACGGTGATACTGCTGTTGACGGTACACCAGGAGCTTTTCTCTGTGGATATGCTTTTTTCGGCGGTGAACGCATGCTTTACGGCTCGGACTATCCTTTTGGGGCCCAGGATGGAGAGGATTTTATTCGGGAAAATCTGGCGGGTGTGAAGTCAATGCCTATTCCGCAAGAAGAAAAGGCAAAGATATTAGGTGGTAATTCCAGACGCTTACTCAAATTGGGCTGAATGCTGTGACGAGGTACAGGGTTACAAGCTTTTAACCGACAAACAAGGGAGGAAAAACATGAAAAAAATGCAATTTATTCTGGTAGTTTTTGTCTGTGTAATCGCTCTGGCTTTCTTGTTTCCCGTTTCCGGCCATGCATACGATAAGAAAAACCCCATGGTGTTGAAGTGTGGAATTGCAAACCCTCCTATGGATATGAAGTCTCGGACTATCAAACGGTTGGGTGATTTTGTGGAGAAACGGACCGACGGGAGAATTAAGTTCAAGTATTTTTACGGTGCTTCGCTCATTAAGAAGCCTCAGTTTGTGGATGCGGTTTCAAGGGGTATAGCGGATATTTCTACGGGTCCGATATCTTTTGTAACAGGCAAAATTCCGGCGCTGAGTATCTTCGAGATTTACGGCGCCTACAAGCTTGACAAGTTTCTTGAGATGCAGGAGGCTGTCGAGCCGACTCTGATCAAGCTTTTCAAGCAGAAAAAAATTCGGCCACTTTTCATCCAATACAGCGGCTCCTGTATCTTTCCCGATAAGACGAAATTCCTGAAAACACCGAAAGATTGGAAGGGTCAAAAAATGCGACTTGCAGGGAGATGGCAGTCAACACTGGCGAAAGAGTGGGGTGCGAGTCCTGTTTTCATGCCCCCCAGTGAACTTTACCTAGCCCTGCAAAGAGGTGTTATTGATGGTTATATGCTGATCTATGATATCGTATATGGATTAAAACTCTACGAAGTGGCCCCCTATATAGCGGATACTAACTTTAGTAATAATATCGAAGTAGTTACCATGAATCTAAGGAAATGGAATGCCTTGACCAAGGGTGACAGAAAGATATTCGAGGACGGAATAAAGGAGATAAAGCCCTGGACCTATCGTGAAACACTGAAGTATTACGATGTGATCAAAAAGAATATCGTTTCAAAAGGCGGAAAAATCTATGAATTAACTCCGGAGGAGAAGAGCCTGTATCTAAAAGATGCCTATGCACTTTACCCGGAGGTAAGAAAGATATCCGGTCCCATCGGGAATAAATTTGTTGATATATTGGCCAAATTCCGGGACAGGTAATAAGAAGTCAACTGGCAAGGGGGTGCCAGAACGCATCCCCTTTGTTCCCAAAACTTGAGGAACGAAAACATGAAAAGGATTGATTTTGAGGCTCATTTCTACACCGAAGAATATGTTCGGGTGATGTATCAGAACGAGGGATATCCAAATTTCAGGGATGATGAGAAAACAAAAGCCCGCCGGCTTTGGTATAATAAAGATGTGGGGCAGCCATTTGCCGATTTTCTCTTGAACGACCTTCTAAACCTTGGTGAGGAAAGGTTGAACAGGATGGATGCGTGTGGTGTCGATGTACAGGTGCTCAGCCTGTCTGCTCCCGGTCTGGAGCAATTTGATCCGGGAACAGGTACTGCCCTTGCCAAGAGCGCAAACAATGCCCTCTTCGAAGTCACCAGGAGATATCCGGAGAGAATTATGGGGTATGCCGCACTTGCACCTAGGAATCCAGAACAAGCGGCAGACGAATTAACGAGGGCTGTTGAAGAGCTCGGCTTCAAGGGATGGAATACCCATTCAAATTACGGCGAGACATACCTTGATCATAAGGAATATCGGCCTATTCTTCAAAAGGCAGAAAAACTGGGTGTGCCGATTTATATTCACCCGACGGTCCCGGCTATTACTCAGATGAGAGGCTATGGGTTTGCCCTGGCAGGGGCGCCTTTCGGATTTGGTATGGAGGTGGCGCTCTGTATCATGCGCCTCATATACAGTGGTGCTTTTGACAGATATCCGGGGTTAACGGTTATCCTTGGACACTTGGGTGAGGCGCTTCCGTTTCTTCTTGAGCGAATAGATTGGGCCTACGTGAGGCCTTTCGATCCCGACGCCAGGCCAAAACTGTCTAAAAAGCCAAGCGAGTACCTTCGGAACAACGTATATATAACCACCAGTGGAAACCAGTACCAACCCGCCTTTATGTGTGCTTATGAGGCGATAGGCGTAGACAGGATGCTTTTGGGCACGGACTATCCGTATGAGGATCTGCAGGAATGCATACGGTCACTGGAACAAAAGCCCATATCTTCCCAAGATAAGGAGAAAATTTACTACCAAAACGCCGAACGAATGGGAATCAGCTTATAAATACCGAAAAGTCCGATCTGGATGTTTCAGAACAGCAGACGAGAAAAGACATGCTTTCCTCATTCTACAATAAATTAATAAAAGTAAATAAGTTATGCGCTACAATATCGTGTATTATACTTCTTTTTGTAACGTTTAGTATCTTTGTGGATGTGATTCTCAGATATTTTTTTGGGAGCCCCAGTACCTGGATCACGGAGGTGTCCACCTATCTCTTCCTCTATATCATCTTCTTTGGAACCTCTTATGCCCTTCAAGAGGGGCTGCACGTGCGGGTAACCTTCCTGTTGGACCGATTCAATACCAGGAAAATACGTGTACTGAATCTCATAACCTCGATATTTGCCTCCATATTTGCCCTGGTACTCTTGTGGCAAACATCGGTCATGACATGGACCGCCTTCAAGGAGAATTGGACATCGCCGACCATGCTGAGTGTACCCTATGCCTGGGTATATGCAGCCATGGTAGTAGGCTCCTTTTTGTTGCTTCTTACCTTTTTATGTAATGCCCTCCTGTCGTTCAAAGAAAAATCTTAGAATCTTGAGATACAAGGAATAGATTCATTATGGATCCTGGTTTGATTGGCGTAATTTTGATTGTTGTCTTAATAGTCCTGCTGGGCCTTGGCACCCCCATAGCTTTCTGCCTGGGATTCCTGGGCCTTCTTGGCATAGTCAGCTTCCTGGATTTGGGTACACTTTACCAGATCGCTGAGATAGCCGCCCAAACCGGGACAAACCTTTTTATGATCACCCTGCCCCTCTTTATCCTGATGGCGGAAGTGGTTTCATTTTCAGGCGTCGGGGACGATATCTATTCCACTTCCCAGGACTGGCTCAGTTGGCTCCCGGGAGGTCTGGCTATAAGCAGCGTCGCGACCTGTGCCGGTTTTGCCGCCATCAGCGGTTCAAGCCCTGCGACGGCAGCCACTGTGGGCTTGGTGGCTATTCCGGAAATGATAAAGCGAGGATATAATCGCTATTTGGCGGTAGGGGCTATTGCCGCAGGAGGCACCCTCGGAATACTAATCCCACCCAGCATCACGATGATAATCTATGGTATCATTACCGAGGTATCGATAGGAAAACTCTTTATTGCCGGCATCATACCCGGTATCCTGCTCGCGTCTATTCTGTCCCTGGGTATTGCCATTGCGGTGAAAATGAAACCGGCCCTGGCACCACCTATCAAAGGGGTAAATTGGAGCAGGAGGTTCAGGTCTCTCAGAAAGATCTGGGCATTCGTTCTTCTGGCCTTCAGCGTTATGGGAAGCATCTACTTTGGGGTTGCTACCCCAACAGAATCAGCAGCCATAGGTGCTACGCTTGCCATCTTTATTGCATTTGCATATCGCAGACTGACCTTGAAAGCCCTCCATGGCGCCCTCTTGAGAACAGTTGGTGTAACCGCAATGATCATGTTTCTGGTCATAGGCGGGAACGTTCTGGCTTTTTTGCTGTCTACCCTTTCCATACCCCAATTCGTGACAGATTCAGTTGCCGCCTTGCATGCCTCGAGGTGGACCATCATGATTATCATAAATCTGATTTTTCTGGTTATGGGGTGTCTTTTGGACCCCATGTCCATCATGGTAATCACGCTTCCAATCATTTTCCCTATTATCAGCAAGCTGGGTTTTGACCCCGTCTGGTTCGGAATCGTTGTTACCATCAATGTCGAGATGGGTATGATTACCCCTCCGGTAGGGCTGAACCTATTCATCCTAAAGGGGTCGGTACCGGGAATTACAATGAAAGATATTGTCGGAGGATCCCTGCCATTTATCTTTATGCTGCTGATCGGCTTGGTATTGATTATGATTTTCCCGCACCTGTCGACCTGGTTGCCCGGAAGGATTGGATTCTAGATTCGATGTTGCCAAAAAAATGCTTGACAAGAATACCTTTATCAGTCAATAGAGTATCATACCATAATATTGTGTTTCATGTTGTGAAATCTCAAAGCAAAAAACTGAATGCCATCGAGAAGGCCCTGGCCATTCTCACCTCATTCACTCCCTATAACCAGGAGATGGGAAACCTTGAAATCAGTAAGAAATTGGGTTTCCACAAGGCAACTGTGTCCCGGATTTTTCAGGACCTGGTAAGGCACGGTTTTTTAACAAGAAATCCCCAAACGAAAAAATTCTTTCTTGGTCCTACGGTAATGGATCTTGCGAGGGCCGCCAATCAATCTTTCAAGACGGACCTTGTACATATTGCAAAGCCGTTCATTGATAATCTGCGGAATAGGTTTGAAGAGACCGTCATCCTTGAGGTGCTATCAGGGCAGAGCACTTTCATGGCCTATATCGCCGAAGGATCCAGGTTGGTGCGCCTAGCAGGAAATGTTGGAGACAGGGTGCCGAGCCACGCATCGGCCGGGGCCAAGGCTCTCCTGGCCTTTTCATCTAAGGAGACCAGAGAATTGCTTCTGAGTGGAAATTTTCATCGTTTTACAAAGAAAACCATTACATCGCGTGAAGGCCTCTACCGTCAATTTCAAGAAATTCGGAAGAGCGCTGTTGCTTTTGATCAGGAAGAGATAGATGAGGGCACGGGCGCCGCTGGATCTCCAGTATTCGACCATGAAGGATTGCCTATAGCAGCAGTGGTGATAGCAGGGCCAGTTCAACGAATCAACGTTGACCTTGATTCTCCAATGATTTCGGCATTGAAAGAAACCGCCGAAAAAATTTCATCAAAGCTTCACTATACCAAGAGGCTTTCGTGATTCAGGTCTCAAGCCACAGGACGAGTTGAAACATTCTAAAATAGGCGGAGTTTCATGACTGAGAACATTTTGGTTGCTCACAATCTCAGGAAGCATTTCGGGAATTTGGTTGTAGTAGATGATCTGTCGTTTGAGGTAAGAGCGGGTGAGATTCTCGGGATGATGGGTCCTAACGGCGCGGGCAAGACCACCGTATTCAATCTCTTGACGGGAATGCTGACACCAAACGGTGGATCCGTTCACTTTGAGGGTAAAGATATTACCGGAATATCTCCCTCCAAGAGGTGTCGGCTGGGTATAGGGCGAACCTACCAAATTCCTCAGCCTTTTGAAAAAATGAGTGTATTTGAGAATCTCTTGGTAGCCGCGGTCCACGGTGGAGGGTTGAGTGAACGCGCAGGTCGCCAAACAATCCACGAAATAATGGAATTGGTTGACCTTTCCCCCTTGAAAGACCATCTCGCAGGTGGCCTGCCCCTGCTCGATAGGAAACGGCTGGAATTGGGGAGGGCCCTGGCAACCCAACCCGGCCTTATTTTGATTGATGAAGTGGCTGGTGGGCTGACCGAGGCAGAAACGAAACAGGTCCTGGCCATTGTCAAGGAAATTCAGAAGAAAGGAATCAGCATCATATGGATTGAACATATATTGATGATGATGTCCGAGGGCGTCGACCGTCTTCTGGTCATATCAGAAGGACGATTTCTCAATTGCGGAGACCCCGGCGAGGTGATGTGCTCTGAAGAAGTTCTTGAATGTTACCTCGGATCGGAGGAGTGATAGCAATGGATAAATCAGCCCTGAAGATCAGCAACCTGGATGTCCACTATAAGGACTTTCAAGCCCTGTGGGATGTTTCTCTCGAGGTCGCAAAAGGAAGGGTCATCTCCGTCATAGGAGCCAATGGGGCAGGGAAATCCACCCTTCTCAATACGGTTTCCGGTGTCTTGACCCCTTCGGAGGGAACCATTGAGTTTTTCGGTGAAGCTATCGGGGGCCTCCCCCCCCACGATACCGTCCACAAAGGAATTGCGCTTGTCCCCGAGGGAAGGAGGATATTCCCGCGGCTTACCGTATTCGAAAATCTTGTCATGGGATCCTACACACCCAGGACACGGCCTAAACGGGATGAAACCATCAAGAAGATCTATGAGCTTTTCCCGATTCTCAAATCCCGTCATAATCAGATGGCCAATTCCCTGAGTGGGGGAGAACAACAGATGCTGGCTATTGGTCGGGCAATGATGTCTGAGCCAACCCTCATGCTCTGTGACGAGATCTCCCTGGGATTGGCTCCTGTGATCATAAAAAGCATCTATAAACGCCTGGCCCAGATAAACCAGGATGGTATCACTATTGTTTTGGTGGAGCAGGACTTGAAACGAAGCCTTAAAGCGGCTGATTATGCGTATGTCATGCTGGAAGGGAAAATAGTTCTGGAGGGGGTACCTTCTACACTCACCGAGGAGCAAGTGAAGAAGGCATATTTCGGGATTTAGAACTTGATTGACCGGGTTTCTCCGGTTTACAATCCTCTGCGGGAGATCCAATGGAAATTTTGGTTCAGCAAGTCTTGAATGGTATCCTGTTAGGCGGACTTTATGCCGTCATCGCAATAGGAATGTCTACCATGATCGGGATTGTCAAGCTCATTAACCTCGCCCATGGTGATTTGATGATTTTGAGCAGTTATCTGAGCCTTGTTTTCATGTCATGGCTGGGTATCAATCCATTCTGGTCCTTCCTGGCGGTTGTTCCGGCCATGTTCTTTATCGGCTATTTTGTTCAGGCCTTTCTTTTCAACAGAGTCTTGGGAAAAGAAATGGAACCTCCCCTGCTGGTGGCATTTGGATTGTCGGTAATACTGCAGAATTTCCTGCTCCTGGTATTTACCCCGGATGCCAGGAGTCTCATGACGGATCTGGCTGTCATGACAATCCCCTTAGGAAAGTCATTGAACTTGCCGGTGCTTTACCTTGTGGATTTCCTCATAGGGGTTGGCGTCATCCTGGCGCTCCATGTTTTCTTCAAACGATCATACATGGGGCGGGCCATACGCGCGGCCTCAGATGACGACCAAGGTGCACGGTTGATGGGAGTGAATACCAAAGGTATCTATTCCTACGCCATGGGTATCTCCATGATGACCGCCGGCGTGGCCGGCATCCTGGTGGGCATGACTTTCACCTTCTACCCGCATACCGGCCCACAATATCTCATCATCGGTTTTGGTGTCGTAATCATCGGCGGCCTGGGCAGCATGATAGGGACCTTGATCGGCGGGTTCATCTTGGCAGAGGCCCAACTGCTAGGCGCTCAATTCGTAGGTCCGGGCTATCAACTATTGATTGGTTACCTTGTATTACTCATTGTATTGGCTGTGAGGCCGCAGGGTATATTTGGAAAGGCGTAGGATATCATGGCAGAACAGGTTTTCAGATATCGTTGGCTTGTAGTAGGCATCCTGATTCTCGCTCTGGGCA
This sequence comes from uncultured Desulfobacteraceae bacterium, assembly GCA_964548365.1. Lineage (GTDB taxonomy): Bacteria > Desulfobacterota > DSM-4660 > Desulfatiglandales > Desulfatiglandaceae > B46-G9. The sequence goes on along the minus strand of CAZJRD010000023.1, from coordinate 2,476 downwards.
CTGTTCCCATCTGGGGCTCAGAGTATTTCCTTCTCTTTTTCTTACTCTTTTGCCTTTATGCGGGCATGGCCCAGATGTGGAACCTGCTCATTGGTTACTCCGGCCTCCTGTCTCTGGGACAACAGGCATTCATAGGGTTCAGCGGATACACGGTAGCCATGCTTACCACCTATTACGGGGTGTATGTGTGGCTGAGTGTGTTGATAGGGGGTTTTTCGTCTGTGCTGCTTGCCATGTTCATGTCTCTTTTCATCTTTCGGATGAAGGGAATGCACTTTGCAATCGGCACCTGGATTTTTGCCGAGATACTTTTACTGTGGTTCAGTAACTGGAAGTTTGTCAAGTATGGAACAGGGCTTTTCATCAAACCAGCCTCACCCCCTTCCATGACAACGATCTATTATGCCGCATTTATTGCAGGACTGGGTGCCACGGTGGTAGTATATCTTATCCTTCGGTCACGAATAGGACTGGGGCTCATGGCAATGCGCGATAATGAAGAGGTGTCAGAAACCATGGGAGTCAATGTTTTCTGGTCGAAATTCTTCTGTTTCCTTGTTTCAGCCTTTATGACCGGCATTACAGCCGGTATCTTGTATGTTTTTCAGATCTTTATACAACCCTATAAAGCATTTGGGATTGACTGGACGATAATATTGACCGTAAGCGTTATTATTGGCGGGATAGGTACCATTGAAGGACCGATTTTGGGGAGTCTTATCTACATTCTGCTTTCCCAGTGGCTGGCTGAATACGCCCACCTGAGCCTTCTCTTCTTAGGATTGATAGCCATTACCATTATTCTGGTTGCTCCTAAAGGGATCATGGGGTCTTTACAGGAGAAAACCGGCTTTCAGATCCTGTCAGCCCGGCGGAGGTAGAAAGCTGGTTATGCTCACATTAGACAAACTTTTTTCAGAAGGAGGGAATTAACATGGACAAGAAATGCAATCAAGAAGGGAGCGGTGGCAGCATTAGCAGGAGGGATTTTATGAAGAAAAGCACGCTGGCTGTTGGAACAGCAATGGCTTCCAGCTTGGCGCTCCCTCAATTTGTAAGGCCTGCAAGGGCTTCAAAACGTGATTATATCCTCATCGGAAGACCGAATCCCACCACCGGCCCTCTCGCTTCTTTCGGAGAGGCTACTCCCTGGGTGGATAACAAGGTCCTGGCCGAAATCAATAAGGACGGCGGTATCTATATCAAAGAGCTGGGCAAGAAGGTTCCCATCAAGGTCAAGATAATGGATACAGAGAGCAGTCCAACCAAAGCCGGGGAAATCGCTTCGAGGCTCATCGTCAGGGACAAGGTGGACCTCATGGTCTTCTTCCATACACCGGACACGGTGAACCCGGTGTCGGCTATGTGTGAACGCCATAAAATGCCCGGAATTTCTCTGGATTCGCCTCTGGAACCGTGGCTGGATGGTGGCCCGTATCACTGGGATTTTCATGCGTTCTGGTCGGTGGAAAAGGATATCGTGCCGGTTTACACCGGCATGTGGAAAGACATTAAAACAAACAAGGTGGTAGGCATATTGATGGCGAACGACCCCGACGGCGTTTCCTGGTCTGCCGTCTTCAAAAAAGTCCTTCCCGGCATGGGGTATAGGGCGGTTGATCTAGGAAGATTTCCCTATTTTAACAAAGACTTCAGCTCGTTTATCAACGGTTGGAAAAAAGAGAAGGTTGAGATCCTACTGGCCAATACGATTCCACCTGACTTTACAACGGCCTGGCGGCAGTGTCGCCGTATGGGGTTCACTCCAAAAGTCTGTACCGTGGGCAAGGCAGTCCTGTTTCCGTCGGCAGTAGAGGCCCTGGGAGGTGATTTGGCCAACGGACTGACCTCTGAGGTCTGGTGGACGCCTTATCATCCTTTCAAGTCCTCCCTTACCGGCTACAGCGCAAAGGCCCTTTGTGACGCATGGACGAAATCCACGAGCAAGCAGTGGACCCAGCCGATCGGCTACAAATATGCCGGCTATGAAATCGCGGCCGACGCCCTAAGAAGAGCCGGCAGCCTTGACAAGGAAACGATCCGCCGGGCCATCGCCGATACCGATCTGGACACTATGGTCGGGCACATCAAATACAACAAACAAAACTACAGCCGGACACCGTTGGTTGGGGGACAATGGGTCAAAGGCCACAAGTACCCCTGGGAACTGAACATCGTGTATAACAAAGAACACCCCAACATTCCGACGACCGGGAAGATGTTCGCGATGAGATGAAAAGATAGAAAGGAGATCAATAATCCCCGGCAGGAGAGGAAAGGCATTACAGTGATGCGGTTCCCGACTAGATATCAAAGCCGGGAGATCAAGATGGAATAAGCGCGTTTCTCTCAGAGGCGTAGCGATATCTCTGAAATTCGAGGAGGTTAATAATTATGAAAAAAGTGCAACTAAGTGATGTAAAGGCCTATGAGGCCCCTGGGCATTTCGGCATGACGGCCATGAGGCTTATCGGGA
>CAZJRD010000022.1:0-45032 GCA_964548365.1 uncultured Desulfobacteraceae bacterium | reverse complement strand
AGAGATCTATAGGCGGGACTCCGCATTTACTCCGCAAAGCGGAGTTCTGCGGTTTTCCCCATAGATAAGTCACGAAAAGAGGAAGCCCTCCCGTCGGTCACTCAGAAAAAAGAGCATATCCTGTTTGGGATTTTTGGGAATCCTTGATATCAAAAGTACGCAAGATCCAGATGAACCAGAAGAGTGAACTTGATGAGGTCGAATTCATCCTCTAGGATTTGAAAGGGTTGAACCAGTCATGAAACAAGGTGGCTTCCCCTGGAGAAAAAACATGAAAAATATGAAAAGAATTGCACCTCTCTGTATTTTGTTCGTGCTTTTCGCTTCCATCGGGTTTGCCGCGAATGACCGGCTCCAGGTCACTATTTACAATGACAACAAGGCGCTGGTGAATGAACAACGGGTGATCCCCCTCAAAAAAGGTGTCAATGAAATCAGGCTTACTGACGTGTCCGCCCGGATCGACCCCACCAGTGTCCATGTCGCGTCGCTGACTGATCCGGAGGGAACCCGGGTTCTGGAGCAAAACTTTGAATACGATCTGGTGAGCACAAGCAGACTGCTGGAAAAATACCTGGACCGTCAAATCAAGGTAGTTACCAGGGACGGCACCACTTACAAGGGGACACTGGTGGGCACTGCCGGGGGAGTCATTATCCAGAATGCAACCGGAGGGACCACCGTCCTCAAAAAGGAACATCTCCGGGAGATCACCTTCCCTTCCCTGCCGAACGGATTGATAACAAGACCGACATTGATGTGGCTGATAGACGCCACCAAGAGCGGTAAACACAAAATCGAGCTGGCATACCTCACCGAAGGGCTGAACTGGCATGCCGACTGGGTCCTCTCCCTTTCAAAAGACGACGCAAAGGCGGACCTGGACGGCTGGGTCACCCTGGACAATAGGACGGGCATGACCTTCATGGACGCCCATACAAAGCTGGTCGCAGGCTCGCTCCATCGTGCTCCGCCTCCCCCCAGACCCGTATCCTACCAAGTCCTCCGCAAAGAAGCAGGGGCCGCAAGAGAACCGCAGGTCCAGCAGCGGACCTTGTTTGAGTATCACCTGTACGATATCATACGTCCGCTTACCATCCGAAACAACCAGAGCAAGCAGGTACAATTTGTGACCTGTCACCAGGTTCCAGTGAAAAAGCGTTTTGTCCTGGACAGCGGGCGCAGCTATACCCGGTCCCCTGATAACCGGCAGAAGGGGAAAGCGGAGGTGCAGGTTCTTTTCACGAATGACCGGAAATCAGGCCTGGGCATTCCACTTCCTGCTGGTGTCTGCCGGCTTTACAAAGCGGATGTGGACGAATCGAAGCAACTCATCGGGGAGGACAGGATAGAGCATACCCCTATGGATGAAGACGTCACCCTTACGGCAGGAAAGGCCTTTGACGTGGTGGGTGAACGGGTCAAAACCTCACAGAAAGTCCTCGGCAAACGCTCACGAAAAGAGACCTGGCGCATCGAAATCCGGAATCACAAGCGCGAAAAGGTATCCGTGCATGTCGTGGAACGGTTGGATTCCGCCTATGGCGGGGGTGAATGGGAGATCGTGAACGAAAGTCAGCATCATACCAGGAAAACCGCGAACACCGTTGAGTACCTGGTAAAAACTCCCGCAAGAGGGAAGTCTCAAATCACCTACACGGTCATCTATCGCTGGTAGAGTCAAACGACGCCCCCCCTTTTCATTGCCCAGCCCGTAGCATCCGGCTATTCCAGGGAATAGATTTTCCGGACCGTATCCATGAACCACGGTGGTCTCTGGAAAACGACATAGAGGAGAATCAGTCCCAGAATGGGAATCGGAATGACCACATCCACGATGCACAGGGATACGAGGGCCGCGAGGCATTTTGTCTTCACGGTCATGGAAAAGCTCCTTTCTCCTGCAGGCGGTCAAGCGCCGTAATCCGTTCCAACAGCGGCGGGTGCGAATAGTGCAGGAACACGTAGAACGGATGGGGGACAAGATTTGACAGATTGTGAGCGGACAGTATCTTCAGCGCGCTGATCAGCGGTTTGGGATCCTTGGTGGTTTCGACCGCAAAGCGATCCGCCTCTCTCTCATTCCTCCGGGACCATGCCTTCAGGAACAGCCCCATCACCACATCCAAGGGTGAATAGAGGATCGCGAAAAAAACCAGTCCGCCGTAGACAGATTTCTGGCTCATGAAAAAGGCATCAAAAAGCCCTTGGTACGAGACAAAAATGGAGAAAAGAAATAGCAGGATACCGGTCTGCAGGATACCCAGGATCATTGTCTTGAGGATATGCTTCTTCTTGTAGTGCCCCATTTCATGGGCAAGCACTGCTACCAGTTCGGGAACAGAATGCTGCTCTATGAGGGTATCAAACAGGACGATACGACGGTGTTTTCCGAATCCGGTGAAAAAGGCATTGGATTTGCCTGAGCGTTTCGAGCCATCCATCACGTAGATATTTTCCACGGGAAAATGAATGGATCGGGCGTAAGAAAGGATCGCCGAACGGAGTTCGCCCGGATCGAGGGGTATAAACTTGTTGAAAAGGGGCATAATCCAGGTGGGAGCCACATACGTGACTCCCAGCATAAAGAGAGTTACAGCGACCCAGCAATAGAACCATGCGGAACCACCGGCATACTGGAAAAAGGCCAGCATACCCGCTACAAGGGGTGCCCCGAGCGCGATCCCCAAGAATGTCCCTTTCACCAAATCCAGAAGAAAAACCCGCCAGGTTGTCCTGTTGAACCCGAATCTCTCCTCAATGACAAACATCCCGTACACCTTGAAGGGCAGAGACAGCAACGCCTTGAGCGCTGCCAGGACCCCAATGAACAGTATTCCCGTCACAACCGGTCCCTGGTGAAAGGAATGTACCCATTGGTCGAGAAACGGGAATCCCTTCCCGAACCAGAAGAGGAGAAAGATGAGGAGATTGAATCCCGATGAAATCCACTCGAATCTGGTATTGAACCACAGGTAGTCCTGTGATTTCCGATAATGCTCTTTGTCGTAAATGTCTTTTAAAGCAGGGGGAAGTTCATGACGAAGCACCCGCAGGTTCAGAAAATCTGCGAGGGTATGCACAAGCACGTCTATGAAAAGCGCAACCAGGATAATGAGGCTAATGGGATGAGGCATGTTTTGTTCACCCTCCAGAATACCATTTTACTATGACCTGCCCCAACCCCGCAAGCATGACGGTGCTAGAAGGACGGGAATTGAAAAAGCAGTGCTGGCATTCATCTTGCAATATTTAGAAAAGCCTTTCACGACTTCACGCTATGCTTGAGGGAGGACCACGAGAGTAATGAAAATAACCACTCCTGAACTTTTGGAACAACTGGAATCGGGCACAGGGCTTCCAGTTCTTTCTCCGATCGCCGTACAATTGGTGGAACTGGCGTCGGATGATACTTCATCGGCCCAAGATCTTGTCAATCTCATTGAAAAAGACCCTCCCCTGGTCTCGCGCCTCCTGAAACTGGCAAACAGTGCTTTTTACCATGCTTCAGTCCCCATTTCCACCCCTAGCCAGGCGGTCATCAGGGTGGGTTTTGATCGTCTCAGGGTCATGGCGCTCTCCATTTCCCTGCGAGACACCTTCCCCATGGGCAAGATAGGGCCGCTGGATTATGAAAAATTCTGGAGGACCTCTCTCTACCGCGCGTTCATATGCCAGTCCCTAGCGACAGAAATGCAATGCGCCCATCCTGAAGAGGCATTCGTGGCAGGGCTCCTCATGGAAATCGGTGTCCTCCTCTTCTTTGACTTATTCATCAAGGGAAAGCAGGAACAGATCATCCTGGATCTGGAACACCTTGATGACCTGCTCGCGTGGGAGCGTAACCACTTTGGAGTGGACCACAGACAGCTGGCGCATGCGGCCCTTACGTACTGGAAATTCCCCGCCGGTATCATTGAATGCCAACAACCGCAAACTGTTGAAGCCGGAGACAAAACTGTCTCAGAAATCAAAAAAATTAGCAGTGTTGCTACGGTCTGGGCACAAACGCTCTTTGATGAGCAATCTTCAGGGTTTCATGCAATTTTTCAACAAGCAAAACAGCAGCTTGGCCTGGGTCAGGACGCTATCAACCAGATCTTGCTCCAGGCATTCAAACAAGTTGATGAGGTCGCCGCACAGTTTCAACTGGAGTCCAACAAAGAGAGAGATCTCTTTCTGCTGATGGAAAAGGCAAACTGGACCCTGAGCCAAATCTCTGAACGCATCTCAGCAACCACCTTTTCCCACACCGGGCAGCACTTCCCATCCCTTTCCTCGGTTCCCAGGGAGGACCGCGCCATAGAGTATACCCTCCAAGCTGTTGCCCATGAAATCCGGAATCCGCTGACAGCCGTGGGCGGATTCGCGCGCAAATTGGCAGAAACCCTTGATCCCGCGTCAGAGGGCTGGAAATACGTGCATCTCATCCTCAGCGAAGCCGCAAGGCTGGAAAAGGTTCTTGCCGAAGTGACAACCGCAGCACGCGCGCAGAAATCTTAGCAGACATTCTTTCCGGACTAGTAAATGAGATGGGGCAAGAACAGGATAAGCTGGGGAAATGCGATTAGAATAATCACTCCGGCCACCACCGCGAGCAGGAAGGGGAAAATACCCTTGAAGATGGATTCCAGGGGGACTTCACCGATGACATTCCTGGCCACCCCGAAAACCACATACACGTTTATCCCGACCGGGGGCGTTATCACCCCCATTTCGGTGACCATCACGATGATGATACCAAACCAAATGGGATCATAGCCGAGGCTCGTTACCAATGAGGCTCATCTCAGCATGGCTAGATCTTTCTTGGGAGGACTATTTTTTCCAACACCATAGTTTGTGTAATTTGTGAAGAACGCCCCCTTATTACGCTGGTGCGCCCAGGGTGATTCGAACACCCGACCTACGGATTCGTAGTCCGTCACTCTATCCAGCTGAGCTATGGGCGCATGGTTTCTTACTACCAGAAATTGTGCAGAATGACAAGTCGTGTTTTTTGAGTTATCTGCTTTCCATATCTTAGTATTTTAGGGGACGTTCTTCACTAATTACACTTGTGCATTTCCGGGCTGCAACTCGTTTCAGTAATGACGGAATTAATCACCCCAATTGGCCCGTAGCCTCTCCGCATCCCTGACGTTCCAATGAGGCCCCCATCTCACCATGACTTTATTGTTCTTCGCACAACAGGACTCTCCTAACGCCGCGTTTTGTGTAATATGTGAAGAACGTCCGTCTTTAGCTCAACCCCTTTATCACTCCATACACCTTTTTGTCCTAAAACCTTTCAAAAAGCCGATTGATCCCTTAAAATGGGGTTCCACATAAAAAGAGGAGAAAAGGAGAGGTGATTTCTATGGCCCTTATTGAAATGCAAAACATCAAAAAAGACTATTTTCTTGGGGAAGCCGTGGTCCATGCGCTCCAGGGGATCGACCTGCAAATTGATACGGGGGAGTTTGTGGCCATCTGGGGACCGTCAGGTTCAGGGAAGACCACCTTGCTCAATCTGATCGGGGCCATTGATGAGCCGACGGAAGGCTCCCTGGAGATCGCCGGCCGGGAAGTCAGCTCCTTATCGGACAATCAAAGAAGCGAGCTTCGTAATGAATCCATCGGCTTTATCTTCCAGGGTTTTAACCTGGTCCCGGTCCTCTCCGCGCTGGAGAATGTGATGCTGCCCCTCCAGATCAAAGGGACCTCCCCGGGTGAGGCCAAAACCAGGGCCTTAGGACGGCTGGAGGCGGTTGGCCTGGCTGATTTGGTCAGCAATCGTCCCTTTAAGATGTCCGGGGGGCAACAGCAACGGGTGGCCATTGCCCGGGCCCTGGTGACCGATCCCTCACTGGTGATCGCCGATGAACCGACCGCCAACCTGGATTCGAAAACCGCCCACATGATCCTTGACCTCATGCGCGATTTAAATGAACAAGAGAGGACCACTTTTATTTTTTCCACACACGATCAACGGTTGCTGGATCGGGTCAAACGCCTGGTACGCCTGGAGGATGGCCGGATCATCGAAGGAGGGACGAGACAATGATCAAGTGGATGAAACTTGCCGTTCGGAACGTCCTCAGAAACAAACGCCGCTCCCTTGTCACCCTCCTGGCCATCGGCGTAGGTTTCGCGGCCGTCAGCCTTTTTTACGGGTATGTCAGCTATATGTATTACGGACTGAGAGTATCGGCGATCCGGGGCGAAGGACTCGGGAATCTGACGATTTTCAAGGCCGGATGGAATGAAAAAGGGAAGCTCGATCCGGAAAAGTATATGCTCTCGAAGGAGGAAACCGAGCAGATTATGAAAATCGTCTCAGCGGAGGATGGAGTGGTCGTGGCCACTCCGCAGATCCATGTGAGCGGCATCGTGTCAAACGGGACCGCATCCACCATCTTCATCGCGCAGGGTGTGGTGCCAAAGGACGAGAAGATCATCAAGGGCGGCTGGGCCGAATTCAGGCCTGTTAGGGGAAAGACCCTGGACGACAAGATGACTTATGGCGTGGAAGTCGGCCAGGACCTGGCCAGATACCTCGGTTTCTCGGCCGGCACCGACGGGGTCGTCATGGCGACTACCCTCGGAGGCCAGATGAACGCCATGGATATTCTCGTCAGGGGAGTATATGACACGGGTTCCGATGCGACGAATGACAAATACATGCGATGCACTTTCGGCTTCGCCCAGTCGCTCGTGGATACGAAATCCGCTGAAAGAATCGTCGTTCTCCTGGATGACTGGAAGAAGACGGAGGCCATGCGCACGAAGCTGTTGAGCAAACTCGGTCAGGCCGGGATTCCTACCGAGATAAAGAGCTGGAATGAACTCTCCCTGTTTTATAATAAGGTCAGGGGCATGTTTGACATGATCTTTCTCTTCCTGTTTTCCATCGTCCTGGTGATCGTGATCATGAGCACCGTCAACACGATGGGCATGGCTGTTCTGGAAAGAACGAGAGAGATCGGTACCCTGAGGGCGCTCGGGCTGAAGCGCAGAGGCGTATCACTCATTTTTGCCCTGGAAGGCGGGCTTCTAGGGCTCTTCGGCAGCATCATCGGAATTTTTCTGCATGTGATCGTGTGGGGCGCCATTAAAATCATTTCTCCCACCTACACGCCTCCGGGCGTGTCCACACCCGTGCCGCTGGTGGTCGACCTGGTTCCCCATTTCCTGTTTATTCTGGTGCTCTGTCTAGTCGTGCTTTCCCTGCTGGCGGCTATTATCCCAGCAAGGCGGGCAGCCGCACAAAATGTGGTGGACGCCCTCGGGCATGTCTAGTTGGCAAGATAGGAGGAAAATAATGATCAAACGATTTGCCAAACGGTTCAGGAACACGCTCCTTTGTGCGATGGCTATGGGCATGGGTCTTCATCTTTCATGTGCTTATGCCTCCCTATCCCCCACGGAAATTCTTCGAAAGGCGGATGAGGCTCGAGGAAATGCAGAGGGGGTGGAATGGCGGATCGATATCCGATCCGTCGAGAGGGGACGAGAGCAGCATAGAACGCTCCGCGTAAGGGCCCGGAGTTTCAATTCCCTGGCGGAATTCCTTGCTCCCCCCAATGTAAAGGGCCAGAAGCTGCTCATGCTGGACCGCAACATGTGGTTTGCAAAACCGGGTCTCTCCAAACCGGTTCCTATTTCTCCCCGTCAGAAACTGATCGGAGGGGCGGCCAACGGTGATATCGCGTCCACCAATTATGCAGGGGATTACAACATCGTGAAGACATCGGAAGACATGGTGAACGGAGAAAAATGTTATCTCTTCGACCTGAAGGCCTCCGATAACAGGGCGACCTATGACCGGATCCTGTATTGGATATCCATAGAGAGGCTGGTCGGGCTCAAGGCCGAATTTTATACTGTTTCCGGAAAGATGTTCAAGACCGCCGTATTTGAATACAAGAACAGCGTCAAAATCGGCGGCAAGCCGCGGGAGTTCATTTCCAGAATGGTCATCACCAGCGCGCTGATAAAGAACGATGTCACAACCATGAACTATGGTCGGGTCGTGATCAGGAAAATTCCGGATTCCGTGTTCAATCTTAACTTATTGACGAGATGATCTTTTGAGGGGGCAAGAGTAAGGATGCGAATGACCCTGTCAAAGAGATTGCATGTCTTCATCATTTTCGTTTTCCTTGCAGGAGTACTATTGCAGCCGGCACCGGTCCTGTCCGCCGAGGACGACGGTTCCGGCTCACCCGAAATCCGGAAACTGGCTGAGGTCTTTCGCTTCGATCTCCGGATCCTGAGTTACGGTGTTCTCCAGCAGCCGTCCGATTCGAGCCAGAATCCGGGCAACAATTTTTTGGAGATTCCGCGTTACACCGGGAATATGGAATTCCGACCCGATCTGACCCTCAAGACCGATCCGCTGGATCTCATGGTCAAACCGAGACTGCATCTCGAATACCGGGTATGGGAAGAAGGGTCTCGTGAGGGGACCGGAGACTGGGATAACGACCTCTACGTCAATGAATGGCTGGCCAGATGGAGAGCGCGAGAGAACCTTTTCGTATCCTATGGCCGGGAGAACCTTCAATGGGGGCCCTCATTCCTATTTTCCCCCTCCAATCCTTTTTTCCTGGACAACGGCCGCCGCAACCCCTACGTGGAGGTCCCGGGGATGGACTTCGGCCGGGTCATCTGGATTCCGGACAGCACCTGGACGGTCTCTTTCATTGCAAATACGGACGAGGGACGAAACGACATCAACCTGCCCGGGCCCTTCGAAAGGGCCTATGCCTTGAAAATGGACTACCAGGGGCGGGAAGGCTATGGATCACTGATCCTGACACACCGCGAGAATGCAGAGAACAGCCTGGGATTTTTCGGCGGCCTGACCTTATCCGATGCCGTCCTCGTTTATGTCGAAGGCGCCATGATCCGGGGTGTCTATGCCCTGTATCCCCAGGCGGACCATTCACCTTTCGGGGCCTCCATGGAGAGGATCCACGCGGATGATTCAAGCGCCCAGCCGGTGATTCTGGTGGGAAGCTCCTATACATTCGCGGAGGGCGGCACGTTTACGGGGGAATACGCTCACTACGGTCCGGGGTACGGTGGCGCCGAGGCCGACCGTTATTATGCCTTGAGGCGAAACGCGGCGGCGGCCCTTTCCTACGGCGGCCCGATATCCGGTTTGGGGCAACTGACACTCGGGCATACGATTAATACTGGATTGAGGCTCCTGAGAAGAAACTATGCTCTTCTCCAGTACAACCGGAACAATATTAATGACTGCATAGACTTGACCTGCCGTTGGACACAGAATCTGGACGACTGGTCCGGCCAGTTGACGGTCCTTGGGTCCTATATTTTCGGAGATCATATCCAGCTTTTTACCGTCGGAACACTAAATGAGGGGAGCGACGATACGGAGTTCGGGGGCTTCCTTGATTACCAATGTATGATCGGTTTGCAATATACCTTTTGAAGAAAGGCGGGGTGATCTGAGCATGGAACTGTCCCAAGGCACTATCAACCGCCATCTGGGTCCAAGACATTTTCTCTTTGATTTCCTCTTTGCGATTATCATCTCCGCCTTGATCGCCGTCTTCCTGTTCTTCGCCGGCATCGGCGATTCCTTTTTCCCCGTTCTGATCATCTCAGAAGCTTTCGGGATTTCCATCTACTCGCTCATTAACCTTCTCTTCTGGCTGGTCAAACCAGAAAAAATCACCTCCATAATCTCTATTCTCATCATCGGAGTGGCCGGCGGAACCTTTATTGGTCTGCACCTGGGACCCTTTATCCTCCGGCAATTCTTTTCCGTGGCCCTGAAGTGGACGCCGAGGGATTTACTGCAGGCGGTCTTGATCGCCATCGCCTTCGGTGGCGCAATCAGCTACTTCTTTTTCTCCAAGGCCAGATTACGAGTCACCCGGGAGGAGATTCAGCAAGAAAGGATCAGGCGCCTCTCCAAAGAAAAAGAGGCCCTGGAGGCCAACTTAAAACTCCTTCAGGCCCAGATAGAGCCACATTTCCTGTTCAACACCCTTTCCAACATCCTGAGCCTCATAGACACAAGCCCTGATCAGGGGAAGGCCATGCTGGTGGACCTGATCCATTACCTGCGCACCTCTTTGTCCAGGACCCGTCACGACCTCATTACCCTGAGTCAGGAAATAGAGATTATTCAAGCCTATTTGAATATATTAAAGATCCGGATGGGTGAAAGGCTCCGCTTCAGGATCGAGCTTCCGGATAACCTCAGGGAACAGCCATTTCCGCCTATGCTTCTGCAGCCTTTGGTGGAAAATGCCGTGAAACACGGCCTTGAACCCCAAATCGAAGGGGGTGAGATCCTGATAAGTATCGAGGAAAAGGACGGCTTTATCAGGTCCGAAATTATTGACACCGGAATCGGATTCACCTCTTATTCAGAGGTCGGTGTGGGCATGATCAACGTCCGGGAACGTTTGCGATTGCTTTATGGGCAAAGAGGCCGATTGGCTATAGAAGAGAATAAACCAAAGGGGGTTAAGGCCGTTATCGAAGTGCCGAAGGGTGGAGGCAATCAACATGACCTATAAAGCCGTCATTGCCGATGATGAAAAGGAATTAAGGACCTACCTCAAATCCCTTCTGGCTGTGACCTGGCCGGATTTGGTGATCTGTGGGGAGGCAGGGAACGGCCGGGAAGCACTCGAATTGGTTGAAGACGAGGGACCCCAAGTCATCTTTCTGGATATCAGGATGCCCGGACTTTCCGGCATGGAGGTAGCCCAGAAAATCCCCGGAGTGTGCCGTGTCGTTTTCGTCACCGCTTACGATCAGTACGCGGTTGAAGCCTTCGAGCGGGAGGCTGTGGATTATCTGGTCAAGCCGGTTTCCAGGGAAAGATTGACGCAGACCGTTGAACGACTCAAGAAACAGCTGGACGTTTCCATTGAACCCCCTGCTGGATTGGCCGGGGTTGTTGAGCACGTCCTGGCCAGCCTGAGCGCAAAAACAGCAGCTGATTTTCTGCATTGGATCAGAGTCCAGGTCAAAGACAGCGTACATCTCATTCCGGTTGAGGAGGTGAACTACTTCCAGGCCAAAGATAAGTACACCCTGGTCATAACCAAAGACGGGGAATCGCTTATTCGAAAAACCATCAAAGAGTTGATATCGGAATTGGACCCCAATCTATTCTGGCAGATCCACCGGAGCATCATCGTGAACGTGTCCAAGATCGAGCGGGTCAGTCGTTCCTTTACCGGCCGAGGGATACTCAGGCTTAAGGAAAGACCGGAACTGCTTACCGTCAGCCGAAATTATCTGCATCTGTTCAAACAAATGTGACGCTCCTTGCATCCATAAAATTCCGGCTGTTTTACTGCACTTTTCCCTGTCCATGTTCGCCTTTCAAAGCTCAAATTGAGCGCCTGCTTCAATAACTTGATTTAAAGGGATGTCGAGTGCCCGGAAAGGAATACTCTCTTTTTATAAACGAACGCACCACCACTCGTTTGGAGGTGCGAGGATGTCCAGGAAGCCTGAAAATTGGAGCAGCCGCCGCGATTGAGAGCGACGCGGAGTTCCTGCTTTTCTATTTTTCATTGGCAAACGGCGGCAAATTTCCTATACTTCAGGCCAAACGGAACGAGGTCTTGTGAAGCAAGGTAGAGACTCAGAGCGAGAACATGCCCGGTCTCTTGGTCTATCAACAAATGTAGCCCGCGGCATGAGTCGGCAAAACGCACCTCAAGCTGCGTTCTCCAATGCAGGGAGGGCTCAGATACGAATGCCGTCAATCCTGAGAAATGGGTGGGCTTGGCTCGGAACTTCATGGAGTCCCGTATATTTCTCTCTGGGGGCAAGATGGACCTCTTTACACTTCTGGCCCCGGCCCCGCTTTCGGTCCAAGAAATCGCCGAAAAGAAACAGTACCTAAACAACCGGCAAGTAAGGAAACGAAAATGAAAATTATGGTCAACGGCATTCAAATGAATTACGAGATAACAGGAAAGGAGGGAGCCCCGGTCGTCGTGCTTAGCCATTCCCTGGGTTCCGACATGGCCATGTGGAATCCACAGACAGGGACTCTAAAATCCATTTGCCGGGTTCTTCGTTATGACACCCGCGGCCACGGCCGGAGCGACGCGCCGAAGGGTGCTTATACCCTGGAACAGCTTGGAGAGGATGCTCTTGGGTTATTGGATGCCTTGTCTTTGGAGGCGGTCCACTGGGTGGGGCTGTCCATGGGCGGGATGATAGGCCAGTGCTTGGCTCTGAATCATCCCGACCGACTCCGGACGCTCGCCTTGTGTGATACCGCAGCCGCCATTCCCCCGGAGGCCCAGCCGGTTTGGGAGGAACGCCTGCACCTGGTTCGCAAGGCGGGAATGCAGGCCCTGGTTCAATCCACACTGGAACGCTGGTTCACGTTGCCCTATCTGAGTCAAAATCCACCCGAGGTAAAACTGACCCGGGAACATTTCCTGGCTACCCCGGTTTCGGGCTATATCGGATGCAGCGAAGCCATCAGAGGCCTCCATTATCTCGAAAGGCTCTCCGAGATCAGACTACCAACATTGATTATGGTGGGTGAAGAAGACCAGGGTACACCGGTGGCTGCTTCTCAAGCCATGCACGAACGCATCCCTGATTCCAGGTTGGTGGTATTGCCGTCTGCCGCGCATCTTTCAAACATTGAGCAGAGCGAAGCCTTTAACTTAGCCCTGATGGAATTCCTGCGGAAGCATTGATCCGCAGAATCCGGAATGGAGAAGCCAGAAATTGTGCATAATGACAAGTCGTGTTTTTTGAGTTATCTGCTTTCCATACGGCGGGCCACCCGTTTCTGCAGCAAGCCGGTCGCGACCAGAAAAACCACCGCGAGAAGCAACAGCAAAGTGGAAATGGCGGGCAGCATCGGCTCGATCTCGTAACGAATGACATCCCACATCTTCTTGGGCAGGGTGACCGCTGTAGATCCGCAGATAAAGAGGGCAATGACCACCTCGTCAAAGGCAATCATGAAGGCAAAAAGCGCCCCGGTTATCACCCCGGGCCGGATAATGGGCACGGTGATCTTCATGAACGTCTGAAACCGGTTTGCTCCCAAGTTTAGGGCTGCGTTCTCCAGTGATCGATCAAACCCCCTGAGGGTGGCTGAGATGGGTAGGACCGCAAAAGGGAGCGTCAAAGGTGTATACGCGATCACTAGGCCAAGTTTGCTACCGATGAGGCCAAATTTCGCCAGGAAGACGTAGTAGGCCAAGCCCAGAACGATCAGGGGAACAATCATCGGGGAAAGAATAAATCCCGTAATAAAACCTTTCCCCTTGAACTTGCCCCACACGATCGCGATGGAGGCCAAAAGCCCCAGGGTAGTGGAACAAATCGCCGTCAGTGCCGATACCTGGAGTGAAGTCAGGACCGCACTCTGCCATGCCGGGTGGCTGAAGAATTTGCGATACTGATCAAGGCAGAACCGGGTGGGTGGAAATTCGATGATTTCCGCAGATCCAAAGGACATGGGTACTAGAAGCAGAACCGGCACGATTAGGAAAAAAACGGATGCACCCGATATCACCCACAGAGGCCAGCCGATGTGCAGAGGATCGTGCCAGTTGGTTTTCCTTTTGGTCCTTTTCTTCACGGCTTTACCCCACCCCAGAGCCGCTCAGCACCCAGAAAACGATTATAAATGAAAAAGATAATCAATGTTACAATCAGCAAAATGGTGGACATGGCAGATGCAAAAGGCCAGTTGAGGAGGTCAATGACTTGTATTTCAATCAGGTTTGAGATCATCTGTTCTTTCCGTCCACCCAGGAGGGCAGGTGTAATAAAAAAGCCCAAAGCCATGATAAAAACCAGCAGGGCTCCTGCCCCGATACCCGGAAGTGACAGGGGAAACGTAACACGCCAGAATGTCTGCCATCGGCTGGCTCCCAGGTTCTGGGCTGCCTTTTCGAGGTTCAGGTCCATCCCCATCATGACGCTATAGATGGGAAAGGCGATATATGGCACGAAAATATGGGTCATCCCCACCACTACGCCAAACTTGTTATGAAGCAGCTTCACGGGATGATCGATGATTCCAAAATACTTGAGCAGAATGTTGACCACACCATTTCGCTGGAGCACCAGTATCCAGGAGTAGTTCCGGACTAAAAGGCTGATCATGAACGAAAGGACGATCGCCATGAGAAAAATATTGCGTACACCGGGCCGCGCACGTCTCAGAACATAGGCCAGAATATAGCCGATCACCAGTGCAGTGAGTGTGGTCAGAAGGCTTATTTCGATCGTTATCCACATGACCCGTATGTATAGCGGGCTCGTGAAGAAGTAGACGTATTCTTTGAGGGTGAAATGAGGATCAAACAGGCTCTTCACCAGTATCCTGGAAATGGGGTAGGCAAACAACAGAATCAGCGCAACCATAGCGGGCGATACCAGGAGGAAATGCCGGAAGCCCGCCTTTTGCCACAACCGTGCGCCCTTTGAAGAAAAGGATCCCGTTTCCATATTACCACACGTTCTCGCCACCGGGTGGAAAGGCCGGAAAGTAAAGAATTCCTCTCGTTCCGGCCTTCCAGTTAAATCAGGAGATCATCCACGTTTTCCATTTCTCAGTCAGCGGGGCAAGCTTCGGGCCCCAGTAGTCCGCATCCATCTGGAACTGTTTTTTCAGGTTTTCCGGATAGGAGGGAAGGTCCTTCGCCCGTTCCGGGGTGATATACTTGAACGAGTCCATGTTCGTGGGACCGTACGCAATCCACTTCTGCATCTGCTCACCCTGCCGCTTGGCTGATATGGCAAAATCGATAAATTTCATGGCAAGGTCCCTGTTGGGATCTCCCTTGGGAACGCACCACCAGTCAAGGTCGAGACACCCGCCTTCCCACACGATGTCCAGGGGAACCCCCTTCCCCTGGGCCACGTTGACCCTCCCGTTCCAGGCAGAGGAATAAACCGCTTCCGCACTGGTGAGCAACTGGATCTGCTGGGCGCCGTTCTTCCACCAGACCGTGATGCTGTCTCTGATTTTATCAAGCTTCTTGAACGCCCTGTCCACATCCAGCGGGTAGAGCTTGTCCATGGGCACCCCGTCTGCGATCAAGGCAAACTCGAGGTTGAAGGGGGCCTGATCCTGCAGGGCCCGGGGACCCGGAAAATCCTTCACATTCCAGAAATCCGCCCAGCTCCCGGCCGCCTTCTTGCCTGCCAGAGCCTTCTTGTTGTACGCCAAGGACGTGGTCCAGAAAATATTCCCCACCGCGCACTTTCGGATAGCCTTTTTGTCGATTCTTGAAAGGTTGACAACACTGGTATCTATTGGTTCAAGCAGGTTCTCAAGCTCTCCCCGTGCAATATGCCGTGTCTCGAGGTCCACCACATCCCACTCGTATTGCTTGTTGTCCACCTGGGCCTTGATCTTGGCGATGTCCGCTCCCGATGCCTCGACAATTTTCACCCCGAACTTGTCGGCAAATGGTCGGAAAAACGCCTTCCGCTGGGATTCCTGGTACGAACCCCCGTAGGAACAGACCCTCAGTGTCTTCCCCTTTGCCATGGTGGTATGCACAAAGGGACCGATTGAGGCAGCAACCAGTGCGCCTCCGGTCGCCGCCCCTGTGGATAGAAGAAATTCACGCCTGGTCATACCTTTCTTTTTCCCCATTTTCTGTCTCCTTTGTTTTAAGGGTTTATGCCAGAGGGATCTACTTCGTGCCATCCATAAATGGCTACTTTGTCCGATATCGCCGTTATGCTCAATCCCGCCATGGGCGGGATCGCATGCCCCCGCTCAAAGTCCGAGATCTTCGACTTGATCTCGAACAAACTATCTTATTTATGGATGGACTACTTCAGAGGTAGACCGTGGGACACTTGCCATCCCACAACAACCTTGTCGCCCCTTCTGTACCTGCCCGTTGTACCGACACTTTGGACCTTGACCTTCAAGACCACATCAGGCTGGAGCGTCACCCGGTATACATTTGCCTCGCCCACATAGATGACTTCCTCTACCTGTCCTGGAAAACAATTAACGATCCCTTCCGGGAGTTGGGTCTGATCAGGGAATATCTGTATCTTCTCGGGACGCACTGCCACGGTTGCCTCTTCTCCCGGCTGCAGGTCAGGGAGCTTTTCCACCCACACGTTGAGGCCCTGTTTTGCTTCCACGCATGCCCTCTCATTTTCTATTTCGATGACTTTCCCTTCCAGGAAATTGGACTCACCGATAAAATCCGCTACGAAGAGGCTCGCGGGTGCCTCGTAGAGTTCCGTGGGGTTGTCCAATTGGACGATCTGCCCGTTGTTCATAATGGCGATCCGATCGGACATGGTCAGGGCTTCTTCCTGGTCATGGGTTACATATATCACGGTAATATTGAGGGATTCCTGGAGATGCTTTATCTCCAGCTTCATGTGGTCCCTGAGTTTCTTGTCGAGGGCCCCGAGGGGCTCATCCATAAGCAGGATGTCGGGCCGGAAAACCAGCGCACGGGCCAGGGCGATCCGCTGCTGCTGCCCCCCGCTGAGCTGGTTAGGATACCGCTTTTCAAATCCGGGGAGTTCCACCAGTTCAAGGACTTCTCCGGTTCGTTCACGAATCTCCTGCCGGGGGACTTTCCGCATTCTGAGGGGGAACGCGATGTTGTCAAAGACGGTCATATGCGGAAAAAGGGCATAGTTCTGAAAAACCATGCCGATTCCGCGATTATTCGGTGCAACGCTGGTGATGTCCCTGTCTTTGAGGAGAATCTGTCCGGAAGTGGGAATCTCGAACCCTGCAATCATGTTCAGAGTCGTGGTCTTGCCCGAACCGCTGGGACCCAGAAGGGTCAGGAACTCGCCTTGCTGGACCCCCAGGGATATCCTGTTAACGGCCTTCACATCACCGAATGTCTTTGTGACGTCATGTAATGAAAGCTGGGCAGTCACTTAATGGTCTCGCTCCAAAAGATCTTTTTCCGTGCTGAAAAAGGATTTGGATAAAAATGGTGATAAATCAGAATGTGGCGACTGATATCCTGTGGAGGGTAATATCTTTCGGCAGACTTGTCAACTTCTTAGCGAGGCCGAGATCCTCCGGATGACAGCACTGGTAGAGAACCCCTCGACAATCGGGATGCGTTTAACTTCGCCCCCGGCCTCTTTCACAGCGTCAGCGCCCACGATCTCTTCTTCAGCCCAGTCCGCCCCTTTCACAAGGACATCAGGCAGGAGTTCCCGGATGACCCGCAACGGGGTCTCCTCGTCGAAAACCACGACCGCGTCCACAAAACCGAAGGCCGCCAGGAGTTCCGCCCTTGCCCCCTCCGGAAGGATGGGTCTGCCGGATCCCTTCAGGGCTTTTACCGAGGAGTCGCTGTTCAACCCCACAATGAGAAAATCAGCCAATGCGCGTGCCTCGTAAAGGTAGCGGGCATGCCCGGGGTGCAGGATATCAAAGCATCCGTTGGTAAAGGCGATTCTCTTCCCCGCAGCCCTGAGATCAGCGCATTCACGGTGCAAATCTTCCAGGGATTTGATCTTTTCCCAGTACTGTTCCACTCCCATTGCTCTCTCCACATAAAAAATTCAGTGCCACTGCAATCTTCTTGCGAGCATGATAGGGGGGGCGCTTCACGCTTGCGGCGAAAAGATCCCCTCGTGCCTTTTCTGCTTCAAAATGCCGGATTTGGCGTTCTCGCCATCACAAGCGCAAGGACCTTTTCGGCCCCACCCTTTAAGAGCACTCGCGCGCATTCGTTCAGGGTGTTCCCGGTGGTTGCCACGTCATCCACCACGAGCACCGTCCTGCCCGAGACCTGCACCGACATCTTGAGGGCAAAGGCCTTCCGCACGTTTTTCCGCCTCTCGGCCTTCCCAAGCCCGGTTTGCGGCACGGTGTATTTTACTCTCCTCAGCGATCTAAAGTCCAGCCTTGTTCCCAGCACCCCGGCCACATATCCGGCCAGAAGTTTGCTCTGGTTAAAACCCCGCTCACGGAGTCGCCTGGGATGAAGCGGAACGGGCATGACCAGGGACACCTTTTCAGCGGGTGCCCATTGCCGGGCAAAGGAGGCGAGAAGCGGCCCTAGAAACGTGGCAAGGCCGCTTCTTCCCCCGTACTTGAAAAGATGAACGACTGTCTGCAATGAACCTTCATAGAGATACGGGGCTCCGAGTGCATAAAAAGCAGGCCGCTTCCGAAGACAGGTCTCACAAATGTGACAACCGCCGGACTTGGACACGAAAGGGCGCCCGCAGACAGTGCAATAAGGTGGACTCAAGAGGTGAAAATCCGCGAAGCAGGAAGAACACACACCCGAATAACCGTCATCATCTTCATGAGAACCCGGAGGAAGAAATGATCGACATACGGCGCATCGGGGAGGATAAAGAAGATCAATGAGCCTGTGTAATAGGTTCATTTTCCGGCTTCCCTGACGAAATCCTCGAAAGAGGCATCGGGATTGATCCCTGGACACCCGTCTTTTGCCTGATCCCAGGTTTCTTCATCTGCTACGATCGCAGGATAATACGGCCATAATATGCAGCGTTTTGGTTTCACCGGATGGATGAGGCACCTTTTTTTCTGATCATAGAATATGCAATAGTTATCTGAGCCCACCTTCAGATAAAGCCGGTGATGCCTTGTCTCACAATACTGATGCAAAAAATACTCTACGGAAATCCCGAGAAAATCGGCGATTTTTTCCTTCTCACCCTCGGTGAGGAAGATGCCTCCCTCGCCATAACAGCACATCCCGCACATTTTGCATTCAAACGCTTTCATAAGAGCACCAAACAGATGTCTTTGAATGTTATTCGTTGAAAAAGAAAAACGTTGCTCATTCTAACCAAGAGATTACATTATCAATTTTTCCACGTCCCAGTCAACCTGCAGGCGCAACCTCCTGTTCGCCCGTTTTTCCCGGTAGATGAGATGACCGTGTTCGATGCCAAACAGGAAAAGATCTTTTGTTACTGCCACGTCCTGCTTGCAGTATTCAGTGAGCTTTTCCATTTCCCCCCGGCGGAACCATTCAACGGCCTGGAGTCCGTCTGCGCTCTTGCCCTGCTTCAGGGTCTCCTGCGCCAGGTGATCCAGACTCAGCCGAAATCCAAGCCTCCCGTAGACATCCTCGAGTATATCAAAGGTCCTGATGGTATGCAGGTCTTTCGGGGTATAAGCGGAGAGGACCTTGTAGTCGAACCCCTTTATATTGAAGCCAACAACCAGGTCGGCGTGCTCAAGAAAGCTGAACAGTCCGTTCATATCATCTTCCTGGAATACATGGTAGGTCTTATCAAGCGAATCGTATACCACCACCACCGACACCCGCATCAGATGGGCCTTGTTCCAGCCCCCCACGTCCTTGGCCGTCTTCCGGGTTTCCAGGTCCAGGTACATGATCCTGGGCCCATCCTGCTCTTGCGAGGGAGCAGTTTCCATCGGCAGAGGCGGCAGAGGCCCTTCCTCCACCTGAGACGCAATTTCGCTCATGAGAATATGCCCTAGGAGGCACTCCATAAGCCAAACGGCGGCTTCCTTGTCCAGTGGCTTATTCCCTGACCCACATTTCGGGGAATGGATGCAGGAAGGGCACCCTTCCTCACACTCGCAGTTCTTCACATGGTCAAGGGTTTTTTCCAGGAGCTCCAAGATCACGTCATAACCCCGCTTCGCAAGCCCCACCCCGCCGGCATGCCCGTCATAAATGAAAATTGCACCCTTCCCCACCTGGGGATGGTGCGGGTAACAGATTCCACCGATGTCGTTCCGGTCGCACAGGGCGAAGAGCGGAAAGATACCGATGGCCGCATGTTCTATGGCATGGATTCCCCCCATGAAATGGCGGCCCTTCCCCTCCACGAATTGTCTGAAGGCATCCTCGATCTCAATCCAGAAGCCTGCTGTTTCAAAGGTTTGCGAAGGCAGGTCCAGGGGGAAAACCCCCACGAGTTCCTGCCCGGGAATGGCCCTTTTTTCATACCCGGTGACCTGTTCCGTGACTTTCAGTCGCCCTTCCCGGATCACGAACTGCCCTTTGGGCATACTCCGTTCCACCTCCAGGATCTCTGTCTCTTTGTCCGAGCGCACATGGGTGAAGTATTTGAGATCCGATTCATGAACCACGATATCTTTCTTGTCGAGGATGAGGCGGTCCACCACATACTGCTTCGCCCGGTGGAGATAGACGGCGCCCGGGTGACATTCCTTGAACGCCCGAATGCCATCCACGGTGCCCACGGCCTGGCCCGTTGCCTTTTCGAAGATCGTGTAGCTTGCTCCCGCGGAGCGGATGTCCACGTGGAGCTGGGGATTCCTCCGCGTACTGAACCATGCCGGTTCGCCCTCCGCGGTCCTGCTGAGCAGGCCTTTTTTTTCCAAGGCTTCCAGGTGGCCGGCTAGGCCGGAAGGCCAAAAGGCCTCATCCGCCATGATGAGGGGTTTCTCAGCCGCCGCGCAGGGAAGATGGGCTCTGGTGACGAAAGAGTTATCCGGGTCCAGTATTGCCGCTTCAAAAGAGCGGCTGAAAAAATCCCCGGGGTGTTTCATGAAATACTGGTCCAGGGCATCCGGCTTGGCAAGGAGTACCACCAGCGATTCCCTTCCGGACCGCCCCACCCTTCCGCCCCGCTGCCACGCATTGATAATGGTACCCGGATAGCCCACAAGAAGACACACGTCCAGATAGCCGATATCGATCCCCATCTCGAGGGCACTGGTGGAAACCACCCCCAGGAGCCGGCCGGCAGCGAGCTTTCGCTCTATCTCACGTCGTTCCTGCGGCAGAAAACCCGCACGGTAGGAGCTGAATTTTCCCCGGAGCGCAGGCGCCAGACGTGATACCCAGACATGGATCAATTCAGTCACGTGCCTGGACTGGGTAAAGGCAATTGTCCTGAGACCGCGTTGCATACAGGTGAGAAACAATTTTGCAGCAAGAAAATTGGCACTTGTCGCCGGGTTCATGAAGAGGAAATGCTGGCCTGCCCTCGGGGATCCATTCGACTCTATGACCCGCAAGGGTTCCCCGATGAGATTCCGCCCGAACGTCTCTGGGTTGCTCACCGTGGCTGAGGAAAGGATAAAGCGCGGTTTCGACCCGTATTGGGCACAGAGGCGCTTCAACCTCCGAAGGACCTGGTTCAGGTGAGACCCGAAAATACCCCGGTAGGTGTGTATCTCATCCAGGACCACATAGGAAAGGTTTTTCAAGAAAGGTTCCCAGGACTGGTGGTGGGCCAGAATAGAGCGATGGAGCATATCAGGGTTACTGAAAAGGATCTGCGGAGGGCTGGTCCGCATCTTTTTTCTCTTGTAGGGAGTCGTATCACCATCGTAAATGCCCGCCGCCACCGTGTCCGCTCTTCCCATGACCCCAAGCCACTGCTGGAGGACCTTGAGTTGATCCTGCTCGAGCGCCTTCAAGGGAAACAGGTACAGCGCCTTTGCCGCAGGATCTCGGAGAATCTCTTCCAGCACTGCAACATTGTAAATTAGGCTTTTCCCGCTGGCCGTGGGGGTGGATATAAGAACATTTGCGCCCCGCCGCAGAAATGTTAAGGCCTCGACCTGATGGGTATAAAGTTTTTCCAATCCAAGCCGATGTAATAGGAGAGAGATTTCCGGTGAAAGGGAGAAAGAGGGGTCGAATCGGGCTTCGCCAGCAGGGATATAGTGCTGGTAGGCAATGGTATCCGCAAACTCTTTGTCGTTCCGGATCTCCTGTATGAACCGTGCGATATCCACCTGTGTCGTCACCTTTCATAATGGTTTCTGATGGCACTGTTTATTATTTTCTATGTCTACCACAGTTGAATCAAAATTTCAGTGCCTTTTCCCCGACAGGAACAACACCTGGTCCGCGGTATAGGGAAAAAAAGGATGACTTGATTGGAAAAAACTGCTAATAAAAGCTGATTACTGACGAAAGGTTCCAAAATGGACGAAAAACAATCACTACCACCAACCCTGCAGCTTTCATTCCGGAAAGGTGATCTCATCGTAAAGGAAGGGGACTACGGTATTTCCATTTACCGGATCCTCAAAGGGAAGGTGGCCATATCCATCCAATCCGGCGAAAAAGAGATTCGCCTTGCCACCCTCGGCCCCAGCGAAATAATCGGGGAAGTGTCCTTCCTGAACAGGAACATAGAACCCCGGACCGCATCTGCACGTGCCCTTGAAGACACGCAAGTAGAAGTTTGGCACCCTTTGCTTCTTGCAAGGGAATATGAACAAATGGAACCCATTGTCAAATACATTTCCGATCAGGTGCTGGAGCGTTTAATTCGTATGAACAGGTTCATCGGCCAAATGGGAACAAAGGGCTTCAGGAAACCGGTTGAACCGGAGACGAACGCCTCCCAACGGTCCTATTATCGAAAAGACCTGGCAACGTCGTGCGAATACCGCCCGCTGGATATCAGAAAGACGGCCTGGCTGAAAGGCAAACTCAGAAATATCAGTTTGAGCGGCCTTGGATTGGATGTGAGTTCCAGGAACAACCTGCATTTCCCTCATGAATTCGGAAAGGTATTCCGGGTGAGAGCGACCCTTCCGAACGGGAAGCAAGTGCAAGTGGATGCAAAGATCGTGACGGTTAAAAAAAGCAACGTGCCCGGTCGTCTCAGTGTGGGTATGGCAATTGAAAACATAACGGAAGAAGCGAGAAAAACCCTTGGTTTCTTTCTCATGCCCTAACCCGGATAGACCGGAGATGACAAATGCCAAAGCTCAAATGTCAAGTGAAATCCAAATGCCTCAATGACAAAACGTATCCCGCTAACCTGTCTGCTATAGGAACGGACGACGGAGTTACTCACAGCGGTGCGAACTTCTCTTCCATTTGGTCATTTGATATTTGACATTGATTTGACATTGGGATTTTGGAATTTGACATTCAACGTGATCACAACAGGAATTTTCTGTCCGTTTTGGACGAAAATTTATTCGTAAGGCACTAAAAGGTGCCGGGGGGAGCCACAGATGGCGATTGATCCGATCGTGCACGGGTACGTGGTAGAAGAAGAGCAATATCCTGATAAGAAGGTCATCATTGAAGAAGGAAGTAAAGGGGACTGGGCCTATGTCGTTCTCCAGGGAAAGGTAAAGGTAACCAAAAAAGCCCCCAAAGGGCTCATAATGGTTGACACCTTGAAAGAGGGGGCTATTTTCGGCGAAATGGTAATGTTTCACAAAGGAGAGGCCTTGCGCACGGCGTCAGTCATTGCAGATGGACCGGTCCAGATAGGGGTCCTTGATCGGGACCGCCTTTTTGCCGCGTATGCAAATGTTTCCCCAGGGATAAAATCACTGATCGAGACTATGATTGGCCGGCTTGAAGATACCACTAATGCTATTACCGGCTTGCTTGGCAAGCAAGAATGAGAAGAATTGGACCGCTTTATCCCTCCAGCATTTTCTTTTTGATTGCTAGATCATCCTGACACTGTTCCCACTCCAGGAGCAAAGCTTCCAGATCCGCCTTTACTCCATGGTATTCCTTCATAAGCGAAACTGTCTTCTCGTTGTCTTTCAAGACCAGGGGGTCTGCCAGGGTCTTTTCCAGGTCTTCCTGTTTTTCCTCCAGGCGGGTTATCTCCGCTTCGATATTTTCAAGCCGTTTCAGGATGGGAGTGATCACTTCACCGGCCAACCGCCGTTTCTCGGCCCTTTCCCTCCGTTTTGCCTTGCGGTCATACTCCTTCACCGGTGCCCATGAACCATTTTCCGCTTCCTCCCCGGACGATTCTTCCTCTTCCCGGAAGGCACTGTCCTTTTCCCTGCGTGCAAGGTGGTCATAGTATTCATACAGGGTGCCCGGATATTCTTCTATGGTACCATCTTGAACATCCCATATCCTGGTTGCAAGCCGGTTCACAAAGGCTTGGTTATGGGAAACAAACAGCAAGGTCCCTTCATATTCTTCCAGCGCCCCGATGAGAATCTCTGATGAAGCGATGTCCAAGTGGTTCGTGGGCTCATCCATGATCATGAAATTTCCCGGTTTGACCAAGAGCTTTGCCAGAGCAACCCTGGCCTTCTCTCCTCCCGAAAGAACGGCTATCCGTTTGTCCACCTCTTCTCCCGAAAACAGGAAACTGCCGCAGACACTCCGCACGTAACTGATGGTTTCATGAGGAACAACCTGAAACACTTCCTCCATGACCGTTCTCTGGGGATTCAACATATCCGAATGGTGTTGGGCAAAGTAGCTCAGGGAGACTTCATGTCCCACGACAATGTTTCCTTGATCAGGGGTCAGCTCGCCGGCGACAATTCTAAGGAGGGTGGTTTTCCCGCAACCGTTCGGTCCTATGACCGCAACCCGATCACCCCTGGAAACACTCAAATCGATCCCTTCATAGAGGGGCTTTGTACCAAACCCTTTCGTGAGACCTTGGATGAAAACCACATCTTTTCCGCTCCGCTTGACCGGAGGGAAATTGAAATGCATGGTCTTTTCTTCTTTTCGGGTATGTATGAGTGCCTCTTTTTGAACGAGTTTTATCTTGCTTTGCGCCTGCCGGGCCTTTGATGCCTTGGCTCGGAACCTTTCGATAAATTTTTTCGCCTCTTTTATCTTCTGCTCCTGGTTTCTCGCCTTTGCCTCCAATGCCTGCTTTTCCTGCTCTCTCATCTTCAGGTAAAAATCATAATTCCCTTTGTAAGCCCGCATCCCGTCAGTCCCGAAACTAATAATCCGCCCTACCAGGCGGTTCAGGAAGTCCCGGTCATGGGATACCAGAACAATGGCACCCGAAAATTCATTCAGGAACTTTTCCAGCCAGTGGACAGAGGGAATGTCCAGATGATTGGTGGGTTCGTCCAGAAGCAGGAGATCCGGTCGGCGGTAGAGAAGCGCGCCCAGGGCTGCGCGCATCTTCCAACCCCCGCTCAGGATGGAAACATTGGATTCAAACTGTGATTGCGAAAAGCCGAGGCCCAGGAGGATTTTCTCCGCCTCGTGTGCGGGGAACCGAACGGATATTTGATCGAGATGCTGGTGGATTTCAGCGAGCTTTTCCGCGATGGTCGCCTGTCTCGCCGAATCCGAGGATTCATTGAGGGTCTGTTCCATCCGTTCTCGTTCCCGGGTAAGCGTCACCCGGCCTGGGATGGAATTCAGAACATACTTGCGGAGCGATCCGGAAAGTTCTTCCTTCAGGTCCTGGGGCAGATACCCCATGCTTATCCCCTTCTGGACCCTGATCTCCCCGTCGTCCGGTGACATTTCTCCCATGAACAACCGAAGCAGCGTCGTCTTTCCGGAGCCGTTTCTCCCAATCAGGCCGATCCGGTCTCCGGGATTTACCTGGAATCCAATGGAATCAAAAAGAGTCCTGCCTGAAAGGAATAAAGAAAGGTTGTAAACAGTAACGAGGCTCATTTCCGTGAGGGCATTTTCCGGTGCTCTTCCATCATACAGCGGTTCATAACAACCTGGATACCGTATTCTCTGGCCTTTCTGGCGCTTTCATTGTCCACGACACCCAACTGCATCCAGACCGCCTTCGCCCCTATCTCAATAGCTTGATCCACTACCGGCGGGACCCGCTTCGGGCTCAGGAAAATATCCACAACTTCCACACCATCAGGGATCTCTTTCAGGGATTTGTAGCAGATCTTGCCCAGGATTTCCCGTTGCCCGGGATTCACCGGGATCACTTCATATCCGTGTTCCAGCAGATAGCGGGCTACCTTGTGGCTGTCCCGCCATGCCTTTGGGGAACATCCCACTACCGCAATTGTCTTGTGCGTCTCAAGGATCTTCACCACTTCTTCAGGAGGGGGATTCTTGTCGGGCATCTCGCATCTTCTATTTTCCATTTCTGCCACCCGCTACTTGACGATTTTTTTTATCATGTCGGCCTTTTTCTTCACGTCCATCACCTTCTTCACCCCGGGCACCTGCTCAAGAACCTTGTTGGCCACTTTGGCCTCAATGCTCGAGGTCGGTGGTTTTTCATCAGACGTCTTTTCTTCACCCTGCTTTTCCGACACGGAATCCCCTTTGATGTCATTTTTGATATTCTTGAACTCCCGAACGGCGCCCCCGATACCTTTCCCGATCTCGGGAAATCGTTTGGCACCAAAAATAAACAGCACAATGACTAGGATGATGATGAGTTCTGTTGGCCCAAGCCCAAACATGTCTTTTCTCCTTCTCACAACGATTACCGTTAAATATTGACAGCGGCTGACCCGTCACCTAGGCGACACTTCTTGCAACATTCAATAGCCCGATGACATCGCCATACGCTGAAATGAATCATATGACAGAGCACATACCTTTGTAAAGGTTCGAATACTCAAATCTCCCCCGTGATGCCAATCCTGCAGGCTGACAATAGACCAAAGGTTACCCCAAAATCCTTTTTACAACCGTTTTGAGCGGCCCCTCATATTGTTGGACGATCATCACCGGAGTCTGGGAGTAGCGAGCAATTTTTTCCGGGATCTCCCCAAACAGCACACTGGAAAAGATGCCTTCCTTGGAGGCCCCCAGGACAACCAGATCATACTCCTTGGCAGCCTTCACCAGTGATTCCGCGATCCTTTTTCCTTCAATCAGCCGTATCTCGACCCTACCTTCCAGTCCTGCTGCGCGAATAGTTTTCCTGATCCAGTGGCGTGCGGTTTCGCGCTGATACGCGCTCGCGCCAGGCGGGACCACGTAACAACAGGTTACCTCATATCCATACACTTCTTTATAGTGGCTTACGAATTCGGCTGCCAGGGCCACATGCGGTCCCCCTGCTGTGGGAATCAGCACTCGCTGAAATGAATGGGTCGCGTTGAGCTTGACCGTGATCAGATCACAGGGAACCAGCCGAACGGTTTTGTCCGTAACTTCACCAAGAATGCGATCGCGAGTAGTAGTGTATCCCTTCCACCCCATCAAAACCAGGGAAACTTTCTCCGCCACCGCAGTCTGAATGATGCCGTCATAAACCCGATGCGCGATGCGGATAGCCGAGCGGGTTTCCACTCCCTGTTCCTTGCCGAAACGGATGGCTTTTTTCAGGAGAGGCATCTTGTGATGGACCCACCGCATGCCCTCGTGAACTGGGAGGTTGATGGGGATGTCAACCACTCCGAGAACGATAATCTCTCCTTCGTGGGCTTTCGCAAGAGGGATGGCGAATTTCATCAACGGGACAATATTGTCCGGATTGTAGAGCGGGATCAGAATCCGGTACCTATAGGAACTCTCATTTATCGCCTGTTGGACCGCAAGCACCTGGGGCGTTTCTGCGGCCGTAGTTTTCTCAAAATACACAAAGTAAACAAAGAGTCCTACGATAATCCACGCCGTGGTTATATACCAGGCCCGCGGGTCAAAGTTGAACTGGCCGATTGCCAGAAACAGATTGAGAATAATCGCCGCAATAGGAGTAAACGGATAAAGCGGGACCCGAAAGCCGCCTTTTAGTTCGGGAAACTTGCGGCGCAGCGCAATGAGGGACAGATTAACCAACGTAAACGTCAATAAAAACATGACACTGGCCGCGGAGCCAATGACATGAATGGGAAAAAGCACGGCTATGACGAGCACGATTATTCCGGTCACCGCGATGGCGATATGGGGCGTCCGTTGCTGGGGGTGAATGATACTGAGCGAGCGAGGAAGCATTTTGTCACGACTCATGGAAAATGCAACGCGAGAGGAGGCCAGGATCGTGGCGTTCAAAGCGGATACGGTGGAGAGCACCCCCCCGAAAATGATGAGAGCGATGCCGAAAAAGGGCATGAAATTTTCCGCTGCCTTGGCAATGGCCGTCTCCTGGTAGCGCCCCAGAAACTCCCAGGATGTCCCCGAATCCGGCCGGATGGCACCGATACACACTACCAGAACGAGCAGATAAATTGTAATGGTCACAACAAGGGAGATCAGCGTCGCCCGGGGAATGGTTTTCTCCGGTTTCTTGATCTCTTCGGCAACAGTCGCGATCAGGTCGTAGCCCTCAAAAGCGATGAAGGTGAGCCCCATGGCCATGACAACGCCTCCGAAGCCTTTTGGGAAAAAAGGTCGGAAGCTTGCCGCCGCCTCGGTCGGGATGTGAAATATCTGTTTCACCCCATACAGGATGAAAATTGCCAGGATGATAATCTTGGCCATGGTGATAACGTTTTCCACGTTACCCGTCAGTGCCGTTCCCTGCATATTGATGAGGATGAATACGATGCCGACCACCGTGGTTATGATGAGCGCCGGTGCATGCGGCCCTATGGCCTGAAACACGAATTGTGACGCTCCGGGGAAATAGTGCTGCACGAATTCCCAGAAATAGCTTCCAAACCCCTTGGCATAAAGGGCGCAAGCGATGATATAGCAAAACCACAACATCCACCCTGAGACAAATCCGGTCGGGCCCGGGAACGCCTTTTTGATGTACGAATATCCGCCTCCCGATCTTGGATACACCGATGCAAGTTCAGCATAGCAGAGCGCGGTAAGGAGGGTGACCAGGCCATTAAGGGCGAAAGCCAGCAGCGCGGCAGGGCCGGCTTCGCCGGCAGCGATACCGGTCAGCACAAAAATCCCGGCACCTATCATGGCGCCAATTCCGATCATGGTGGCATCAAAAAGACCTAAATCACGGGCAAATGACACCCTGGTGGTGTCACTGTTTTTTTTTGATTTGCCCATTGCGTTCGAGCTCCAACTTGCACGCACTGCCAAAGAAAACCGGGTTAATGTTCTCTTCCGAGCCTTTTCGTTGCCCAGTATGAAAGAAACGCAGCTTGGCATAATTCATAGCACATTACGCCACACCATGCCAGTTTTGTGTCACAAGGTGGATAGGAGGGAAAGAGCACCTGGAAAAACAACGAGGGACAAAACATGGAAAGATGGTGAGCCCAACCCGGGTTGCGCACCGATCTTCGTTACGAGACAGTGGAGAGTCCCGTGAATATAAGGCGCGTGCAGGAAAATGGGCGCAGGCATACTTTCACGGTACGTCGAGGTCATTTTTTAAGCGCAACGCAATAGTCATGGGGCTATCCGCCGTCACAGGAGATTATCGGTGAGAAATCCCGGTTACGGAAGGAGATGCCACATCGTACGCCCAGAAGACAGATGCTGATCAGGAATGGAGGTTTTCGCGTGAAGAGGCATCTTAATTGAGAAACTGAACCGAGCCTTCATCTTCTCCACGTGATTTGACTCTCCCGATGTGATACGCCGTTTCACCCATGGCCTTAAGCCGAAGGAGAATCTCGCTGGTTTCTTCTTCACTGACAACGATGACAAGCCCCAGGCCATTGTTGAAGGTGCGGAGCATTTCACGGTCAGAAATCTGCGCTGCCTTCTGGAGAAAAGTAAAAACATTCGGAACGTTCCAGGTGGAACGATCGATAATTACCTTGCAGGACCTGGGCAGGATGCGCGGCAGATTCTCTGTGAGCCCGCCGCCGGTGATGTGGGAAATACCATAAATGCGAAAATCCCGCCGCAGGTTGTTGATGGCTCTGGCGTAAATGCGCGTTGGCTCCAGAAGTTCCTCTCCAAGGATACGGCCAAAATCAGGCACATGTTCCTTCACCGACATGTTCAGGCCTTCGAAAAAGATCTTGCGCACGAGGGAATAGCCGTTGCTGTGGAGACCGCTTGATGCAATGCCGATGAGCTGATGTCCCACGGCTATCTCGGATCCATCAAGCAGCTCTTCATTTTCCGCCAGCCCCACCACGAAGCCGGCCACGTCATATTCACCTTCCGCGTAAAACCCCGGCATCTCGGCCGTTTCCCCGCCAATAAGTGAACACCCGGCCTCAAGACAACCGGCTGCGATCCCCTTCACGATTTCCTTGGCTACCTGCATATCCAGCTTTCCCATTGAAATGTAATCCAGGAAAAACAACGGGGTGGCACCCTGGACCATGATATCGTTGACACACATGGCAACCAAATCAATGCCGATCGTGTCGTGTTTATCCATCAGGAAGGCAATCTTCAGTTTGGTCCCGACCCCATCCGTAGATGCCACAAGCACGGGATTCCTTGAGTTTTGGATATTCAGGGAATGGATGCCCGCAAAACCGCCGATATCGGTTATTACCCCGGATTTAAATGTTTTACTGACGATGGGTTTGATCAGTTCAACAAATCGGTTCCCCGCATCGATATCTACCCCTGCTTCAGCGTATTGGTCGCGTCCTGATTTCTTTTCCATGAATTATCCGGTTCCTGCAATGATGAAGAGTTACAAGCCGTCTGAGCGAAGCCACTCGACTACTGGTGTTTATTTTAGTCTTTGTCCAGCCCTATTGTCAAATCCTTTCATTTTCCCCTTGTCAGGAAACGAGGTGTTTGCTAATGGGATTGTATGGTTTCATGCCCATGGCAATACCTTGAAAAAATCCCTGAATTAAGCCAGCCACTGACCTGTCTCAAAGGAGTTGGACCCAAGCGTGCCGATCTACTCACGAAGAGAGAGCTCAGGACCATCCTGGACCTCTTCTATTTTACGCCGGTACGATATGAAGACCGAACCCGTTCCCTTGCCATCGGCAATGCGAAGGATGGAGAACAGGGGTGGGTGTCCGGCACTGTTGTGAACGCCCGGGAAGACTTCTTCTCCAAGAGCCGAAAGCGTCTTTTCAGGGTGGTGATTGAAGACGGTTCCGGACGGCTCAATCTCATCTGGTTTCACTACCGAAAAGCCCACCTCATGGGTATTGCCGGAAAAGGGACTTCACTCCTCGCTTATGGCCGAATCCAGGAAAAGGGCCATCAGAGGCAGATGATTCACCCCGAAATCATGTCTTACACCCCCGGCCACGAAAAAGATTACCTCGGCATCGACCCTGTTTATCCGGCAGTTGAGGGAATCCCCCGGCGCACGGTGAATGCAATGGTTTCAACGGCTCTCAGGGAATATGGTGGTTCCATTGTGGACCCCCTTCCTCCTTCCATTCGAGAAAGCCGAACACTCCCTGATCTGTTGAGTGCGCTTCAAAATATTCACCTGCCGTCTATTAACAGCCCTGTTCAGCGGCTGAACACCATGCAAACGCCGGCGCACCAAAGGCTTCGGTTCGATTTTGCCTTCAAGACCATGCTGAACCTGACGTTCAGGAAAACGGCCCGCAAACAGAGACCAACACCACCCCTGACGGTTCCTTCGGATCTGGAAAGACGGCTTGGGAAGCTCCTGCCTTTTTCCTTGACGCCAGGACAGCGTATTGCGGTGCGAGATATTCTGCGCGACTTCAGGATGGGATTTCCCATGAGCCGACTAATTCAGGGAGACGTGGGGTGCGGAAAGACCGTTGTTGCAGCCATTGCTGCTTATGTTGTGACCAGAAATAAAAAACAGGTCGCCTTCATGGCTCCCACTCAGGTGCTCGCCGCGCAGCACCTGGCCTTCTTTCGCGGTTTTCCTCGTGAGGCCGGCTTCAAGCCTTCCCTGCTCACCGGTGCCCTGCAGCCGTCGGAAAAAGAAGAGATGTACCGGGAAATTGAGATGGGCAGGATAAATGTGACCATCGGCACCCAGGCGCTCATCCAAGAGTCCCTGACCTTTTCTAACCTGGGCCTGGCCATCATTGACGAACAACACCGTTTCGGTGTGAATCAACGGGCACTCCTGGACCGCAAGGGGAGGCATCCCCATCTCCTGGCCATGTCGGCCACCCCCATACCGAGAACGCTCGCCATGACCCTCTATGGCGACATGGACATCTCCACCATCAGGGACATCCCAGCAGGCCGACTACCGGTCGTAACCCGGTTGGTGGAGAGAAGCCGGAAAGCAAGCGTCTACCAGTTTCTCAAAAAGAGGCTCCAGGCCGGACAGCAGGCACTGGTGATCTCTCCGCTCATTGATGCAGCGGAAGAGGAAGACATGAAAAATGCTAGAGGAATGGCGGAAAAACTGGGAACCGCTTTGTCACCAGCGTTTCGAGTCGAATTGATGCATGGACGTCTTCCCGGTCCTGCGAAAGATGAAATCATGGACGAGTTTCGAAATGGCCATACCCATGTTCTTGTAAGCACGACGGTTATTGAAGTGGGTGTCCACGTCCCCAACGCCACCGTGATGATCATTGAGCAGCCGGAACGTTTCGGCCTTGCACAGCTCCACCAGCTGCGCGGCAGGATCGGGCGGGGATCTATTCAGGGGGTCTGCATTCTCATGCTGTCCTCGAATATGACTGACAAAGCAAGAGAGCGGCTGGAAATCCTGACCCGGTCAAGCGACGGGTTTGAGATCGCTCAAAAAGACCTCGAGATGCGGGGACAGGGCGAAACCATGGGGGTGAAGCAGGCCGGTACCGGTGAGCGCGATCTCATGGACGCAATCAGAGATCCCAGTCTCCTCATGGCTGCCCGGGAAGAGGCCGAAAAGATTGTGCGGGACGATCCCGGTTTGATCAAGCCTTCCAGCCGGCCCCTGCGGGACCTGCTGGAACCGGAATGGAAAACTCCCCTGCACGTCTAGACCGATTCTTTTCCTTCAGTCTTCAGCCTTAAAACCTGAGCAGATACATTTATCTTTTGATTTTTTAGCGCCGGTGATGTAAAAATAACAGCTTTTCAGATCCATCAACGTGAAGCAGGGAGATATTGAACATGCAGGAATTCGCCAGAATGAATCGACTGCCGCCCTATGTCTTTTCCACCGTGAACAAGATAAAGTTGGAAGCCCGGAGAAGGGGGGAAGATATAATCGACCTGGGCATGGGAAATCCCGACATTTCAACGCCCAAACATATTGTGGACAAGCTGGTGGAGGCTGCTCAAAAAGGCCAAAACCACCGGTATTCCGCTTCCATGGGTATTACCAAGTTGCGACATGCCATCTGCGATTGGTACAGGCGAAGATTTGACGTTTTTCTGGATCCGGATGAGGAGGCAATCGTCACCATTGGAGCCAAGGAGGGATTGTCTCACCTGGTTCTGGCAACTATCAGTCCCGGGGACGTGGTATTCGCCCCCAATCCCACCTATCCGATCCACCCGTATTCCGTCATTATCGCCGGGGGTGACCTCCGGAGCATCCCCATCGGGCCCGAAAGAGATTTTTTTGAAGACCTGCTCACCGCCACCAAACAGACCTGGCCCAGCCCGCGTATGTTGATTATCTCCTTTCCCCATAATCCCACCACCACGGTCGTAGACAGGGCTTTTTTTGAAAAACTCGTGGACTTCTGCACAGGACATCACATCATGGTGGTCCACGATTTTGCCTATGCCGACCTGGTCTTTGACGGGTATGAACCACCGAGCTTTCTGCAGATTCCGGGGGCTAAAGACATCGGGGTAGAGCTTTTCAGCCTCTCCAAGAGTTACTCCATGCCCGGTTGGCGTGTGGGGTTCTGTGTGGGAAACCCGCAGATTGTGGCGGCCCTGAGAAGAATCAAGAGCTACCTGGACTACGGGGTGTTTCAACCCATCCAGATCGCATCCATTATCGCGCTGAACGGGCCTTATGATTGTGTAGAGGAGATAGTAAACATCTACAAAGAGAGACGCGACGTACTTATAAACGGCCTGCGGCGCGTGGGATGGAAAGTGCAGAAACCCAAAGGGACCATGTTCGTCTGGGCAAAAATCCCGGAACCGTTCAAGGAAATGGGTTCTCTCGAGTTCTCCAAGATGCTCATTGAAAAGGCCAAGGTTGCAGTCTCCCCTGGCATCGGGTTCGGGCAATACGGTGACGACAGTGTCCGATTCGCCCTGGTGGAAAACCCGCACCGTATCCGTCAGGCTATCAGGGGCATCAGGCAGATATTTTAAGGCATAGGGTTTAAGGCGTAGAGGCTTAAGGTTTCAAGGTGTGGAATAATTGAGGGAAATATGGCTCAGATAAACGTGGGAATTATCGGTTTCGGTACCGTGGGCGCGGGCACTGTGGAACTCCTGCTGAAAAACGCGGAAATCATTGCCGCCCGGGTGGGCGCCCCGGTTGTCATCAGGAAAATTGCCGATCTTGATATCGATTCTGATCGGGGAATTGTCGTTGACCCGGAGCTCCTGACCACCGATGCAATGGAGGTCATCGATGACCCGACCATTGACGTGATCGTGGAACTGGTCGGAGGTCTTGACAAGGCGCGTGAATTCATGCTGCTGGCAATGGAAAAAGGCAAGCATGTGGTCACAGCCAACAAGGCTCTTCTGGCTGAATATGGCAGGGACATCTACGACTCGGCACGGAAAGAGGGCGTTCACCTGGAGTTCGAGGCCAGCGTCGGAGGGGGTATTCCCATCCTCGGATCCCTGGAAGGAGGTCTGGCGGCCAACCATATTCAGGCCATGGTCGGTATCCTCAATGGAACCTCAAATTACATTCTGACGAGGATGACCAGGGAAGGCCTTGCCTATGAGAAGGCTGTAGAGGAGGCCGTACGCCTCGGCTTTGCCGAGGAACCACCAACGCTCGATGTAAACGGTACCGACGCTGCCCATAAGCTGGCGATTCTCCTCTCCGTGGCCATCGGTGCTCCCATGGATTTCCAGAGCTTGTATCGAGAAGGTATTGAGGCCCTCAGTCCGGAAGACATTCAATTGGCCGGAGATTTTGGGTATCACATCAAGCTCCTCGCAATTGCCAGACTCGGAAATGGTTGGGTCGAGGCAAGGGTTCACCCGGCTATGATCCCGAAAAACCACATCCTGGCAAATGTGAACGAAGCCTACAATGCCATATACCTGGAAGGCGACTTTGTGGGGCCCAATCTTTTTTATGGGCTGGGCGCAGGGAGACGGCCCACAGGCAGCGCAGTGGTTTCAGACATCATGGACATTGCCAGGAAAATCCTCCAGGGAGTTAAGGGACCGGGCCACTGGATTGGGCAGGATGAACAATCTTCCCGGCACATTACGGTGCGCCCCATGGACCAACTGCGAAGCATCTACTATTTCCGTTTTTCAGCCCTTGACCAACCAGGGGTGCTCTCGAAAATATCCGGCATTCTTGGAGAAAACGAGATCAGTGTTTCCTCCGTCATCCAGAAAGGAAGGAAAACCAGCGGCGCCGTGCCCGTTGTCATGATCACGCACGAAGCCCTTGAACGCAACGTCTTCAGGGCCATCTCACGCATAGACGAACTCGACATCGTAACCGACAAAACGGTTATTATCCGCGTGGAAGAAGCATTTCCGAATGGCGATGTATAGGTGGAAAGTAGAAGCTGAAGGCTAAAGGCGAAAAAATGACCAAATACATTGTCCTCATCGGGGACGGTATGGCGGATTACCCGCTTCCTGAACTGGATGGAAAAACGCCTCTGGAGGTAGCAAATACTCCCTCTATGGATCGGATTGCCTCTTGCCGTATCGGCCTGGTGAAAACCATACCCGACGGCATGGAACCCGGCAGTGATGTGGCCAACCTTGCCCTGCTCGGCTATGACCCCGCGACGTATCACACCGGGCGAGGGCCTCTTGAGGCCGCCAGCATGGGAGTTTCCCTGAATGCTGATCAGACTGCATTCCGGATGAACCTGGTAACCCTTTCCCAGACCTCCGGAAAAGAAATCATCATGGTCAGCCACAGTGCAGGGGAACTAACCACGCAGGAAGGAAATACTATTGTCGCTGATTTGAAAAAAGACCTGGAGCGACCGGGAATCCTTATCTACCCTGGAGTAGCTTACCGCCACCTCCTGCTGTGGGAAAAGGGACCGGAGCGTGTGCCAACTATACCGCCCCATGATGTTCTTGACCAGGACATGGCTCCCTATCTTTTTGAAAACAACCCCGGCCCCATCCAGGCTTTGATCCGCTCTTCGTGGCCGCTCCTGGAGAAACATCCGGTGAACATGAACAGGAAACAGCGTGACCTTGAACAAGCTAATTCCATCTGGTTGTGGGGACAGGGAAAGGCCCCGAAACTCCCTTCATTCTCCCGGAAGTTCGGGCTCAGGGGCGGCGTTATTTCAGCGGTTGACTTGCTCAAGGGCATCGGTGTATACGCGGGACTGCAGGCCTTGGCGGTGGAAGGAGCAACCGGATACCTCAATTCAAATTTCAAAGGCAAAGTAGAGGCAGCACTTGACCATCTCAGGAAACTGGATTTCATCTTCCTCCACGTGGAGGCCCCCGATGAAGCAGGGCATCACGGCGATATCGCCGAAAAAATTGAAGCCATTGAAGTTTTTGACTCCAAAATCGTAGGCCCGATTCTTGAAGGCCTGCAATCATTTGATGACTTCAGGGTCATGGTTGCCAGCGACCATTTGACTCCCATTTCCAGGAAAACCCACACTGCGGATCCTACAACCTTTGCATGGGCAACAAAAGACGAGCTGAACGAGGGATCCGCAGAGGGTTTTATCTCCGAATCGGCGGCCCGCCAAAGCGGCCTCTTTTTTAAAAAGGGACACGACCTCATGCCCGCCTTCCTCGGCACCGCATAACCGCTTGACATAAGCCGCGATATTGAATTAGTCTTCGCATGACCTTAGATGTTATGTGGTGGAGAATAAATAAAACTTCAGCAGGAAAGAACCGACACGATTACAGGATGTGAGAAATCATTTGTCCTGATTGAAAAGCATCATGACAATCCTGTTGATCCTGTCAAGAAAGCAAAGCAAAAGGAGGAGAAAATGAACATACTGTTTTTCGGACCGAACGGCAGTGGAAAAGGAACGCAGGGCGCTATTGTGAAGGAAAAATACCATATCCCCCACATCGAAACCGGGGTGATTTTCAGGCAGAATATCTCCGGCGGAACCGAGCTGGGGAAACAGGCCAAAGGTTATATCGACAGGGGCGAGTTGGTGCCTGACAGCATCACTATCCCCATGATCCTTGACCGTCTGAAAGAAGACGATTGCAAGAATGGGTGGCTCCTGGACGGCTTTCCCCGAAACCTGACGCAGGCCCAGGAGATGGAGAAGGCCTTGAAGGCTGAAGGAATCAATGTAGATGTGGTTATCGAGATCGTTTTGGACCGCCAGATCGCAAAAAACAGGATCATGGGGCGCAGGCTCTGTGTCAATGACAACAACCATCCCAACAATGTGTTTATTGACGCTATCAAACCAGACGGCGACACGTGCCGGGTTTGCGGGGGAGAACTGAAAACCCGCTCGGATGATCAGGACGAGGCGGCCATTGATCAGCGTCACAACATCTATTACGACCCTGAAACAGGCACTGTGGCGGCCATCAATTTTTATAAGGACCTGTCCGCTAAGAACAATAACGTTCCAAAGGTCATTGAACTGGATGGAAGGCCGGGGGTAAAAGAGGTCGCCGCGGAACTGATGGCCAAACTGGAGCAATAATGACGTTTTGCACCGCTATTAATTGCATGGATGGACGGGTACAGCTGCCGGTCATCACCTATCTTCAGGAGCGATTTGGCGCGGCCCATGTTGACGTCGTGTCCGAACCCGGACCAAACCGGCTGCTTGCCGGTACGACCGATCCGGGAACGGTGGAATCAATTCTCAAGAGAGTGAACATA
The DNA here is from genome assembly GCA_964548365.1 of uncultured Desulfobacteraceae bacterium. GTDB lineage: Bacteria > Desulfobacterota > DSM-4660 > Desulfatiglandales > Desulfatiglandaceae > B46-G9. The sequence continues at coordinate 7,646 of CAZJRD010000022.1, read as the reverse complement.
TCCGTTGAGAAACACCATTCCAAGGGAATTGCCGTTATCGGGCATCACGACTGTGCCGGAAACCCGGCATCAGAAGAGGAACAGTACCTTCATACGAAGGAAGCCGTCGCGATGTTGCGCAAAAAATATCCTGACGTTGAAATTATCGGCCTGTGGGTAGATGAGAAGTGGAAAGTCATTGAAATACGTTTTGGTGACGAGTAAAGATTAGATATCCCGGCCCAAAGGGCGAGGGCTTGGACCACCTCTAAATGAACCAAGTTCGTCCCTGATACGCTAGCGCTTGCGGCATAAATCAACCTTTTATAAGCTTGTCTGTAACTACTCAGGTGAATAGACTGAACAGCTTCAGCCTGACCACGTGAGTAGCCACGCTTGTCAATGCTATCCCTGTTTTTTTCTATAAGAAAAGGATGATCCATGATCTACGAAAGATATCCTAAAGAAGTGGAATTGAGGGATTCGAGGACTTGACCATTGAAGCCGTTCGGAAACTGCATTTCTCCAAGGAATGTGTTTTATGGGACTATGTCCGTGATCAGAGCGGAAAATATCACGACTGCCAGATAATGATAAGAGACCTCCAGGAACGCGATGGGGAGATTTCTAATAACCCTGATGGAAATACCAAACCGGAACAGCAAGAAACTGGAGCTTTCTCTCCTGGGGGAAAAAGTGTTCATTCGCTCATTCCTGTCCCCTGATGAAATTGGCCTCCTTTCATTCAACGAAAGTATGCCTGGCTACGCCCGGTACAGACATATTATATCTGACAAGAAGGCCCTGATAGAGACTGCCTCGATTCCGGATGTAAATGTAACCCTGGCGATTGGGCCGAACCGCAGGATCATCGGCCTGGGGATAATGGAATATCCATTACCTGAAGAACGCTGGAACGAGGTTGGAGAACGCGTGATGATGGAAGTGGCAGCCTTGGAGGTAAGTATCCACTGGCGTTCCCTCGGACTGTCCAATCATATTCTCAGACTATTGGTGAATCATCCCTTGAGTGATGAACGTATCTTTTACATGGTGGGATATTCATGGACATGGGACATCGACGGCAAGCGCCTGTCGGCTATGGAGTATCGGGATATGCTCATAAACATATTCAGCCGGGAAGGGTTCAGGATTTTCCAGACCAATGAACCCAATGTCATGTTGCGGCCTGAAAACCTCTTTATGGCAAGGGTGGGTGGCAATATATCCGAAAAGGTTCAAAAACGGTTCAAATGGGTCCGCTTCGGCATGGATCCCGTTTTGTAAGTTGCCTTTGCTTGAACTTTTTTGATGTACCTATCGGCCTCCCTTTCCAGCGCCCTGAAGCAAGTTAAACGCCCATGTATGCCTATACCGGTCTGGCAATTGCACCCGACTGGAAGCTCGAGATCCTCTTTGGAATAGGTGGACTTTTGGGTTTGTATGTGGCGTACGCCCTGTGCTGGTAGATCCCCTTGTCATTAAAATCATCGGTAAATGTCTGATTGGTGGTGGTTGCCCCCCTGTTCGAGTCCTGGTTGCTGCAGATCATGAAATGGGTGGAAGTCTCCTCGGTAATCGGGGCATCGAAGAAGAGCCTTGCCCGGATGCGATACCGGTTCCGGTCGTCCAGATCTTTGGTGCTCCCGTCAGTTTGCCGTTCCTCACGGTTGTAGATCCCTTCATAACGAAGCCTCAGGTCGCGTGAAGCCTTTATCCTGCTGACCCAATAGTGGCCATGACTTTCTCTATCCGGTTTCATTCAAGTTTTTTCCTTGCAACGGGCTTTTTTCTTCAAGAGTCTCAAAGTGTTACGGGTTGGCTTCATGCAGCATCTCAGCGGTTATCTCTTTCAGTTTTTCAATGCTCTTTCCCCCCTTTTCCACGAATACCAACGTATCCAATATCCCAGGGCCTCTGGTAAAGTCAGGGGTAAAACTGTGGACAATGATGGGCAGTTCAGGTATCCGGTTTTTCATTTGTTTTAAGATGTCATGTTCTTCCACATCCGGCAGGTCGGGATCCATGATGAGGAGGTGAAGGGGTTCATGTCCAAAGACCCATCTCAACACCTCGCGGCCGGTATTGGCCAATCGGATCAGATACCCTTCGGCTGTCATCTCGCGCTTGAGAAATGCCCTGACATGGGGATTTCGATCCGCTATCAGGATCGTATATTGGTGCTTCATGGAAATATCCTGTTCATCTGGTCCCGTCTGGGGCATCAGTTTACCACCCAAACCACTTGTTCCCCGGCCAACTGGACAACCTTATTGCTGACCCTGCCAAAAGCGAATTCACGCACCTGGGATATCCCCCGCCTGCCTACTGCGATAGTGCCATAGCCACCTTCCTCTGCTTCCCGTACTATCGATCCGGCCCTGCTCACCGCACCGGTAATGATCTTGGTGCTGATATGGCGCGGGCCGAATCCCCAGCTTTCCAGATGGCTCGTGGCCATAGCAAAAACGGGAGTGATTCTCTTCTCGGCCCTTTCCACAAAATCCTTTTCCTCGCTTCGAATCACGTGGATCAGGGTCACATCACAATCGCAGTTTCGCAGGGTCTCACCCAGATAGTCCAAAGTGCGAATCGAAGCATCCGAACCGTCCATGGCGACCAGCACCTTTCTGGACGCCGGGAACCTCCCGACCACAAATAGGGGGACAAAGTCCAGACTCGCCAACAGCTTGTTAGTGACACTCCCGAGAATGAACTCCTTGATCTTGCTGTGCCCTTTTCTGCCGATCACTATCGCCGAATAGCCGCGCTTTGCCTCCTTGATGATATCCCTGGTGGTTCCTGTTTTCATCTGCTGGATCTTCACGGAGACGGCGTCCTCTGAAAACCCGAATTTCAGCAGATTCCTTTGGGCATTCTTCATGTATGCCTCGATCTCCTGCTGTTTCATGGCCTGCCATGCCCGGACTTCCTTGATTCTATGGTCGTACATATCACCCTGGCCCAGGTCCCAGTAGATCTCAGGAACCTTGTCGAGCACGGTAAACAGTACCACATGCATTTCTTGAAAAGGCGGCAGGGCGCTGATGTACCTTACCGCCTCAAAGGCCCGATCCGACCCGTCCAGAGCCACCAGAATTTTGCGTTTCGTCTTGTTTGTCATCATAGCACCTCTTCTTCACATTTTTTTTGTGACCTTTTTCCCGATTAGAGAATCGCAAAAAAACCATTGTGACTTTGCCTCTCATTTTCTTGTATAATTCCTGCGAAGGCGGGGCCCAGTGGTTCTGAATAATTATGGGCTCGCACTTTCGTGGGAATGTTGCGATTTTGATCTTTTGTGAAACGATCAATTTTATACAGAGCAAAAACGATGCCAGGAAGAAGAGGAGCGGGATAACAGGAGTTATATCATTGATATAACGGTAAATAAAAGATTTCCAAGAAAAGACTGTCGCGAGCTTCAGGAGAGGGTAACCTGTCAGGGTTTTTTACAGATTGAAAAGGATGGATTCCCGGCGCGGGTGATATCACGAAGGTCTTTCAGGATTTTCTGCCGCTGGTGATTCATGGCGGCGCCGTTTGCCATGATCATGTCCAGTTGCCGGGTATGAATGATGAGGTACCCCAGGACGCGAAGGCGTTCTTCCATGAAGGATTGCTCATATCCTTCCAGTCTTGCGAATGCGGCGTCCTCCCTGAGTTCAGTCCGAAAGCCATACTGATCAATGATTTCTGCTACGAATCGTGCGCGAAAGATCCTCCGTTGGAGGTCTGCCGCGCCGCCCTTGAACTGGAAGCTGATGTAGTTTTCCAGAGCCCTTTCTCCCACAAGGGCTTCCACGGTGGAGAAATGGAAACCGAACCTGGATTGAAGGCTGCAGAAGTTTCTTGAGATCATAAAATAATTGCGCATGCCATATGAAGCGCCTGTGGAGGGATCCAATGCCGGGTTGGCGGTAGCCTCAAAGAGCACGGACATAAACCCCTTGGAATCCACCGGCGGCGGGCCTTCCCAGGGGACGGCCGTCATCCCCTGCCAGAGGGAGAGCATGGGAACAGAGGAGATATTTTCAAGAAGAATCCACCGGTCAGCGACCTCCTCCTTGAAACCGTCGTCCAGGTTGATGACCCAGAACTGCATGGGGACATCACAGTAAAGTTGCTTGCTGGACCGTTCGGGAAAACGATGGTCTTTTCCGAAGCGGAACATCTCAATCACGGCCTTTTCATGGCAAAACCGCGTGATGTCATGCAATGTCCTGCAGTGTCCGGGATTGAATTCAGGTGCGTCCGGATCAAGGAGGTGCAGAGGTATGATATGGTTGGATGCACCTTTCAGGGTCTCATAGACAGGACTGCCCTTCATGATATTCAGCGGGGTTTCCCGGGTTTTCATCAATGCATCGACTTGTCCTTCGCAGACCCTCAGGTTGTCTGCGTCCACCGTCACCATGTCCCCGTTCCTGAGGACAGTCATGGCATCCTTGACGCCGAAGAGGGCAGGAACCCCGAACTCCCTTGCCACCGTGCCTAGATGACCGGTAATCCCTCCCTGCTCCGTGATGACGCCCGCGGCACGACTCAGGAGGGGGGCCCATCGGGGCAGGGCCTGGGCGGCAACCAGAACGGCGCCGTCAGGGAATTGAAGCAGATCCATATTCTTTCTTGCCAGAAAGACAGGGCCGGCTGCGATACCGGGACTTGCTGCGACTCCTCCTTTCAACATTGCGGAAACAGGGTCCTTTTCCACTGGTGCTGCTTTTCCTTCTTTCTGTCGAGTTTCCATGTGCTGCAGCGGCCTGCATTGTAGGATGATAATAGAGCCGTCCTCTTTTATGGCCCATTCCATGTCCTGTGGAGTTCCGTAATATTCTTCAAGGCGCAGGACAATATCGGCAAGGCCTACGGCCTGCCCGTCGCTCAGAGAGGCCGTGATCGCCTCATGCGCGGTCGTATCCATTCGGCGGATACCTTCATGGGGGTAACACACAAACTTCTGTTTTTTTCGGGCGACGTCTTTTCTCAGGATCTTCATGGTTTCGCCCCGGGAAACGATAAAGAGATCCGAGAGCGTAGTCCCGTCAACCACTGCCTTTGGGAGACCCCAGACGGAATTAATTACCACTGAATCCCCCCCGACGGCCGCGGGGTTTCTGGAATACACCACTCCTCCAGCAACGGCATCCACCATCGTCATACACACGACACACATAGCCACGTCTTCCTCGCGTATGCCGCGGTTCAGCCGGTATGCCATGGCCTGAAGGCTGTACTTGCTGGCGACGATTTCCTTGTAGGCCTGCAGGATATTTTCACTGCTTACATTCAGCTCCGATCGGTACTGCCCCGCAAAGGACAGGCCCTCCAGGTCTTCACCCAGGGCGCTGCTCCGCATGGCAACGCGTACGTCTTCACCCTCTTCCTGCTCGAGCAGGGCGTAATGCCTCTGGAGTTCTCCTTCCAGCTCGGAAGGAACAGGTGCCTGGATAATGAGTTGCTGAATGGATGCACTGAGGGTGTAAAGCTGGTCCATGGTTTCAGCGCCTGCGGCCTGGATACGCCTCTGGATCTCAGACCTCAGGTCGTTGTGGTTCAGAAACCGCTGATAGCCTGTGGCAGTGACCACAAAGCCGTTTGGAATGCGCAGGTGAAGTCCTCTGCCGATCTCCCCAAGGTTTGCGGCTTTTGCCCCTACCTGGTCGGCTATGGCTTTTCCGCAATCTCGCAGGGAGACGACGAGGGGGCCTTGTCTTAGGGCCTCGTTTACTTTCAGAAAGGGGCTCATTCTTGCCTGGATCTCTTTGAAGCGCTCGGACAGGGCCTCATATTTATGAGGGGCCAGCTCATTCAGGTGTTTGATGATCTGGAAAACACTGGTGGAGATGGCGGTTATCCGCGACCTGACGAAGCCCATTCCAAAGGGCGTGGAGCCGCGCAAGGCCTCTTCCAGTTCGGCCATGACCTCCAGGGCCTTGTTGTTGGCATTCAGGAGAAGTTTGAAATTGTGGTAACGGGCCTGGAAGGCCGTCCGAAGGGATTCTATATCATCGGGAGAGAGCGTTTTTCCCGGGGCGCCTTTATGAAAAAGGTTCTTAAGCCAGTTGTCAATCTTCATAAGCCTTAACAGGTTCAGGGTTCAGAGTTCACGGTTCAAGGTCTTGGGGGCCTGATCCCTTGATCCTTGAACCTGATTCGTTACATTTCTTCCTTCTTGCCGGCTTCCATGGCGAGGCCGAAACCTTCGAAGAGGAAGAATATGGAAAAGCCCCACCAGATCGTGTAAAGGACATAGAACGTGAGAGAAAAGGCCAGGGTGCCCGCCTTGGAGGATGCTTTTTCAGGTACAATGCCGGAAAAGTTGTAACCCACCTCTATACCTTTTTTCACGACTTCATCCAGGAAAGAGGCCTGGCTGACCTCCTTTTGTCGTTTCAGAACGCTCCCTGTCTCTTTCAATAACTTCCACCACGTGAAGAGGACCTGTTTGCCGGATGCAGCGTATTTATTGGAAACCCGGGTTTCCTTGTCATAATACATGAGGTCGGAGTCCTTGAGGGCTGCCAGAGCCATATTGCCCAGGTCACCTTTCAGCTTGAGCTTGCCTTCTGACTGCGAGAGTTGGATTCCCGCCATGGCAGCCATATTCCTTGCAAGATCCATATTGGGAATACTCTTTGCGTCGATTGCGCAATCCACGATAGTTCCCTTGAACCCTTCGGCCTGTTTTTCGAGCTGCGGTATCTTATAACTCGATCCCTTGGCAATGGAGTTGTAAAGATTGTCTGCCGACTCAAAGGCGTTTTTGCCTCCAAAAATGGGAAGGGACATCACTATTAATACTGATGCAAATACGATCAGCATGATAAGCCCTATGGTAAAGTGTTTTTTATCTCGAATCAACATGGTTTATACCTCCCTGAGTCGTTTTATGTTTTTGAAGAATGTGGAAATCACCCAGACGGCGAAGATACCGATGACGATAAAGAAGACCCACATTCCAATCTGATCCAAGGTATGGGCGAGGGGCCTGGAGATAGTGATGATATGCATCTCTCCCAGCTTCCCAGGCAATGCAAAGAGACGGTTTAAAAATCCGGCCAGGATAGCCGTGGCATAGAAACCGCGAATGTATATGCCTTTGACGACTTTCGTGACCAGCGCCCCTACCTGGATACCGATGAGCGAGCCCACGAGCAGGCCCATGGCCAGGGAATAGAAGATGAAGCCATAGAAGGCGTACTGGCCTATGGAGGCGTATCCCGCCGTGAAGATGATTTGGAAGATGTCCGTACCCACCGTGGTAAATGAAGAAACGCCGAGGACATAGACGAACATGGGGAAGGTGAGAAACCCTCCGCCGACACCCATAATGGCGGCTACCATTCCCACAAAAAAACCGCAGATAGCCACAAACCAGGCGGAAATCTTCTTGCCCCCCGGCACCAGGTCCCTGTCAAATATTATGGAGGGCGGGATGTTAACGGACTGCAATTTTGCCGGAAGGCCTTTCTTGCCGCTTGCGGCCTCCATTCCCTTGGGACTCTCTCCTGCATGGGCACCCACTTCCGCCCCGGCTTTGCGGTTTTTCAGAAAATCAAGAAGCGCATAGACACCCAAAAAACCCAGCAGAAACACGTAGATCAGTGTAATAAAGAAATCGCTGAGCACGGGACTGATCTCGTAGATGGCCCGGTTGAGCACAC
>CAZJRD010000021.1:0-45484 GCA_964548365.1 uncultured Desulfobacteraceae bacterium | reverse complement strand
GGGATACCTCTTTTTCGTTACCAGCGGGAGGGCTTCGTATTTTTGTGACTTATCTGTGGGGGAAGCCGCAGCCAGGTCCTCAGGGCGCTTTTTCCTGAGAACTGGAATGCGGAGCCCCGCCTATAGATCTCTATAGGCGGGACGTGGATAAGTCACAAAAAATACCAGTCCGGGAGGCTCGTAATCGAAAAAGAGGTATCCCATCATGCACCTATTTTCCCAATCGACCGGCGTGCCTTAAATAGGATATAGCGAATGTAAGTTGGTGAGACAGAAAGGGTTGAACCGATGAACGGGAATATTGTCATAAAGAATGCTTCAGATCTGGTGACCTGCAGCGGTTTTCGGGCCAAGAAGGGTCCGGAAATGGCTGACCTTTACACAATCCATGATGGTTGTGTGGTTATTGAAGGAGGACAGATCTCTTTTGTCGGCAAGACCTCCGATCTTCCCGGGCGCCCTGCCCCGGAAAAGTTCGACATTATCGACGCCGATGGAAAGGCGGTCCTTCCCGGGTTTGTAGATTCCCATACGCACTTCGTGTTCGGCGGGTATCGGGCCGATGAATTTGCCTGGCGCCTGAACGGGATGAGCTACATGGAAATCATGGTCCGTGGAGGGGGCATCGTGAGCACTGTTTCGGATACAAGGAAGGCCTCCCGGGAAGAGCTCATGGAATCGGGGAAAAAAAGGCTGGATTCCATGCTCTCATTCGGCGTGACCACGGTGGAAGGAAAAAGCGGGTACGGTCTGGATCGTGACACCGAAATACGGCAACTGGAGGCCATGGGAGAACTGGACCGGACCCACCCGGTAGATGTCGTGCGCACGTTCCTTGGTGCCCATGCCGTGCCGACGGAATACAAGGGCAAGACGGAGGAGTTCCTGGATTTCGTCGGAGATACGGTACTACCGGAAGTGTCGGAAAGAGGACTGGCTGAATTCTGCGACATCTTTTGCGAAAAAGATGTGTTTTCAGTCAAGCAGTCCCGCCGACTTCTGACGAGGGCACGGGAACTGGGGTTGAAGCTCACTCTTCACGCCGATGAAATTGTCCAGCTTGGCGGTGCGGAACTGGCTGCGGAACTGGGTGCTGTCTCCGCGGATCACCTCCTCCAGGCCTCCGACCAGGGGATAAAGGACCTTGCCCATGAGGGAGTGGTTGCCACCCTGCTTCCCCTGACGGCCTTCAGCCTCAAAGAACCTTACGCCAGGGCGCGCGCTATGATTGATAACAATTGCGCAGTGGCCCTGGCCACGGACCTGAACCCCGGAAGTTGCTTCTCAGAATCCATCCCCCTGCTCTTTGCCCTGGCTGCCCTCTACATGAACCTGAGCGTCGAGGAGGCGGTCACGGCGTTGACCATCAATGGAGCGGGCGCACTGGACAAAGCAAAGAGTATCGGGAGTATCGACGTGGGGAAAAAAGGTGACGCGGTTATCCTTGAATTCCCCTCATACCGCTTTATCCCGTACCACATCGGCGTGAATACGGTGGAAAAAGTCATAAAGGGCGGAAATCTTGTGTATGACAAAACGAACGGAGGAAAATTGAGTTGCTGAGCGACATGAAAGTCAGAGAGTTTTTGGATGAAACCGCTTCCAAGAAACCAGTCCCTGGAGGTGGAAGTGTATCGGCGCTGGCAGCCGCGACTGCCGCGGGACTGGTAGAAATGGTGGCGAATCTGACCATCGGCAGGAAGGGATTCGAGGACGTGGCGGAAGAAATGGAATCCATTTCCCGTGAGGCATCCCGGTACCGGGAAGCATTTACCAAGTCCATAGACCGTGATTCCGCTGCTTATACAAAGGTGATGGAAGCCTTCCGTATGTCCAAAGGCACTGAATCTGAAAGGGAGGCCAGGTCCCGGGCCATCCAGGATGCGCTCAAGGTGGCGGCGGAAGTTCCCCTGGCAGTGGCGGAAGATATCCTGGCCCTCCTTCCCCTCGCACAATCCGTGGTGAAAAAGGGAAATCCCAATGCTTTGACAGACGGCCTGGTGGGCATTATGATGGCCAGAACAGGCGCTCTCGGTGCACTTCATAATGTTCGAATCAATCTGGATTCCATAAAAGACCGGGACTATGTTTCAAGAATGTCCGCCCGGGTGCAGGAAATGGAGCCGCTTGTCGTTCAAATGGAAAAAGATATTCTCGCGCGCGTGGGGTCTGGAAAAAACTGAAATCTCCAGCGGTTAATTCATTATGCAACTTTTCATAGAGCAGTTCCTGAACGGCATTGCCATGGGTTCCATTTATGCCCTTATCACCCTGGGGCTGGCACTTGTTTACGGGGTCATGCGTATTCTCCATGTGGCCCACGCTGCCGTCTACACCGTGGGCGCCTATATCGGACTCCTTGTCCTGCATCTCACCGGCAGCCTGTTTCTGGCGTTTCTCAGCGCAATGGGTTTCTGTGCCTTCCTGGGCATAGTGATTGAACGTTTCATCTACTTTCCCCTGCTCAAATACCCTCCCTATGTGCCGCTCATCGGGAGTATTGCCGCCATGCTGGCAATAGAGGAGCTGTGTAGGCTGGTGGCTGGGCCCTATATCCTGACCTTTCCGGCCAGGCTCCCCTTCCCTGTGGTTCACCTTGGAGGGATCACTATTTCTGAGACCCTCATGGCCGTCTACTGCATCACCGCGGCGGTTCTGCTCTTTTTGTGGTACCTTACCACAAAGACGGAGCTGGGGCTTGCCATGCGCGCAACATCCCAGGATATTCCCATTGCCGACGCCATGGGAATCAACAGCCACTGGATCATGAGTATCACCTTTATCATCGGGTCGGCAATTGCCGCCATCGCGGGCATTCTTGTCGGTATCTACTATAACGAGGTGTATCCGACCATGGGCGCCGTTCCGGCATATAAAACCCTGGCGCTCATTGTTGTGGGCGGAATGGGGTCCGTGCCCGGGGCGGTCATTGCTTCACTTCTGCTCGGCGTGGCCGAAACACTGCTGATCGGATATGCTAATATCCCTTTGCCGAGAGACGCCCTGGCTTTCATTGCGATGATAGCGATCCTCATGTGGCGCCCCGAGGGGTTGATGGGATCAAAATAGTTTTGGCTACGGAGATTGGGATTTGAGTTCATATCTAATTACAGTCGCTACTTTCATAGCAATTTATGCCATTGTCGTCTGCGGCCTCAATGTCATCGTGGGTTTTGCCGGGCAGATATCCCTTGGTCATGCTGCTTTTTTCAGCATCGGGGCCTATGCCTCCGCCATTCTGACCACCAAGGCGGGACTCTCTTTCTGGACAGCACTGCCCCTTGTGATCCTCGTGAGCGGACTCATCGGCCTCTTGCTCGGCCTCCCGAGCCTCAGGGTAAAAGACGATTTTCTGGCCATAACAACTATCGGTATAAACTTCATCGTGGAGGCGGTATTCCTCTACATTCCTTTTTTTGGCGGGGCCCTGGGTATCGGGGGCATCCCGAGGGTCTTCTTTTTCGGAATGAAGATGCGGGGAACAGCCTTTTTCATCCTCTGCCTTGTTTTCCTGGCGCTGGTATTGATCGTATGCTGGTGGTTTACAAGAAGCTGGGGAGGGCTTGCATGTTTTGCGTTGCGTGAAGAAGAGGAGGCTGCATCCAGTATGGGAATCTCCCCTGTACGATTCAAGCTCCTGGCCTTTGTGTTGGGTACTGTGATGGCAGGGCTTGGAGGCGCACTCTATGCCCATTATATGCGGTTTATCAGCGCAACCGATTTTTCCTTTCCCCTGTCAATCACCTTTCTGGGCATGGTAGTGTTGGGCGGAATGGGGACGATCTGGGGGCCCGTTCTGGGTGCCCTCTTGTTGTGCATCCTCCCCGAACTCTTTCGTCCTCTGGCGAACTACAGGATGCTGCTTTACACGGTGATCCTTCTTCTGATGATTCGTTTTCAGCCGGGAGGCCTTCTTGGTGAGGGCAGTGTGGCTCGAAAAGTGTTTTCTTTTCGGCTGTTGGGAGGAAAGGCATGACGCAGCCGCTTCTGGAAACAAAAGATCTTTCAAAGCATTTTGGCGGCCTGAAGGCGGTCGACAAGGTCAATATGAAGATTTATCCCGGGGAAATCCTCGGCCTTCTGGGGCCGAACGGTGCAGGAAAAACAGTCTGTTTTAATCTCATATCGGGCACGTACAAGCCGACGGAAGGCACTATCCGGTTTGGAGGAACGCGCACCGATGGATTACCGCCTTGCCAGGTGGCCATGGGAGGCGTTGGGCGTACCTTTCAAATTGTCAAGCCATTTGGAAGTCTAAGCGTTTTGGAAAACGTGCTGGTGGCCAGGGGCATTTCAAGGTACGGTTCGTTTTTGGGGATATGGCGCGGGTGGAAAACCAAGAGTGAACGTAGAGAAGCAATGAGTGTGCTTGAAAGAGTTGGCCTTGCGAAATTGGCGGACAGAAAGGCGAGGCTTCTGCCTCTTGGAAACCTCAGGCGCCTTGAAATCGCCCGCGCGCTCATTGTCGGGAAGAAACTCCTGCTGCTGGATGAATCCTTTTCGGGACTGCGCCACGAAGAAATAATGAACCTGGAAGCCTTGATCAGGAATATCTGCGAGAGCGGTGTCACAATCCTCTTGATAGAACACAACATGCGGGTTGCAATGAGCCTGTGTGACCGGATTGTCGTCCTTGATCATGGAAAGACCATTGCAGAAGGTGATCCCGGCTCAATCCAGGAGAATGAAAAGGTCATCGAAGCGTATCTCGGACGAAAAGGAAAAACAAGTGCTGCTTGAAGCCAACAATATCAAAATAGCCTACGGAGATATCCAGGCGGTGAGCGGGGTGAGCTTCAAGGTCGAAAAAGGAGAACTGGTCTCCATTATCGGCGCCAACGGAGCCGGAAAGACTTCCATTTTGAACAGTATCATGGGGCTTGTTCCTCTCAAACGGGGGAGCATCCTGTTCAAGGGCGATGATATTACAACCCAGCCGGCCTATAAACGTGCCGGTGCCGGGATCAGAATCGTGCCCGAAAGAGCGAGGCTTTTTTCCCGTCTCACCGTCATGGAAAACCTACTTGTCGGAGCATACCGGCTTCGAAAGAAGATCCCTCTTAAAGACCGAATCGCGTGGCTGTACACATTCTTCCCCATACTTGAGAAGAGAAACACCCAACCGGCAGCAACTCTCTCGGGCGGTGAGCAGCAGCAACTGGCTATCGCGCGTGGCCTTATTTCAGATCCGGAACTCCTCCTGGTGGACGAAGTGTCCATGGGCCTGATGCCCAAGCTGGTGGATCAGGTCTTTGATCAGCTGCATCACCTGAACCAGGAAAACGGGCTTTCCATTCTCCTGGTGGAACAGAACGCCATCGCTTCCCTGGAAATTTCCCGGCGAGCATACGTCCTGGAGACAGGGGCTTGCGTTTATGAGGGGGAGGCCGCGGAGATGCTGACCGATCCAAAACTCAAGCAGGCATATCTCGGGCAATGAGCGGCCGGGACAAATAATCTTGTAAATCTTGCACATCCTGTCTAATATATTTTTTTTGGTCAAGCCAGTTTCAGAATATTTCCCGCTTCCAGCGGGATTCGAGGTCAAGTCGAAGATCCCGGACTTTGAGTGGGGAAAGGCGATCCCGCCATGGCGGGATTAACCACAGGAATATGTTCGATATTTCGAGGATTACAATTTTCGTTTGCAGCAGAGATCAAACAAAAGGGGGCGTTTTGAAACTGGCTCGCTCATGAAGGAATAACCATTTAAGAGAGGAGGAATGAAAAGATGAAATTAATGAAAGTACTATTGGCGTTGGCTATTGTCTTGTTTGTGGCTGTGGGGAGTGCTTCCGCTGCCGGCACGGTGAAGGTGGGCCTTCTGGTTCCTCTTACCGGTTTTGCCGCCGCGGACGGCCTGAGTGCATTCAATTCGGTAAAACTGGCGGTGCAGCGCGTGAATGCGGAGGGCGGCGTCCTCGGCAAGAAGGTGGAACTGGTTTACTATGACGACCGGGCAGACGGTAAAGAAGCGGTCGGCCTGGCCAGGAAACTGATCCAGCATGATCGGGTGGCCGGGGTAGTGGGCGGTTCCTACAGCACCCCCAGCCGGGCAATCGCACCAATCTTTCAAGACAATGAGATACCGTTTGTGGCCGCATACGCAGTCCATCCGGACATCACTCGGGCTGGAAACTATTGCTTTCGCAACGGTTTCCTCGGAACGGTAGAAGGAAAGTCCGCAGGATATGTTGCCGTGGAATTGCTGAAAAGTAAGCGTATCGCATTGCTCACCAGCGACAACGACTTCGGCCGAACGCTTGCCAAGGGCTTTAAAATGTTTGTGAAAACCCAAGGAGCAGGTGCAAAAATCGTGTACGCCCAGACCTACCCTTTCAGCGAAAAGGATTTTAAACCATATCTGGCGAAAATCAAGAAAAGCAACCCTGATATTATTTTTGCAAGCGGATATTACTTTCAGACCGGTCCTGTTGTAAAACAGGCCCGCGAGATGGGTATGGCCGTCAAGATCCTTGGAGAGGAAGGGGCGGATTCTCCGAAATTCCTCGAAATCGCCGGCAAGGCAGCCGAAGGATTCATGATTGTCACCAACCTGAACAGGGATGACCCCCGACCGGTAGTCCAGGATTTCCTGAAAAAGTATCAATCCCAGTACAAGATTCAACCTGACATGGTGGGTGCATCGGCTTATGATGCCTTTATGATCCTGTGTGACGCCATCAAAAGGGCCGGCTCTCTCAAAGGTCCTGCCATTCGAAAGGCCCTCGCATCAACAAAGGATTATAATGGTCTGACGGGCATATTAAAGGGCTTTACCGACCTCGGGGAAGTAGTGAAAGAAGTGCAGGTTCAGATCGTACGGAACGGCGCTTTTCGCCAATTTGGGGTGGTAAAAGATCTCTCCCTTATTACGCCCTAATGATGTTATCTCTCTGAGCCATTTTTCCCTCCCTGATGTGTTTCTGCAGGGAGGGATTTTTTACCTTGGGTTTGCAATCATTTTTCCATTTCCAGGAGCGCCAGGCGAAGGGTATTCAGGCCGATGCCCCCCCCTCTTTCCTGGAGCATGAAGAGATCACCGCTCATATGCCATGAAAAATACTTCTCAATCCCTTCCCCCACAACGGCGGCATGGGCCTCCAGGGAAAGGATGTGGTCCGTCTGTTTCGGGAAGCCGAGAATGGCAAGCCCAATCTCTGCCTTGCCCATATCCCTGATGAGGGCGGCAACGCGAGACGTGCTTTTTTTATCAAGGTTAGCGGAGAATTCGCCCATCAGGCGGGTGAGATCAGCAGGATTCGAACAAACCAGGCTCAGCCCTACGCTTTTTCCAGGGAACCCGTTCAGCTTTCTCGTGGCGGCTCCCCCGGTAAAGGTTTCAAGAAGAGCTGCTGTCATGCGGCGTCGTTCCAGCAACTGATGGATCACCCCCTCGAGGGTGTCATCAGCCTCGCCCAGGATTTTATTCCCCAGGCGCCTGCGCAATTCCCTTACAACCGGTTCTATCAGCTGGTCAGCCCCAGCCCTGTCCGTGGCCGTAGCCGCCACGCGAATTTTTATCTCGCCCGGCGACGCCAGGAGACCAACCTCCGGGCTCTTTCCAGGTTTCACCAGATCTCCCATGATTTGATCAACCGCACTTTCCCCCAGTCCCACGACTTTGAGGACACGGTAATGAAGGAGGTTTTGGGCCAGGTGGTACCGTTCCCGAAGCCACGGAATTATCGCGTGCTTCATCAAATACTTGAGTTCCCTGGGCACCCCGGGCAGGGATATGACCGGCCTTCCATCAATGTCGCTAATGAACGCTGGCGCGGTGCCGACGGGGTTCGGGACCGGCATGCTCCCTTGCGGTACGTAGGCCTGTTTGCGATTATTTTCAGGCATCTGGTAGCCGTACTTTCGAAACATCTCCTCGATCTGGTTCATGAGCTCCCGGCTGAACACAAGCTCCACGCCCGCAACGCCGGCCACGGCGTCCCGCGTGAGGTCATCTTTCGTGGGACCGAGACCACCGGTTGTCACCACCATATCGCAACGCCCTATCCCATTTCGAATGATCGCTATGACTTCATCGAGGTGGTCACCGACCGATGTCCGAAAGCGCACTGAAATTCCAAGTTGTCCGAGTTTCTGCGCAAGGTACGCGGTATTTGTATCAAGAATCTGGCCCAGGAGAAGCTCGGTTCCGATGGTGATGATTTCACAAGTGGGGGAGTGAAAAGCGGTTTCTTCTATCAAGAAATTTTTCCTTGACCAGGGAGTCTAATCATAAATAGAGCTGCGGCGACGCCTGGTTCTGCCCATCACAAGACCAATAATCCAGCCGCAAATCAACACTAAAGCGCCGGTTATGAACCATCTTCTCCGTTCAGAAGAACGGAGTTTCTCGTTTTCAGTCGTCACGGTGCCCAGCTTTTTCTGGTTGCTTTCCAGGGTCGACTTCATACTGTTGTATTCATTTTTCAGGGCGAGATAGTTTGATGCACCCTTTTTCAGGTTCTCATATGTTCTTTTCAGATCCTGTAAAGAGGCCTGTGCTTTTTTTAATTCACTGGAGAGTTGCTGGCTTTCGGTCGAGGCAGTCTTCCGCTTTTCATCGATCATGGCAAGCTTGGCCCCCAATTCCTGGTTATGAGCTTCCAGCATTTTGGCCTTTTTCTCCCAGGGGAGTCTCTCAATGAGAAAACGGTTCAGTATCCATCCGTCAATGTCTTGATCTCCCTCTCCAACGACCTGAACATGACTCCAGTCTCCCTCGGTATCAAGGACTTCCAGTTCCTGGCCGGAGGGAAGCATGCGAATGACTTTATTTTCAAGGCTCGGGCCTGAGCGAAAGGTCACCTTGAACCGGTCTGTCACATAGGCCCTTTCCGCCCAACTGCTGGTGGCGCACAGGGTGAACAATACCATCATTCCAACCAGACAAAATGCTCGTTTCATGATTCTCTTTCCTTTCCAATGGTGTCAGGATCTGCCATTTTTTCTTTCATTTCTACCTGTATCTCGGTTATCTTCGTGCCAGGATACTGTCCCTTCTCGTCTTTTTCAAGGTACTTCACCATATCCCATATGGTATTCAGGGCAAGAGAAACACCCACCAGCGCCTCCATTTCCACTCCTGTTCGCGCCCTGCACTTGACATGACACCGCGCTTCAATGAAATCCTGTTCAACAGCAAATGAAACCTGCACGGTATCCAGGGGGATCTGGTGGCAGTGAGGGATCAACAGATGTGTCTGTTTCGCGCCGTTCATAGCAGCAATTTCGGCCACCTGCAGAGGATCACCCTTTTTAATGCGCCCGGCCCTGATTTCTTCCAGGGTGCAGGCAGCAAGCAAGATCCTACCAGATGCGACGGCCTGACGCCGCACCACCGGTTTCTCTGTCACATCTACCATTCCCATAAAAGACTCCTTGCCTCTCTCAATCTAGTCCATGCTTCTCTGCCAGCCGACTGCTTTCGACACTTCTCTGAGGACCTAGCCAAGACTCAATAGATCTCCTTTTTTTTCGTTGCCTCTGATTTCATACGGTCGACTGCCTCTATAAGTGCTGGAAACACATGCTCTCGCGTATCGCCGGCCACAACAACCGCCATGACGTCGTCCCCAATCCGCAATGTACCTTCATTATAGTCAACTAGAACTTCAATAATACCTTCTAAAAGTTTGGTATTTATAATTATCTTTTCAATAGCATTATGGTCAAATGATACCTCCATCTCCTTGACGGGTTTCCCGTCCAACGAGTGCCCTCTTACGATCCCCAAGTGGCTGGCGATCATACCGGCCTGAGGATAGGCCGGCAGCTTTTTTATACTACTTATCATCAGATTCAGATCCATATTTCACTCCATGATTTCGGTCAAGGTTAAAAAGTCTCCTGGCAACATCGAGATAGGTGTCTACGGCCGCCCTTTCCGCCTTCCCCTTTAGGAACAGGATAGGGTCGTTGAGAACCTTCTCCGCAATGGACCGGGCCAGCATTTCCACGGCCTCTTTCTGACCGTCAGCCAGGTGCTCCATCAGGCTGTTGCTCTTTTTCAATTCGGCCTGGATAATGGCGCCTGCCTTCTCCTGAAGCGCCACGATCGTAGGGACCACCGAGAGGGTATTGAGCCATTGTCCGAACTTGAGAACTTCTTCCTCGACAATTCGCTCCGCCCTGACCGCTTCCCGTTTCCGCTGATCCACGTTCAGGGCAATGATTCCTTTCAGATCGTCAATATCGTACACATAAACATTCGGCAGGTTATTTACCGTCGGCTCCACATCCCGTGGAATGGCAATATCAATAAAAAAAAGCGGCCTGTTCCGTCTCTTGCGCAAGGACCTTTTGACCTGCTCAAAAGAGATGACATGTTCCGCTGATGCGGTTGAACAGATAACGATATCCACTTCGAAAAGTTCTCGGGCGATTTCGTCAAAGGAGAGTGGTTTCGCGCCGAACCGGCCGGCAACCGCCATGGCTCTCTCGAAGGTCCGGTTCGCAACGCTCATGGACGAGACGCCGTTATTCACCAGGTGAAGGGCAGCAAGCTCAGCCATTTCACCTGCGCCGATCAGGAGAACGCTCTTCCCCTCCAGAGAATGAAAGATTTTCTTTGCCAGTTCAACCGCGGCGTAGCTTATGGATACGGCCGATGCGCAGATACCGGTCTCCGTCCGTACCCGTTTCGCTACGTGAAAGGCCCGATGCATAAGCCTGTTCACAATGACGCCGGAGGTTTTTTCCTGGGTTGCCCGCTGGTATGCCTCCTTTATCTGCCCAAGGATCTGGGGTTCTCCCACCACCATGGAATCAAGGCTGCTGGCCACCCTGAATACATGCCGTACCGCGTTAAGGTCTTCCAGGGAATAGAAACAGCTGGAAAGGGCTTCGCTTTGCAGTTTGCCCAGACCCGAAGAAATGAGGGAGAGGATTTCCTGTCTTGCCTCAGCAGCCCGGTCGCTCGTAAACAGGACCTCTACCCTGTTGCATGTGGAGAGAAACATCCCTTCTCTGACGCAGGAGAGATCCCTGAGTGCACCGAAAATTTTCGCGGAACTTTCGGGGTCGGCCGCAAGGCACTCGCGCAACTCCACCGGAGCTGTCTCATGGTTTACGCCGATGTTTACGATCTTCGCCTTCATGCACCACCTGTTCCCAGCGTGGTGAAGTTATGATACCCTTTTACCCACAGGGTCGTCCCGACAAAAGTGAAAAGTAAAATACAAAAGCAGAAAATGGACATAACCGCCGCTCTTCTTCCTCGCCATCCGACGGTCAGCCGCTCGTGCAAAAGGGCCGCGTAAAAAAGCCACGTAACCAGTGACCAGACCTCCTTTGGATCCCATTGCCAGTAGGAACCAAGGGCCACCTGGGCATAGATCGAACCGGTAATCATGCCAAGGGTTAGAAAAGGGAACCCACAGATGAGTGCGTAATGATTGATGGAGTCGAGGGTGGCGAGGGACGGGAGCCTGCGGTAAAAGGAACCGAAGCGTTTGTGTTTGATCTGGCGTTCCTGTATCAAGTACATAACAGCGGCCACAAAGGTGATAGCAAAAAGACCGTTCCCCAGGAAAATGGTGCTCACATGGACCGTGAGCCATATGCTCTTAAAGAGAGGTTTTACCGGCCCCGTAGCCCACGGCATAGCTGATGAAATAATCATCAGAAAAGCGGCGAAGGGGGCAACGAAGGATCCCAGTACCATGACCCTGAATTTCAAATGAAAGGCCAGAAAAACAAGGATAATGCACCAGGAAAAAAAGGATAAGGCCGACTTAAGATCAAGAACCGGCGCGGTCCCGAGAACAACATATTGCTTGCACAGAAAAATAGTATGAAAAACGAAACCGGTAAAAAGAAGAAAACAGGAAGCACTGCTCACCCATTTTTCCTGCTTTACCAGGTAGACGATATACCCTCCTGTTGCAAGGAGGTCGAAAACCAGGGCTAGAAAAAACCACGGATAGTGCATTACATCCCCCCGATTCCCAGGACCTGATCCAGGATGGTATCCTGGTTGAATTTATTGCCGAGAGCGCTTTTCAGAATATTCTTTACCCTCTCACGGTCTTTCCGTGTTATTGCTTCCAACATATCCGACTCAACAATTTTTTTGAAGATGCGCTTGTTCTCATCCTGCGGCAGGCCCCGTGAGATTACCTGGTCACGTACACTTCCCATGAGGAGCAGGAGCTTTTCGTACTCTTTTCCAAATTGCAGTTCCATTTCCTGCCGGAGCTTCCTGGCCAGGGCGGGGCTCTTTCCGGAGGTGGATATGGCCACCTGAAGATCACCCCTGCGCAGAATGGACGGGACAATAAAATTACAGTCTTCAGGCTGGTCCACCGCGTTGATCAAGAGGCCCCGTTCCTGCGCGTCCAGGCTCACCCGGTGGTTGAGCATCGGGTCATCGGTTGCGGCAATCACCAGAAACACGACCGCAAGATGGTCTTCAGTAAATTCGGAGCCCACAAACGTGATCCTGTGCGTTTCCACTAATTCCTTCAGCCGTGGGGTCAGGTGCCGGGAGACAATAGAGATCGAGGCGCCGTATTGCAGCAGTGTTTCCACTTTCCGCTGGGCAACCAGACCGCCTCCCACCACGAGCACTTTCTTGTCAGTCAAATTCAAGAAAACCGGGTAATAGCTCATCCACCTTTTACCTTCCGCACTCCGCCTTCCACCTTTCGTCCTGTGTCTCATGCCCTACGCCTTATGCCCTACGCTTCCCTCAAACATACCTGTCTACCATTTCAGTAATAAATTTCTCCACCCCGTCCCGGCCTTTTTCCGCCTTTATGTTCGCAATCAGGTTTTTGAGCTTTTCATAGGTTGCCGGGTCCTGCTTCAGATCCCGGGGGGATCGATAGGCCCCGCCACGTCTTCCCATCCGGTAGATCAGCCGTTCATCATCAGGGAGCGTCTGGTAATCCGTGATCACTTTGAGCATTTTTTCCTTGTCTTCCGGAAGCTTGCCCGAAACCTCTTCCAGCAGATTCATGATGTGATCGCTGGTGACCGTACTGGTAATTCCATCGAGTGTTTCGATAAATATGCGAATTTCCTCCGCCAGGATGTCATCTGTCTGCATGGTGAAACTCCCTTCCACCAGCTTCTGGTACAAGGGTACTCGCTGGGGGACACGCAGACTTCTCAGGCGAATGAAATGGGGGTTGATCTGATTGAGAACCTTCGCACTCCCAATGGCATGTTCTTTCCACATTTCCTGGCCACCCAGCCCCGGCATAACATACTCTGACAGTTCCAGGCCGGCCGCGACCATCTTCTTTCCCGCTTCAACCTGCTGGGCCGCGGAAACCCCCTTCTTCATTAATTTCAGCAGGGGGTCGTACCCGGTCTCCAGGCCTACGTGCACCCGGTCAAGACCGGCCTCATGAATTTCGCTGAGTGCTTCCACGCTCTTTCGAGCGGCGGTTCTTGACCGGGAATATGTGGTCACCCTGGTAATCTCCGGGAATTTTTCCCTGAGGAAACGCAAAACCTCCACAAGGTCAGACGTCTTCATGATCAGGTTGTCGGCATCCTGCAGGAAACAGGCTCCGGTGCCGTAATAAAGCCACATGGCAACACTTCGATAGCTTTCGCTGTACTGGGAGTTGCCGAAAATCGCACTGATGACCTGGTCGTCGACAACACCCCGGTTCCCCGATTTCCAGGAAAGCGCCTTGATATCGTCCGTGATATCCCGAGCCGTCTGGATATCCCCCTTTATTTCGTCGACGCTTCTCAGGGAAAATTTCCGTCTCTTATACACCGGGCAAAAAAGGCACTGATTCCAGGGGCAGTTCCTTGTTATCCGCAACAACAGGCTTCTTGCTTCGTTTGGCGGTCGTATTGGTCCTTGTTCAAATGTCAGTATTTTCTTTTCCATAAATTCTCTCACCCACAAACACAATCTTCCCGAATTTGAATGAACTGATAGGGAAGCAGCTTTCCTTTATTCATTGGAAATACTTCAGCCTTCACTCTTCATCCTAAATCGCTACTTTATTATTCTATACAGAAAAATGAAAAGATATCAACTCCATTTCTCTTTGACCACTGCATGCAAAAAACTCTCTTCTCTCTTGCGAAATGATTTTTCGTATGCTTAAATATGAGTCAGTTTCAAAAACCATATGAGGAGAAAAAATCATGACCCGTTTTCAGTCTTTTCTTTTCGTCATTATCAGCGCCGTTATTCTCGCCTTTGGTGTCTCAAGCTCCGCGCTCTCTCAGGATAAAACTCCTGTTACCGTGTCTGAGGCCTCTCTGTGTCTTGATGTGGTGGATCTTTCCTGTGTCGGGGAAAACGAGCAATTTCCGGTGGAAGCTGGAAAACTTTACTGCTTCAGCAAGATCGTTGGCGCGGAGAACCCCATCACCATTACCCATGTCTGGTATTACAAGGACCTTGAAATGGCACGGGTGCCGCTTGCGGTCAATTCTGCCATTTGGCGCACTTACAGCTCGAAGCGGATCCTTCCCTCCCAGATCGGAGAATGGCATGTTGATATCCTAGGTCCCGAGGGAGAACTCCTGAGAGAAATCGTATTCAACGTGACGCCGCAATGAATTGTTTTCGGTTTCAGACAGGATTCATAGATAAACCCTGTACATCCTGTCTAAGTTATCTCTATGTCAATTCTCATCCCGACGCCGGGATGAATTGTGTGTGGAGGAATTGATGGTACGAGTTGGGTTTGTTGGCTGGCGGGGGATGGTAGGTTCCGTTCTCATGGGCCGCATGAAAGAAGAAGAGGATTTTATTGGATTCGAACCTACGTTTTTCACCACTTCCAATGTGGGGGGGCACGGCCCTGATGTAGGGATGGATATCCCTCCCCTTCAGGATGCCTGCGACCTGGATCTATTGCGGGGCCTGGATGTGGTTGTGACCTGCCAGGGTGGCGCATATACGAAAGAAGTATACCCTGAGCTCCGGAAAGGCGGCTGGAACGGATACTGGATCGATTCAGCCTCAACGCTCAGGCTGGATGACAATAGTATTATTGTCCTTGATCCCGTCAACAGGGACGTCATAGACCACGCCCTCTCATCCGGTATCATGACCTATGTGGGTGGCAATTGCACCGTCAGCCTCATGTTGATGGCCCTTTCAGGTCTTTTCAAAGCAGCGCACATCGAGTGGATATCCACCATGACCTACCAGGCTGCTTCAGGCGGGGGCGCCAACAACATGAAAGAGCTGATCGCCCAGATGGCTGCCATCGGCTCTGCCGCCCGGGAACTCATGGAGGATCCAGCATCGACCGCAATTGCCGTAGATGCAGTCTCAACGGAAAAAATGAGAAGCGCTGACTTTCCGGTAGAACATTTTGGCGCTCCCCTCGCGGGGAGCCTCATTCCATGGATTGATTCCCCCATGGATTCAGGCCAGACCCGTGAGGAATGGAAAGGCGCGGTAGAAACCAACAAGATCCTGCAAGCTGATCCTCCTATTCCCATTGACGGCCTCTGCGTGCGTGTGGGGGCCATGAGGTGCCATAGCCAGGGATTCACCATCAAGCTTGATAGAAATCTGCCATTGGATGAAATTGAGGAAATGCTTGCAAAGGGAAACGACTGGGCCAGGGTGATCCCCAATGACAAAGATGCTATCCTCGCCCATCTCACGCCGGCCGCGGTGAACGGGACCCTTACCGTCCCGATCGGAAGGATCCGAAAAATGCTGTTAGGGCCCCAATACCTTGCGGCCTTTTCCGTAGGCGATCAACTGCTCTGGGGAGCCGCGGAACCGATCCGCAGGATCCTTGGCATCATTCTCGAACATCTGAGCCAATGACAGCCGTTGACAAAGCCTCCGAGAGCCCTTAAAATGGACAGGTATGTTCTGAATATGGAAGTGGAAAGCTCACTGGTGGGGCTCCCGGACTTCAAATCCGGTGTACCGGGCTAAAACCTCGGTAGGTGGGTTCGATTCCCATGCACTTCCGCCAGGAAAATCAAAGGGGGTACTCAACTATTGGGTACCCCCTTTCGCTCCCCTATTCCTCTGTGTAACCACTCAATTTCTCGAAACCCTTGTTCGCGGTCGAAATAGTCCTGTCCTCGTCCGTGATCACTGTCGCCGTGCCCGTGTGTTCGAACACGCTTAGGTAGCGTTCCTCGGATTCTCGCAAGAGTTGTCGGGCCTTGACACGTTCAGTTATCACTTCCGTGAACAGGATCAAGCCGCCGACCTCACCGGTGCTGTCGCGCCAGGGGTGCAGCTTTCTCCTGACCCAGTCGGTTCTTCCGTCAGCCCTCTTAAAAATTTCCTCCTCATGGGTGATGGTTTCACCTGAAAAACATTTTCTGTGATCTTCCTTCCAGATTTCCGGCAGGTCCGGGAAAACGTCATAGTGACACTGCCCTATGAGATTCTTTTCTCCCAAGCCATAGTCCTCGATCCATCGGTCGCTGTGGGCCAGATATCGCATTTCCCTTTCACACATGGCCACCGCCGCAGGGGTATGTCTCACCAGCATTCCAAGGAGTTTCTCACGTTCCTTCAGGGCTCTTTCCGCGGCTTTTCGTTTCTTCTCTTCACTAAGGACGGCAGATGCCCGAATAATGTAGTAGCCGAATATCAGACCAAACATCAGGAACAGGCCGGCAATGCCCATCAGTTTGTTTCTGAACCCATAAAGGGTTGCCAGGACATCTTTTTCAGGGGTGACCACCGCAATAGACCAAAAGGTGTTCCCCAGACGGATCGGGCAATAGACAGCGAGTTTTTTACGGGTTCCGTCGAGGTTCCTCCGATCCTGTCATAGACATAGGTGGTATTGCCCTGCCTGCCTTTCATCATTTCCCCGGCCATCGCAATGACGGAAGGGAATTTTTCGGACGTCTGAAAAACGGTTTTACCCGTATGGCCGGGAACAGGACAAAAGAGTTCGACGCCCTTTTCACTAATCATCCAGGCATATCCCCTTTCACCGATCTTGACGTCCTCAAGGTATTCTTTGGCAATTCTCTTAAAAGGGATCAGAATGGCGATACTGCCGTGGTAAACACCCTTCCTGAGGATGGGGACATGATAGGCCACGGTCCGATACCCCTGAACCGCCATAAAAACATCGCTGACAACCGGCTTGTGGGTGCTCAAAATCGTTTTGACGTGTTCCTGGTAGGAATATGTCTGCGCCAATGGCCTTTTTGTTGAACGGGACGGTGTAAGCGATCATTCCTTTTGCGTCCACGGCTGTAACCGCAAGGATATCGTCGGAATGCCTCTTCAAGAAGGATTTCATGAGTGCCCTAGTGTGTTTACTGAAGGGGATGAACGTATCAAGGCTCGAAAGATAGGTGAGTTCCTCATGGTAGTGGTCAAAAAGGCTCCAGATGCCCTTGGCAGCCTGTTTTGCAAGCAGCATCTGCTGTGCATTGAATTCGGCTGTGGTTCTATTCCTGACATCGTTGTAGACGGAAAAGACCATGTAGCCCAAAATCAGAAACAACAAAGGGAGGAGAAGATATCTTCTTTTCAATTGCATGGGATTCCTTTCCAAACAGAGAGCCCTCTACTTCGGGTATCCGGTGATTTCACGGATACGTTCGTACAGGGGTCTCAGCTTCTTGTACATCTTCCGGTAGACATCCCGGTAAAGGGCATCATACATCCCGTGCACCTCCGGCTCCGGTTCAAAAACATCACCCCTATGTGTCATGGACCTGACGGCCGAATTAAAATCAGCGTGAAGCCCCAGCCCCACAGCACAATCAATGGCCGCCCCAAGACCTGAAGTTTCATAGATGGACGGTCGAGAAGTGGGCAAGCCGAAAATGTCGGCGGTAGCCTGCATGGCTGCCCTGCTCCGGCTCCCCCCGCCCGATACCTTGAGTTCCGAAATGGGTATCCCGGTCTTTTTCTCGATCCGCTCCTTGCCTTCCCTTAATGCAAATGCTATACCCTCCAGTATGGACCGGTAAAGATGGCCCCGCGTGTGCACATCACCGAAACCGATAATGGCCCCTTTTGCTTCGGGTCCAGGCAGTTTGAGCCCCGGGGACCAATAGGGCTGCAGGATCAGGCCCATGGCGCCCGGAGGTATATCCGCAACCAACCTGTCAAAAAGGGCCTCGGCATCAATACCCTTGATCGCTGCTTCTTCGATCTCCGGGTGCCCGAATTCCTCTTTGAACCAGCTTACCATCCAGTAGCCGCGATAAACCTGCACTTCAATCGTGTGGTAGTCAGGGATGGCAGAGGGATACGCCGGTAACAGAGGTATGGCTTCAACATATTTTTGAGAGGTAATATTAATGGTGGCGGTGGTGCCGTAACTCAGGCACCCGATTGATGGGTCCAAACTGCCGGACCCAATGACCTCGCATGCCTTGTCGGCGGCGGCGGCAATCAGTGGAAGCCCGGGCGGAATGCCGGTCTCATCGGCAGCCCGGCGTGTGATAGCCCCCAGCGGTTGCGCCGGCGGCACGAGTTCGTGAAGAAGAGACGAGTCCATGGGGAGTGCCCGCCATTTCCAGTCCCAGCCGGAAGCCCAGCACAGGTGTTTATAATCAAACGGCAGGTACCCGACACAACACCCCTTGGAATCCCTGAACTCCCCCGTCAACCGGTAGGTGAGCCAGCCGGAGAGAAGGAGGTATTTGTGCGTCCTTTCCCAGACCTCGGGCTGATTAATGCGAATCCAGTTGGCCTCTGCCTCTGCCTGAAAATACCCTATCGTCTCCCGCAAGCCGAGGACTCTAAACAGGAATCCCCACAGGCCTCCCAGAGGTGGCAGACCGTAAGTCTTCCGTTGATCAAGCCAGAGCATGGCGGGACGGAGCGGTTTTCCATCCCGGTCCACGTTGATGACCGTGGCACGCTGGGTGGTGAGTGAAACTCCGGCAATTCTCTGCCGATCCACGTGATAATCGTGCCACAGCCCGTGACAGGCCTGACAGAGGGACTCCCAGAACACCTCCGGGTCCTGTTCCGCCCAGCCGGGTTCACGCGAATAATAAGGACTGAAGGTTACCTGTTTCTGTGCCACTAGTGCACCCCCCAGGTCAAAGACCAGGGCCTTGACACTCTGGGTGCCGTTATCAATAGCCAGCAATAGATCTTTTTCGCTCATGTGATATTCACTTCTTTCTGGAGGTGTACCGAATAGGAATTATTCATACCATTGAAACATCTCTAGAGCAAGAGAATGGGCATTTTTCAAAATAATTTTGACTATCGTGCGTATCTCACTTATATTGAAAGACAAAGAAGCGACACTGAAAAGCGGATCTTTTTCACAACTCTTTCCAGGAATTCTTGGCTGCCATGGAAAAGAACAACTACGGTTCTAAATTTTTCCTTCTCCTGCTCCTCCTGTCTCTGGTACTTTTCCTGCGGCTCTTCTGGACGTACATTTCCGCCATTGTCCTCGCGCTTCTCCTGGCCAGCGTCTTCTCTCCCCTGCATCAACGGTTGACCCGGGTGTTGAAGGGAAAGATGACCATTGCATCCCTTGTCGTGACCTTCCTCATTTTCCTGATCCTTATCGTTCCGGTGGGCGGCTTTATAGAAAGCCTTTCCAACGAGGCATTTGATTTTTACCAAAAGACCAAGAGCGCCGTTTCCGTTCAAAAGATACAGGAAAGTATCAACGGCCATTCCCTGTGGGCCGAGCAGTTACGGAAGTGGGGCAAAATGACCGGTATTGAATTCAACAAGGAAACCTTACAGACCGCTTCTACCACTGTGGGGAAAAAAGTCGGGCTCTTTCTCTATAATCAGCTAAGATCCGTGGCATCCAATCTTCTCAACTTTCTCATCCATCTCTTCCTCATGCTTCTGACTATCTACTACGTTCTCAAGGATGGGACCCGGCTAGAAAATTACCTTATCAGCCTCCTCCCCTTTCCCAGGGAACAGCTCCAAAAGGTCATTGGCAAATTTCAGGAAATGGGAAAGGCCGTTTTCGTAGGCAATGGGTTGTCCGGGGCGGTTCAAGGCATCCTGGGAGGTTTTGGATTTTATATATTCGGGCTCGAGTCCCCTCTCCTCTGGGGAACCTTCATAGCATTCATGGCGTTCCTCCCGGTTATCGGTGCTTCTATTATTTTTATTCCCGCCGCCATTATCCTTTTCCTGCAAGGAAAAACGGGTCTCGCACTCGGATTCCTGATCTATAACGTGGTATACAGTTCTGTTATCGAATACTTTGTCAAACCAAGGGTCATCGGAAAAGGAATGCAGATGAATTCCCTCCTTGTCTTCATTGGAATCATTGGAGGCATAAAGCTCTTCGGCATTCTGGGAATTATTTACGGCCCCTTGATCATAACCGTCTTCATTACCATGGCGGAGATATACCGGTTGGAATACAAAGAAAATATGTAACTATTCAGGTGGATAGACTGAAGTTGGAAGGCTGAAGGAAAGAATAATGCAAAATCATGGAGAGGTTCAAGGTTACACCGTTCCTGCACATGGAGAGGAGTCTTATGGAACCTGAAAAGATACTCAAGGGTAAATGGGTCCTCATCGTAGATGATGAAGAAGATATCCTCGAGTTCCTCACGGAAATCCTGGAAATATGCAAGGTAGACAGGGCCTCTACTTATGAGCGGGCAAAGGAATTACTGGAGAAGAACCAGTATGACATTGCCGTTCTCGATATCATGGGGGTCAGGGGATACGACCTTCTCGAGCTTGCAAAAAGGCGCGGCATACCCGCCCTGATGCTCACCGCCCATGCCGTATCCAAGGAAAACATGAAAAAATCCTTTGAAAAAGGTGCTGCCTATTACGTCCCGAAGGATGAAATCGGAAAGATCGACATCTTTGTCGCGGATGTGATCGAGGCCATAGAAAAGAACAAGAATGTTTTCGTAAAATGGTATGAACGTCTGAGCGGTTTTTGTGACAAGAGGTTCGGCCCCAACTGGAAGGATGATGATCCTGAATTCTGGGACTCTATTATCAAGTATTAACCTGGAGGAGGGAACAAATGAGGAAGGCAGGCGTCGGCATTACCATAACACAGCATATCCTGAATCAACAACGCCAGAGCCCCGAAGCAACAGGTGCCTTTACCACGCTTCTGAGCGAGCTCCTTGTCGCGGCCAAGGTCATCTCCAGGGAGGTGAATAAGGCCGGCCTGGTGGACATACTGGGAAGCACCGGCAAGGTCAATGTCCAGGATGAACAGGTCCAGAAGCTTGATATATTTGCAAACGGGGTTATCGTCGAGAGGATGCAGCATATCGGCGAACTCTGTTGCATGGGTTCAGAAGAGGTTGCGGACCTTATTGAAATCCCCGCCGAATATCCCAAAGGGAACTACATCCTTGTGTTCGACCCCCTGGATGGTTCTTCCAACATCGATGTCAATGTGAGTATCGGGACCATTTTCGGCATCTACAGGAGAATAAATATCGATTCAGACAGTGACGTCATGCTGGAAGAAGTTCTGCGGCCCGGCCTGAAGCAGGTGGCGGCAGGGTACTTCATCTATGGTTCAAGCACCATTATGGTATACACCACCGGGAACGGAACGGGCGTTCATGGCTTCACCCTGTATCCCAGTGTGGGAGAATTTCTCCTCTCCCATGAGGACATACGGATTCCTGAACGGGGCAAAATCTACAGTGTCAATGAGGGGAACTATCAGTACTGGGACGAAAAGACCCGTGCCATGGTGAATTATTTTAAAGGCTCAGGCAATGCACTGGGCCGCCCGTACACCTCCCGATACGTGGGAAGCCTGGTGGCGGATTTTCACCGGAATCTCCTGAAAGGGGGAATTTTCATGTACCCCGCTGACCTGAAGGATCCGAAAAAGCCCACCGGCAAGCTGCGCCTTATGGTAGAAGCCAATCCTCTTGCCATGGTCGTCACCGAGGCAGGAGGATACGCCAGCGACGGGGATCGCCCAATCCTGGAAATAGAACCCTCACAACTGCACCAGCGGGTGCCCCTGTACATAGGGAGCAAAAAGGACGTTGAAGACGCAGAGGCCTTCATCAGCGGCAAGAAGTAAAACACATGATTGTTAGGCCTTCCGGTCTTTGAGCATCTGGATGAAGGTTTCAATCCTGAGGCTGGTGCGGCTGTCAAGGGGACCAGGCCGGTCCCCTTCCAGCGTGAGGATGGGGATCGGGAGATTTTTTCTCAGAAGGATGTCGTAGATCTGTCGATAGCAGAATGTCTGGGTGTAGTGTATCAACCCGTCAAGGTTCCTTTCACGGCTTGCCTTCCTGATATCGGATAAACGCCCCTCTACCGCATAAGGATACGTGTAGGTCAGATACTGATCTACAATATCTGTTTTTCTGTCCGGCATGCTGAACTGGCGCTGCACTTCATTGTAGACGACCCGAGCATCCAGTGACTCGATAAGCTCATAGAACCCCGAAAAGATGGGGGGGACACCCAGGTATCCCAGCCGAATTTCCTCTCTGAAAGGTCCCCTCCCCTCTGCCCTGCGGATGAAGCCTTCAAGTTCCCTTTGAAATGTTTCAGTATCTCCACCAAAATCAGAACTGCTGACAAGAAACTGATGATTTTCAAGTCCTGAAACGCAGTTTTCAAGATATGTCAACTCGTCCAGTCGCCTGAGCCCGGCGCGAATTCCGTGAAGCCTTTGTCTTGCCTCGCGGATCGCCTCCCATGAAGTACCGAGAGTCCTCCGCAAGTGGTCCATCTGGATCTGCAGTTCCTTTCGGTTTCCATCCAGAGGAAATGCGAAAGGGATCACCTCAATACCCTTTGCCGCAAGTACCTCGCTCAGGGCAACGGTGTTACTGCAATCACCGCCGGTCACCGCTATGATTCGTTTGAATCCTCCTTGCAGCGTTGCGGAGTAAATACCCTTGATCCACGCACAGATATTATGAGCAAAGCCGTCACGCTCGGCACGCATGACCAGCTCCTCCGGATTGGACGCGGTGATAAAGAGATTGTTCAGGTCGACGGCTTTGTGACCCGAGGCGATGACAATCTCCACAGGAATGGTGGCGGTGATCCCGATCACCGGATTAGGCCTCCACGAAATGGAATTTAAATTCGGGGAGTTCCAGGCAAGTCAGCTTATTCCCGTAGACGGCCCCGGTATCCAGGCCGATCTTATTTTCGAGGATCAGAGGTTCAGAGAAGGGGGTATGGCCGAAAATGACCTTCTTCCCGAAATCATGGGCTGAAAAAATGAACGGATCTCGAATCCAGACCAGGTCCTCAAAATTTTGCTCGGGCAGAGGAACACCGGGCCTGAATCCCGCGTGCACCACGTAGTAGTCATCAAGGTCAAAATAATTTTCGAGGGAGTTGAAAAAATCCAGATGAGAAGCCGGCACCAGGTGGTTGTCCGGCCCTTCGCGGGTTGCATCGTAGCTCTCAAGCGTCCGGTATCCGCCGTTCATGAGAAAGAGTTTTTTCTCTTTTCCGCTCAGGTAATCAAGGAACGCTGCTTCATGATTGCCGATGAGGCACTGGATATGCGAAGAAAGCTTTTTCAACTCCAATATGAAGTCAACAACCCCCTTAGGATCATGCCCACGGTCAATATAGTCACCAAGAAAAATCAGGTGGTCATTGTCCGGCTGCCAGTGGATCTTGTCCAACATGCGCTTCAGCATGTCAAGACATCCGTGAATATCCCCTATTATGAAAATCCTCTTATCCGTCATTTACATCCCGAAAAAAATACGAACCCGCTCCCTCGGGTCTAGACGCGTCAGCCCGCTGTTTCCGGCGGCATCAAGCGCATCCCGGAATTCCTGCGGTCTCAGCCTGCGATTGATGATCGTGTCTTCATCCGCGGTTCCGCAGGGCCTGTACTGGTCCATGATGTTCGTGTAGGTATCGGCTGAGATCTCCTTTGCCAGGAAGGCAACAATTTCTTTGGTACCGGCCACCCCATTGGGCATAACAAGATGCCTGACAAGCAGGCCTCTGGTTGCTACACCTCCTTCGTTTATCTTCAGGTCACCTACCTGCCGGTGCATTTCCCGGATGGCTTCTCGTGCCACTTCCGGATAATCAGGCGCCGCGCAATATCGCTCTGCCCATTTTCCATCCCAGAATTTGAAATCGGGCATATAGATATCAACAATCCCTTCAAGGAGCCCCAGTGTCTCCTTCCGCTCATACGCGCTTGAATTGTAGACCAGCGGAATGCTGAGTCCGCCTTCCACGGCCGGCAAAAGGGCCTCAAAAATCTGGGGCACCATATGGGTAGGGGTCACGAAATTAATATTGTGGCACCCCCGTTCAGCCAGTTGCAGCATCATGTCGGCTGCCTGCTCCGGTTCAGCCTCCCAGCCCTCGGCAAGGTGGCTGATATCATAATTCTGACAGAATTGACAGCGTAAATTGCAGTGGCTCAAGAAAATGGTCCCTGACCCGAACCTCCCCACAAGGGGTGCTTCCTCACCAAAGTGCGCGTTGTAGCTTGCTATTTTTATCTTTCTTCCTGCGCCGCAAAATCCCATTTCTCCTGCAACTCTGTTCACTTTGCACTTCCGGGGACAGAGATCACAGCTCGCCAGCCGATCCAGCGCCTCTTTTACGCGTTCCCGGAGCGTCCCGTCGCGGTACAGAGCAATGTATGAAGGTTCCATCTCTCTTGAAACCTCAGAAAACACTATCCCCCTGAAACGTATACTATGTTTTCAGGGGGATAGAATAGATCAGTCTCGAGCTGAGCCGAATATCCTTAGCAGCATGAGAAAGAGATTGATGAAGTCAAGGTAGAGAGAAAGCGCACCCAGAATGGCCCCCTTCCTCACGGCAGTCCCATCCACCCCTGCAGGCTGAGTAAGCGCCATATTTTTCAGCTTCTGGGTATCATAGGCGGTAAGCCCCACAAAAACGATAACCCCTATATAGCTTATGATGAGGCTCATGCCGCTGCTCTTGATAAACATGTTTACCACGGAGGCGATGATAATTCCTATGAGCCCCATGAAGAGAAATCCCCCCCACGAGGTCAGGTTTTTCTTTGTGGTCCATCCGTAGATACTGCAACCAATAAAGGTTGCGGCGCATACGAAAAAAGTACTGGCAATGGAAGTGCGCGTATATGCGAGAAAAATAAAAGAGAGAGTCAAACCATTCAGGCCCGAATAGAAAACAAAAAGGAATGTGGCGGTTCCGGCGCTGACCTTGTTGATCATTCCACTGATGGCAAATACCAGCCCCAGTTCAGCCAGGATCAACACGAAAAAAACCATTCGGTTGCTGAAAAGGAAGCGCATCAGTGTCTCGTTGTTGGAAACATAAAATGCCACGAAGGCGGTCAGCCCGAGGCCGATGCCCATCCAGTTATAGACACTTCTCACAAAATTATTGACCAGGACATCGGTCCCGGGTCGTGCTGAAGTCAATTGCTGCATTTTTTCTTTCCTCCTCCAATATGTGCTTTAAACCGTAGACTGTGAACCTGTACATAATTTCGCATTATTCTTTCCTTCGGCCTTCCACCTTCAGTCTATCCACCTGAATAGTTACAAATATTATAACTCCATTCACAAAAATCGCAACCTCAATCGCCTTTTTTTGATTGCCCCTTCTTTATCGGGTTGCTATCCTCAAAAGACAAAGGAATTTCACTCATGAACGGAAACCCCGGAAAACTCTTTTTGGCGATGGTGGGTCTCCCGGCTAGGGGAAAATCGACCATTGCGAGCAAGCTGAAGGAAAATCTCCTCAAGGATGCCATTAAGACGCGCATCTTCAACAATGGCAAGTTGAGAAGGCGTCTCTTGCGGGAGAACACATCATATCCGGAATTCTATAATCCGGATAACCGCGAGAGTGTTCAGTTCAGGGAAAAAATCGCCCTCATCAACATTAAAAGAGCCAAGAAATATCTTGAAAACGAGGGGAACATCGCCATTCTGGACGCAACCAATGTAAGCTCCAACAGAAGGAAAATGATTATCAGCCTTGCGAATAAATACCCCCTGCTTTTTATAGAATGTATGAACAACGATGAAGAAATCCTGGAGGCGAGCATCAGGAGAAAGATCATTCTGCCCGAGTTTCAACACCTCAGCGAAGATTCCGCAGTGCACAGTTTCAAACAGCGCATCGACTATTACAGGAGCATCTATAACACCTTGGCGAAAGAGCGAAATTTTGTTCACCTTGATTCGTTAAACAATAAGATCCTGAAAGAAGAGATACGAGACCCGCTTCCTTATTATGATCGCATCCGTGATTTCCTGGTCACCGACAGCGTCAAGAATCTCTTTTTAATCAGACATGGAGAGACCTTTTTCAATCTGGAGAACCGTATCGGTGGTGATTCCCGCCTGACAGAAAACGGAAGATCCCAGGCCAGGGCGCTGGCACACTATTTTCGCAAGAAAACCATCCCGGTCATTTTTACGAGTGATAAGATCAGAACCATTGAAACAGCTGACCCGGTCAAAGAACTCCAGGATCATTGTTCCATTATTCCGCTGAGCGAGTTCAATGAAATTGACAGCGGGGTTTGTGAGGCCATGAGCTACGAAGAAATCAAGGAGAAGATGCCGAGCATCTACGCATCACGGAAATTGGATAAATATAACTATGTGTATCCCGGTGGCGAGGGGTACGTCACTATGCAGGGAAGAATTGACCAGGGCATAAAAAAAGCGCTCTATTTGAGTGGAAATGCCGGGAACATCATGGTCGTGGGGCACCGGGCGGTTAACCGCATGATCCTTTCCCACTTTCTCTACCGCCGCAAAGAAGATGTCCCGTATATCTACATCCCCCAGGACAAGTTTTATCACATCACTGCCACCCAGGATAAGAAGCTTTTTCAACTGAAGCGGTTTGAACCCCTCTTCAGGCCTTGAGATTGCAGCCTGAAAAATAGGATGAGGGTTATCCTGTTCTTGACATCCGGAAACTTTCCAGTTAAATTGTTCGATCCTTTTCCTTATGCAATGGATCACTGCCTCTTTTGCCCCTCAATGAGAGTTGGGAATCCTCCAGATCCAGCTCTTGTTGCTGTAGAACAGAAGATTCGCCAACTCAGACCCCTTTCCATGTCTGATCAATGCTGCTGGTAGGAAGAGACGACAAAATCAGGATAGGCATTCCCGCCGTGTTCCCCGTAGTCCAGACCCTCTGCCTCTTCTTCGGCAGAGACCCTGATACCTCCGAATACTGCTTTTGCAACACGAAAGGTAATCCATCCCATAAGAAAGGCCCACGCGATACAAACGCCCGCGGAAATCAGCTGGGCGAGTAACTGGTCTGCACCACCTCCGTAGAAGAGGCCCTTAACATAAGGGGCTTTCGTGGTATAATTGCCATAGGTCCCGTCAGCGAACAACCCGACGCTTATCACTCCCCAGATCCCGTTTATGCCATGTACGGACACAGCACCAACGGGGTCATCGATATGGAGCTTATCCAATGAAAGGACACTCAAGCAAACCAGAATCCCTGCAATAAGGCCGATGACCACGGCAGCCCATGCTTCCACCCATGCACAAGGGGCCGTAACCGCCACAAGCCCTGCCAGTGCACCGTTCAGGGTCATCCCAAGGTCCCAGTTGCCCAACTTTAATTTCATGAAAATCAAGGCGGCTAATGCCCCCGCGGCCGCTGCGAGATTCGTGTTTACGGCAATGACGGAGATTCGGAGTTCATGGGCCGACAGGGTTGATCCGGGATTGAACCCAAACCACCCGAACCAGAGGATGAACACACCCAGGGCGGCCATGGGGATATTATGCCCCACAATCGGTTTGACCTTTCCCTTATCATCATATTTGCCGATTCTCGCGCCAAGGGCCATGGCCCCTGCCAAACCAATAAATCCTCCCATCGCATGGACAATGCCGCTCCCGGCAAAATCAACGGCCCCGACTCCGAATGGCAGTTTGGACAGCCAGCCGCCACCCCATACCCAATGGCCGTAGATTGGATAAATGATCGCGGATACAACGGCACTGTAAAACAGATAGACGGGAAATTTAATCCTTTCGGCCACGGCACCTGAAACAATGGTGGCGGCAGTAGCTGCAAAGACCACCTGAAAAATCCAGATCAAATACGTATGCACGTCATAAGCATCGCCATGCAAAAACCATCCACTGATACCGATGAGCGTATGCCAATCCTTCCCCATCATGAGGGCATAGCCTACGGCAAAAAACACCAGACTGCCCGCTACAAAGTCCATCAGGTTTTTCATCATCAGATTAATGGCGTTTTTGGCCCGACAGAAACCCGCCTCAACCAGGGCAAACCCAGGTTGCATAAACATAACCAGGAAGGCGCATACCAGGATCCAGACATAATCCACAGGCGCGCCAGGGTCCTTTTTTAACGTCTCAGCCCCGGTGGGATCCCCGGCATAGGCCTCTAAAGCAACGCCCACCAAGATGAGAACTCCCAGAAAAAACAACCAACTTCTTTTTTTATGCATATTAAACATATTGAATTTCCTCCTCCCTAAAGGGCATCTTTTCCGCTCTCTCCGGTCCTGATGCGTATCGCCTGTTCAATGGGTGAGACGAAAATTTTCCCGTCGCCTATACTCCCGGTCCGTGCCTTTTCCTGAATCAATGTCATGGCCTCGTTCAAGACAAAGGAATCGACGACTATCTCAACTTTTACCTTCGGGACAAAGTCTATCCGGTATTCCGCTCCCCGGAAGACCTCCTTGTGTCCACGCTGGCGTCCAAATCCTTTCACCTCGCTGACCGTCATTCCCTGGATGCCAAGGCCCATAAGGGCCTCCTTCACTTCATCCAGCTTAAAAGGTTTAATGATGGCTTCGATCTTTTTCATTTTTCCCTCCCTTAACCGTTCTCTGATCTGTCATTGGATTTTGCGATCCTTTCATCTTTCCCCGAGAAAGCTGTTAGCACTCATCCGCAATAGATGTGCCAAGAAGCCCCATTTCCTTCTATCTGTTTGATTTACATATGATTCTATCATGTGAACAGGAGACCATGAAAGGTCTGATATATACTTTATCGTAGCATTTAACATCAATTCCTACATTATTGTATATTTGTTAACGGCCGGCTGCTTTTGAAATTTTCTATTGAAGACACAGGTCACCATAGTACCGAAAACCCCACTGAAGCATATACTGTAACTTGCCCAGCATAATCGGAAAAAAAACGTTGTGTCTGCTAACCAGGTCTCCAGAAAGGGTTGCTGTTTTTTTCAGGATAAGCCTCTTCATAACATGATAATGCTTCTGATAATGATGGACTGGTGTAAGACTTTATGGTATGAAGCTTGCAGCAAAACTCGAATGCCTGTTAAAGTTGTTATTGGTCAGATCTTGCTGCGTTACTGTTGGAAAGGAGCGGATGTTCATGCCAGAATCTTTCATGACCCTATTTCCCCAAGTTCTTAATACCCTTGAGGCCACAAAAGTCCCGGTTCAAATGAGTGCAAACCTTGCTGAGGCGGCCATGCAATCTTGGGCCATGGCCTTTGACCTCACCAGGAATACATACGAACTGAGCTGCCAGCTGATGAAAGACTTTCTGCCTTTGGCTGTTCCCCGGCTCAATGGATCATGCAGACAACTCTTTGACATGTGCCATGAAGGGGCAGACGGTTTTGTGTCTTTGGCTGAAAAAAGTGTACTGGACGGCCTGGGACGCTTCCATCAAAGAAGGCAAGGGGAACTGGAATTCATCAAGCTCTTCATTGAGCAGCCCCCTGTGCAGGACTGGAGCATTGAATATGATAATACCAACGTCCTTCTGGATTTGCCGGGTCTCAGGCTCATAGACATCTCATTGGATGTAAAACACAAGATCCAGAACTACGGGGTAGTATTTGCTCCCCGTGCCGGGCACCATTCCAATATCGCCGAACGGGTGGCTTTTTACATGAGAGATCATGGCATCACCCGCATGGCCGTTGTGGAGCAAAAATGTGCAGATGACATCCCGCTCTATGTGGGCGGGATGAGACACCATGAAGATTTTGAGGGACAGGTGGATCAGTACAAGGCGGTATTGAAGCATCTGAAAGGTCTGACAGGATATCCTTCCCACCTGGTCGCCATTTGCCAGCCAGGGCCCCTCCTCATAACCACCTTGATCCTCAATCCCCACCTTGCCAAGACGTTCGGATCGGCGGGAGCTCCCATGCACACCGAGGGAGAAAAAGGATACCTGACGGATTTTGCCCGGCTGGTGGGAGAGAAATATATCGATCGGCTCATCAGTTTTTTCGGCCACACCGTATCGAAGGGCCACAAAGGCGCAGGGAGAGAAAGTTACGACGGCAGGCTCCAGGTGCTCGGCTTTTATCTCCTGGGGATGGATCAGCATATCAAAAACATGCAGTCCCTTTTATCCGACTTGAGGCAGAGAAATGGGGCCAGCGCCAAACGTCAAAAGACATTCTATCAATGGTATCATTTTGTGCAGCACAGCCCGGCAGGCTTTATCCGTGACACCTATAAAAAAATCTTCATTCGAAATGATCTGATCAGGGGCGAGTTGATGATCGGTGGGAAAAAGGTCAGCATCAAAGACTATCCCGGCAGTGTCCCCCTATGGGCACTGGGTGGCACAAGAGACGAGATCGCGCCCCCCCTCCAGGCAACCGGGCATATGGCATTGATCAAATCCGTCCCGCCGGAAGATAAGCTCACCCTCCTGTGCGATGGGGGCCATATGGGCATTTTTCGATCCTCCAAGATCCTGAAGGAGCATTATAGCAGGATTGTAGACTTTATCCTGTCCCACAGTGACCGGACAAAAAATAAGGGTTCATCCGAATTTTGCGTACTTTGAGGCTCAAAGATTGATTCTAGCATGTACAGAATATGCCCTTTTTTCTCCGATTCCGAGTCTT
Organism: uncultured Desulfobacteraceae bacterium; assembly: GCA_964548365.1. Taxonomy (GTDB): domain Bacteria; phylum Desulfobacterota; class DSM-4660; order Desulfatiglandales; family Desulfatiglandaceae; genus B46-G9. The sequence continues at coordinate 14,742 of CAZJRD010000021.1, read as the reverse complement.
CCGGGAAGTACACTTTAGTCGGATGAACCAAAATAAGTTTCAAGACGCCTTTTTCCCATTGGACCCCGACCCATCCGACTCTCCAAAAAACGTTTGAAAAGGCGTCATACCTGTCATCATCTTTTGGGTTGTACCGGAAATGTCCATACCCAGATCAAGCCATTTTTTGAATTGCTCGTCTACCGTGCTCTTGTAGGTAATATAGCCATTAATCGTCTGCTCAAGATACTTTTCAAAGAATTCCTCAAGCACGTTTTGCCCGTACTGAATGAACAGGTGCAGGAGAGATACCGGTAACAAGACATTCTTTTTTCTGGCCTCTTCAAGCACAATCTGCGTAAGGATAAATCCAGTCACGTCCTCTTCTGTCTTTGCGTCAACAACCTCCACTTGTCGCCCGTGCCTGACCATTTCCGCCACCTGATCAAGGGTCACATAGCTGCTCTTTTCAGTGTCATACAACCGCCTGTTCGCATATTTTTTCAGAAGAACTTTTTCCGCCATTTTTCCCAATCTCCATTAATGTTATCCATGTTATATTGCACAATTAATAACTGCATACTATTTACTCTTAGCATTGCAATGGTAATAAATCAAGCTAAAAATAACTACTTATATAGCTCACTCAAAGGGAATAGGCCTCTTCTGGTCAACGATTTATTTGGTGCGGTGCACCATTTTTTTCTTGACAATTCCGAAAAAGACCATATAATACTATTAACCTTACTCAAAGTAAGGAAAAATTTTTGAACCAAAATAACGGGGGTGTATAGCATGGAGACGGAAACATTAGCAGAGCAGATAATCGACTTTCACAGGACCACATTTGATACGGGCCTCAGTGCGATGGCGATGCTGCAGGAGCAAACAGAAAAATTATTCAACACATCTTTGGAACAGTCTTTCTTGATGCCGAAGGAAGGGAGAAAAATAATTGATGAATGGCTGGAATCGTACAAAAAGGGTCGGGATGATTTCAAAAAGACCATGGATGAGAACTTTCAGAAAATAGATTTTGGGGATGCAGGGGCCAAAGAGATGGAGGAAAAGATCACCCAGGTGCATGAGGATATCAATTTCCTAGGATCAAAACTTGCTGCGCTGGAAAAGAAGGACTGGAGCAAGGAGGTGGTAACGAACCTCTTGAATAAAAAGGCCTTGACTGCAAAAGAAGATCTCAAACCTTTGAAGAAGGCCCTCAATGATATAGAAAAGGGGATGCCCGCCGCGTCTGAACTCAGAAAAATCAAAGAGTCCGTAGACCAGACCGAAGAAAAATTGAATGGGATAGTGGAAGAAATGACCGAAATCAAGAAACTTCTGCAGGATGTCGGGCCAAAACTGAAAACCGTGGCAGAGACATCTGAAAAGATGGTGAAAAAGGCCAAGCCCGGGGACTCAGCTAAAACCGCTTGATAGAGGTTTTTTGCAGGGTTTCATAATGAACAATGGGGTATGAATGCACCTTGGAGGTAAACTCCAGGGAAATGATGAAAACACTTTAGACCCAACACATTCAGGAGGATGAGAAATGGAACAATCAACAGTTATGAAACAGATGATAAACTTTAACAAAGCTGCATTTGACAATGCCTATACGGCCATGGCAATGCTCCAGGATCAGACGGAAAAGATAGCAAATATGTCCATGGAACAGGCATGGATCCCGAAAGAGGGGAAAGAGTTCGCAGATCAGTGGACCAGGGCATACAAGCAGGGATGCGAAGATTTTAAGCAGGCAGTTGACGACAATTTCAAAAAGGCCGAAGATTTTTTTACTGGACCCGAGAAGACAAAAAAGGCCGAAACCAAGAAGTAGTTTCTAAGACATTTTCAGGAATACGGGCACTGCCAAGAATTAGGATTGCCCAAAACACAAACAGGGGGAAACAGAAAATGATGGATCAAAAAGCAATTTTCAAGCAAATGGTGGATTTCAACAAAGCGGCCTTCGACAACACCTTTAGCGCCATGGGCACCGTGCAGGACCAGACCGAAAAAATGTCCAAGACGGTCCTGGAGCAGGCCACCTGGCTTCCCGACGAAGGCAAAAAGGTTATCAATGAATGGATCCAGGCCTACAAAAAGGGTCGTGAAGATTACAAAAAACTCGTTGATGATAACTTCAAACGGGTGGAAGACTTCTTTGCTGCTTCCAAGTAGAGCCTGATAGGAGGACGGCAGATGGGTAATCAAAGAAAAACAGGGGCTGATGAACCCATGGACATCTTTGAACCAATCAGCCGTTCTCTTCAAAGGTTTTCTGAAATCAGTCTCAAGGCGACCGAGGCGACCAGTCAGCAATTTCAAGCAGCCCAGACCTATTGGACTGGGGTTTTCAAATACGTGAATGAATTCATGCTCCCTTATTGGACCGCCCTGAACGCCTTTAATACCACAGAAAAAGATAAACTCCTGCGAGCCCCCCTTTCAGAAAGCCTCAGAGATTATTGGGAGCTTTTGCAATTTAATATCCAAGTCGCTGAAAAAGGTCTTACCAGCAGCCTGAATGCGATGCTGGACTATCATCTTGGTGATATGAACAAGGCCTTTTCAGCGTGGCTCACTGCTGTTTCCAGCGGGGATGGCAACGGTATTGCTGGTTACATTGCAAGGCATGCTGGATTGATAGAAAAGGTGGTATATGCCTACCCAAAGGCCATCCTGGACATCCAACCGGAATATGGGTTCCACTTCGACAATGGGGGTTACGAAAAGGTAGCCGAGACAGAGCGTTTCCTCCTCTACCAGGTCCTTCCCACTGACAGGAACATAAAAGTCAGAAAAAAAGGAAAACCCATCATTATCATCCCACCCTATGTCCTGGGTGCCAACATCCTTGCCTTTCTCCCCGGAGAAAACAAGAGCTACGTGCATGCCTTTGCAAATCAAGGTATCCCGACCTATGTCCGTATCATGAAAGATATTGCTGTTACCCCTGCGGTCCAGATACTGACCGGGGAGGACGACGCCCTGGATACCAGGAGCTTTTGTGAAACGGTGAAAAAAAGACACGGCAGAGATGTCACCCTGAACGGGTTCTGCCAGGGGGGCTTTATTGCCGTGGCGGACCTCCTTTCGGGTGAACTGGACGGTGTCGTCGATGCCCTCATAACCTGTGTGGCCCCCATGGACGGTACCAGGAGCAAGGCCTTGGTGGAATACCTGGGGCACCTTCCTCCCCGGTTCAGGGATTTGGGATATGCGGTGAAGACCTTGTCAAATGGAAACAAAGTAGTCGACGGCAAGGTGATGAGCTGGGTATACAAGCTCAAGAGCATGGAAAAAGAGGCCCCCATCTTCAGCTTTTACCGCGACATCATGATGTTTGACAGGCAAGACAGTCCTGGACTCAAGATCAGCAAGACAGCGGCGGCTCTCAACAACTGGTTGATCTATGATCGGACCGATCTTCCGGTGGCCATTACGAAAATGAGCTTTGACTCTTATACCATACCGGTGGATAAAGGTGGTGCTTTACCATTCAAGCTCTTTGGCAGGAAACTCAATTTCAAGCGGCTGAAGGAGAAAGAGATAAAGGTCCTTATCTGTTACGCAAAAAAGGACGACTTGGTGGACAGGGAGTCAGCCCTTGCACCTCTGGATTTTATAGATGCCGAGGTAACGGTCTTTCCGAAAGGGCATGGATCCATTGCCACCTCATGGTCCTTGCCGAATTCAGAATGCGCACTGGACACCTGGTTTGGAGATGACAACTACCGGGGACCTGTTCGCTATCAACTGGACCTTGAAAAAGCATAACTGATCAGGTGAGATGAGGAGTACACTATGGACAAAAGGTTTTTTGAATTTTGGGGAAATCTTTTCATCAATGCCGCCAAGGGTCAAGAGCATCTGGAAGACATGACCAAATGGATGGCTCAGGGGCTGAAAGGTTTTGAGGATTTCTCAAACATGTTCCGGAAGTTCTATGGGCTGGACAATGTGGACGAAGGCAGCCCCGAATATCTGAAGCAATGGCAACATGCGGCAGGAGAATTTCAGAAATCTTTCAAAGACTATCTTGGCCTGATGGGGGTGATTCCCAAAGAAGAGCACCTGAAACTGGTACAAAAATATGAGGAACTCAAAAAGCGGGCTGCTGATCAGGAAGAGACCATTAACCACCTGAAAACGCTCCTGGACCAGCGGAGCTCGAGCCAAGAAGCAGTAACCCAGACCTTCCAAGATCTCATGAACAAGCAGGCTGATGAGTTCCAGAAGTTAATGAAAAACGTGGAGAAGTTCTCCACGAGCGCTCCTTCCTCGAAGAAAAAGAAATAAGACTTTCTATTTCGGGGCCTTCGGAGGGCTCACCAGGGCCTCACCATCCAGGACCTTCGTCCCAACCTGATTCACGCAGGTCGTATGCAGAACAACCCTGTTCTTTTCTGGCACCACTTCTTTTACTTCCACCTGTGCAGTGATGGTATCCCCTATATGGGCCGGGGCAAGGAAGTTCAGCTCCTGTTTAACGTAAATGGTGCCCGGTCCCGGGAGCTTATTTCCTATTACTGTCGAGATAAAGCCCGCCAGCAGCATGCCGTGTGCGATCCTTGTCTTGAAAAAAGTCTTCCGGGCATATTCTTCATTGATGTGTGCGGGATTTAAATCGCCGGTGACCCCTGCAAAAAGGTATACATCAGCTTCTGAGACGGTCTTTGCAAACTCGGCGGTATCACCCGCCTTGAGTTGATCAATGGTCTTGCCTATCATGCTCAGCTCCTTTCTTTAGGAAAATACTAAAACCAGGATCTGTAGCTGTACACATCTTCTTTCATGTCCTTCATATCCTGCTGTAACGTCAGATACATGGCTGCATTCTGGATAGCCAATCCTCCCTGATGGGCCAGGGCGGATATAAACGTGATATCATCCTCGCTGAACTCGTGCTCAAACCCGCTATAGATCCTCAGGGCACCGATCACCTCATCTTTTGCCTTTATGGGAACACTCAGCAAGGAAACAATCCCTTCCTCTTTTACTTCCTTTTTGTACTGGATCCGTTTATCTGTGGCGGCATTGTGCACCACTACGGGTTTCCCTTTGAGGGTTTGGGCGATGCTTTTTTCAGCAGATACCGGCCCTTTCTTGAGAAACTTTTTACTAAGGCCATAGCTTGCTACCGGCTTCAGGGTACTCCTGTCCTCGTCAAGCAAACGAACAGTGGCACCTTTCACGCCGAGGCCTCGAACAATGTCGGCGGACATCACGTTCAGGATCTCCTTAATATCAAGAGTAGAATTAATACTGGCAGACAAGTTGTGAAAAAGAGTTGTGTTTCTTCTTATCTGTTCGATCAAACGGGTATTCTCAATGGCCATGCCTCCCTGTTCGGCGAGGGCGGTAAGGAATGCTATCTGATCTTCAGTAAAGGTCCTCCGTTTTGCCGTATAGAGCGTCAGTACCCCTATCACCTTGCCTTTTACTCTCACTGGCACAGCGAGGATAGAGGCAATCCCTTCCTCTTTTTTGGTCTCGTGGTTTTCTGACCTGGGATCCTTGGTTGCGTCAGAAATGGCCAGGTGGCCCTCTTTCATGACATCGGACACGTTGTCCCTGGCGGACTTCCATTTCGCATGGAGATAACCGTCGGATAATCCCTTTTGTGCAACCGGCACTGAAAGGTCTTTTTCCTCATCGAACAGAAAGAGACAGGCGGCCTTTCCCTTCATTGTATCAATGGCACTTTGCACAATGAGTTCAAGGAGTTCATCTCGATTCGACGTTGTCCCAAATGCCCTGCTTACCATGCAAATGGTCTTGAAATAATCGCTCTTTGTTGCCATATCACTTCTCCTGGTTTGCTTTCATGATATTTTCTATTTGTTTAATGGTGCTTTTTGTTCTTGCCGGTTTTGTTCGCTTTCCTTTCTCATCCCTCTCTCTTAACCACCCGGCAATCTTAGGCGCGAATTCCCTCTGGCATTTGGAGCTGACATAGATGCCGATATGGCCAGTATCCAGACACACATCCTCAGTGTCTCTGCTTCCCACGCTACTCGTGAGGAGTTCACACGCGCCCGGGGGTACCAGGTGATCATACTTGCCATAAAAGTTGAGCAGTGGCATGGTGATCTTCTTGAGGTCCACCCTTTTCCCGCCCACCTCCATCTTGCTCTGAATGAGGAGGTTCATGTGATAGCAGTCCTTGACAAACTGCCGGAAAGTCTCGCCGGGAACATCCGGGCTATCAAAGATCCATTTTTCCATGCGGACAAAATTCTCAACAAAGGCCTTATCGTCCATATTTTGAAAAAAGCCCACATACTTGTCAATCATCAACCGGGCAGGGTTAAGGAGCAGAAAACCAAAATTCATCAGGTCTCCGGGCATATTACCAAAGGCATCCACCATACGGTCCACGTCAATGTCCTTCATCCAGATATGTAACAGTCCCTGATCTGTATCAAAGTTGGTTGGGGTCACCGTGGTTACCAGATTTCTTATCTTTTGCGGATGAAGGGCCGAATAAATGACGGAAAAGGTCCCACCCATGCAGATCCCCATGAGGTTGATCTTGGCAAGATTGTGGCGTCTGCGTATGAAATTAACAATATTGTCCATATACCCATTGACATGGTCGTCAATGGTGAGGAATTTGTCCTTCCTGGTTGGATAGCCCCAATCGACCATGTAGACATCAATGCCTTCTTTTAGGAATTTTTCGACCACACTCCTTCCTGGCTGAAGATCAAGCATGGTCTCCCTGTTAATCAGGGCGTAAACCACCATGAGGGGGGTCCTCAGTTTGCTATCGGCCACAGGCCTGTAGTGCTTTAGTTTCACCCGGTCTTCCTCGTAGACAACATCGTAGGGTGTGGTGGCAATTCCGGTTTCCAGTTGGCTCAACAGGACTTCTGATCCTGCTCTAGCCAGTTTTGTGCTCTTTTCTGCATCCTCAGCCAGGTTTTCCAGAATCAAGTCCAGAGGAATCTTGGGTTGACTCATAAAATCACCTCCTTTTCCCGGTTAACCGGTAGAATGCTCCTTTTCAAGTTTCTTAAGACGCTTTTTCAATAGGTAGAGCTCCTTGTAGACATCATCCATCTCCTTATTGGTGGGCACAGGAAGCGTCTGCATCAGGTCCTGAAACATCTCTTGCCTTACCAACAGGAAATCCTCCATGGCATCCAGGGTTTCTCCCAATGCCTTTGTATATTCAGGGGACTTGAAGAGGACCATGTAATGTCCTTCCAGGACCTTTATCCATATTTTGTAATAGTCATTTGGATCCTGAGGGAGATTGCCCTCATCAGCAAGCGAAGCGACCTTCTCCTCCAGGACCTTGAAGGATTTTTCCATGGGAAGAGAGAGAATATGGAGGAATTTTGCAATGATGCCCTGAAAAATGGTATATTTATCCGACAGCAGGCTCATCCGTTCCTGGTAAAATCTCGTCAATCCCAATTGGGGAATATGCAGAAACTTTCTGAATTCCTGCTCATAGAGTTCGCTCCATGCGCGAAAGACATCCTTATCGAGATCATCGAATTTGTACGCCTCAGTCCGGCTGCCTGCCCTGCCAGCCGTTTCCATCCATTGTTGCTGAAAGTGAGAATAGGTCTCCCATGCGGTTTGAGCTATCTTACTCATCATTCCGGGGAAAACGTTCATTCCTTTGAAAATGGAATCCGCTGTCTCGGGCTCACCTGCGGCTGAAGACAGAGAACCCAGCATCTTCAAAGCTGATTCCAAGGTCTCTTGGGCCCGGCTCTTTTGTGCTTCCTTTTGCTGAGGTTTCTCTTCTCCGGAAGTGGTGGATATAGACCCGATATTTGCCATTGATGCCCAGAACTCGGTTGCCGATTTCATCCAGGCCTCAAGCAGTGGCATGGTGCCTGTGCTTTTTCCTTGATCCTCACCCATTATATTCCTCCCGTTTCATCAACGGCTTGAATATCGCACATGATTTTTACTTATTTTAGTGTCTATACATAAATGAGATAGTTTGTTTGAGATCAAGGCGTGCAAAAATTTTAACCACAGGAATACATTCAGGTATTTCGAGGACTAAAATTTGAGCATAACGACGATATCGGGCAAAATAGCCATTTATGAATGGGCACTATTTTAGCATATCCTTATTAAATCGTCCAAGGGAATTAAGCCTTTCCTTGGCCTCCAACCGGAGAGCACCGGCCTCTGATACGAAAAAATATTGAGTATATTGCCGAATTATTGCAACCTTAAGGAGCTGGTCGGGTTATATCGAAGTCAGGCAGGATTTTGTTGTATAAATACGGCGAGGGGCTGCTCGATCACCTTGGAAATGAGAAAAAGCACCGCTTCAAGCTGACCCGCCTTTTGAATATCACAACGCATGATGACAGGGCTGTTCATTTGCTCGGCCAGCGGACGTACATAAGGTTCCGCCTTTTCATTCAAATAGGTTACAGCCATCTCCGCGCCCACGCCATGCAAGACCTTCGCGATACCATAGGCGATGCTGTGCTCGTTGGCGATTCCGAAGATCAAGCCTTTCCTTCCTTCAAGATTTACCAGATTGATCATGCTTTCCTCATTAACCGGAGCGTGGCAACTACAGGTCCAATGCGCCCTCTATTTTCTTCAGAATGGATTTTTCCCGGTCAGACGGGCTTCTTTCGGCGAGCATGATCTGCCTGGCAATCTCCAGGGCTTCCCTGCGCTTCTCCGGGCCCTGAATGAGTCCGCCAATCGCCTTTAAGGCCCTGTCTTCATCAACCTGCAGGATACGGCTTTGCTCTTGCACGGCTCTTATAAAGTCCGATTTTTTCATCCCTTTCATCCTCTTGCTCGCCTCCAATATCCGCTCATCTTCAATCAATTTGTCCCGGTCAATGGTTCGGTCCGGCTCTGCAAGGGCCATCACCATACGAATGACCCCTTCGGCAAATCCTCCTTTTTCCATGAGGTCAAGCCAGTGTTCCCTGTCGGTCCGAGTCAACCCTTCTTCTTTCTTCTTTTCTTCCCTCATGTCTTTCCAGTTTTTCTCTTTCCCGGTCACGGGGAGAAAGAGGTCCACCCATGGATTCCCATATATCAGATTAAACATGAGTTCCTCGGCATTGTCCCGGACATCTTTGTAGAGGTTCAGCATGGCTTCAATGGAGGCCGAAATATTCCTCTCCATGGCCAAAAACGGGTTGTCCGGCGATACCGGCCTGCGATTTTCTTTTACTATCGACGCCATTGCCTTGAAAGGCCGGAGCAACGGGTTTCGATCGGAAAAGGAATAGGTTCTCACCCTCAGGGGATGGACTTGTCTCAAGACCTCGGCTGTAAATTCCGTGGTCCATAGCTTCACCCAGGGACTGACAAAAACATTATAGAGGCTGTCATTCATTTCCGAAATGGCTGCGACACGCCTGAAATCCACATCTTCTTTCCGGATCACATTCACATCATCGTTTAAGGCCATAATAGCGTTGAAATCCCGCTCTTCAAAACGAACATCGTAATCGGTAAATCCTTGTTTCTCATCTCCAGCATCGATAATCATTTCGTAGAGCCCCGGTGGGAGTGACTCAACCATGTCAATGCTTTTGATGATCTCCTTATGCTCTTTCTTCGCTATCTTGCCGCCCACAAAAATACCCAGGTGCCCTATGTGCGGGTGCAAAAGGCCCACGATGACTTTTCTCTGACGCTTTATTTCTTCCACGGAGCCATAGGTCTTCATGATCCAGTCAAAAGCTTGTTGCGGCGGCGTGATGTTGTCTCCCTCGGAGGCAAACAAGAGGATCGGCGCCTCAATATCCATTAAGTGAAGGTTCTTCTTGTCGCGCAAAGCCATCTCTCCCTGTTCCAGCCGATCACCCACAAAGAGATTCTCCACGATGCTGTGCAGCTCTTCCTTGGTCATAAAGGAAAAACCGTTCCACCATTTTTCAAAGGTGAGGAATCTCTCCTCTTCGGTATCCACCCTGGAATAGAGGTTGTACTGCTTCCCCCACAAGGTGTTTGCCGGATTAAGGTCCTCAAAATTGGCCTCGAGCCAGGCGCCGTCGAATTTCCCGTTTCCCAGATCGGACAGCAGAGATGCCGTCCAGACCCCTCCAAGGAGTCCTCCCGCATACCGCATGGGGTTTTTCCCATGCACGCCGGACCAGTAGGAAAGGGGTGCGCCGTTGAGTACTATTGGGCCTGTCAGGTCTGGACGGTCTGCAGCGAGAAGTGCTACCGCCCACCCTGCCTGGCAATTGCCTATTACCGCGGGTTTCGGCGATTCGGGGTGGCGTTCTGCAATATGCTCGATAAATCGTATTTCTGCCTCCTCCACATCGGCAAGGGTCTGGCCGGGCATGGGATCGGGGTAAAAGAGGATAAAATAGACAGGATGGCCTTGGGCCAATGCGTCGCCGATTTCGGAATCCTGTTTGGAACCGCCGATGCCGGGACCGTTTCCGGCCCTGGGGTCTATGACGACGATGGGCCGTTTCGTTTCGTCAACGGTATCTCCTTCCCTCGGTACGATGCGGGACAGTGCATAATTCGCCTGCCTGTCAAAGGTCCTGGCATCGAGAATGACCTCGTAGTCGAACACGAGAACCGGCGGCAGTCCCTTTTCAACCGTTTCAAAATAGGTATTCCCTCGTTTTCGAAGGATATCCGTAAAAAGGATGGATCGTTGGACAGCATCCCATCCATATTCCATGGTGTGGTTCATCCAAGCGGCTTGCTGAAAAATATTCGAAGAATCCATATATTGCTCCTGTCGATACATTGGCCCGAAACCATTGAGCCTGTGATACCAGCGCCGAGAAGAATCTCACGCTGCCGGTGAATCCCCTTCTGCATTGATTCCTTGGCGATGGCTGACCAGGGCCGCCACGGCACAGGATACCAGCCTCGCCCGCGGGGGATCAGCTCTGGAAGTGAGGATGATGGGCACCTTTGATGCGGCGACGAAACCGGCGAGCTGGGCCCCGGCCAGGTACTCGAGGTCTTTGGCCAGGATGTTTCCGGAAACCAGGTCCGGTACCAGCAGAACATCCACATCTCCGGCAACGTCGCTTCTTATCCCCTTGATCCTGGCCGATTCTGCCGATATCGCATTGTCAAAGGCGAGCGGTCCGTCCACGATCGCCCCCCTGATCTGCCCACGGTCCGCCATCTTGGCCAGACAGGCCGCATCGATGGTGGAAGGAATGGCCGGGTTGATGAGCTCCACAGCCGACAGGGCTGCTACCTTGGGTGTTTCCACTCCCAACAGATGTGCCAAATCCGCAGCATTGCGCACGATGTCCGCTTTGGCAAGGAGGTCCGGAGTGATGTTGATGGCGGCGTCCGTAATATAAAGAAGCTTGGGATAGGTCTTGATGTCCGTCAGAAATACATGGGAGAGGCGTTGTTCTCCCTCCAGATGATGGGTGAGAATGGGGTGGAGAAATTTCGCCGTATGGATATACCCTTTCATCAGGGCCTTGACTTTCCCGTCGGCAATCAAATCAACGCCTTTTTCCGCCGCGGCCTCTTCGGTAGGCGCGTGGATGACGGAAAAAGCCGCATGGGGCTTGATTTTTTCAAGAAGACTATGGATGAGCCTTTCGTGCCCGATTAGAACAGGATCAATGAAACCGGCTTCCGCCGCTTCGCAGGCTCCCTCCAGTACGTGTTGTTCATCTGCATCTACGACGGCTACCGGCAGGGTCGGGAAGCCGCGGGCGGCTTCAAGCAACTCGTCGAAATTATGGAATTCAATGTTCATGCTCTTTCTCCTTCACTGCCCGGGAAAAGCAGCCTTTGGGTATGCCGGGCAATCATCAGGTCCTCGTTGGTGGAAATCACCCGCACCAGACAGGGGCTGTCCTTCGAGGAAATAACCGCTGCATCTGCGTCATTTTGGTGGGGATCCAGCCGGATTCCGAGGTGGTCAAGGCCGTGGCAGATCATCCACCGCACCGGCCCGGCCCGCTCCCCGATGCCGCCCGTAAAAACCAGGGAGTCCAGGCCGCCGAGTACCGCGGCGAGCGCCCCGATAAACTTGCGGGCCGTGTAGCAGAACAACTCCACGGCCTCGGCCGCATGGGGCTCCTTATCGCGTTGATCGAGCAGCGTTTTCATGTCCGGGCTGATTCCGGATACTCCGACGAGTCCTGCATGTTTGTCCAGAAGGTTTTCGAGACTGGAAGCGTCATAACCCTTCTCGTACATGAGATAGAGCAGGATTCCCGGGTCGAGATCGCCGCTTCTCGTGCCCATCATCAACCCCCCTGTTGCGGAAAAACCCATGGTGGTGTCCTGGGGCCGTCCGTCCTGGAGGGCCGCCATGCTGGCCCCGTTTCCCAGGTGAGCCACAATCATTCGTCCGCGAACGGCCTCTCCAAGAGTGGTGACGATATACTCATAGGAAAGACCGTGAAATCCGTAGCGTCGTATCCCCTCATGCCAGAAGGTGCGAGGGAGGGGCAGGCGCTGGGCTACTTCCGGAATGGTGCGGTGAAACGCCGTATCAAAACAAGCCACCTGATTCAACTTAGGGTAGTGAGCAGTCACCGCATCAATGGCCCGAATTTCGCTTGGCAGGTGCAGAGGCGCAAGAGGAACGAGGTCGCGTAGGACGGTGAGCAACTCCGGGGTTACCATCTCGGGGCCCGTGTGCTTGAGGCCGCCGTGGACCAGGCGATGCCCGACGGCGTCAGGAGCAGGGAGGTGCTGGTCTTCCATGGCGGCGGTCAACATGGCCTTGATCGCGGCACCGTGATGGCTGAAATCCTCATGCCTGTTCACAAGCGCTATCCCGCCGCCGTCCTTCAGCCAGAGTCGCCCGCCAGATATGCCAATGCGCTCAACCGCTCCTTCGGCAAGGAGTTCCTCCGCAGGCCCCATGCGGTACAGGGCGAATTTTATTGAGGATGAACCGCTGTTAATGCAAAGAATATGTCTTTTCATAGGTGACTGCAATCCCCCATTTTGTCTCGGACGATTGTCCCGCGAGGTTGAAAAGCGCGCTTGTCAACCAATTCCGATTCCCGTCTCCAGATCATTTTATCCTAGTCATGAAACCTTGCGCACACCTTTCAGGAAGATTACAATTGTGCAAGGCTCTCCATTTTCCGGCCTTTTTTGAGATGAGGGAGATGTTTTATGGAATGGTGCGCCTGGGGTGATTCGAACACCCGGCCTGCGGATTAGAAGTCCGCTGCTCTATCCAGCTGAGCTACAGGCGCTAATGTTTCAGGTACTTTACTGCATTTTGAAAGAGATTTCATCAAGAATTGATCGACTGGGAGGATCGACTATCTTCGCGCATTGGCTTCCAATGGATACGAACGCGCACAGGGGGCAGAATGCCCGTTTTTCCCTCCGTTCAACAACTGCTGCAACACACTGTTGGTGCTTTTTTCCAGTTGATCCATGATTTCAAAAAGCGTTTTCAAATGGATAAGGCTCTTTCTGGATTTTTCCTGGAAAGGAAGATTGAGGGAGGGGTCACCGAGGATGTGGATCACCCGGTCCAGATGGGCGAAGTCCACCTGTTTCAGATCCCTATAGATCAACTCGACCCACTCTTTCTTGAGCTGGTCAGGCATGAAGTCATAGGAAGCGAGAAGGGCCGGATCTTTACCATGGTGAAGGGACTTCTTCAACTTTTCAAGGGCCTGACTCACTGCGCCAGCTAATTCATCGTCCCCGGAGAGTTTTTCAAGCAGCCTGGACCATCTGTTTTCAATCTGCATATCGACCCATGCCTCCCCGCCCTTGGGTGGAAGAGAAAAAGTCAGAAATTTTTTCTGCACCTCCAGCAATTCCTGCACAGGTCCTTCGGCATTCTGAGTTATTTTCTGGAGAATAGCATTCAGCTGCCGGATTGCCTCTTCCTTTTGGTTTTTTCGATTCGTTCGCTCGAAAAGAAGGTTTTCCCACTGAACACGAAGGCACCCCAGTTCCAGTTTAATCAGGGAGAAAATAAGACCGGATTTGGCGATGGCGTTTCGAAGCGAATCCGCCAGGATGTTGCAGGAATCCAGTTTGTCCTGTGCGAGCTGATTCATGGCTGCAATGGATTCCTCTCGCAACTGGTAAGAAAGGAGTTCAGTTCCGAATGCCCTGGAGAGCCTTTTGATCAGACGGGTTTCGGGACTCCCGATCTTGATGGTATTGGGCCTGAAATGAATCTTGATCACGGCGGCCACCACGTAATCACTGTCCTCCCACAGCGTCAGCCCTTTATAATTTCTCGGATAGTCCAGATGGTTATGGTTGTTGGCATAGAGGTCTTTTTTCCGGATGAGAACCGGTTCCATATGATGAAAATCTTCCCGGATACCATCGGTCTGAAGCCTGACCGATCTCTGATCGGTTTGAGGATCTTCCGAAGTCCAGCTTCTCTGTCGCGCAACACACCAGGCCATTGCCTCCAACGGTCTGTCGGGTTGATCTCTGTAGTCCAGCCATACTTTACCGGGAGGATTGTAGTCTGAGCGTTCAGGTAAACCCCAGGAAATCCGCTGTTTGTCTTCGTCGATAATCCCTGAAGTTACTCTCTCGGCAGTAATATGAGGAGGGGAGCCAATCTGATACACCGTGCCCTTGAAGGCATCAGGGAGGCAGAAAAGGATTGTCTCGATAATTTCCTTGCAGGCACTTTCAAGAGCCTGCCTTTTAATCCTGATGGTCAAAGCTCTTTCTCAATTCGCTGGAGTCAAAGCAACACAGTCTTTTTAACCCGGAATAATGTATACATTTTTTTTTGTTTGTCAACAAAAATCGCGTGGTTCCACAAAAGGCCGGTTGCGGACTTGACAATCCGGAATG
>CAZJRD010000020.1:2595-48822 GCA_964548365.1 uncultured Desulfobacteraceae bacterium | reverse complement strand
CCGACGGAACTCCCTCCATATTTCTGTACGATCAATGCCATGCTTCAGCCTCGCCCTGATTTCTGCTCAAGTTTCTCCAGAATAGTAATAGCCCGTGGATTTGACCCCGAAAGGGCAATTCGTCTTGAAGCCTCGTCCAGAACAGTGATCCTGACGGTTACCCGTTTCCCCGGGAGGATTTCAGGCCATCGATCCGCCCATTCCATTGCCACCACGCCCTCTTCATAGAAATATTCCTCCAGCCCTGTGGACAAAAAAGCCGAGAGTTGATCCAGACGATAGGCATCCATGTGAAAGAGGGGCAGTCGGCCCTGGTATTCGTTCATCAGGGCAAATGAAGGGCTTGTTATCACGGTTTCAGGGGAAATCCCGAGGCCCAGTGCCAATCCCTTTGTGAACCAGGTTTTCCCACTGCCCAGTTCTCCCGCCAGGGCGATGAAGTCACCGTTTATGAGTACGGATCCAAGGAGTTCTCCCAGTAATATGGTGTCCTGTTCCGAACGGGCGACATATGTAACACATTTTTGATTCAATGTACAAGAGTCCTGAGGAGATCTCCTTTTCCGATGACCCCGACAATCCGGTCCCCATCCATAACAGGGATGGTGTAGACCTTTTTCTCGGTCATAATCGTTGCAATATCGTCAACAGGAGTCTTCTCGTCCACCGTGGTGACTTCTTTGACATAGAGCTCTTCCACGGTTGTAGCATTGATCCTCTGGATCTCTTTTTCCATTCTCTTCGGACTTTCAAGATAAAAGACCCAGTCAAACAGGGCGACAACAGTAGGGATATGCAGTTTTCGGTCTTTTCTGATGAGGTCGCTTTCGCAGATGATGCCTATGAGTTTTTCATCGTCATCCACGACAGGGACGCCGTTAATATGGTTTTCATAGAGGATCGTGGCCAGTTCTTTCAGGGTTGTCTCCTTTTTCACCGTGGTCACATCTGTGGTCATGATATCGCTTGCATTGAGCATTTGTTGATCTCCTTTACTGGCTCATAGGTGTAACCGGGAAAGTGACCGGGTGGACCGGGTTTCACGGAATATGGTAAAAGTCCTTGTGAAGAGGGGAAGCCGTGAGCGGCCAGGTGCCTCGGGCAATATGTGCAATAATATGGGGAATGGTTTGAAGGAGTTCCCCTGCCAGCACACCTGTGGATCCTCTCTGCTCTGCCAGGAGGTCTGCCGCGAGTCCATGGATGTAGGGCCCCCCAATTGCCGCCGTGGCGGTGGAAAATCCCCTTGCCAGGAATCCCCCGATAAGTCCGGTCAGGACGTCACCCGAGCCACCACTCGAGAGGGCTGGATTGCCCGTTGGGTTCACATGCATGGTTCCGTCGGGCATGGCGATGAGCGTTCTTGCCCCCTTGAGCACAAGGTAACATCGATGGGTTTCAACAAACCCGGCAGCGGCGAAAATCCTGTCCTTCTGAATCGCCGAGGTTTCCAGGCCGGAGAGCCTTGACATTTCACCCGGGTGGGGGGTCAGAATGGTGCGCGCGGCCGCCTCCTTGAGGGCTTCCATACAACCGGCCAGTGCATTCAGCCCGTCCGCATCGATTACCATGGGCAGGGGACATTCTGTCACGATCTGTTTCACCAGGGTGACAGTTTCCGGGTGGGTTGACAGCCCCGGTCCGAGGACTACAGCGGTTTTGCCCTGGAAGAGCGATTGAATGTTCTCCCATGCCTTGGTTGAGAGGTTCCCACCACCGGTTTCCGGCAGGGGCACGGTCATTGCTTCGGTGAGCTTTTCTTCAAGAATACCGTTGAGTGTTTCCGGAATACCAAGGGTCACCAGGCCCGCTCCCGCTCTCAGCCCACCCATGGCCGTAAGAGCGGCGGCGCCTGTTTTTCCGGTTGACCCTGCAAGGACCAGGAGGTGACCACGGTTTCCCTTGTGGATATCGGGTGCTTCCATGTTCAGAGAATCTTTGAGATCCGATGGCTCTGTCAGGGAGAAATGGTGGGGTATTTTATCAGAAACCGATGCAGGGATCCCGATATCAATCCTCACCAGGCGGCCTGCAAGAAGGGCACCCGGAAAAACAGTCAGACCGAGCTTCGGGAATCCAAAGGTCACCGTGAGGTCGGCTTGCACTGCCGAGCCCATAACCTGTCCTGAGTCGGCATTGAGACCGGACGGCACATCAATGGACATGACCGGCTTGTGGAGCTTAAGGAGATCCTCGATGATAGTTCGATAAACGCCTCGTACCGGGGCGTTCAAACCTGTTCCCAGGATGGCGTCTACTATGAAATGAGCGTGTTGAAGATAATGCCTGAAATCTTGCCATTTTTCGATATCTGCGATTTCATGAATCTCGAGATCCATCCTCCGTGTGATTTCGAGATTCGTAAGCGCGTCGCCGGAGATCCTGTCCAATGGGGAGAGGACCGCGATGGAGACCTTCATACCCGCCTGGCTGAGGTATCTCGCCACTACATATCCATCACCGCCGTTATTCCCGCGCCCGCACAGGATAACAACGTTGTCGTTGAAAGAAGGAGAGAAATGCTCGAGAAAAAACCGGGCCGCGTTCCTCCCGGCGTTTTCCATAAGCACGATACCGGGGATTCCCATATCTTCAATGGCCATCCTATCCATCTGCTGCATTTCAGCCGCTTTTACCAGTCTCATCTCACTTCTCCAACACCACCATCGCTATGGCGTACTCTTTTTCATCCGAGAGGCTGAGGTGAATATTCGCGATACCTTCCTTTTCACAGGCTCGGGCGGATTTGCCATGCACTTTCAGCCCGGGTTTTCCTTTCGGATCATGAAAGACCTCTATATCTCGCCAGATCATGCCGTTGGTCATTCCCAGGCCCATTGCCTTGGTGAAGGCCTCCTTTGCTGCAAAGCGGAGGGCAAACGCCGACGGAGGGAAGGCCCTCTTGAGGCACAGGTCAATTTCACCCGGTGTGAACACCCGTTTCATGAACCGGTCTCCCCATTTTTGCAGGACTTGGTTCATCCGGGGTATCTGGACCAAGTCCACTCCAATACCATGTATCATGGAAGTTAGTGCCCCTAAAAATCCTTTACCAGTTCGAGCATTTCCCGGACGGCTCTTTCGAAGCCCACGAGAACAGCGCGTGCCACGATACTGTGGCCGATACTGTACTCCTCAATCTGGGGCAAGACCTTGAAACGTTTTACATTGACGTAATTCAGGCCATGCCCGGCACTGATGCGGAGGCCGTTTTCCTGGGCGGACTCCACTCCCAGCCTGATCCGGTCAAAAAGCCTGTTTTCCTCTGCCTCATTTCTGGCGTCTGCATAATGTCCCGTGTGGATTTCCACGATATCACCGCCACACGCATGGGCTGCCCGTATCTGGTTCGGATCAGCGTCCACAAAGAAGCTCACCAGGATCCCCTCAGGTTTGAGGCGATCGACCGTTCTCTTATAATGGTCCTTCTTGGACACCACGTCGAGTCCGCCCTCTGTGGTGAGTTCCTCTCTTTTTTCCGGCACAAGGGTGATCAGGTCAGGACGAGCCTTGAGGGCGATTTCTATCATTTCTTCAACGGCGGCCATTTCCAGATTCAACTTATTCTTCACGGTCTGTCGCAGGAGTGCAAGATCCCTGTCCTGTATATGTCTCCTGTCTTCCCGCAAGTGACAGATGATCCCTTCAGCACCTGCCAGTTCCGCAAGGCCCGCGGCCAACACCGGATCAGGTTCGTCGATTCCCCTTGCCTGGCGTACCGTTGCCACATGATCAACATTTACCGCTAAGCGAGCCATTCAACTTCCCTCCTCAATCAATTTTTTCAACCGCAGTTCTTCCTGGTCCATTTCCCTGGCCTCGGTCGGGGAACGCTCATGGTCAAACCCGAGAAGATGAAGGATCCCATGGATGAGAAGCCGGTATACGGTTTCTTCGAAGGACTCGCCCGCCTCCCTTGACTCCCTGGCGGCGGTGTCCAGGGAAATGACCACATCTCCAAGCATGGGTGAGACGGTTGTTTCCTGATGTGGGTCTTCCATGGGAAAGGCGAGGACGTTGGTAGGCCCCGTCCTCCCGAGATATTGGTTGTTCAACAGAGCTATTTGGTCATCATCGGTGAAAAGGACGCTCAATTCCCGGTCATGACAGCCCAAGTCTTCTAAGATTGTCTCCAGTACTTTCTCGATCTTCCGCTGCTGTATCCTTGGTGTCCCCGTTTGAAAGCTGATTTGAATTTCCATTCCCATGCCTTTTCGCTGCAGCATCTTTGCTCACCGGTTCAGGATAATCGACCCGGTGGTGGAACATACCACTGAGGGTTTTATTAAAACTCTTGGCGATTTCATTGAGATCTTTCAACGTCAGTTCACATTCGTTCAGCTGTCCATCCGAAAAAACCCTGTTAATAATCTTCTGGACCATTCCCTGGACCCGAGCGATGGTGGGGTCAACCAGGGTCTTGGATGCCGCCTCCACTACATCGGCGAGCATGACAAGCCCTGCCTCCTTTGTCTGGGGTTTTGGCCCCGGATAGCGGAAATCTTCCTCTTTCACCTGGGTCGTCTTGGTTCCTTTTCTCTCCGTCTGTTCCCTGGCCTTCTGGTAAAAATACTGGATAAGGCTTGTTCCATGATGCTGATGAATGATGTCGATGATTTCCTTGCCAAGGCGGTGTTCCCGGGCCAGTTCAATGCCGTCCTTCACGTGTGAGATGAGGATGAGACTGCTCATGGAAGGGGCAAGCTTTTCGTGTTTGTTTTCGCGATTTGCCTGGTTTTCGATAAAATAGAGGGGCTTTTTCATTTTCCCGATATCGTGATAATAGGCGGCCACTTTCGCCAGGAGGGGATTGGCATTGATTGCCTCTGCAGAAGCTTCAACAAGATTGCTGACGATGACGCTGTGATGATACGTCCCGGGGGCCCGCACCATGAGTTCCTTTAAAAGGGGTTGATCAAGGCTGGCCAGCTCGAGGAGCTTGATGTCTGTGGTAAAACCAAAGGCCATCTCCACAAGGGGGAGAATCCCTGTGGCAATAACCCCCACCAGGATCCCGCCGAGGAATGCCGACAGACATGCAATGGCTAACTCTACGCTGTATAGAGCACCATGGAGGGATTCAACGGTGGTGGCAAGAACGATACTCGCGAGACCGACATTGAGACCGGCCTTGATGAGGGTCCCCCGGTCACGGCAGTTCCGTACTCCGTGAGCGGCAATAAGGCTGCCCATGAAATAATAGATGAAGAAGTCAACGCCCCCGCGGATGACAAACGTTGTCAAAACAGCCAGTATGAATGAGAAGGTGACGGCCACCCTGAAGCCCTGGAAGATGGAGATCAGCATCGCACCGGTGGCCACGGGTATGGCAAAGAACAACGCGCGAGGAGCAAGAAAACTGAATCCGCGTGCGACTTCTTCAGCGACCAGTTGTGATGCGATTGCCACCAGGAAAATGATTAGGATCGTCAGGGCGCAAAACAGGGTGTCCCGGACATCTCCCCGGGAGGTATCATCGGACATGAGGCCCATGATATAGGTACCAGAAAGCAGGAACGCGACGAGTAAGGCCATAGCAGGCGCTCTACCGATCATTGCTTTCCAGCCGGAGCTTTTGTATTCCTCGTCCAGCTTCACAAGGTGCTCAGGATTGATTATCTCGCCCTCCCTCACAAGCATTTCGCCCTTTTTGACTTTGAAATAAACGGGCTTTACTGATTTTCTGGCAGCATCCTTTCTCAGCTCGGTTTCCCGTTTATTGAATGTAACATTGGGCTTGACCAGTACGAGGGAGAGATCCATGGCTGTAGAAATTAAGGCGGGAGAAGCAAGAAATTGGCCGAGGCCTGCCGCCTGTCCCTTGAGGAAGGATCTGGCCCCTTCCAGGTCGTAGAATCGGCTCAGGTCCAGAACCTTGATTTCCTTTTCCTGGTGCACGTGGCGAAGAAGGACTCCTCTTCCACTCTGGGTGAGGAGCATCTTCTTGTTACTCACGACGCCACGATTGAGGACTTTGCGTAAGAGAAATATGACGGCTTTCTCAACCTGGGGAGGGAAGTCGCTTTCGGAGAGAGACTGGAACAGGGAATCATCCGGCGCAAGCTCCAGAATCTCAAAAAAGCGTTCTTCAAAAGCCTCAACGCGGGGCGGTGTGTCCTGGGGCATCTTTTCCCCGGGAATAGGTGCTTCTTTTTCCCGGTATTCTTTCCCCTGTTGGAAGGCTTCCCTGATTCTAGCGATGACGTTATTTCCGGTTGGATCAAAGTCATAAACAGATAAGACACTGCGGACCGCCTGTTCGCTCTTTTCCTGGGTGAGCGTCTCATTTTCCACCAGGAAATCCCGGGTGGCCTTTATGTCACGTTCAGCAACATCTCCCAGGACATAGGTGCGAGGTCTCACGAGAATATCGGGGAACAGGAGAAGAGATACCACGATACTCAGGCCGATGAGAATGAACCATTTTCTCGCCTCGGGGCTGAAACCGCGCCGTTGGGACAGAGCGATGGTTCCCCCCTTTTGCGCCTTGTTTTTTTTGCCGGAACTATTTCTTTTTTTTCCTAGCATTGGTGAAAGTTCGAAAAGCCTGTTAATCGCTTTTTGTGTCATTCGCGTGAAAGTTGGGCTTTTTTCTCCATGTTTTCATACGCTTCGATAATTTCCTGGACAAGAGAATGACGTATGACATCCTCCTTGGAAAAGTAGACAAATTGAATACCCTTGATGCCGTCAAGGATCTTGATCGCCTCAATCAGGCCGGAAACCTTCCCATTGGGAAGATCGGTCTGGGTGATATCGCCGGTGATCACTGACTTTGAACTGAACCCCAGTCTGGTCAAAAACATCTTCATCTGCTCAGACGTGGCATTTTGTGCTTCATCCAGGATCACGAAAGAATCATTCAGTGTCCTTCCCCGCATAAATGCGATAGGAGCCACTTCGATAACGCCCTGCTGGATGAGGCGCGTCGCGCTCTTGAAGTCCATCATGTCATGGAGTGCATCATACAGCGGCCTGAGATACGGGTTGACTTTTTCGTAAAGATCCCCCGGCAGGAATCCCAGGTGTTCGCCCGCCTCCACAGCCGGCCTGGCAAGGACAACCCGATTGACCTCTTTATGAATGAGGGCCGAGATTGCCATGGCCATGGCCAGGTATGTTTTCCCGGTACCGGCCGGTCCAATCCCAAACACAATATCAAAGTTTCTTATGCTGTCAATATACATCTTCTGGTTGATTGTCTTGGGAGTGATGACCTTTTTGGCGGAAGAAATGTAAACTTCATCCTTGAAGATGGTTTTCAGGTTGGCGGATGGATCCCCGCTGAGAATCCTGATGGCGTAGTCGACATCGTTGGGATAGATGGGGCTCTGGGCCTTGAGCAAGTCATAAAGCTGCACCAGGACCTTCTTGGCGAGATCGACTTGCCAGTCACCCCCCTGGATCGTCAGGTTGTTACCCCGCACGTGGACTGAAATTTCCAGTTTCTTTTCCAGGACATGGAGGTGGGCGTTTTGCTCTCCACAGAGACCGCGAACCAATTCATGGTCTGCAAAGGATATCTTTTCCAGCGCTTCCGTGTCTTCTGGCGGTGTTTTTATGTCCACCGACGACCTCGTTTTTTGAAGTGGAGTTGATCAACCGCCCGGAAAGCGGACGGTACTCTCTATTCCTGTTCTCCCAGGGTCTGGAGCATGATCCGCCTTTTCCTGGGCCGGTTGTCGAAATCCAGCAGCACGATTTGCTGCCAGGTCCCGAGGGTCAGCACCCCTTCAACAATTGGAATATGCAGTGACGGGCCAAGGAGCGCGGCGCGGACATGGGAATACCCGTTGCCATCTCCCCACCGCTCATTGTGCTCGTAATAAAGGTCACGGGGTGCAATCCTGTCAATGGCCTTCTTGAGATCGTTGATCACACCGCTCTCGAATTCGATGGTGCTCAGGGCCGCCGTGGAACCAGGGATGAAGAGCGTTACCGAACCATTCCGGATTCGCGTTTCCCGAACAGCTTCACTTACCAACGGGGTAATGTCAATGACATCCGTTTCAGCGGTTGTATGGACAGAAAGAGAACGATTTTCAAATTGCATAGCTCTGGTCCACCTTGGGTGCTCTAACTTGCCTCCATATGTACCACATGGACCTTTACCATGCAAGAAAAAGGCCTTCTGCCGCTTAAAGCTGGTCAGGACGGTCTTCGATAAAGGAGCGAACAAGATTCCTGCCGCTGAAGTGCCCCAGGGTAATATAGTTGAGCAGTATTTCTTTCCCAAAAAGCTCTTTCCGGGTTCGGGAGTGGGAAAGCCCTTTGTTGTATAGCGCCCACACCCGCTCAGCGGTCTCCTCCAGGTACTCGATCTTTCTCTTTATTTCCTGCTGGGGGGGTTTCTTGATGCTTCCGCTTCCCGTGAAGGCAATGGAAGCATCAAGGCGAGCGATTTTCCGGAGCGACGCCAAGATATTCCATATGTCATAGTCGGCCCGCAAAGCACGGTCCTTTCCTCCTATGAAGGCATCTCCGGTAAAGAGCCAGCCATGGTTGGTCTCAAAAAGACAAATATGGTCCACACTATGTCCCGGGGTGTGAATTACCTGAAAATGCAGGTTATTACTCTCAACGGTCTGACCGACAGGCTCCCCCCGGCTGGGCTCAGGGTAGCCCCACAAGAACCTCTGATACGGCCGCAACGGCTGTCTTTCCTTGGGTGCTGCGAGAACCGGGAGTGCCAGGGGATGAGCCAGGGCTATTGCCTGGTCGCGGCGCTGAAGCGCTGCATTCCCCGCAATGTGGTCCTCATGGGAGTGGGTATTAATAATCAGGTCCACTTTCGTTTCATTCATCGCGCGCAGGAGCTCTTCCACCGTATAGGCGCATCCGGTGTCTACCATTACCCCGTCTACCAAATAACAGGCCGTGTAATAGTGTCCCTTGCCCCAGGGGGAGCGGGCAAGGTGAAATTTTTTCACGGGACCTATTTGTTCAACGTCGATCATGGGATAATTACTTCCTCAAAATCATCAAAAGGGAAAATCAAGAGCCATTCTTCCATACCCTCTTCTGCCGGAAAGCTCAAGGGATTTTGGGGTACTGAGCATTCTGCGGTTGTGTTGAGCCTCGGAGCAGGGTATAAAGGACAAGAATTGAATTCGGTTCAAAGGAGGTAGGGACATGGGTGGACAAGGCAATAAAGTAATGGTGTTGGTTGAAGAAATGTATAATGAATTTGAATTCTGGTACCCTTTTTACCGGCTGAAAGAGGCCGGGGCGGAGGTGGTTGTGGTGGGGTCAGGATCTTCCTCTGTTTACAAAAGCAAAATGGGAATTCCCTGCACTGTGGAAAAAAACGCCGACGAGGTCAATGCGTCGACCTTTGACGGGGTCATTATCCCGGGAGGGTATGCGCCTGATCAGATGCGCCGGTATCCCGCCATGGTCAGCCTGGTGAAGGATCTCTTTAACGCAGGAAAGGTGGTGGCGGCCATCTGCCACGCGGGCTGGATGCTGGCCTCGGCTGACGTTCTGGAGGGGCGAAAGGTGACCTCCTTTTTCGCGATCAAGGATGACCTGGTTCACGCGGGAGCAGAATGGGTTGACCAGGAGGTGGTGGTGGACGGCAAATTGATCACCAGCCGAAAACCGGACGATCTCCCGGCCTTCATGCGAGCCGTCCTTGCAGAGCTATAGCCCGGATTTCTCACCAATCCCGCGAAGCGCGGGACTACGATGACGGAGAGCCCCATGCCTGCTGCGTTGCGCTTGAAAAATGACCTCGACGTACTGCAAGTATGCCTGCGGCCATTTCCTGCACGCGCTCCCGATAGCGGGATTTCGCAAGCTCAACTTGCTATTCATGGGCCTCCCCACCGTCTCGCGACGAAGATCGGTGAGAAACCCGGGCTAGCGTTTTGAAACTGGCTCTCTGGACAGGATTTTTCGGTACATTTCCGGGTCCGTGTCCCCTTCAGTGGAGAAAAGGAGGACGGACGACGTTTCACCAAGTTGCAATGCATCCCTATGTAGAATTTCTGATCGCTGTCTCTCCATGTCTCTTTTCAGGGGTGAAGAAAATCAATCCGACAGTCACGAGGGGGATGATGGCAATCAGGCTCAGGGTGGTGTGCAGAGAGTAGATATCGGCCATTTTTCCGGTGAGCGGCGTCATCATTCCGCCGGTTCCAAAGGCCAGTCCCATCATAAGGCTCGATACCATGGATTTTCCTTTTGGGGCCAGTGTCTGTGCCATTGCTATACCAAGGGGCAGAGTAGCCATGATGAAGAAGCCGACCAGGAAGAGGCCCACATATACCCAAAGCCCGGGTATATGAAGCACCAGTAGGAGACTGGGTGTCGCCAGGCCATGGGAGATATAGAAAATCGGTTTGTAACCGATGATGTCTGAGAAATGTCCTGCAAGGAGACCACTAATCGCTCCTGCCACAACAAGGACTGAGATGGCTGCGCCAATGGCGACCAGGGAGTATCCCTGTTTTGCATAGAGAATTGGCAGAAAGGTAAAGAAGGACTGGCCGACAAAAGAGCGAAAAACCATAACCAACCAGAGAAATAAAATTGGTTTCCACGCTGAACCAAGAATTTCCCGTAGTGAACCGAAGAAACCCATATTCTTAAGACCTTCACTTGCGGGGACGGGGATGGACATGAAGAGGAAAATCATTGTGCCAAGGCCGATTGCCATGGTGTAAGGCATTGCGGCCAGACCAAATGCCCGGACAAAAACACTAATGAAAAGCGGTCCAACGCCAAAGGCAAGTGTCCCACCAAAACCGAAAATGGACATGGCAAGTCCGAAATGACGGCCTGAATAAGAAGAGACCATCCCGGCGCATGTGGGATGGAACATGGATGACCCGATTGATCCCAGCGAGACGAAAATGATCAAGAGCAGGAAGGAGGGAGCAATGCCCAAGAGTGGAATACAGATAATGGATAAGAGTGGACCGCCAAGGATAAAAAAACGTGTCTGATAATGGTCTGCAATATAGCCTGCGGAAGGCTGCACCACGAAGGCAAAAAAGCGGCTGATCCCCGTTATAAGGCCCACCTGGGTCAAGGTGAGTGAAAAAGTTTCCACGAATAACGGAAGTAAAGGCGTGACAAATGATTGATAAAGATCGCCTATGAAATGGACCAGGGCAAGGGAAATGATAACCCTGGTGTCCGCTTGCTTTTTTGTGGCCATAAATATTTTCCTATTTTGTACTCTTGCCTTGATACAGAAGCGATTGAGGGGTGGCAGGAACCCTTAGTGGTCAACCAAGAGCATGGACCCCCACTGAATCAATCATACCTGCACTCCATTCGGGATTGACTACCCCATGATCCTGTTTCATTGTGCCGACACAGGTGTCCAGAACAATCTCGACCTGTATAGGAGATCTATACTATCCTTTAACGTTCTTGGATAGGTAAGTTGGGATATAGACATTTCAAGTCGTGAAAGCAAGGAAATGTTTGACAGGTCTGGTTACGGAATGGTATCTAACTCTCTCACTTACAGCTCAGAACGATTTCCAGACCTCTGGAGGACTTATTCGGAAAGGGTTGCTGAATTTTTCTGGATGCCGTGATTGATCCCTGGTTCGTCAATCAAAAGCACGAAAATAAAAAGGAGGAGAAAAATGAAGAAATGTTTTTTGGTTACTCTGATGATTGCGGTCATGTTTCTGTTTGTATCCGGCGCCTCCGCCAAGATAGTGATAAAGATGGCAAACGCCGGTCCGGACAATCCAGATAACCGTTCGGTGAAGGCCATAGCGGTGTTCAAGCATAATGTGGAGAAAAGAACCAACGGCGCAATTGAAGTAAGGCCGTATCATGCCAGGAAACTGGGTGACGAACGGGAGATGATGGAAGGCGTCCGCATGGGAAGTATTGAGATGATTTTTGTCTCCTCAGGGCCGATCCCGGGCTTTTTTTCGCCTGTTATGGTGTTTGATATCCCCTACATGTTCAGCAGCGCCCCGGCGGCATGGGAGTTTTTTGAAAGCGATTTTGGGAAGAAATTCAAAGAGAGCTTCTTGAAGAAAACCGGAGTCCGATGCCTTGGGATTACTGAAAACGGGTACCGTCATTTTACGAACAATAAACGGCCCATAAAGGACCCCGCCGATATGAAGGGCCTGAAGATAAGAACCATGCAGAACCCCGCCCATATGGCCATGGTCAAGGCTCTTGGCGCTGATCCCACCCCCATCCCCTTTGGGGAACTTTACATGGCGTTGCAGCAGGGTGTGGTCGACGGCATGGAATGCCCCAGTGTCCTGATCCATGATATGAAATTTTACGAGGTCCAGAACCAGATGATCCTGGACGGACATCTGTACAATCCGCTTTTCATCATGGCAAACAACAAGTGGTTTACCACAAAGTTGACCAAGGAGCAGCAGAAGATCATTGCAGAGGAGTCACTTCTCCTGGCACATGTGCACGATGGTTTCAGCCAGCAGGCAAACAGGGAATGCGAAGTAAAGCTGCGCCAACATGGCATGAACATTTACCAACCCACACAAACTGAACTGGGACAGTTCAGGAAAATAGCTCAACCCGCAGGGTTGAAATTTATCCGAAAAAAGATCGGGAATGAATGGGTCAATGAGGCAGTGGCAGCGGCCAAACAAGCTGATGCGAAGGTGGGTAATCGGGCTGAAACCATTATCCTGAAACATATTAAGATGGCCAATGATTTATATAAGGCAATCAAGTAGCCTTTCATAAACACTTTTCTTAAATTTCCGGCCAAACGGATCAGGCGCCCGGCCACGATCCGTTTGGCTAATTTGTGTTCCCATGAAATCTGTTTCTTATTTTTTCAATAAAGTTGCAGCAATGCAGATTCAATTTTGCTCCTGGGGCATGGCGATCACCGGGATCGCTATGACGATCATTATTTTGATCCAGATTTTCTTCCGGTTTGTGATCTACCAGCCGGTGCCCTGGAGCGAAGAGGCCGCCCGCTATCTGATGATCTGGCTTGGAATGCTGGGGAGTGTGGTTGCGTTGAGAAAAGGGAGACATATCGGTGTAACAGCGCTGATGGATATTTTGCCACCGCGGATTTCCCGCATCCTGGTGTACGTGGTCCGATTGATCATGATCGGATTCATGGGGATCATCGGATGGGAGGGGGTTCGATTGGCCGTTTTTAATTATCCGCAATTGTCAGCCGCCTTGGAGATTACCATGATGATTCCGTATCTGGCCATCCCTGTGGGAGCTATCATGATGATCGTGGATTTGGTAGCGGAATTATTGCACGAACTTTTTCCAACCCCCGTTGGTGAGAGAACGAGACTGGCATCTGCCGTCCTTGATTTAGAGAAACCTGAAGTCTCGACATAGATTTTCACAAGGAACCCTGGACATTGGCCTCTCTACTGGCACTCACATTCCTCATAACTCTTGCGTTCGGCTTTCCCGTGGCTATTTGCCTGGGGTTAACATCCTTTGTGGCCCTCTGGTCAAAAGGGGTGATGCTTAGCGTTATGGCTCAGAGGATTTTTACGGGTATTGATTCATTCCCGTTGATGGCAGTACCGTTTTTCGTGCTGGCAGGGGAACTCATGAACCGTGGCGGGACAACCCGCCGGCTTATCGATTTTGCTAACGTCCTTGTAGGTCGGATACCGGGCGGCCTGGCACATACGAATATTGTCGCTTCCATGTTTTTCGGGGGGATCAGCGGGTCGGCCGTAGCTGATGCAGCGGCCATGGGCACAATACTGGTGCCGGGAATGGTGAGCAAGGGGTTTCAGCCCGGTTTCAGCGCCGCAGTAACGGCCGCTTCTTCGACCGTAGGGCCGATCATCCCCCCCTCAATTTTCATGGTCATTATGGGGGTGACTACCGGTCTCTCCATAGGCGGCCTTTTTGCCGCCGGGATCATACCGGGGTTGCTCCTTGGTTTTTCCATGATGGCGCTCAGCTATTTTATGGCCATTCGTTACCATTACCCCCGCGAAAATATCCCTCTTAATTTTATGACTATCGGCAAAGCATTCCTCTCCGCCGGTCCGGCACTCCTGGCGCCGATAATCATTCTCGGGGGAATCTTGGGAGGGGTTTTTACGGCAACTGAAGCTGCCGCCGTCGCTGTGCTCTATGCTTTTATACTTGGGACTTTTGTCTATCATGAACTTTCCCTGAGGGATATGATCGATGTGTTTGTGCAGAGCGGAACAACAACAGCCGTTTTACTGCTCATTATCGGCATGGCGAACATATTCGCGTGGGTCCTTACCGCGGAACAGATTCCAAGTCGTATAGCCCAGGCGATGCTCTCGGTTACTGAAAACAGGTATGCTATCCTGCTGCTGATGAATATCTTCCTGCTTTTTATCGGCATGTTCCTTGAGGGCGGAGCCGCGATTATCATTCTTGCACCGACGCTCCTGGCGGTTGCCAAAGCAGTGGGCATCGTCCCCCTCCACTTCGGGTTCGTCATGGTTCTAAATATCGTGGTGGGTCTGCTTACCCCGCCTCTGGGTGTCTGCCTTTTCGTGGTGGCCGGGGTGACCGGTTTGAATTTTTCCACCATTATTCGGTCCGTCCTCCCGTTCCTGGCTCTGGAGATCGGGGTTCTCTTGCTGGTAACGTATGTTCCCGGGTTGATTCTGTATGTTCCGCGGCTGCTCGGGTATATGTAAAATGTAAGGAGTCTATGAAAGACAAGATTTCCACGACCGTTCGTGAAATAGTCCCATCCGTCATCAGAGAAATGTCTCTGCGGGCAATGGCATACGATAGTGTTATCTCTCTGGGCATCGGGGAACCTGATTTCGATACTCCGGCTGAGATATGCCGGGAAGCATTGCAAGACGCCCTGGCCGGGCACACGCATTATACGCCTTCACGAGGAGATGAAGAGCTTGTAGAAGCGCTGCTGGAGTATATCAAAAAAAATGGAAAGATCGAATTGAGCCCTGCACAGCTGACCGTAACCCATGGGGGAATGGGTGGACTCATCGCCGGGTTGCGGGCTATTCTGGATCCGGGTGAAGAGGTGATTCTCATTGAGCCTCATTTCCCTTCTTATAGGGCGCAGGTCATTTTTGCCGGAGGGACGCCTGTTCTTGCAGCCACAAGTTTTCAGGATCGCTTTGTTGTGAGGCCGGAAAGGGTGGCCCGGGCCATTAGCCCGAGGACGAAGGCCATTATCATTAATTCACCGAACAATCCCACCGGTTGTGTTATCCCCGGGGACGTGCTCGACGAATTGGCCCGCATAGCCGTGCAAAACGATCTGATGGTCATTTCCGATGAAGTCTACGACCGCCTTATTTTTGAAGGCCCCGGTGAATCAATCTTTACCCGGCCGGGGATGGCGGAAAGGACGATGGTTGTCAACTCATTTTCGAAGGCCTTTGCCATGACCGGATGGCGCATCGGGTACTGCTATGGCCCGGAATGGCTTATCAATGAAGTGATGAAAGTGGCGACCTATTTTACCAGTTGTCCCAGCAATGTGGGTCAGCGGGCTGCCCTTGCCGCCCTGAGGACTGACAGAGAACAATTTGAAAGAATGGCACAGGAATTCAAGGATCGTTGCACATTTGCCTACGACCGTTTGAGGGAAATGCCTGGTGTAAAAGTGCATCCTCCTTCAGGTTCCTTTTATCTTTTTCCGA
Source organism: uncultured Desulfobacteraceae bacterium (assembly GCA_964548365.1). GTDB lineage: Bacteria > Desulfobacterota > DSM-4660 > Desulfatiglandales > Desulfatiglandaceae > B46-G9. The sequence goes on along the minus strand of CAZJRD010000020.1, from coordinate 33,214 downwards.
ATCTTGAGAAAGTTACTGATGATACCACGCAATTTGCCCTAGGACTCCTCGACCGGGAACAGATAGTGGTGATACCCGGCGATGCGTTCGGACCTTCCGGGAAGCCATGTATTCGTATTTCTTGTACGGTCGAGAGGGATCTGCTCGGGAAGGCCCTGGATCGGATTGAACGGTTTCTCGATTCGTACGGAGAGAGGAGTTCCTAAAATGGATGAATCTTTGCGGCAAGCATTGACTGATATTGTCGGGACGGAAAATATTACCGAAAAAATTATGGACCTGGTAACCTATACCTACGACGCCTCCAGTTATGAGCATCGCCCCGATTGCGCCATGTGGGCCATGTCCACGGAACAGGTTTCCCGCATTCTTTCCATAGCAAATGAAAAAAGAGTCCCGGTGACGGTGCGCGGGGCAGGAACGGGCCTGGGAGGTCTTGCGGTCCCTGCACAGGGGGGGATTGTCCTCGATCTGACCCGGATGAACAGCATCCTGGAGATAAGCATCCCTGACCGACTGGCCGTGGTCCAGCCGGGGGTGGTGTATGCCGACTTCCAGGTCGCCCTTGCCCCCTACGGTTTTTTCTTTCCCCCCGATCCCGCAAGCGGGGTTGTCTGCACCCTTGGCGGGAACGTGGCGACCAACGCGGGAGGCCTGCACGCGGTGAAATACGGCACCACCCGCGATTATGTGCTGCGTCTTGAAGCCGTGCTCGCAAACGGGGAAGTCATGCGGGTGGGGGCGCGGACCATGAAGACCTCCTCGGGGTATGACCTGTGCCGGTTTCTGGTGGGATCGGAAGGTACTCTCGCGGTGATAACGGAGATAACCCTCAAGGTAGCGCCAAAAGCATCCCACACGGCCACGGCGTTGGCTGTTTTTCATGCTCTTGAGGACGCGGGAGAGGCGGTGACCAGGGTCATGCATTCGGGGGTCACCCCAAGTGTGCTGGAACTGCTTGACGGATCGGTCATTTCGCTTCTCAGGGAACATGCCCATATTGATCTTCCGGATGTTGAGGCCCTGCTTCTGGTTGAAACTGACGGCATGACCGAAGGATACGTGCGGTTTCAACTGGAAAAAGTGACCGAGATGTTTCGCGCTTGTAACGCCGCCGAGGTGGAAGTCGCCGCCACGGTAGAGGAGGCGGAGCGCTTGTGGAAGGCCCGGAAGTCCATAGGAGGGATGTTGGGGGCACTTCACCTTGACTACATACCGGAAGATATCACCGTCCCCATGAGTCAGATTGCAACGTTTTTGCGGCAATCGGAGGAATTGTCCCGTGTCCATGGTCTTGACCTGTTTAATTTCGGCCATGCCGGTGATGGAAATCTCCATACCAACATTTTTTTCGACGGCAATGACCCGGATCAGGTTGCCAGGCTGGAGCCGCTCCTTTACGATCTTCACAAGCTGGCGTGTGATCTGGGAGGGACCTTGTCCGGGGAGCACGGCATCGGCATGACCAAGGCCAAATATATGCCCCTGGAACATGATCCGACGGCCCTCAAGACCATGCGCGTATTGAAACAGGCGCTTGATCCCAACAACATTCTCAACCCCGGCAAGATGATGCTTCCCGAGTAGGAACGCCGGTCCTCGAGAGGCTTCTTTTCCCTTGACTTGAGGGATCTTTTGACGTCTCATATTGCACTAGGCTTTTTTCTTGGGAGAAATTTCCCGGTACGACAAAAGACCGGTGTTCCATTTTTTCTGAGATGAATAGACAACAGACAAGAAAGGGGCACCGCTCAACAGGAAAGCTTCTTCGCATTTGACCGAAAAGCAGGGGGATGGTCAAATAAGGAAGAATCATCTGCTATCGATGTACATGTCTTATCCTCTTCCAGTACGGGGTTCTTTCCAGAAACGGTTCTACATTCCTTGTCGAAAATTTCGAAATGATGCAGAGGAAAAATAAATATGGCCCAGGCACATATCGTTGGGACCGGTTCATCAATGCCCGAAAGGGTACTGTCCAACAAAGACATGGAGAGCATTGTAGATACCACCGATGAATGGATCACGCGACGGAGCGGCATCAAGGAGCGGCGTATCTCATCAACCGTAAGGGATGAAACCACCACGGACATGGCCACCAAGGCCTCTCTGGATGCCTTAAAAATGGCCGGAATTTCTGCCGAAAAACTGGATATGATGGCGATTGGCACCGTTACGGCGGATCGCCAATTCCCTTCCGCTGCGTGCATGGTACAACAGGAATTGGGCGCCACGAATGCCTTTGCGTTTGACGTATCTGCCGGCTGCGCAGGTTTCCTGTACGCCCTTGCCATGGTGAATAATGCCGTGAAATGCGGCATGTGCCAAACCGCCCTTGTAGTAGGCGTGGAACGGTTGTCAAGCGTGGTGAACTGGGAGGACCGGAGCACAGCTGTGCTTCTTGCCGATGGCGCCGGGGCTGTTGTCATTCAGTCCAAACCAGACCAAGGGGGTATTCTGTCGACCCACCTGAAATCGGACGGCACGGCGTGGGACCTGCTTTATTCTTCGTACGGAAACACGTTTACCCCGGAAATCCTTCAAGGCCTTGATCAGAAGCCTTTTTTCCTGAAAATGGAGGGAAACAAGATTTTCAAACGGGCCATCAACTGCCTGTCAGACGTATCCCGGGAGGCGCTGGAACACAACGGCCTTTCAAGTGACGATATTGATCTTGTGGTCCCGCACCAGGCAAATATCCGGATTATTCAGGGACTTGCGAGTAATCTGGGGATTCCCATGGAAAGGGTTTTCACGAATATCCACAAGTACGGGAACACCTCTTCCGGCACCATCCCGATCGCCTTGAATGAGGCCAATCGTGAGGGGCTCTTGAAAAAGGGCTCCCATGTGCTTATAGTAAGTTTTGGAGCGGGCTTGACCTGGGCTGCCGCCATATTGACGTGGTCCATGTAAGGCCGACGAAGGAAATGCTTCGCTGAAACACTATCCGGACTTGCTGTAATCACCATGGATGAAAAGCGAGAAAAAATGAAAAAGATTGAACTGATGAAGAAGATTTCCCTGGAGCTTCGAGCGGGAACGTCGGACCAGAATATGGATATGATCCCTCAATACCCTCTGTTTGAGTTTGTTTTCGGGCTGGGCCCGGAAGGCATGACCCCCTTTGAATATGAACTCCTGGACAGGAAAGAGGGGGAGGAGGTTGTGATTCCTCTTCGCAAACAGGAATATGATACGTTTTTTGAGCACCTGCAGCCGCCTATCATGGATCTTTTTGATGGGCGGGAGCAGGTTTTCTTAAATGCGAAGATTGTTTGGGTGACCACCCCGGAAAACCGGGAAGTCATAAAGGCCATGGCCCAGATAGCTGAATATCGGGAAGGTGCGTGTGGCTGTGGCTGTGGATGCGGTTGCAGTACCTGAAAAGTTGCAATCACGGGACGATTGCAAGATCCAGTTCGCCGCCGGGCATGAACCCCAGGTCCTTGCCCGAATCGAGCAACGCCTCGGCCATGGCCTGACCGTAGCCGCGGGAGAATGAAAACAGGACGGTTGCCTCATCACCGGCCCGGGAGAAGAGGACCACCTGGCAGGGGATATGCAGAACAGGCCCCTGGATAAGACAGGGAGGAGTGAGTGCAGGACCGCCCAGATCGAGGTTGGTGATCCGTTCCATGACGTAAAGGGTATCTTTGCCGGTCACGGCCAGGAGGGCGTGGCCATCGGTGGTTTCCGTATAGGCTGCTTCCTCCGGCGGCTTGGGGCGTTTTCCCGCGAGATGCCAGATGGCACATTGGGTCCGGTTCATCCGGTTGATGATGATCCCCTTTTTATACACACAATGGCCGGGATTTTCAGGCACTGTCAGGCCGAAGGGCCGGAACCGGGAAAGATCCGCGTCCTGGAGGTCCCATTTGGACCGGTGGCTCAGGTCAATGAGGAACGGCCCATTTCCTGTTCCGTAGGAAACGGCTACCTCCCAGCCGTCCCAGTTTTCTTTCTGCATCGGTTCCCTGTCGAACCGTATTGGCGATTTCCGAAGAATGTCTCCCATCTTTTCCTCCGTCAACTTGAAACCGGTTCAGCTTCTGAGCCGATTCCCTTCCGCATCATAGAACGGTGTTGGAACGACCGTCGCCGTGAACCGAAGCGGCTTGTTGGAATCGTTTTTGTAGATATTGATTCGCCTTCCCTGTTTCGCGAGATCCTGCGTTACAAGGGCCATGCCGATTGATTGCCCCAAGGTCCTGGAAAATCTGGAACTGCAAATATACCCGACAATATTTTCCCCTTCGCAGACGACTGCACCGTCGCCGGGCGTTTGGGAGGGGTCATCCATTCGGAATCCCACGAGCTTGAGCCGGTCTTTCTGGCCCTCGGTAAAAGCAAGGGCCGGCGCGCCGATCTTTTTGTTTGCTTTATCTTTGCGGTCCCACAGGACTCCTAAGCCCAGGTCCAGGAGGTTGACGCGTTGTTCGCTCTCCTGGCCGATGATGATATGCCCTTTCTCAAGGCGGAGAACAAACTGGGCCTCCAGGCCAAAGGACCTGATACCGAATTCTTCTCCCGCTTCCATGAGCAGGTTCCAGACGGCCTGGCCATATGATGCCGGGAAGTGGAGTTCGTATGACAGCTCACCCACAAAACCCACCCTGAGGACCCGCACGGGAATCTGCCCGGTAAGGGTCATTTCCCGGTAGCCCATGTAGGGGAAGGCGTCGTTGGATATGTCCGCTTCCGTCAGTTTGGCGAGCACCTCCCTTGATTTGGGGCCGGCCAGGTTGATGGCAGCCAGGGCGTCTGTGAGGTTGACGAGGTTAAAATCCCATTGATCATACCGGGTATGATAGCGGAACCACTCGACGGTCCCCCCGGCGCGGCCGGTGGAAACAGTAAAGTAGTAATCATTTTCGCCGATTTTTGTGACAACGCCGTCATCCAAGATCATGCCGTCATGGTTCAGCATGGCCGAATATTTCAGCTTCCCCTCTGTTACACGGCTCATGTTGGAGATGTAAACGCGTTGGAGGGCCTGAAGGGCATCGGGACCGAAAAGCCGGAATTTGCCCAGGGTGGAGACATCGATGATGCCGACGCTGTTTCGCACGGCATCAATCTCTTCAGGACTGGTGAGATCACTGGAAAAGTACCTGGGACGTTCCCAGATGCCTACCCGCCGGAATATTGCCCCGGCGTTCTTATGGATTTCATGCATCGGCGTTCGCTTGAATATATTGTAGTTATGTCCTGCCACAGTGGACATTAATGGCGGCACCAGGGGAGATCGCACGGTGGTCGGAAAGAGGCCTTCCATGCCGTCACCCCTGAGTTCAGCGAGGACCAGAGGCAGGTTGTGCCCCGGGATACCGGCCTGCGAAGGGCCCAGGCCGAAGACGCCGAAACGCTTGGCCAGTTCCGGGACATCAAAACCCTGCGCAACAGACTGCTTTGCGATCTTGTATGTTCCATCCTCGTCAAAACAGATAAATGATTTTTTCCCCTTCCCGATACCGGGGCCGTGGACCACGCTGCAGCCTTTTAGATGACCGGGAAGTCCTGCGAGTTCCTCTTCTGCGGCCGCGATAGGGGTGTCAATTCCCGAATCGCGGGCTGCCTTGAGGCCGGCCAGGGCGCCGGAAGCCTCAATGGATGCCGGATCGGTGAAGCCGAGGAGCCTGCCGCAGGCGTGGACCCGTGGGGGAAGGTCAGTGGGCAGGAAAAAATGGGTGTGTTCATCAAACGCGAATTTTGCCTGGGCCGCAGAAAGAAGGCCGTTCACCGGGCTTAGTCCCGCCGATGCGACCAGAAGATCACAGGGGAAACGCGTGGTTTGGGATGAGTGAAGGTCGCCCAGCAGAGCGCCGGAAACAGTTTTCTTGCCTTCAGCCCGCGAGGCAGCCCAGCCGGGCAGGAAGGAAATATTCTTTGATTTCAGGGCCGTTACCAGGGCAGGATCATGTCCCTCTTTTCGGGCGTCAGCCACGGCCAGCACGCGGAGACCCTCGCCCACAAGATCAACCGCGGCCTCAAGCCCCAGGTCGTCACCCACACTGAAAACAGCACGTGAACCTGGAAGCAGGCCGTAGTTTCTGGCGAGACGGAGAGCGCATGCCGCCTGCATAACCCCTGGGCGTTCATTGTTCTCAAAGATGAGCGGTCGTTCGATACAGCCCGTCGCGACAGCCACGCTGTGCGGTCTGATCTCTATATAACGCTGGGCAAAGGAGTCGTTTTTGTTTCCGACCTGGAAGGCGGTGACCAGGTTGTCGCCAGCCAGGTTGTTAACAAAGGTGCGGGTGAAGACACGGATATTCTTGTGTGATGATACCTTTTCTTCCAGTTCGGCTACGCGTTCAAACAGGGGCTGTCCGGGGGCGTATTCCCTGGTCCGCCAGTCGTAAAAGCCGCCAAGCCAGGGCCTTGCCTCGAAAAGGACCACCCTGAGCCCCTGGCCGGCCGCTGCCAAAGCGGCACTCATCCCGGCAGGCCCGCCGCCGAGAACGGCAAGCTCTGCATTTAAGTAGAGTTCGTGGTAGGCTGAACTGTCCCATTGTTCCTCTGTATCCACCTTCCCGGTACCGGCCATGCGGCGTATTGCCTTTACCGCAAGGGGCCATATGAAGGCCGGTTTGTGGAACTGGCGATAGTAGAAGCCCGCTGGCATGAAAGAGTCAAACCTGTCGAGGATGGAGAAGAGATCCCTCTCAACAGGCCCGAAGGAGTTTTGAGGCGCAACCCGCATGCCGTCTTTCAAAAAAGTTGTTTCAGCCCTGACATTGCATTCTCCGTCAATGTTTACCAGGGTGTTGCCTGATTCGCCGTCCAGGCTGTAAAGACCCCGGGGACGGTGGTATTTCAGGCTGCGGGCAACGATCTTTACCCCATTGGCAAAAAGCGCGCTGGCAACACTATCCCCTTTGAGGCCTTTCATGGGTTTCCCCTGCCAGGAGAAGAGAAGTTCCTTGTTTTGATCGATTTTCTGGGTGGGCGTTGCGGGCAATCTGGTCATGATATATCTCCCGATTCATCTGTTTCGCGACCGGTGAGGGTGTTTCTCCAGATGGTGAACCACACGCCGCAACCGTCCCGGTGATACCACCATTCTTTCTGGGGGCCGCCCACGGCCTTGTGCATCTGAACGGCTTCCGAGTAAGTTCTCGGCGTTAATCCTTCCTGATCGGGTGCAGGACCCCTTTCTTCGTTTCCGAAGCGAAATTCGTAGAGGTCCCTTTTTCCGCAGATTGGACAGGTAATAGTGTATGACATTCTTCCCTCCTTAACCCGCATTTCTCACGGGCAATCTACTGTGACGGCGGATAGCCCCATGGCTCCTGCGTTGCGCTTGAAAAATGACTTTGACGTACTGCAAGTACGCCTTCATCCATTTTTCTTCGCGCGTCTTGTATCCACGGGCCTCTTCACCGTCTCGCTACGAAGGCTCGTGAGAAAAGCGGGTCTTAATTCCAAGGCCCGTAACTGAAGGCCCCTGCGGTCTCGCCGGTCGGGCGGAATTCCTCGAAACGCCGCAAAGAGAATGGGTTGAGGATATCCGGGCGTTTTGTGTCGGCAATGTACTTGGCCATGTACTTCCCGGTTATGGGTCCTGACTTGAATCCGAAATAGCCCCAGCCCACGTCAAGGTAGAGACCTTCAATGGGGTCGTTGCCATGCATGATGGGGGCCATGTCCGGGGTCATATCCGCAATGCCCGCCCAGTGTCGCATGAATTTGACTCCCCTCAGGAAGGGCAGGAGTTCCACCAGTGCCTCCGCCTGGTGTTTGAAGTAGTGGGGGGTGGTGTTGGTCGTGTAATTGGGCCAGGGATCCATGTGGGCACCGGTGGCAATCTCTCCCTTCAGGGTCTGGTTGGCGTACACGTGATAGGCGCCCGAAGATATGACGTGGTGAAGAACGGGTTTCAAGGGTTGTGTGACCATGGCCTGGATGGTCAGGGGATGGAGCGGCAGTTTGATCCCCGCCATCTGGGCCAGCAATGCACCCCAACCGCCGGCGCAGATCAGTACCCGGGGAGATTTAATAGTTCCCCGGTCTGTCCGGATGCCGGCAATCTTGCCGTTTTCGATTTGGATGGCGGTCACTTCCGTATTCTGATGGATGTGAACGCCGTAGCGGGCAGCACCCTTGGCAAGACCCCATGCCACCGCGTCATGGCGGACAATACCGCCGGGCGGGTGGTACATCCCTCCCAAAATAGGGTGCTTGATATTGTCTTCGATATTGAGTACGGGGATAAGTTCCTTGCATTGTTTCCTGTCGAGCAGTTCACTCCTCACGCCGCTCATCTGGGCGGTACAGACGGCCAGACGCGATGCTCCCATGGCCGCTTCAGAATGGAAGGTATTCAGGTTGCCGCAGTTATAGAACATCATGTTGAAGTCCAGGTCCCGGATTAATGTTGCCCAGAGCTTGAGACCCTCTTCGTACAGCCTGACGTTTTCCTGGCTTCGCTGGTTGGCGCGAACAATGGCCGTGTTTCGCCCTGAGCCGCCGAATCCAACGTACCTCCGTTCAAGGACCGCAACATTTTTCATGCTGTGTTCCTTTGCCAGGAAATAGGCCGTGGCAAGACCGTGAATACCGCCGCCGATCATGACGGCATCATAGCTTGATCTGAATGGTGAAGCCCCCCACAACCGCTCAAGTTTCATGGATGAACCCTCCTCGGTTGACTATTCGAGTATTTATGAAATAAAAATTGGATCGAAAGATTTTCTAGCATAATGAAACAAAAAATGTCAATAAGAAAAGTGTTTGTAGGTAATTGGGGAAAAATGTTGACTTTTGCTGGCAAAATACTGTAATGTTATCTACCACTGAAACAAAAACCATCAACATGGTCTATTGTTCTCCCCCGGAATGAAGGAAATGACACAGGAATTCGCCGGTCACCCCTTCCTGAAACACCTGCAAGAAAAGAGGGCTTCCCTGACCCCGAAGGGAAAGTCTCTTGCTGATTTTGTGGTAGAAAATCCTCTCCAGGCGGTCTTTATGACAACCCGGCAGTTGGGGCAAGCGGCCGGGGTCAGCGAGGCCACGGTGGTCCGGTTTGTCGATCGACTCGGGTATAAAGGGTATCCGGATTTCATCAGGGATTTGCGTGAATTGGTGGATACCCAGTTGACACTGGTTGACCGTGTAGCGCTGACCAGAATGAACGGGGCCGGCGCGGAAAGGATATTCCGGGTGGTCGAGGAAGAAATCGCGAACCTCAAGCGGTTTTACGAGAGCACTGATTTCGAGACTATCGACAAAGCCGCCCGGCTCCTGCTTGAAAGTCCCCGGATATACGTCGCTGGCTCCCGTTTGAGCTACACCTTCGCTTATTATCTTGGCTGGTCACTGACAAAAATCAGGGGACATGTCCAGATTCTGCGGGGGAGTGATTCCACTTCCATTGACTGGCTGACCATTGCACCAAGGGACAGCCTTGTGGTTGTCTTCGCCACTTCCCGTTACCCCAACGAATTAATCCGGCTGGCCCGGCTGACCCGGCGCCTGGACCAGAAGCTCCTGGTGATTTCAGACAGCGCCACCTGTCCGATCAACCAGTTCTCGGATATACATATCGTGGTTCGCTGTCTCCATTTCCCGGTGATAGGAAGCCCCAGTCTCATGGCCTGCCTTATCAACTGTCTCACCGCAGAGATGATCGCCCATGGCGGGGATGACGTGAGGCCCCATCAGGAAAAGCTGGAGCAGACGTACCGGGAGAATGAAATCCTTTTCAACCTTGATGGCCGGGTCCCAAAATAATGGGTTCATCTGTTCAAAGCCTGCTACTGAACAAATGCGAGTTGCTGAGGCACAGGCTATGCTCTTTTTTCTTCGATTCCGGGTCTCCCAGGCTGGTCAGGCACTCAGCAAACTGAGTGCCTGACGAAGCCCTCCCGACAGTCACGAAGGAAAAAGAGCATAGCCTGTTTGGGTTTTTTATCAATACTCTAAGCGTCAAAGTATGCAAGAACCAGAACAGGCAAAGTTATCATGGATTTACCGGTAAAGGAGTGAAGACATGCGCAAGATATTCGTCCCGGAGACAAAAGACCGAACTGCCGACGCGGTGGTGATCGGCGGCGGCATTGTCGGCACAGCCACGGCCTTCTGGCTGTCGAAGGCCGGCCTGGACACTATTCTGGTTGAAGCCAGGGAAGGACTTTCCACCTTGACCACAGCGGCTTCGGCAGAATGCTTCCGGGCCCAGTTCACGGAACCGGCTCTGGCACCCCTGGCCAGAGAGAGCATCGAATTTTTTGAACATTTTGCTGAAAACGTCGGCCTGCCGGACTGGGATATCGGTCTGCATCAGCAGGGGTACCTGTTTATCACGGACGATGAGTCCATGATACCGGACCTCGAGGAGGCCGTGGCCCAGCACCACAAACTGGGAGTGACTGATTCAGAGGTCCTCACGGGAGAACAGGTTCGCGCGCGATTTCCGTTTGTGTCTCCAGAAGTGGTCGGTGCCTCTTTCCGCCAGCGGGACGGGTGGCTCTCGTGCCATGAAGTGACCCAGGGGTTTGCAAAAGGGAGCTCTGCCCGGTTTTTTGTGAAGACGAAAGCGACAGATGTGTTCGTGGACGAAAAGGGGGTAAGCGGGGTGCAAACGACCCGGGGACGAATATCAACGCGCGTTGTGGTCAACGCGGCAGGTCCCTTTGCCGGGGTGATCGGCCGGATGGTGGGCCTGGATCTCCCCGTAGAACCGGTGAGAAGGCAGAAGGTTTTTATTGCTTCTCCCGCAGTCCCACCGGAAGCACCCTTCAGCGTGGACCTGGTCAATGACTCATACTGGCGGCCGGAATCGGGTGGTGCTTTGATGGGCTGGGTGGATATGGATGAACCGGTGACCGACCCAATGGAAAACCCCCTTGGCGACTGGGATTTCCCGGCCATCTGCCTGGACAAGGTTTGCCGGTTGACGCCGTTTTTCGAACAGGTGGCTGAAACCCTCAAGAAGAAGGATATCAATGTCTCTGCCGGACAATATGTCTACACGCCGGACAACCAGCCCCTGATCGGGCCGGTTGATGACGTGCCCGGCTTTTATCTCAATTGCGGCTACTGGATCGGGGTCATGGTCTCGCCCATGGCTGGAAAACGGACCGCCGATCTCATCACCGGCAAGATGGACAATATGGACAATCTCCTCCGGCTGAGCCGGTATGAGGAGGGGATCGACATGGGTGGTGGCAGTTTTTTGAGCGGGCATTAAGAATTGTGATGTTCGGGAATACTGCGGGGGACGGAGATACATGGAGAGGAGATCGTTCTTTTAGGAAACGAGGGTAAAGGCTAAAGGCGTCAGGCACAGGGTGTAAGGAAAAGAGTGGCTTGTAGGAGCAGGCTCCCGCCTGAGATATAGGTCCGGATGTGAATGAAGATGTCCACCAGGTCGCAAGCAGGAGCTTGCTCCTACATTTCGGAATTTCCCGTCTTTCGGCCTGAACCCGTTAGCTTTGTGCCGAAACCCGGTGAAGCATACAAAATGAGACGAGGTGAGAGAAATGTTTGACAGAATGCAGACATTGACGAAGGAAGAGATGACCCGCATCCACGATTCCGCCATGGAAATCCTGAGGGATGTGGGAGTGGCCTTTCATGAGCCAGAGGCCCTGGAAATATTCAAGAAGCACGGTGCAAAGGTGGAAGGCGACGTGGTGCGATTAGATGAGAAAATGGTGATCGCGGCCCTTGAGAAAGCGCCTTCACGTTTCCACCTGACCGCTCGCGACCCGGGGCGGTCTGTCTGGATCGGAGAGAATGATTTCGTGCTGGTTCCCGGGTACGGCGCGCCATTTATTGTCACCCCCGAGGGAGAACAGCGGCTCGGGACCCTCGATGACTATAATAGCTTCTGCAAGCTCGTGCAGACGTCAAAGCACCTCGACATGAACGGGTTCCTCATGGTGGAGCCATCGGATCTGCCCCCGGAGACCGCACACCTGGACATGATGTTTTCCAGCATCACGTTCTGTGACCGCCCGTTCATGGGGAGCCCGTTATCGCGTCAGGCCTCGAGGGATGCGATTGAGATGGCGGCTATTGCCTTTGGCGGGGAAGAGAAGATCGCGGAAGATCCGGTCATGCTCCCTATTATCAGCGTGATCGCTCCCCTCCAATACTCGGAGGAAATGGCAGGCTCATTAATAGATTTTGCGCGGGCCGGCCAGCCCATCCTGGATGCCAGCCTGGTCATGGCAGGGTCTTCGGGGCCGGTCACCCTGGCCGGTGTGGTAGCCCTGCAGAATGCCGAGGTCCTGGCCGGGCTCACCCTTGCCCAGTTGGTGCGCCCCGGTATCCCCTTTATCTACGGCGCCACCTCCTGTCCCATTGACATGAAGACCGGTGCCCTTGCCGTCGGCGCGGTGGAAAACGCCATGCTGGTTGCCGCTACCGCACAGATGGCCAGGTTTTATAACCTCCCCTCCAGGAGTGGTGGGGCTCTGACCGACGCCCATTTCCCTGATATCCAGGCAGGCATGGAATCGGCTATGTCACTTTTTGCGGCCATCAGGTGCGGGATAAACTTTGTCCTCCACGCGTGCGGCATCCTGGGTTCCTTTGTGGAGATGAGCTTTGAAAAGTTCCTGGCTGACGAGGAATTCTGCGGCATGGTCAAAAGGATGCACCAACCCGTCGAAATGAGCGCTGACGCCATAGATCTGCCCATGATCAAGGAGGTTGGAATCGGGGGTCAGTACCTGACCCAGCCCAAGACATTCCGCCTGTGCCGCACCGAGTTTTTCGTTCCCGATCTCTTCAAGCGACAGAGTTACGACTCATGGAAGGGGTCCGGGAGAAAGCGGCTTGATCAGGAGGCAACCGAGGTGCTGGCCCGGCGGTTGGAGGGCTATGAAAAACCCGATATGGATCCAGCCATTGAGCGGGATCTTGCAAAATTCGTGGCAAAACGCAAAGAATAATTTTTTTAATTCATCCGGCTAAAGCGTACTTTGAAGAAAGAGCATATCCTGTATGAGATTCTATGAATTCGTGAACTCCAAAGCAGGCAAAATCCGCAGCGACCGGAGTCATGGACGACGGAGGGAGCGTAGCTTCAGGAATATGCCGTTTGACTGCTTCATCACAGGCTGGTACGGGAGGTTTTGAGATTGGAATTGAGAGCCATTCACGAACGATGTTCCGGATGCAGGGCCTGCGAGCTGGCGTGCGCCCTTGCCAACTTCCGGGAAATGAACCCGGCCAAGTCGGCCCTTGGCATTGAAGGCAGGTTCCCCGCACCCGGGGACTACCGGATCCACCTGTGCGATCAGTGCGGGGCGTGTGCCGAGGCCTGCCCGGAGGACGCCATTACCCTCGAAGATGACGCGTATCTGATTGATCCGGAGCTTTGTACCGGCTGCCTGACGTGTGTCGACGTATGCCCGCACGGCGTCATGTATGTACATGCAGGCACCGAAACACCTATCAAGTGTACACTCTGCGGTGCGTGCGCGGAAATCTGCCCGCGTGAAGCCATCGCTCTGGAAGGAGGTGCATGACATGCTCTACGGATATGCCGGAACGATCCTGGACGTGGACCTGACGAGCGGCCAGGTGGCAAAAACGCCACTCCCGGAAAACCTGGCCAGGGATTACATTGGGGGCAGGGGATTCGTGGCAAGATTGCTCTGGGAGAGGGTCAGCCCCGGAACGGCACCCTTTGACCCGGAAAACCTGCTTATCATCGCGAGCGGACCCCTGTCCGGTCACCTGGTCCCGGCAAGCGGCAAGACCCATTTCGGGACCAAGTCCCCTGCCACCGGTGGGTATGCCGACTCCAACATGGGAGGGCATTTCGGCCCTGCCCTGAAATACGCCGGGTACGATGTTCTTCTCTTGACCGGCCGGGCACCTGAGCCCAGCTACCTGTTCATTGAAGACGATACCGTTGAATTACGATCAACAGAAGGGTACTGGGGACGTGGTGCTCTCACCGTTGAAGAAAAACTCAAAAAGGAACTGGGGGATGAATTCAAGACCATCACCATCGGTCCGGCAGGAGAAAACTTGGTTCGGTTTGCCTGCATTTCTCATGATTTCGGCCGTCAGGCGGGCAGGACCGGGGTTGGAGCGGTTATGGGTTCTAAGAATCTCAAGGCAATAGCCGTGAAGGGAACCGGTGGACTTCCGGTCTTCGATGTGGACGGCCTTTATGAGAAGGGACGGGAGGCATACGAAAAGGTCAAGGCAAAACCGGGCTTTGCCGGCTGGACACCGGAAGGGACAGCCGGGATTACCGACTGGGTGAACGAGGTGGGCGCGTTCCCCACCCGTAACTTCCAGACCTCATTTTTCCCCGCCTACAAGAACATCAACGGCAGGGCCGTTGTGGAACACCTCAAGATTACCGACAAGGGGTGTTTCTGCTGCCCCACCCCATGCGGAAAGTACGGCAAGACCGTGACCAACCTGGGTTCGGCCTATGTGGAGGGACCGGAATACGAGAGTATTGCGATTCTTGGCGGAGACTGTACCTTGGATTCCGTCGAAGAGGTGGCATACGCTAACCATGTTTGCGACGAGTTGGGCCTGGACACCATCTCGGCCGGAGGGGTTTCTGCATGGGCCATGGAGTGTTTTGAAAAGGGTATCCTTTCCGAGGAACAGGTGGGCAGAAAGATCCGGTTCGGGGACCTGGAATCAGTGGTGTATCTTCTTGAAAAGATGGCCGTCCGGGAGGGAATCGGGGATCTTCTGGCCGAAGGGGTCATGCGGGCATCGAAAGAACTAGGCCAAGGGTCCGAAGACTTTGCGATTCATGTGAAGGGTTTGGAATGGACAGGATACGAGTCCCGCAACGCGCCCGGCATGATGCTGGCTTACCTGACCGCGGACATAGGGGCACATCACAACCGGGCCTGGGCACTGGGCCACGATGTGGCAGGATCCGCGGCAAGCGTGCATGATTTGATTTCCGCGGGCGGCAGCAAGGGCAAACTAGCCAAATCAAGAGTGGGTGGACAGGCCAAAAACGTGATTGAGCTTCAGCATATTCGGCCCCTGTTCGACTGCCTCGGTGTTTGTCGCCTTCAATATATGGAGTTAGGGTTTGAAGTGGAAAACTACGAGGAGTTGTTTTTCCTGGTAACAGGACGAAAAATGAGCTGGGATGAGCTCCTAGAGGTTTCCGAGCGTATATGGCATTTGACCCGGGCCTTTTCGGCACGGGAAATCGAGGAATTCGGTCGAAAATGCGATTATCCGCCGCCACGCTTCTCCGAGGAGCCGGTGCCCGACGGCCCGAATGAGGGCCATTTTCTTAGCAGAGAGGAACTGGACACCCTGCTGGACGAGTACTATGCGGCCCGGGGATGGGATCAAACCGGGATCCCGACGGATGAGACTTTGCGACGCGTTGGGCTTGCTGATGTGGCCGATGCGTTGGCACCAGGAAAATGAGGATTACCCTGCATTTTTCAGGGGGGCTCAGGGCCGTCCTTGCACATTTGCCGGAGGAGCCGACCATTCATATGGACGGGCCGGCATCACTGCGGGAGATCCTTGTTCAGGCAGGGATCAATCCATTGCTGGTCGTGCTGATCACCGTGGATGGGAAACGGGGAGAGAAGGATCAGGTGATTGATCACGATGCACGGATCAACGTAGTGGGGCCGATGGCCGGGGGATAGAGAGGAGCCCAGGGCATGTCCTGGAATCTTGATTCAATAGGAATTTACACCACTGTCCAAAATCGGTCTTTTAGGGAAGATGCCGGTTCCCTGCTGACAAGGCGTTTTTGGATAACCTGCATCTCAAAACAGTGGCGTTAAGATTTTAACATACTATTATAACATTAGTAATTTTTTTTGTGGAGAGCCTATTTTGGACCATGAGGAATTTATTAAAAAAGGAGGGAAGCAATGCTACTGGGGTTACACACCTACAGCTTTCACCTGCACGGCATGGGACAGAACTGGGGCGGCTACAAGCTGGAATGGGAGCCGGCCTGGGACATATTCCAGTTAATGGACGAAGCTGTCAAACTGGGGCTCGACGGCCTGCACCTGACCGCTGCCGATCTGGGCGACACCGGAGATCAACATCTTGGTGACGTCAAGAAGGCGGCCGGGGAACGGGGACTTTTTCTGGAGTACAATTTTTCCCTGGACGCCTCCGGCTATGATGACCGCCTGACAAACACGATCGAACAAGGCATCGATATTGCCCACAAGATCGGTTCCGACATCGGAAAAATTAGCATGGATATCCATCGGCCCCACCCGGTCTGCTCCAGTGCGTTCCATCCGGAGGTGGTCGCACAACTGGAAGAGGTTGCGCAAAAAGTCCTGGAGGCCGTCCCCCTGGCGGAGAAGGCGGGTGTCCGGCTTTGCCTGGAAAACCACACCGAGGCATTTGCGGATGAGGTGCTGTGGATCATCAACCGGGTGAATCACTCCTTTGTGGGTGCCTGCGTGGACACCAATAACTCGCTTATGGTTGGCGAAGACCCGCTCACCGCTATCCAGAAACTGGCACCCTACGCATTCACCAACCATTTTTCAGATCACCGGATCGAGTTTGAGCCGTATGGGTGCAGGATCACGGGGGTGGCCTGCGGGGAAGGGGATGTGCCGGTGCGACGGGCCTTTCAAATTATCAGTTCCCAACCGCAAATGAAGCGGCTCAACCTGGAAGTGGAGTTTGATCCCCGAACGACTGACGCCGAAGAAGCACGTCGCAGGGAGTATGAGGCAGTTCTCAAGAGCATCCGGTTTGCGCGGGAAGTGCTCGGCGTCTGACGAGTCACACTCTTACCCCCATTCGTTTTCGCGGAAGGCGGGCAGGCCGATAAATCATTATTACGATCCTCATTGTCCGGATCACTTTCGACGGCTTCCACGGGACTGAACAAGAGAAGCTTCTCCCTCCTTTGCGGATGTGCTCCCGGAGCCGTGACCAAAAAACTTTTCAGGAGATAAACCTCGAGAAAAAAATGAGGCGGACTCATTTTCTTGTTGACAAAAAGGTATTTGATCCTCTATACAAGAACCGTATACATATACATATACATATACATTTTGTAGCATCCTGACAATTCACCCAGGGTGCTCATAGAGAATTTTTTGATCCCCACCTGAAACTTCTGACTGACTTGACTTATACCTGGGGCGTTTTGGCTCCGGAAAGAAATAGAGATGACAGGGTCATCGGACCAATCCTGTGGTACTTTCAGCTTTCCCGTGTTTTGAAGTTTCCCCGTTATGGAGGAGAGATGCAAAAGAGGCCCCGGGTTCTTAAAAGAATTCACACCATTCGAGATCTCAGGGGTGAGGTCTACAAAATCCTCCGTAACGGTATTACCAGCGGAGAGCTTCAACCTGGGGCACGGTTAAAGGAAAACGATCTTGTTGATGAACTGGCCGTGAGCAGGACCCCCATCCGGGAGGCCCTCAACCAGCTCTCCAAGGAAGGGTTGGTTGAAATCATTCCGCGCAAGGGGACATTTGTCAAGCGATGGACCAAGCATGAGGCGCTGGAGGTGCTGTTTCTCCGGGAGGCCCTGGAGGGTTTGGCCGGGAAGCTTGCCGCCAGCAAGATGACCGGTGAAGACATCAATGAACTGGAATCCTTCATGGCCGATTATGAAAGAGGATCCCTGGAATACGTGGAGGCGGACAAGCGGTTCCATGAAGCGATTGTCAATGCCTGCGGTATGGAACGGCTCAAGGAGCTGATCCGGAATCTCTATGATAGTCTCCAGATGAAAAAAATACTGGGTCTCAGCTTTGACGACGAAGAGAGGATCAGAGAATCGATGGAGGAACACCGAAGGATCATCCAGGCTCTGCGGACCAGGGATGAAGATGGAGTGGAGCAGGCGATCAAGGACAATTTCAGGAAGACCCGCTTTGTTGTGGAACGGATTTGAATATTGACGAATCAAAGAGATCCGCTGTCGACAGCGGAGATATTTTATTGAATGAAGGAGATTGAGAATGACAGAAAAGAAGTACGACGCGATTATTGTCGGTGCTGGTATCCTCGGTGCGGCCACCGCCTTTGAGCTGGCAAAAAAGGAGTACAAAACCCTCAACATAGAAAAACTGCCCACATCTGGTTACGGTTCGACAAGCAATTCATGCGCCATTGTTCGGGCCCATTACTCAACCCATGACGGTGTGGCGTTCGCCTATGAGGGCTTTTATTACTGGCTGAACTGGGCCAAGTACCTGGAAGCGGAAGACGAGATGGGTCTGGCGGAATACCGGAACACCGGTTCCATTCTCCTCAAGAGCAAGGGTCATGATTGGCGAAAGGTCAAGAAACATTATGATGCAGTGGGAGTAGAGTATGAGGAATGGACCATGCAGGATGTGAAGGACCATATCGCCATTTACAGTGATGATTCTTTCTGGCCGGTTACCCGCCCCGAGGAAGACGAGGACTTCAATGAGCCTAAAGGGAAGCTCGAGGGTGCGCTCTATACACCGGGAGGCGGTTACGTAAACGATCCGCAGCTCTCCGTGCACAATCTCCAGCGGGCCGCGGAAGCGAAGGGTGGCGAATTCGTGTTCAATACGGAAGTCACCGATATCCGCTCCAGGGACGGCCGGGTTGTGGGCGTTACCGTCAAGGGTGGAAAAGAGATCGATGCGCCCGTGGTGATCAATGCCGCCGGCCCCCATTCCTTTCTGATCAATGCCATGGCCGAGGGAGTCGTGGAAGGCATGAATATCAAGACCAAGGCGCTCCGTCACGAGGTGCATCACGTTCCCTCGCCGGAAGGGTTTGATTTTTTGAAGAACGGCTACCATACGTCGGACGGGGATAATTCCATATATTTCCGTCCCGAGGTGGGCAACATGATCCTCGTTGGAAGCGAGGACCCCGAATGCGATCCCCAGGAGTGGACTGAAGATCCGGACAACTTCAATCGGAACATCACCGATGGACAGTACAAGGCCCAGATCTACCGCCTGGCCCGCCGAATCCCATCGTTGGGCATTCCCAACAAGCAGTTGGGCGTTGCCGATTTGTATGACTGCTCCACCGACTGGATTCCTATTTATGATAAATCAGATCTGAAAGGGTACTACATGTCCATCGGCACCAGCGGGAATCAGTACAAGACCGCCCCGGTGGTTGGGATACTGATGGCGGAGCTGATCGATTACTGTGAGAAGGGAAACGACCACGATAAGGACCCGCTCCAGTTATTCCTGAAAAACACCGGCATCAGCATTGATGTGGGATTCTTCTCCAGGAAACGGGAGATCAACGAGGACAGCAGCTTCTCGGTAAATGGGTGAACTACCGGCCAGTGGGTCTGCCCGGGGCCCGGCGGCCGGAGAGGCGTATTTCTAGCCTCACTGGTACTATGGTACTTTGAGTATGGGGCCGGGTAGGTCTGCAAAAGAGTGGTCCAGATGCGAGAGTGGTCAGGCCTGATTGAGAAACACTTCATTAATAAGGAGAGAGACATGGCAGGAAAAACGCGTTTGTTGGTGATTATCACAATTATTGCTTCGCTGTTCCTCTTTACCTCTTTTGCCGGGGCAGCGGAGAAGGTCTTGAAGGTAGGAGTGATGGGCCCCTTCACCGGGCCGTCCGCCAAGGCGGGGCAGGAATTCAAAGATTCCGTGAAAATGGCCCTGGACAAGATCGGCGGCAAGATCGGTAACTATAAGATCCAGCCCGTATGGGTTGATTCCCAGTCCGACCCTGCCAAGGCAACCAACGCCCTTGCCGAGGCCATCGAGCGGAAGGGGATCGTAGCAGGCTGCATCAACTGGCACAGCTCCGTAGCAGCGGCCTGTATGGACCTGACCGCACAGTACAAGGTGCAATGGCTGGCGGGCATGGGGGCCGCCCAACTGGTGGTCACAAAGTGGCGCTCCGATCCCGAAAAATACAGCTGGTGGAGTGCAAAATTCTGGCCCGTTCCCGGGAAACTGGAGGCCAGTCAATCGGTGGCGTTCATGGAGTGGGCCATCAAGAAAGGCATCTGGAAACCAAAGGGCAAAAAGGCGGCCATCTTCGGCGAGGACACTGACTGGGGCCGGAACGCCGGTGAAAACCTCAAGAAGGCCCTGAAGGCAGCCGGTTGGGAAATCGTTTTCGAGGATTATTTCGCCCTGACCCAGACTGACTTTTATCCAATGCTTTCCAAATACAAGAAGGCAGGCGTGGCCTTTGTTGGTGGAACAACAACATCAGCCCCGTCCATGACCGGACTGGTCAAGCAGTACCGGGAGGTCGGCCTCAAGGCCCTGCTCTTCGCGAACGGCCTCTCCTGGGTCGGCAATTGGTATAAGATGACCGGCAAGGCCTCCAACGGCGTTATCGACGTCCAGGCCCAGTTCGGGTCCAAGGCTGCCAAGGAATTTGCCAAGGCCAAGGAGGCCCGGTTCGGGTATGCGCCTTCTGCCCCGGCATCGGGCCTCTCCTATGATGGCTTTAATTTCTTCATCAAGGTCCTCAAAAGAACCCTGGACAAATATGGAAAGATCACCAGTGCAGACATTCACAAGGTCGTCGTGGATGAGGTCAACACCGGGAAACTGACCTTCACGGATGCGGACGGCGCCATCCTGATGAAAGAATACAAGTTTACTCCAGAGACCGTGCCCGATCCCGTGGTGGATACGGAACATTACTTCTTCCCTGTCATCCAGTATGAAAACGGGAAAAGTTCCATCATTTTTCCGGAGTCCATGAAGGAAAAGGCCTTCACTCCGCCGATGTAAGAGGCTGATGATGGCCGTACGGGCGGGGAAACCTTCCCGGTGGAAAATGTGAGAAGAGATGGGTGGATGGGATACCGGGCGACTTGACCGGTATCCCCGTTCATCGATCCCCGTGAAAATCTAACCATCGGTGATACCAATGAGCCTACTAGAAACAATCGAAGTGACCAAGCAGTTTGGGGGGCTGACGGCTGTCAACAAGGTGTCCATGCACGTAGATGAGGGAGAGATTGTCGGTCTCATCGGGCCGAACGGCGCCGGAAAGACGACCCTCCTGAATGCCATTGCCGGATTGAATCCCCCCACCTCGGGAAAAGTGGAAGTCTTCGGCGAAGATACAACCGGCCTGACGCCGGAAAAAATGTGTCACCGGGGGCTCTCCCGTACCTTTCAGATCCCCAGGCCTTTCCCCAAGATGACAGCCCTCGAGAATGTCATGACCGCCACTATTTTCGGAAACAGGAAAGGGAAAGTAAACGACCCTGTCGCCCATAGCCGTGAAATGTTGGAATTCGTAGAATTTCCGGAACCTGAAGAGATGGTCTCGGAGAATCTGAACACGGTTCAACTCAAGCGGCTCGACCTGGCCAGGGCACTGGCATCCACGCCTAGACTCCTGTTCCTTGATGAGCTCGCCGCAGGTCTGACCGAAGGAGAGCTGCAGGATATCATAAGAATCATACGAAAAATCCAGGATGCCGGGGTAACGATCCTCATGGTAGAGCACATTATGCAGCTGATCATGAATGTCTGTGAGCGGTTAGTGGTTATTCAGTTCGGATTGAAGATCGCAGAAGGGCCGACAAAGGAAGTGGCACAGGACCCAAAGGTTGCTGAGGCCTATCTCGGGAAGGCTGACTAGGATGGCCCTGCATGGAATTGCAGGAGTCCCATTTCAATGGGGACCTGTGACATTGTTGATCTTCCCGCATAATCGAATGGAGGCAAAAAGTGCTGTTAAAAATAGACAACCTTAATGCAGGGTATGGTTTTCTCCAGGTCTTGAGGGATGTATCTCTCAAGATCGATAAAGCCGAATATGTCTCCCTCATCGGGCCGAACGGCGCCGGGAAGAGCACGACCTTGAAAACGATAGCCGGCATTATCAAGCCCATGAGCGGACAGATACTTTTTGATGGCCAGGATATAGGCGGCCTTTCGGGAAATAAGGTTACGCGTCTCGGTATCAGCTTTATTTCGGAAGAGATGAACCTGTTCACCAATATGACGGTGCGTGAGAATATGATGATGGGAGCCTATACGATACGGGAGAAGACTGCCAAGAACAGGCTCCTCAATTTTGCCTATGCCCTCTTTCCCCGGCTGGAGGAACGGCAAAACCAACTGGCAGGGACCCTGAGCGGCGGAGAGCGAAAAATGCTGGGGATCGGCCGGGCTTTGATGGCGGACCCCAAACTCCTCCTGGTGGATGAACCCTCCTTCGGTCTCGCACCGCAGTTGACGGATCAGGTTTTCGACTCCCTGAATACACTCAGGAAAGAAGGGAAGACCATCCTGGTGGTGGAGCAGAATGTCACCAAGGCCTTATCGATGACGGATCGGGGGTACGTGCTTGAAAACGGGCGCATCGACCTGGAGGGACCGAGTGAAGAATTGGCTGACAACGCCCATGTGCGGAAGGTTTTTCTGGGTGTTTAGCGTTTGGAGAGAGGGAGGACAAATGAGATGCTGAACTCATTTTTCAAAAGTGTCTTTGCATGGTTGAAATCCGCGGGTGGGATAACGGTAACCATCGCCGTAATCCTCATGGTGGTATGCACCTGGGATCGCGGGCCCTATATCCTGGTGAATACCGTTGTTACAGGGGGCATGCTGGGGTTGGTTGCCATGGGCCTTGCCATCATCCTGGGCGTATTGAATATTGCCCAGTTTGCCCACGGCGAGTACTTCATGATCGGCGGTTTAACCGCCTATTACGTGATCAGACCACTGCATGGGTATCTGGACGCCCATCCAAATGCTTTCCTGGCCATGGTAGCGCCGTTTATCGCAATGATCCTTGCGGCCCTTGTGGGCGGTCTGGCAGGGGCAGTCACCGAACGGGTTTGTTTTAATCCCCTGAGAAAGAGAAGCAGGGCGAACTGGGTCATGAATTCCTTTTTGCTGACCGTGGGCATCAGCGTGATCCTGGTGAACGGCCACCAGTTACTCTTCGGCGCGGATTTTAAGGGTATAACGCACTATTGGCCCGGTGTTGTATCCATAGCAAATGTTTTCATGTCCATTGACCGGGTCATGGCGTTTATCCTGGCCCTGGTGATCGTTATCGGTTTCTGGGTATTCATGAAATACAGCCGAACAGGACAGGCCATCCGGGCCGTGGCCCAGGACGAGATGGGTGCCCTGATGGTAGGAATCGGCCTGGACTGGATTATGGTTCTGACCATGGCCATCGGCTGTGCCATGGCCGCAGTGGCAGGAGCCAGCCTGTTGTTCATGTACCCCTCTTATCCCACGGTGGGTCTGGAACCTCTCTACATGGCCTGGTTTGTGGTGATCCTGGTGGGACTGGGAAATGTGATGGGAGCCTTGATCGGTGGATTCATGGTCTCCCTGCTCAAGGTGCTGACCCTTGAATACTTCGGCGCGGGATGGGAGTTCGTGGTCCCCTCGGTCATCATTATTCTGGTACTCATTTTCAAACCGAGCGGCATCTTTGGCTCGGAAGTCCGGGGCGTCCTGGATCAGTAGGAGAGTGCACATGAAAACTGGTGTTTCAAAGCATGAAATGGGCTTTCTGAGCCGAGTGTTGGACTGGCTGTGCCTGACTCCCCTGGGGGCCCTGCTCTTGATATTTCTTGCGGTTCTGCCTTTCATACCGCCTTTCAGCGACCAATATCTGCTTCGCTGGCTGACCATCATCGCCCTCAGTGCTGCCTCGGCCATTGCCTTTGACCTTACCGCGGGCTTCATCAACATCGTGAACTTCGGCTTCGCGGCGATTCTCGGCCTGGGCGCTTATACGTCCGCCATCCTGGCGGTGCGTGCGGGACTGTCGCCATGGGCCGGTATCTTTGTGGGGGCCCTGGCCTCCGGTATCCTGGGTTTTCTGACGGGCCTTTTGACCCTGCGCCTCAGAGGCATCTTCGCGGCGGTCATGGCGTGGTTCATCGGACTTGCCCTCATGGGGCTCTGCATCAAGATGGTTTGGCTGACCCGCGGTCCCCTGGGGCTTCGCGTGCCGAGGATGATTGATACCAGCTCCAACGAACCCTATTACTACATGATGCTGATCATGCTGCTTGTGGTCTATGTCATATGCCGTTGGGTCACCCGGAGCAAAATGGGGCTGGCGTTCAAGGCCATCGGCCAGAATATGGAAGCGGCCCGCACATCAGGGGTGAATCCCACCTATTACCGGATCGTCAATTTTACCATCTCCTGTACCATAGCAGGATGGCTGGGCGGATTTTACGCACACTACTTGGGGATACTGACCCCTGACCTGATGCATACTTCAAAAACGGTCGAGGTGCTGGCCGTGGCCTATATCGGCGGCAGGGGTTCCTTGTGGGGAGGCGCCTTTCTTGCATTTCCTTTCCTGATCGCCATGGAGCTGATCCGCTCCGGTGCTTCCAACCTGCCGGGTCTCCATCTGGTGATCTACGGTATTATCTTAATCGTGGTGATGATCTATTTACCCGGGGGTATTGCATCTCTTTACTACCGGTTTCTGTATAAGCCCTGGGGAAGATTCTGGAGGTTTATGATCGGGTACCGTGAAAATAAGTGACGTTGCATGAGCAGGAAAGAGGAGGAAGCAGCATGTTTTCAAAGATAGTAGTTCCCCTGGACGGTTCTGCCCTGGCTGAAGGGGTCTTTGGCCGGGTGGAGGAACTGGCCCATATCCAGGGAGGGGAGATACAGCTCCTCAGGGTGGCCTTTTTCTCTTCGCTCCCCGGATTGGATGCCGAGGAATATGAATTGAAGGTGGTTCGAGCGGCAGAGGAGTACCTCAATAAAATCTCTGCGGACCTGGAGAGAAAAGGATTGAAGGTCTCTACCCATGTTCGTTACGGGGATGCCGCAGGAGAGATACTGGCCCACGCCGAAAAATATGGGAGCATCATCGTGATGACCACCCATGGCGGGGGAGGCCTAACGCGATGGGCCATGGGAAGCGTGGCCGACAGAGTCATCCGAAGATCGGTCAAACCTGTTCTGCTGATCCGGACGGTTAAAACACCTCGGGATAGCAATTAACCTAACCGTCCCATGAACCCGGCAAAGCAGCTTCTCAGGACACAGGCAGTGATCATCGTCGAATACGGCGTTAAAATAATGAAGGAGGTCTGATTTATGAAGACGCATGCACGTGTAGTGGTGATCGGCGGGGGCGCCATCGGGTGTGGAATTCTCTATCATCTGGCCAGGTTCGGCTGGTCCGATGTGGTCCTTGTGGAGAAAAACGAGTTGACTTCCGGCTCAACGTGGATGGCGGCCGGCAACCTTTCTTATTACCATCCCAATTACTATGCCGCCAAGGTCCAGATATGGTCGGTGGAGCTTTATCAGAAACTGGAGGAAGAAACCGAGCAAGCCACCGGGTGGCATACCACCGGCGCTCTCAGGCTTGGCTCCACTCCGGAGAGGATGAACGAGCTGCAATACAACTGTACCAAGGATAAGTGCCTGGGCCTCAACGTGGAGATGCTTGGACCAAAGGAGATAAAGGAACTCCACCCACTGATCAACACGGACGGGGTTCTGGGTGCCCTGTGGCATCCTGATGACGGTGATGTGGACCCTGCCAGCATGACCCAGGCCATGGCCATCGGAGCCAGGAAATACGGTGCTGAGATCTATCGCTTCACCATGGTGACCGGCATCACCAGGAACAAGAGCAGCGAGTGGGTAGTCCATACCGACAAGGGTGATATTACCTGTGAGCACGTGGTGAACGCCGGCGGCCTGTGGGCACCGGAAGTGGGTGCGATGGTGGGCCTGGAGCTTCCGTCACTGTCCTGTGAGCATCACCATATCCTTTTTGAAGCGATACCCGAGGCTGAAGAGCGGAAGAAACTGGGCAAGCACTTTCCCCTCGTCCGAGATCCTGACCTGTCCATTTATTTTCGCCAGGAAATGGATTCTTTTATCCTGGGGATGTATGAGTCGGCTGCCCACCCGTGGCATCCCGAGGGAGTGCCCTGGGACTATGCCCAGTCCATGCTGCCGACTGATTTGGATCGAATTACCCCGTATGTGGAGAAGTGTATCGAACGGTTCCCCATCATGGAACACGCGGGTCTGAAGCATATCACCTGCGGCCCCATAACCTATACACCCAATGGAGATCCTCTGGTGGGTCCGGCCTATCCGCTGAAAAACTTCTGGTTGTGCTGCGGCTATTCCTTCGGAATTACTCAGGCAGGCGGGATCGGAAGGTACCTGGCGGAGTGGATCATGAATGACCAGCCCGGGATTGATCTCTGGCCGTTGGATTCCCGCCGCTACGGTTCCCACGTGAACAAACAGTATAACTTTGAAAAGGTGGCGGACACCTATCCCAGGCTATATGAAATTCCCTTTCCCTTCCAGGAACGGGATGCGGGCCGGCCCATGAAGGTTTCCCCCATCTATGATCGACAGAAGGCCGGCGGCGCAGTGTTTGGTGAAACGTACGGGTGGGAGCGTCCCCAGTGGTTCTCTGGCAAGGTCGACGACCGGGATGTGGATTCCTGGCGGCGTTCCAACTGGCACGAGTCCGTGGGTCGTGAGTGCAGGATGGTCATGGAAAAGGCCGGTCTCCTGGATCTCACGGGGTTTTCCAAATGGTATGTCTCCGGCCCCGGCGCAGAGGAGTACCTGGACCGGCTGAGCTGCAATAAGGCGCCCACGAAGGTGGGGAAGATCGCTGTCTTCCCAGCCCTGACGGAGATGGGAACATTTCTCTGCGACATGACGTGCACGAAGATTGAAGAGAACAAATGGATGGTCGTTTCTGCCGCGGTGTCCAAGCGCCATGACCATCACCATCTTCTTCTGAACCTGCCGGATGACGGGTCGGTTGCCCTCGAGGACGTGACCACCAGGATCGGCTGCCTGATTATCGCGGGCCCCAAATCCCGCGACATCCTCCGGAAACTGACAGAGACCGATCTTTCAAACGAGGCGTTTCCCTTTGCCACATCCCAGAATATCCGGGTGGATAAGGTGTCGGTCCAGGCAAACCGGCTCAATTTCGTGGGGGAACTGGGTTGGGAGTTGTTTCACCCCATCGAACGGCAGATCAACCTGTTCGAAAAGCTGATGGAGGCTGGCAAGGAATTCGGCCTCGGCATGTTCGGTATCAGGGCCATGGATTCCATGCGGCTCGAAAAGGGATACTGCACGTGGAAGGGAGAATTGAACATCCACCATACCCCATGGGAAGCAGGACTCGGCTGGCAGGTGAAACTGGAGAAAGGCGATTTCATCGGCAGGGACGCCCTGCTGAAACAGAAGGAGGAAGGGGTGCCGGCAAAACTGGTGCTCATGAGCGTTGAGGCAAAGGATGCCGATGCCTATGGGTACAATGGAATATACAAGGATGGTGAATATGTGGGCATGACCTCCTCCGGCGGCTACGGGCACCGGGTGGGTGAGAGCCTGGCCATGGGCTATGTGAAACCGGAGCTGGCAGAAGTCGGGACCGAGCTGGAAGTGGAGATCCTCAATGAGCGATTTCCGGCCAACGTGGTGCCATTGCTGTACTATGATCCCAAAAACGATCGAATGAAGTCCTAAGTAGAGTTATTTATGATTACGGTAACGCATTTTATCTGTAATTTGTTCACCACGGAGCCACAGAGTTCACAGAGAACAGCCTTCCTTGTTTGTTCAGAAAAAACATTCTGAACAAACAAGGAAACAGCACCTTTTAACGCAGAGTTGCATAGAAACGGATCAGGAAGAATTCAAGAATACCCGGATAAGTTGACTCTGGATTTTAAAAACAGGTTTGTTTTTGTCCGATCGGGCTCTCGCGATCGGACAAAAGAAGGAAACTCTGTGCTCTCTGTGACTCTGTGGTAAAGAACCTGTTTCGATAGAGATCTAATGAACAGGGGGGAATCGCGTTATTGTAGAATGAGTTTGCCGAGGTGTAACCGGACAAACCGAAATGGCGGAGGATTGCATGAACGAAGAGGCGGCACTTTACCACCGGGAGGGGCCGGTCGGTATCATCACCTTGAACCGCCCCCATCGGTTGAACGCCATTAATGTCCATCTGCTACGGGCGTTCATGAGCCACCTGGAAACGGCGCGGGAGGACAGGGAGGCTGCGGTGATTATCCTCACCGGAGCAGGTCGTGCCTTTTGTGCCGGCGAGGATCTCAAGGAGACGGCCGCGGGAAAAGATACAGCCACCTGGCTGGAGGAAACAGATCGGCTCCAGGAGATCCAGCGGCTGATCATGAAGCTGGGAAAACCGCTTGTCGCCGCGGTCAGGGGATATGCTCTGGGGGGTGGGTGTGAGTTTGCCATGAGCTGTGATATCAGGATCGCCGGCGAGAGCGCCACGTTTGGATTCCCGGAAACAGGGGTCGGCCTCACTGTGACCACGGCCGGGACCAAGCTGTTGACCCATCTGGTTGGATTGGGAAAGGCCAAGGAGCTGATTTTCACCGGGGAATTCATTGACGCGAGAGAGGCTGAGAGGTTGGGGCTCGCCAACAGGGTCGTCTCTGATGATACCCTGATGAAAGAGGCTATTGCCATGGCGCAGAAGATCACGGAACGTTCGCCTCTGGCTCTGCGGTTGTCCCGCATCGCGATCGATCAGGGCCTTGACGCCAGTTTTGAGCAGATCCTTGAGATCGAGGCCAATCATCTCCTCATCTGCACCCAGGCACAGAACCAGGCCGAATACGTGGCCCGGCGTCTTGCCCGGATGAAAAAGAAGTAGGAGTTCGCATGGAGCGGAAATGCTGGAATCCGGAAATGGAGACCATGCCTGCGGGAGAACAGCGCCGATTTGAACGCGAAAAACTTCACAGGCAGTTGAAATATGTGGCCGCAACAAGCCGACTATACAAGAAAAAGTGGGTTGAGACCGGGAGCGATCCCCGGGACGTAAAGGGGACTGAAGATCTGAAAAGACTTCCTTTTACCACCAAGGCTGAATTGCGGGAATCCCAGGAACGCCGGCCGCCCTTCGGGGATTTCCTGGCCTGCAAACCGGAAGCTGTTTCGCGTGTTCACCGCACCTCCGGCGCCACCGGGCGCTTCGTCTACACGGCACTCACCAGGGCCGATCTGAACCTGACCCATGATTGCGGGGCAAGGTCTTTCTGGTCCGCCGGGCTTCGGTCGCACCACCGGGTTATCCATTGCCTCAACTACCAGCTCTGGATGGGTGGTGTGACGGATCATTTCAACCTGGAAACTACCGGTGCCACGGTCTTTCCATTCGGCGTGGGAAACTCGCGCCAGCTGGTCCGCGTAATCCAGGAGGCAGGCATAAACGCCATCTCCTCCACCCCTAGCTACCCGAGATATCTGGAGCAGGTGGTTCGCGACGAGCTGGGCATGGAACCCCGGGAACTGGGACTGAGCCTCGGCCTTTTCGGCGGAGAGCCGGGACTTGACAACCCGGCATACCGGCAGAGAATTGAAGATACCTGGGGCATGAAGGCCCAGAATGCCAACTACGGCGTCTCCGATGTACTGTGCAACTTTGCCGCGGTGTGCGAAGAGAACTATCAGCTTCATTTCCTGGGGACAGGGGCCCTCCTGTTTCAGCTCATTGATCCGGAGAGTGGCGAGGATATCCGCATCGAAGAGGGGGGCATCGGAGAGATGGTCCTGACGCACCTGGCGAAGGAAGCACAGCCCCTGGTTCGGTACCGAACGTCTGATCTGCTGGAGATACTGGGGGTCGGTCCCTGTGCCTGCGGTCGCACGGGACCCCGGTTCAGGGTGATCGGGCGGGCAGATGACATGCTCCATGTGAAGGGGATCAATGTCTTCCCGAACGGCGTGGCACGGGTGCTGGAGTCCATGGTTCCTGACGTGACCGGCGAGTTCCAGATCGTCCTCAACCACCCTTCGCCGTATACCCACCTGGATATCACTGTTGAGCAAGGGGAGAAGATCGGGACAGGGGAGTTGGAAGGATTGAAAAGGAAGGTCACGGCCCGGCTCAAAGAGGAGCTGAACTTCAAGGCGTCCGTAACCCTGGTCCCTGGCAATACCATTGAGCGGACCGAAATGGGCAAGGCCATCCGGGTGGTCCGCACCTACGTTTAGGCTTCATTTACCGCCACCCTGCCGGTCGCCTGCACGGTGAGCATGGTGCAGAGGTAGAGTTCACCTCCGGGGATGGGAGCGGATTGTTTTTCCATGGTGAAGTCCATCGTGGGATCTTTGACATCATTCAACAGCATACGCGATCTTGCCATGGATTCCAGTGCTTCCCGCCCGACCCGAACCGCTTCATCAAAGTCGTCAAATTCCCTTTTGCCGTCCGGGGCGAAGAGAATATGGCTACCTTTGGGGATGGGCCGGATTTCCGCCCTCAGGGTGAAGCCGACGGTCCCCACGGCTGCACCGACCGCTGTCCCCACCGTGAAGTGTTCCGGCAGTATGGTCGCAGTGCGGAGATGCTCAAAAGACTGGGGGAGCCACGCCCCGGCGGGGGCCCCGATGCCCAGCACCGGATTGGTCAGTTTTACTGAAAGCTCCATGGCCTGCTCTCTATTGCCCTGCGGCTTTTCATTGGGGAACCAGTGATGCATGAGGGAGAGGAGGGGCGGGGCATCCCTGTGAAAGGAGAGGTTGACCGCCTCGACGCACAGCCGTCTTGCTATTTCCTTTTCAAGGGCCTGGTAGAGCGTCGATTCATTCATCCCAAGCCCTCTTGCCAGGATGGAAATACCGGCCTGGGCCGCCTCCCTGGAGCCGAGTTCATAGGTGCCCCTTGCCACGCAGAAGTCAGTGGG
>CAZJRD010000020.1:0-2495 GCA_964548365.1 uncultured Desulfobacteraceae bacterium | reverse complement strand
GTTGTCCTGATCCGTGCCGCCTCCACCTGGGTTTTCCATTCCCCCACCTGTGCTCCCTCAGGGTCAATTTCCACCCTGCCATGGTTCAGGATGGCCATATCCGTCGTGGTGCCGCCCATGTCAACCACCAGGCCGTCATCCTTGCGGGTCAGAAACCGTGCTCCCAGGATGCTGGCGGCGGGACCGGAAAGGATGGTTTCAACCGGCCGCCGTTGTGCTTCGCGGACCGACATGAGCGTCCCGTCTCCCCGGACCACCAGGAGCGGAGCAGTTATTTGGAACTCCTTGAGCACTTTCCTCGTGTCTTCTATCAGGAGATTGATGAGCGGGATAAGACGGGCATTCCACCAGGCGGTGGTAGCACGTTTCGGCGCATCCAGGCGGACGGAAAGCTGATGACCTGATACCACCGGGAGATCACAATGCTCTTCGATATACCGGGCAACACGGTTTTCATGTTCCGGGTTTCGTACAGAAAAATACCCCGATACCGCGATGGCATCCACCTCATGGACCAGGGAGCGGAGCTCCTTTTCGAGAGGGTCCAGTCCCAGGACTGCGACCTCTTCTCCCCAGTAATTGTGGCCGCCTTCCAGAAAAAACACCGGAGACATCCTGGAGAGGACGGGATGGTCCCGATCATATCCGATGAGGATCAGGCCCGCTTGGCCGCCTTTCCCCTGGACGATGGCATTCGTTGCAAAGGTGGTGGCAAGGGAAACAAAATCGGCCTTTCGCAATGTCTCCTGGGGAACTCCACGGATGGCCTCCCGTATACCCTCAATGGGATTCTGAGACGTAGTGGGTGCCTTCGCCTGGGCCAGGATGTCGGCCCCGTTGATGTCGACAACAACGGCATCGGTAAAAGTTCCCCCTGCGTCGATCCCGAGCCCGAAAAGAGGGGCTGGTCTTCCCGTGTCAATTTCCTTGTTGCTCTCAAGCATACATGAGTTCTGAGGCAATTGGATTGCTTTGATGCACCAATTGTGTTAAAAAATTACTTGAGTTACCTCTCCATTCTTAAACAATATGCATGAGATTGCCAAGGGTGTAAACCAGTAAGTTCTCAAAAAGCCACTCGGATGCTCTGCAATTCAGGATCGCATGCAAGTATATCGTTATGATTGTTTTACCAACAAGAACATGAAGGGCACGGAGGATCTTTATCAAGATCAACACTTCTTTTTCTTCGTGCCCCTCGTCGTGAATGGATCCCGGACCAGTTAGAATAAGTCTGAAATTAGTGCCATGGGCTTATTGAGAAGACAGGAAAGTGGAAGCAAACGTATTGAGACAACCTTGCGCAGGAATTACGCTGGAGAAAGAGAAAATTAGAATGGCCATGCATTACCGGATAAAATTTGAGCCAACGAGTATCCAGGCCGAGGTGGACGCAGATACCAGCATCGCTGAGGCCACCCAAAGCATGAATGTACCGATACGGGCGGATTGTGGGGGCAAGGGCCTTTGCGGCAAGTGCGGGGTCATTGCGGACCCGTCACACAATTTATCAGCATTGAGTGAATCGGAGCTGGATATCCTTTCTCGGGAGGAAATCAGAAAGTCATATTGACTGGCCTGCCAGGCACAGGTGCGGGGAGATCTGACCGTTACGATTCCCGAGCAGATGGCGGACAGCCGGGAGGCCCGGGGAAAAACCGGGCTCAAAGGGAAGTATCCGGTGAACCCGATGGTGGAAAGAATTGTGCTGAGGAAAGAGGAGCCGCCTGAGCCGAGGCATGGTATTCTGATGGATCTTGCCAGCTGGGTGGCGCAGCGGGCCAGGACCGTGGCGGGCCATGACGTTTTCATCGAGGATCTGGGTGCGTTGCGCCAATTGAGCCATCCCTTGGCGTCTGATGGGGAGATTACGCTGGTGAACCATATGAGAAAAGGCGTCACCGCGGTGATCCCCGGAAACAGACCCAAAAGCCTGGGGCTCGCCGTGGATATGGGGGCCACAACCCTGGCAGCGTATCTTTGTGATCTTCAAAGCGGCCAGATCCTGGCTTCCGCCGCGTCCGTCAATCCCCAGCGAAGATATAAGGAATGGAGGGAGTGATTTCTGATGAAACGGGAATCGGCAGGGAATACGTGCTGGTTCCGGCGGAAGAGAGCGGTACGGGCAAGAATATCAGTATCATGCTCAAGGACGTACGGCAGTTCCAGTTGGCAAAATCTGCTTTGTACGTGGGGATTGAGCTCCTCATGAAACACTCAGGAGCAACGAGCGTGGCCCGCACCGTCCTGACCGGCGCTTTTGGGACCAAGTTCAACTGGAAGCATGCGGTTGATATAGGCATGCTTCCGCCGGAGGCAGTAAAAGGAGAGGTGTTGTCTCTGGATAATCTCGCGGGCGTGGGAGCGATTATGGCCGTCCTGGACAGGAAACAGAGAGAGCAGGCTGCCCGACTCGCCTCCACGACCAGGTTTATTGAGTTGGCAATGGACCCGGAATTCAATACCCGCTTTCCGGAGGCTACCGTGTTTCCACC
>CAZJRD010000019.1:0-49018 GCA_964548365.1 uncultured Desulfobacteraceae bacterium | reverse complement strand
TTACCCCCACCAGCCGTTACGGGACACCCCAGGATTTCATGTATTTGGTCGACCAATTACACCGGAACGAGATAGGGGTTATCCTGGATTGGGTGCCTTCACACTTCCCGAGCGATGAGCACAGTCTCGGGTATTTTGACGGAACGTATCTCTTTGAGCATGCCGATCCTGGTCAGAGAATCCATCCGGACTGGGACAGTTTGATCTTTAACTATGGACGCGAGGAGGTGCAGAGCTACCTTCTGAGCAGTGCCCTGTGCTGGCTGGACGTGTACCATGCCGACGGTCTGCGGGTGGATGCCGTGGCCTCCATGTTGTATCTGAATTACGGTCG
This sequence comes from uncultured Desulfobacteraceae bacterium, assembly GCA_964548365.1. Lineage (GTDB taxonomy): Bacteria > Desulfobacterota > DSM-4660 > Desulfatiglandales > Desulfatiglandaceae > B46-G9. The sequence continues at coordinate 48,684 of CAZJRD010000019.1, read as the reverse complement.
CAGGGATGGAGAGTGGATTCCAAACAAATACGGCGGCAAGGAAAACCTGGAGGCCATCGCCTTTCTGCGGCGCTTTAACGAGGAGGTCTATAAGAACTACTCCGATGTTCAAACCGTGGCCGAAGAGTCCACCTCATGGCCCATGGTCTCCCGCCCTCTCTATGTGGGAGGCCTTGGTTTCGGGATGAAATGGGACATGGGATGGATGCACGATATGCTGGCGTACATGTCAGAAGACCCCATCCACAGAAAGTTTCATCATAACAAACTGACCTTCCGTATGATTTATTCCTTTAACGAGAATTTTGTACTTCCACTCTCACATGACGAAGTGGTCTACGGCAAGGGATCACTTTTGCGGAAGATGCCCGGCGACGACTGGCAGAGGTTTGCTAATCTGAGGCTCCTTTTCGGCGTTATGTATGCCCAGCCGGGGAAAAAGCTGCTTTTTATGGGTGGCGAGTTTGGACAATGGAATGAATGGTATCATGAAACGAGCCTAGATTGGAACCTGCTGGAACACCCATCCCATTCTGGTGTTCAGCGGTGGGTGACCGATTTGAATCAACTCTACAAAAATGAGCCGGCCCTGCATGAGCTGGACTTTGATCAAGCGGGTTTTGAATGGATCGATTGCAACGACTCTCAGCAGAGCACTCTTAGTCTACTTCGCAAAGGGCGCTCAACTGAGGATACGATAGTCATTGCCTGCAACTTTACGCCGGTTCCACACCACAACTATAGGGTCGGAGTGCCGGAGGGTGGTCTATGGAGGGAGATTTTGAACAGCGATGCCCAAGACTACGATGGCAGTGGTCAGGGAAATTTTGGAGCAGTAGGAGCTGAAACCACCTCCTTCCACGGTCGCCCTTACTCAGTTAATATTACTTTGCCTCCTCTGGCAATTGTATATTTCAAGAGGGATGAAGCATAATGAAGACGAATTCAGGTGGAAGCTCAAGTTGGAAGGCCCCAATGAGCTCAAAGACAATCCAAAGCAATCCCAGAAAGGCTAAAGATCCAATAAGAAGCGCACGGGAACGGGAGCGAACCTTTCTGACGCTCTTTGAAAGGCGCGACAATGTTTTGATCACCATCAATCCTGCCCCCGATTCCATGGCCAGTGCCTTTGCATCGTTACCATTGATAACTCGCTCATAAATCTTGTAATACTTTCAGGTCTTCTAAGGGTAAAACTGGGTTGAGTTTCAATTTTTTTGATTCTGAACGGTACTGTTACACTTCCGAGAAAAATATCCGCTCGTAGTATATTTTTCTAAGCAAAAATATTGCTTATACTCTATACATCAGAAGATTTACCGCCCCATCTGGACCAAAACCGGGTGGAAATTCCGCTCCGTTTGCTTCGAAAAGCCCTATATGTTATTAAGGCATGGTATACTTTCGTTGGGTTTCATAGTAACTGGAACATTGGGATTAAGCATTAGAAAGGGGGATAATGATGGTTTATGACACCGCCTTACGGGGCTATACATCCAAGCGACTGGAGGAGATTGAAACGGCAGATATCCTTATAGGCATCCCCTCGTATAACAATGAGAAGACCATAACGCATGTGGTCCAAATGGTCACAAATGGTCTTGCCAAACACTATAAAGACCGGAGAAGTGTGATTCTAATCGCTGATGGGGGCTCCACGGACGACACAAGGGAAGCTGCTAAGGAATTTCAGATAAAACCCTGGCAGGAAAAAATTGTCTCCATTTATCGTGGACCTGCGGGCAAGGGTACTGCCCTAAGGTCTCTATTCGAAGCGGCCAATCGGTTAAATGTTCATGCCTGTGGCATGGTGGATTCAGACCTCAGGAGTATTACTGCGGACTGGGTAAAATATCTCCTGGATCCGGTATTGGAGAAAGGATACCAATTTGTGTCACCTGTATATGTAAGGCACAAATATGACGGAACTATCACTAACAATATCGTGTATAACCTGACCCGCGCACTGTACGGAAAACGGATCCGTCAACCCATTGGAGGGGACTTTGCCATATCAAGAGATGTGGCTAAATTCTACAGCGAGCAAGAAGTATGGGATACGGACGTTGCCCGTTTTGGAATCGACATTTGGATGACCACGAGCGCCATCACCCAGGGCTTTCGCATTTGTCAGTCCAATCTGGGTGTCAAGATCCACGACGCTAAAGATCCTGGCCAACACCTTGGACCGATGTTTCGTCAGGTGCTCTCAGCGCTTTTTTCGCTTATGGAGCGTTACGAGAGTTATTGGAAGAAAATTAAAGGAAGCGAAGCACTGGAGATTTTCGGGTTCGAGGGGTATGTAGAACCCGAGCCCGTTAATGTAAACTTGGAAGGATTGATCGAACTTTTCAAGACAGGCTATCAGCAATTCTCAGCCTTGTGGAAAGAGATTTTCTGCGAAGAGTGTTTCAATCAGATCAGTAACACCGCACAGATGGATTCAAGCCAGTTTTACCTTCCCACTGATTCCTGGGTCCGCATCCTTTATGAGTTGGCAGCAACTTTCCATAGTTGGCAAGTCAACCGAACCAAACTGCTTGATCTGATGACTCCGCTCTATTTTGCCCGGGTGGCCTCCTTTGTTCGGCAAAGCTGGGAGATGTCTTCCCAGGAAGCTGAGGCTCTTGTTGAAGAGCAGGCTCAAAAATTCGAAGACCAGAAAGATTACCTGGTACAGGTATGGGATCAGAAATCCGCAGAAACAACAAAGACTTCAGGGTGAATCAATTGTAATTATCTATTACCATAGAAACTCTGTGCTTAAAGGCGCTTTAGGTTAGTAAAAGGAGAAAAAAATTATGGATGTGGATGTAAGTATCCGAATAGGAGGCGAAGCAGGTCAGGGGATGCAGTCCATCGGCTTCATTATGGGAAAGGTATTCACGCGTCATGGCTACTATACGTTCATAAATCAGGATGTGGAATCCAGAATTCGAGGCGGGCATAATTTTGTTCAGATAAGGATCCAAAACAAGCCTGTCTATGCCATTGTTAGACCGGCTTGAAGAGGAATTCTCCGATAAAAGGATCGAAATTGTTGAGAAAAACAAAGAATGCGCTTCTGCCGGATACGACTATGTCCATGAAGAATTCAGAGGACACATGACCCATAAAGTACCCCCTGCACCGCTTACCAAGAAAAAAATGCTGCTGAGCGGTAGCCAGGCAATGGCCCTGGGAGCAATCTTCTCCGGGCTCAAGTTCTACTCGGGCTATCCCATGTCACAATCCACTCCGATTATGGAGTTTATTGCCTCAATTGCACAGGAATACAACATCATCGTAACAATCAGGTCTATGGACTTACAAAAGCACAGACTTCTCCCACGAGTGAGCTGGGTTTTATATCAAAAACCACCCCAATGGGAGCTCTCAATCCGCCCTTGAACCCTTTGCTGCTGGCAATAGCATTGAACTGCAGTTTTGTGGCGAGGGGGTTTTCGGGGGATACCGAACACCTTACCCACCTGATTAATCAGGGGCTTTCTCACAAGGGCTTTGCATTAATCGACATTCTTCAGCCTTGCGTTTCTTTTAACGCGTCAATACGTTCAAGTGGTACGAAAGCCGGGTTTACAACATAAATGAAGACCCCCGGTATGGTCCTCATGATCGGAACTCAGCGTTTTCGAGGGCCCAGAAATGGGGTGAAAGAATACCCATCGGCATTATTTATAAGGAAGATAGGCTGACGCTTGATGAGCAGCAATCAGCAATCAAAGACACGACCCTGGTAAAGCAGAAAATTGATCAGAAGTCGTTTGAACGGTTACTGGATATCTTCAAATGATACATGGGCATGGACAGGCATGGAGCTAGCTGAGGCGAAAGGAGCCAGACTTCTAAGCGCGTGGCCCGGATTCAAGGAGTCGAATCCTGTGGAGCGACGCAGTCCACCTTCTTGGCTTCCGAAGTCCCGTCTGCCGGGTCGGTCGGCACATGGCGCTCGAAGTGCACCCGGGTGATGCGGTGCCTGTCCATCTCCGTGACCTCGAGGGTCCCGATGTCCAGTTCGACGCGATCTCCCTGTTGAGGCACGCGTCCGAGTTGGGTATAGATCAGACCGGCCAGGGTGATGTAGTCAGCCTCCTGGGGGAACGGGAGGTCTAGGGCGTCTTCCAGATCCGACACCCGGATGGCGGCATCGATGAGATAACCGCCGGAATCGGTCTCTTTGATGAAGCGTTGGGGCCGGGTGAACTCGTCGTCGAATTCGCCGATGATTTCTTCCAACACGTCCTCCAGGGTGATCACCCCCGCGGTACCGCCGTACTCGTCGACAACCAGGGCCATGTAATGGGACTTCTGCTGAAAATCACGGAGCAGAAGGGAGAGGGGCATGGCTTCTGGGACGATGAAAGGTTCGAACATGATCTCCCGCACCGGTTGCTTCAGCAATACGTTCCAGTCTTCGCCGCCCGCGATTTTGGCCAGGATCTCCTTGATCGAAACGAAACCGGTGATCTCGTCGATGCTCTTCTTATAGATCGGAAAACGCTCGTGATGCACCTCCTTGAAGCGCAGCAGCAGATCGGCCACCGGGGCCTCCTCGGGTACCGCAATGATGTCGGTGCGCTGGACCATCGCTTCGCGGGCTACATGATCGTCCAGGTCGAAGACCCTCCGGATCATCCGGGTTTCCTGAGGATTGATGGCTCCCACGCGTTCGCTGGCCGTGAGGATGATACGGATCTCTTCCTCAGTCATGGAGAACTGAAGTTCCTTTTCCGCACGCACGATGTCACGCTGACCGAACAACCAGAGCAGCCCGCGGGCAGCCTTGTTCATGAACCAGATCAGCCAGGCCAGCAGATGATAAAGGCGGTCGATGATCCGCGCCACGGTCAGACTCAATCTCACGGCGTTGCGGAAGGCGTAAACCTTAGGAGCCAGTTCGCCCCCGACCACATGAAAAAAGGACACCACCAGGAAACCCGCCGCATAGGAGAGGGTGTGGGCTGTGGAAATCAGCGCGCCATGGGTGGACTGGGAATTCACCGCCATGAAGGCCGCCTCGAACAACGGGTCGAGCATGTGGCTGAGGGTCTCCATGCCCACCGCCCCCAAGGCCAGGGAGACCAGGGTGATACCAATCTGGGTGACCGAATAAAAACGCTCGGGTTTGTTATGCAGGCGTTGCACCACGCGCGCCGCTCGGTTGCCGTCGTCGGCCAGTTGCTTAATGCGGCTACGCCGGGCAGAGGTCAGGGCGATCTCCGAGGCGACGAAAAAGGCGTTGCCGGCCACCAGACCCAGTATGGCGAACAATTTGAATCCCAAAGACATTTCCATTAACGGCCTCCCGCGGCAAATCAGTTGGTTGGTTGACAAGAAAAGCAGGACGAGAGAGAGGCATGTCCCGATGAGTATGCAAGACGTCCTCTGGCATGACATCAAGGATCTCGACGATGTCGTCCAGATCCATTGGTTCCACGAGACCCAAAAAGGTGTCCTCGTCAAGATTGCTGAAAATCTCGCCCTTGATACCCACATCATGGATGAGGTCAAAGAGTTTGCAAGGTTCATTCCAGGCCACGATTTCTACCCTCGTCGAATGATCGATTTTCCTAGCCTCTCTCCTGCCTGGGCGGCCCGGACGACCGCCACCGAGCAATGAGAGCGCAGCGCGATTTGACTGGAAAACGGCCCGATGACAGCCCGTTCCAGGAACCCGACCTTGGTGGCCCCTACGATAAGGAGGTCGAATTCAGAGGATCGTTCAACCAGGAAATCCAAAGGTGCATCAGACGTCGTCAGTTCAATTCTGTAAAGGGCCTTTCCCATGTGCTGCTTGATGGCTTGTGCGAGTATCCTGCTGGAATGCCCTTTCTGTTCCGCTGTGTAGTCTGCAGGAAGAATGTTCAGAAAATCGATCCGGCCGTCAAAACGATCCGCTAGACTCCCTGCCAGCCTGACGATCAGGTGCATATTGCTGGTGCCTCCAAGTGATACACCGATTCGTTTGGGGTGAAATTCACCCCTCACCTTCAGCAGGACAATATCTGTCCGTGCCTGGGAAATGACTTCATCCATAAGGCTGGCAGTCTGAATCGATTCCTCCCCTGCGAAACCCATAACAATCAGGTTACACCCTTCTTCTTCGGCGGCATGGACAATACCCTTTGACAGGCTGCGAGACACGCGAATCACCGGCCTGATTTTTCCACGATCCAGGTCCGGTAATTTACTGCTTCTGTCCAACAGGTCAAGGGAATCCTCCGCATCGGCCAGAGCGGAATGGAAGTCAATCTGATGGGTGGCCTTAACAACGTTCAGCAGCACCAGTTCTCCTCCATGGCCGGCAAGCAAGGACGCGGATAGAGAAAAAAGTGGAGGCTGGGTCTGGGGATTGGCAATGGGAACGAGGATCCTCATCCCTGAGAGAAGCTTCGACTTGGGCTGTTGCGTTAATACAACGCTCATCCCGGTTCGGCTCCGGATCCCACGCTTGCGGGAATAGAAAAGATAGACGACAAAACCAATCGCCATGAGTTGCAGACCAAAAATGATGGAGACCCAATCCAGGGTGATGAGAAGAAGCAGGTTGGCCAGAAAAGCGGCCTCGGGAAGATGACGTTTCCAGCGCTCAGGCGGCGTGTTCGATTCGGATGAGCGGTATAATTTACGCAGGGCAAGACAGGCCGGTAGGAGGGAAACCATAAAGCAAAAGTTCGCCGATTTGACAATGAACACCAGGTCCCCAAAAAGCACGGCTGCAAGTGTGATCAGACCGCCGGCCCACAAGGCGGCTCTGGGGGTCCTGCTCACTTCGTGAATGCGTCCAAGGAGAGCGGGAAAGAGTCGATCCTTCCCCATGGCAAAGATCTGCCTCGCCTGGGAAAGCAGAGTACTGTTCAGGGCGGCGGCAGAGGCAAGAACCCCTCCCAGGGCAACAAGAAACCACCCCGAGCGTCCCGCGCCCCTAAAAGCGACCTCCACCAGCGGCGCTTTGGACTCAGCGAGCGTTTCCCAGGGGATAACCATGACCGAAATGAGTGCCACGGCAAGATAGAAGAAAAGGCTCACGAACATGGCCAGAAACATGGCCCTGGGAACGGTCTTTTCCGGGTCAACGATTTCTTCAGCGTTATTGGCAATGAGCTGGTACCCGAAAAAAGACACATAGATGATCGCAATAGCCCCTCCCAGCCCGCCCAAACCCTTCGGGAACATGGGCACCATCAGCTTCGGGTCCGCTTTGGGAACAGCCAGCCCGATAAGGATGGCAAGCACCAGCAGATTACCCCAGGTCAGAAGCTTCTGGACACCATCCCCGCTCTTTGTCCCGCGGCTGTTGAGCATCGTGAGGAAGACAATAGCTCCAAGGGCGGTTGCCTTCAGGAGCGGCTCGGGTATGTTTTTGGAGAAAAGGGTCGTGGCATAATAAGCAAAGCCTGTTGCGTACATGGCGCAGGCGAAGATACTCCCCAGCGCCAAAAGCCAGCCTGTCATGAACCCCCATAAGCTTCCCAGTGCGCTGTAAACAAAGGCATACCCCCCGCCGGAAACAGGCACCCTGCGAGAAAGCTCTCCGAAGACGGCCACGGAAAGGAGACCCAGAAGGCCGCAGACCAGATAGGAAAGCCATACCGCCGGTCCGGCAGAGCCTGCGGCCAGACCGATGAGTACGTATATGCCCGCCCCCATGAGGGCGCCGATCCCCAAGGTGGTCGCTCCGAGAAGGCCCATGGTGCGCACAAACCCTACAGGAACGAGCTTACGCTTGAATATTTCTCTTATGGTTTCAGCCACATTCAATCTCTTTTCAGGCAAAATGCCGGTAGTCTAAACGATGAATGGGTCTGGGAATTGAGCCTGAAAAAACCGCCATATGTGTGGATCAGATCAAAGGAACAACGCTGGTAAACTTCTTAATTTGCCGCGAACCGTTTGACCACTTTTTCCACATCATCTTTTTTACCAATAACAATGACTTGATCGCCTGTTTTCAGTTGTGTATTGCCATCCGGGATAATCACTTCATCACCCCTTTTAATGGCAGACACCAGGGCTTCTTTTGGCAGGAGAATTTCCTTTAGTAATTTATTAACCACATTGGACTTTTCGGAAATAGCCACTTGATCAATAATTGCATTGGCCGCAGAGAGTTCCTCGCTGAGCTTATTAACAACATAATTACTGGAATGTTTCTTTTTCAGTTGCTCGTATTCATTCTGCTTCGTTCTCAAAGTGTTGTCTAATTCCTCAATCCCTTTTATCTGTTCCTGGAACGTTTCGTTTTCAGCGGAAAATTCGCCACTGCGGCGAAGCGCTAAAACCGTTCTTCCGAGATTCAATGATTCCACCTCTAACTGCTTTGAAAGAGAACTCAGTTCATATTTGAGTTTGGCCAAAGCAGTAACGTCGGATGTTCTTTCACTGATGTTCGTAAAGATGTCCCGGGTGGCTTCCACCCCATCGCTCCCAACCTTTTTCCCTTTTTCAACTATCTTTCCGGTAACGTCAGTAATCTTTTCCGTGCCCTGAAACAGGCTCTCTTTTATTTTATCTAATAGACCCATAACGTGACTCCTTGCTTTTCCTGTCTTGATGTTATTATTTTCCCTTATCCAGTTGCTTGCCGATTTCAACGATCTTCTTGTCTAACCGTTTAATTTGATTGAATTGATCGATTATCTCTTTCTTATTGAAAAAGACTTCCGTAAACCTACCCCGTGCAAGATGGTGTCTGAAAATAGATTGACCCAGTTGAGTCGTCAGCTTATTTTTCTCCCCTTCCAGTTTTTCTATTTCCGATTCAGCTTTGTACTTTTCGGCGTATCCCTGGGCGGTCTGGGATACATCGTCCACGACTTTGGCTCCAGCGTCGTATGCTTGCGAGAAGCCTTTTTTCAGTTTATCGACTATCATATCGGCTATCTCAGTTGCTTTTTCCCCTACCATTTTTGCGTCTTCTCCGATATTTTCCGCCACCTCACCTAAAAGACTTTTTTCTTTCTCGATGTCAGTGGGTGCTTGAGGGGTCTCTGTTGTTTCCTTCTCGGGCGCTTCCTGCGAAGATGTTTTGTCCGTAACAATTCCTTTTTCAGCGGGCAGTTCCTCTTTTGTATTTGAATTCTTGGTATCTGACATTTTAAACCTCCTTGAGTAAGAATCCTTTGTAAAAATCAATTTTGTGAAGCCTCCTTTAGCAGATCCGGACCCCGGGCTAACCCATCACCCTTTTCACAAGAGATTTAACCGGACCTTCGTAGCGCTGCACGATCATGACCGGAGTATGGGCGTAACGAGCAACCTTTTCGGGGATTTCACCGAACAGAACATTTGAGAAGACGCCTTCCCTGGATGCCCCCAGAACAACCAGGTCGTAATCCTCCGCCGCACGGATCAGCGTTGTCGCCACCTTCCTGCCCTCCAGGAGGCGCGCGTCGGCCTTGCCTTCAAGATGCGTGAGATGCATGGTCTTTTGAATCCATTGACGGGCTCTTTCTTGCTCGTCTTCGCCGGCATTAGGCTCTACCACGTAGCAGCAGGTCACTTCAAATCCCGCCGCGTCGTGCATGACTCCTACATATTCAGCGGCAAGGGTCGCATGGGGGCCGCCGGCCGTTGTCATCAATATGCGCCGCAGAGGACGATCTCCCATCAGTTTTACGGTGATAAGATCACAGGGGGCATACCTCACCACCTTATCGGTGACCTCGCCCATAATCCGGTCGCGTGTTGTGGTGTAACCTTTCCAGCCCATGAGAATGAGCGTCGCCTCTTCCGCTTCGGCCGTATGAAGAATGCCGTCCCACACCTGATGCGCAATACGGACCGCCGATCGGGTTTCCACCCCATGCTCGTTGCCGTATTCGATCGCTTCTTTCAAAAGAGGCGTTTTGTGATGGACAAATCGCATACCCTCGTGGGGAGGGAGGTTGATCGAAACATTGATGACGCCAAGCACGATGATTTCGCCCTCGTTGGCCTTGGCAATGGGGATGGCCAGTTTCATCAAGGGGATGACATGATCGGGATTGTGCAGTGGGATCAGGATCCGATACGCATAGGTGTTCGAACTTTTCGACTGCTGGACTTCGAGTACCTGGGGCATATCCGGAGCCGCGACTTTCTCGAAGTGAATAAAATAAACAAACAGACCGACCATGATCCAGGCAATAGCGATGTACCACGCCCGGGGATCAAATTTGAACTGATAAACCGCCAGAAACAGGTTGAGGACGATGGCGATGATCGGCGTTGCCGGGTATAACGGCACGCGAAACCCGCCTTTCAATTCAGGGAACTTGCGGCGAAGTGCAATCAGTGAAAGATTGACCAGGGAAAATGTCAGTAAAAACATGACACTGGCTGCCGATCCGATGACCTGAATCGGGAAGAGCAAGGCCATGGCGACTACAATCACTCCGGTGACCGCAATGGCAATGTGCGGGGTGCGTCGTTTCTCATGAATCGTGCTGAGGGACACCGGGAGCATCTTGTCGCGGCTCATGGAAAAGGCCACCCGTGACGACGCCAAAATGGTTGCATTTAAAGCGGATATCGTTGAAAGTAGCCCTCCGAAGATAATCAGCACCACACCGATCGACGGCATGAAGTTCTCGGCCGCCCTGGCAATCGCCGTTTCCTGATACTGACCCAGGAACTGCCAGGACTTGCCCGATTCGGGTTGGATGGCCCCGATACAGACCAGCAAGACCAACAGATAGATTAGGACGGCGACGCCAAGGGAAATCAACGTGGCCCGGGGAATGGTTTTTTCCGGTGATTTGATCTCCTCGGCCACCGTTGCGATCAGGTCATAGCCTTCAAAGGCGATAAAGGTCAACCCCATGGCAATGACCACGCCTCCGGCGCCGTTCGGCAGAAAGGGCGTGAAGCTTGCCGCGGCTTGGCTGGGGATCTCAAAAATCCGCTTCAGCCCGTACGCGATAAATATGCCCAGAATAATGATCTTGGCCATGGTGATGACATTTTCGACATTGCCGGTTACGGCCGTACCCCGCATATTGACGAGAATGAAAATGATGCTCACCAAAGCGGTCATCATCAGCGCCGGGGCTTGGTGACCTGCGAGGTTGAAGACAAGAGTAGCGATCGGAGGGAAGTATCTTTGAATAAATTCCCAGAAATAGCTGCCGAATCCGAGGGCATAAAGCGCACACGCAATGATGTAGCAGAACCACAGCATCCAGCCTGAGGCGAATCCTGCCGGGCCCGGGAATGCTTTGGTGATAAAGGCGTAGCCGCCTCCTGATTTGGGATAGACCGAGGCCAGTTCGGCATAGGCCAGCGCTGTTAGCAGGGTTACCACACCGTTGAGGGCGAAGGACAGCACCGCAGCGGGTCCTGCTTCACCGGCGGCGATCCCTGTGAGTACAAAAATACCGGCCCCGATCATGGCCCCGATGCCGATCATGGTGGCATCAAAAAGACCGAGGTCGCGGGCAAAAGTAACTTCAGTTTCCGGTGAAGTGAACTCCGGGGATGATTCCATGCTCGGGTTCCTTTCGAATTTTTTCACTGCACAAGGTGTCGACACCTATGATCAATTCATAAAAAAACCTTACTTGTTCATACGGATATGCCCAAGGGCCACATCGGGATCTATTCGGAGCACCATCTTGCCGCCTGAAAATGCTCGTACGTTGCCATCAGTTGCTGAGACAACGATTGCTGTCGCCTTCGTACGCATTGTAACAGCCGCAGCGGCAATATGTCGTGCTCCGAGACCGGAAACCAGTTCAGTTTCGGTGGGGGGGAAGTTAAGAAAACGCCCGCCGCCTGGATAAAGCCATCGCCACGGAGAACAGAGGCGCCATCCAGTTTCGACAGTTCAATAAGGGCATCGTTGATGTCAGGGTTTGTCAGCATACGGTTGGCCTTTTCGTGACCCTGAAAAGGATTGGGAACCAGTTGTTTGCTCCCCTCGAGGACGTTGAGAGAGTCGCCAAGCATAAATATGGCGCCGATACGTTTTCCGCACCGCGCCCCGCGTCCGATTTTAATGGCGACCGCGACAGCAGCCTCCAGCACTTTGGGCTGCATACCATTGGTGAGTTTGACAAGATCGGAGACGGCAAGTTTTTCAATACTCGCTTCCATTTTGGTCAGGACAATAAGATTTCCCTCTTCCTGATAAACATCATGACCGATTGCGCAGACGACGAGATTTCCGATCGAAACGCTGGATGACTGCAGCACGACGGAGATAGCATGGCGGACCTGAGTGTATTTGTCAACCGTGCGAAGCGGCAGGCGTATGACCTCCAAGCCTGCCTTTTTCAGGGTATCGGAGGTTTCACTATTCGTCGTCGTGGCAATGACCCGGAAGCTGCCTGTCAGCTGATAGAGATGTTGAGCCAGCGCCCCGGTTTCAGTGATACAAATGATACAGTCAACCTGTGTTGCCTCTGCTACTCTGACAACCATCCGGGCCAACTCTTCATCAGAACGTGGGGCCTTATGGAATTATTGGCTCTGCTCATTGTCATCGCCCCTTTCTAATACATGCGGGCTATTTTTTGAGTCCCTCTTTTCCGGAATCCATCATCTTTAATTGGAGAGGGGTATTTTCGTCGAAATGCACGTCCAACTGGGGAAACGCAATGACAATCCCCGCCTTCCGGAAAAGTCCGTCTATGCTGAAACGGATATCGCTCTCAATGATCCGGCGTTCCATGATCCTGGTCATGCTCAACCAGAAATAGACATCAAAGAGGAGTGCGCTATTCCCGAAGTCATTAAAGAGCACAAATGGTTCTGGATCGCGGAGCACCCTTTTGTGCTCTCGGGCCGCCTTCATCAGGAGTCTCTCCACTTCCTCGACGGGCGATCCGTAGACTACACCCGCCGTCACATGGGCGCGAACCATTTTATCCGAGAGGGTCCAGTTTGTAATATTTTTTTCGAGAAAACTGCTGTTCGGTACCAGAATATGCACATTAGCGCCCGTTCGAATACGTGTACAGCGGGCGCCGATCTCTTCCACAATTGCGAAATTCTGCTCAATCTCGATCAAATCACCGATCTTGATGGGTCGTTCCGCCATGATAATGAAGCCGCTGATGAAGTTGTTGATCAGATTTTGAGCGCCGAAACCTACGCCTATGGCAATGGCGCCGCCGAGGAAAGTGAATGCAGTAAGGGGAATGTTGACCATGCGCAGAGCCACGAGGACAATCACGAGGATTGAAAAGTAATAGAAAATTTTTTCAAAAGCGGCTGCCGCGCCTGCCTCCAGAGAGACGCGAGGCAGGAGCCGTTTTCTCATGAGCCGGATACTGTATTTGACCGCAATGATGCCGATTACCAAGATAAGGAGCGCAGAAAATAGTTTTTTGACGGTTACTGACTGTTCACCAATCGCCCAGAGTTCAAAATTCCAGACACTCAGGAGCCTCCCTGTCAGCATCATAATTTTATCCGACAACGGAATTTGCACATGTTTTATCGCAATTTCGTCCAAAAACCGCTGGTGAAGCTGTTTTGAAGCCAAAAGGATGGAGAAATATTCAATGCTTTGCTCAGCCAGCTTTGTGAGTGCTGCCATCTGCTCTTTAACAAGGCTTCTGATCTTTTTATTCAGGTTCTCATCCGATATCTTCCTTTCCAGGCTGACCATCTGCGATTGCTCATCAGTCTGTTGCCTTTGGAGGAGCCGGATCTTCCTTTCTATATTTTTCAAGCGGGCTTTTGTTTCTTCCTCCCAGGTATCCAGTTGTTTGCCTTCCACCCCTCCTTTTACAATCGCGTAACGGTACTTCCAGATCTGTTCCTGCTGAACTAAGAGCTGCAACATATCTTCGGTCTGTTCGAGAACCTTCTGATAGGTTTCCCTCCAGGCCCCCCGGACGTGAAGGACGGCGGTCGAAAGAGCAATTTCCGTTTCACCGGAAGCACTTGAGGCTTGTTTTTGAGCATCAAGCCAGGCTGCCTCAATCCCGGATTGTTCCCTGATGATTTTGTTATATCTCTCCTGTAATTTGGCCACTTGATTTTTCAATACATCAAGTTGCTTGTCCAGGTCCGCCCCATCAAAATGGAGATTGGCCCGAACCCAGAGGGTATTCCGCCGGGCCATATCCGCGCGTAATTCAACCAATCCAAGTTCCTTTGATAGGTTCTGCAAGTGGAGCTTCTGAAAATTGGACATTGCCTGGTCAAGCTCTCTTTCCAGTTCGGCATTTTCCAAAGCCCATTGCAATTTTACTGTTTCCGAGTCTTCTTTCACCGTTTCCAGGTTCTCCTTGAACCGTCGAACGTCTTTTCCCGCCTGGTTCAGCCTTTCTCCTGTATTTTCAAGTGATTTCTTGGCCAGGTCTATGGCCAGGTTTGCCGTTTCCTTCTGCTGTTCCAGGGTCCCCAATTGATCAAGGAGGCTGTCATAAAAGCTCAAAGAAAAGGGAGGCTTTTGAGAATTTTCTCCCTTTTCGGATACTTTCATCTTTTCCCGGAGAACATTCTCTTCCTTTTGAAGGCTTTCCTGTTTCTTCAGGGCGGTAAGCAGGCGTTGATAGTTCGTTTGTATATCCTGGAGCCTTGCTTTTCGTTCCTGCAAATCAGAAAGAGACACCCCAAGCCGCTGGGCGGTCTCTTTGTTTTCCGTTGATTCGGCCTGCTTCAAACGCTTTCTGATTTCTTCTATTCTCTTCCCAATGGTGACCGGGCTCAATTCACTTGAACTCTTTTCCTGCTTCACGTCCTTGGATGATTGCTCCTTGGCAAATGCCACCGTTCCATGGCCCCAGAGAACCGCAGACAAGAGCAAAACGCCCATCCAGAACCACCTGAATTCGACAAATCTCCTCTTCACCTTCCGTTTCTGCATTTTTCTAGTCTCAACTTTTTCTGTTCCGCGACAGCGTTCACGAAAAAAAATTACGCTGAATCCTCTGATCTGAATTCAGCCCGAATAATCATTGGGATTAAGGTCTCTCAACATTTTCCTTTTTCAATTCAACCATGTTCTGTTCCAGATTTGAGATTTTCTTCTTTAATTTCCTCATCTTCATATATTTGCCCGCCAGAGTGGGGAGGGTAAAAACTGCAACAATGGCTGCTCCGACCACCGCTGAATAAAAAACCAGGGCAGTGAAAGACATCTGAAGCTTCCAGAGGATGAACTCTAGTGAGTGCTCCCCAGATTGTTTTAATACACTTCATGAACTGAAACTGGCGCCGGGAGCAAGAAATTTCATCGGATATTTTGCTAAACCACAAAATATGGGGGTCAACCGATATTCATCAAATCCGGCGGTCGGCGTAGGATACGTGCATAATCCTTTTGTCATGCAAATGTCAAGGATACCCAAATTATTCATAAGTGTCCAGAAACACCTGCTCGTCCATGGGAGGTTTGCAGAATCAAAATCCAGCTTTCACACTTTGGCTGCTTTGGATAACAGGCTTTTGTGGGCAGCAAAAAAGGTTGAGCTTGCTTTCCTGCCCCGCTGACGCACTGGGAGATGACGGTTTCAGAAAAGGCTCAACTGTTGATGATGCTTGGCCTTGGGTTTCCACTCGCCTCGTTCTAGTGGCAGGCAGAGGTCGGGGGGAAGCGCTTCGAGGAACGGGGAAGGGGTCATTTCCAGGACACGGCCGTTGAGTCTTCTTCGGCGCGCGTGAGAAAGGATGAGTCTGGAGCGTGCGCGCGTCATGCCCACGTAAAAGAGCCTCCTTTCCTCCGCATTATTCCGGTCGCCAAAAAGGGTGCAGGGGAGCAGCATGTCCTCGCACCCGGTAATGAACACCACCGGCCACTGGAGGCCTTTTGCCGCATGCAGTGACATGAGTCCAACCCGGTCTCCCATGAGGCGCAGGTGATCAATCCCCCTCTCCAGTGAAAGGGTGTCCAGAAAAGCACCAAGGTTTCCTTCAAACCCCTCTGCCCATTCCTGGAGCCGGCGAAGGGATTCCTCGTCTTCAAGGGACATTGTGTCCGGAAAATGGTGCTTGATACTCTTTTCTATGAGATCAGGTACGCTTTCTCTCGCGGTGACCGTTTTCAAAGGTCCGGGGTCCTCCAGGCCCGTTTCCCGGAGAATGTTGATATAGGCCTTGGCGTAATGGGGCGTTTTTGGATAGTGAAGCGATTGGAGAAAGCGCCAGATCAGCCCGACGGCCTCATTCTGGATGAGCGGGCTCTCCCCGGAACGAACCAGGGGGATGCCTGCTCGGCAGAGGGCCTCTTCCAGGGCATCTCCCTGGGTGTTGAGGCGGTACAGAATCCCAATGTCGCAGAAAGATAACGCTATTCCGTCTTCATGGGAAGCGATCCTCCCGCTGTCAAGGGAGAAATAGGTGGTACCTCCGAGAAGTCTCTCGATGGTGACGACAATCATTTCCGCCTCTTCCCTTTCAGTGCGGCACCGGGCGATTGATATGGTGCCCTTTTCTCGGGAAGCCGCCTCCAACCATTTCTCTTTTCCCATCAGGGCAGCCGCTCCCTGCAGGATACTGCTGCCGGATCGGTAGTTCCTCGTGAGGGTTATTTCCCGGGTCCCTGGAAAATCTTTCTCGAAGCGGAAAAAATGTTCCACTTCGGCCCCTCGGAAGCCGTAAATGGCCTGATCGGGATCACCAATGGCAAAAATTCTGGCTCCGCCGGCCTGTGTGAGGGCCTTCAGGATGTTCACCTGTATCCAGTTGGTATCCTGGTATTCGTCCACAAATATTTCGGGATACCTGCCTCCGTATTTGTTCGCCACATCGGGAAATTGGTCAAGAATCCTGCATGTCTCCACTTCCAGGTCGTCCAGGTCCAACATGCAAAGATCCTTGAGCTTTTCCTGGTATGCCCGGAAAAAAGAGGCCATCACATCCTCTGGCCTCCCCAGCTTTTTATCTGAGAGAGTCTCTCTTTTGAGGACGGGAAGGCGCTTCAGCAATGTCTTGGCAATGGTTTTTCGCTCGTTTGTTTCCGAAACGATCTCCGCGGCAAGAGCCTCCCTGTCCGCTTCTGAGCATATGGAGAAGTCTGGAGGCAAGTCATTTCTGGAGCCCTCCTCCCTGAGCAGTTCCATACAGAAGCCGTGAAAGGTAGTGATATGGGGAATGAAGGCCGAGCTTCCTTGCAGGAGGGAAACAATCCTTTCCTCCATTTCCCGTGCGGCCTTCCTGGTAAAGGTGAGGCCCAGGATCTGTTCCGGCCTCGCGAGGCCTGAACGGATCAGGTGTGCCATCCGATGGGTCAGCGTCAGGGTCTTGCCCGTGCCCGGTCCCGCTACCACCAGGAGGTGGCCGCCGGTGTGAATAACGGCTTTCCGCTGTGCGTCGTTCAGGGGACTGAGGATTGGGTCAGATTCGGAAGCCGGGATCTGAGGAGCAGAGCGTGAGTCCTTTTTGGACTTTTTCCCCTTCTTGACGACCGTCAAAGATCTTGAAATTGCCTTCGGTTTTTCGGGAGGGAGAAAAAATGCAAGCTGGCCCGCGAAGGCGGCTTTTTCAGTCGGAGAAAAAAGATGAATACGGCCATATTCCCCGTCGTATCCGGCCTCCCGTATCACTCGGCCTTCCCGCATCCTCCTGATGGCCTCCGCCAGCAATCCTCCCCCTGTCTTTTCGATCTCCGTGAGGGGCGTTTCCATCAGGACATGCAGTTCAGGACCCAGGTCCTGGAGCAGCAGATCGTACCGGGTCATGACCTTCTTGGTGGCAGGGCCGCAGTCAAGCAGCTCGGAGAGGATCTCCGTCAGGGGGATCAGGCTGTGGACGTCTTTGGTGATGACCGGTTCTTCCCGGTCCGCCAGGTCATATATTCGGTTGAGGACGCCCACGGTCATTGGCTTTCCGCAGACCGGGCAGATTCCCCCGTGCTGCCCGGTTTCTCTCGGATTGCACCTGACCTGGCATTTACGGTGACCGTCCAGATGGTATTTCCCCTCCTCCGGGTAGAACTCGACAGTCCCGAGGAACCCTTTTCCTTCCGTCATGGCCTTGACCATGTGGGGATAATCCAGAGCGGTATCAAACAGGTTCGCCTCGCGTCCCAGTTTTGAAGCGGAGTGGGCATCGGAATTGGAGACCAGGAGGTATTTGTCGAGGGCCGAAATGAGCCGGTTCATGGCAGGATCTGAAGACAGCCCTGTTTCCAGGCAGTGGATGTGGGGAGTCAGGTCCTCGAAGCATTCCTCGATGGCATCGAAACCTGACTTGGACCCGAACAGGGAAAACCACGGGGTCCAGACATGGGCCGGGATGAAGAAGGCACGGTCGCTGGCCTCCAGGGTCTCTTCGAGGAGGTCATGGGAGTCCAGTCCCAGGATGGGCCGCCCGTCGGAGGTGATGTTTCCTATCCTGTCCAGCCGCTTCTGGAACCGCTCCACCGATGCAATGTCAGGCATGAGAATCAGGTGGTGTACCTTCCGGGTCTTGTCGTTCTTCTTGTAAATACAGCTGATTTCACCGGTGAGCAGAAAACGGGTTGGACCCGCACAACGTCTCGGGAGCTCGGACTTCGCCTCTTTTTCAAGATCAGGATTCAGACGGAAGAGACCGTCCTCCGCCTCCACCAGTTTTTCCTTGAGCTCCTTCAGCCACGCGGGATGGGTAAAATCACCGGTGCCGATCACGGAAATCCCCTTTTTGCGGGCCCACAGGGAGAGGAGATCAGGGTCAAGTGCCTTTGAGGTGGCCCTTGAATAACGGGAGTGGATGTGGAGATCAGCGATGAATTTCATGGGACTACAAAACACCATCCATATCCATATGTCAACTGCTTGGATCGTCCGCGTGTTTTGATGTGATGGATGCCTGGTGGAAGTTCACCGAGAAGGGCATGAAAAAGGCGGTATGTCTGTTTGCTGAAATAACCGAGAATCACGGACTCAGACTGACTTGCCGTGAACTCCGGCTCTCCGGCTGATTCAGGCAGTAAAAACGAAACGCCTACCCGGTTTCGATTTCTTTGCGGATGATGGCCTTATCGTATGCGGCGATGACGTCCTTGTCCCTGAGGATACCGATCACCTTTTTGCCGTTTTCTCCGCCAACCACGGGGAGCTGGGAAATGTCGAGATCGCTCATGGTCTTGAGTGCCGTCAGGATGCTGTCGTAGGCCCGGACAGTCTTCAGGTCGCCTGTTGCCACATCTTTCGCCACCACCAGGAAGTGGAGATCCTGTTCCTGGAACAAAGGCCTGATGTCCCTGAACGAGATAATCCCGGTCAGATCACCCTTTTCATTTACCACGTGGAGATAGGAGACATCTTCAGTCTTGAAGGTGTTTATGATGTTGAGGAGGTTCATTCCCTCGGGAACGGTCGGCGGATTTTCCGTCATAAATCGGTCTACTTCCATGGAGCGTAAAATGTTCTGCTCCATACCTCCCGAGATATCCACATCTCTGCGCAGCAATTTGATCGTGTAGATGGAACCTTTCTTGAGAGACGAAGCAAGGATCGTGCTCAGGATACAGGTAATCATCATCGGAAGAATGATCTTATAGTTGCTGCTCAATTCAAAGATGATAATAATAGCGGTGATGGGCGCATGGGTTGTCCCAGCAACTACCGCTCCCATCCCGACGAGGGCGTAAGCCGCCGGGGACGCGGTCAAAGAGGGAAAAAGGATGTTGGCGATCCACCCGAAAAAGCCGCCTGCCATGGCTCCGACAAAAAGGGACGGGGCAAAGATACCGCCTGAACCGCCGGTTCCCAGGGTGATGGATGTGGCCGCGATCTTGAGGAACACAAGAGAAAGGAGCATTATACCAGATAGCCTGTTGAAAAGGGCCTCGTTGATGGCGCCGTACCCCACCCCGAAAACATGGGGGAATTTGATCAGGATAAGTCCGAGCAAGAGCCCTCCAATGGCCGGTTTCAGCCACTGGGGAATGGAAACGGCATCGAAGAGGTCTTCCGTCTTGTAAAGCGTCACAACGAACAGCACGGCAATGAGGCCGGCGAAAAGCCCCAGGAAAGGATAGATGGCGAACTCCCACAAAGTCTGCAGGTGGTACGTGGGAATAGTAAAGGCCGGAAAATCGCCGAAATAATGGCGGGAGATCGTCGTGGCGGTCACGGAAGAAAGGACTACCGGGGAAAAGGAGGCAATGCCGAAATCACCGAGAAGGATTTCCAGTGCAAACAGGACACCCGCGATCGGGGCATTAAAGGTTGCGGCTATACCCGCTGCGGCCCCGCATCCTACCATGGTTTTCTGCTGCATACGGGAGACATTGAATAACTGGGATATGGTAGAGGCCAGGGAGGATCCAATCTGGACGATGGGACCTTCCCGTCCCACAGACCCCCCCGATCCGATACAGATGGCCGAAGCCATGATTTTGGCGGCAGCAACCCGTTTCCTGATCCTGCCGCTGCGCAAAGCAATCGCTTCCATGACTTCCGGGACGCCGTGCCCTTTTGCCTCGCTGGCCCCGAAACTTACAATAACGCCGACCAGCAATCCACCGAGGCAAGGAATGCCGACGATTATATAGAGCGGCAGGGTGTGCGAAAAAGTGAGGATATCGTTGGTGTTCCGATAGAAGGCATACTGGGCCACCTTTATCATAAGGCGAAAGAGCACCGCGCCGTATCCGCTCAGGAAGCCGATAAGGGCCGCAACGACCAGCGTGAGGATTCGCTCATCCAGACGGTAGCGTTTTAAGACATTTTTAACGGTCTGGTGCCTGTCAAACAGCATAGTATAAACTCATCCCGTTCTTTTCACATGAGATAGGGAAGCGGCTGGTTCAACCTGATTCCCTTGAGATTGAGCATCACGTCGTACACCAGGATTTCCACTCTGTTTTGGAGCGCCTTTCGCAGTTCCCGCCCATACGCAGGATCGATGTGGTCTGCGGGCCTGAAGGCAATGGCGTCCATGCGCTGGACAAGGTAAAACATGACAGCCCGGTGTCCCCGGCGCACCTGTTCCTGGAGTTCCACCAGGTGCTTCAGACCTCGTGCTGTCACGGCGTCGGGAAAGCAGGCTGTTCCGTCAGAGACCAGCGTACAGTTCTTGATTTCGACAAGAC
This sequence comes from uncultured Desulfobacteraceae bacterium, assembly GCA_964548365.1. Classification (GTDB taxonomy): domain Bacteria; phylum Desulfobacterota; class DSM-4660; order Desulfatiglandales; family Desulfatiglandaceae; genus B46-G9. The sequence goes on along the minus strand of CAZJRD010000019.1, from coordinate 27,731 downwards.
ACCGGCTTCCATTTCTCTCCAGCAGGATATCAATGCGGGAGTTGGTGCCGTATTTCACCTCGCTCCGGATCGTATCATATCCTGCTAATTCGGGCACCATCCCTTCCCGGATCGCCAATTTGACCAGCCTGTTGGGGACTAGAGTATTCACGCCCACCAGGGATGAGGGCATGTCAATGATTTCCCAGGTATATTTAAGCCGCCGCTTGGGATTATCATGATGACGGGAGAGATAGACGGGCCGGCCGGGCTCCGAGCAGGCTTCCATGCTTCCGGAATTGGGGCAGTGGGCCGCAACCACATGACCGTTTCGGAGCCGCACATCAGCAATAAAACGCTTGTACCGCCTCATGAGGGTGCCTTTGAGAAGAGGCGGCCACGCCAGGAAGTTGGATTTTTTCCTGTTCATGATGTGCGGCGTTTGGCCCTTTCCTCGTCCCGGAGGACCCTGCGCAGGACCTTGCCCACCACCGACGTGGGGAGTTCATCGCGGAATTCCACTTCTCTGGGCCGCTTGTACCCGGCCATTTTGTCCTTGCAGAACGCGATGATCTCTTCTTCCGTGGCGCTTCCCCCGGGTTTGATCTGGATGAATGCCTTTACCGCCTCACCGGATTTTTCGTCAGGCACCCCGACCACCGCCGCAAGGGCCACCTTTGGGTGCGTGTAAAGGACTTCCTCTATCTCCTTCGGGTAGGCATTGAATCCACCCACCAGGATGAGATCCTTCTTCCGGTCGGTGATGACCAGAAATCCCTCTTCATCAAAGTGGCCGATATCTCCGGTCAACAGGTATTTTCTGCCTTCGATTTCCCGAAAGACCTCCTCGTTGGACTCGGGCTTGTTCCAGTAGCCAAGCATGATCTGGGGACCGGACGCAGCTATTTCACCGTCCTCCCCGTCTGTCAGTTCCCGGAGGCCCGTGTCCAGGTCCACGATCTTAATGTCCGTATTGGGGAAGGGAAGACCTACAGACCCCACTTTCCGCTGCTCCACATTCCCGGGATTGGCCGTGATGATCGGAGAGGTTTCGGTCAGGCCGTAGCCCTCGAATATGACGGCACCGGTCATTTGCTCAAACTGTTTGATCACTTCCCTCGGCAGGGGCGCGGCGCCGGAAGAGCAGGCCACGATTGATGAGAGGTCAAAGCGCTCCAGCAAGGGGTGATGCACGAAGGCTGAATAGATGGTGGGGACGCCCACCATAACGGTTACTTTGTGCTTTTCCACGGCCTTGAGGACCTCTGTGAAGGGGGGCTTTCCCGCCCGTGGGTCCGGGATGCAGACCACCCTTGAACCGATATAACAGCTCCAAAGCATCACCACAGTGAGGCCGAAGCTGTGGTACCACGGAAGAACGCCGAGAAACGTGTGTTCCCCTCCCCTTGCAAATTGCACTTTCGGTTTCCCGGGTTCCGGTTCCACCCGTGCCCATTCCTGCAGGGTCATCACGTTGGATACCAGGTTGGCATGGCTGAGGCAGGCCCCCTTGGGCACCCCGGTGGTCCCCCCGGTGTAGAGGATATTCGCTGTGTCCTTCACTGGATCTACCTCGAAACGGGGCGGTTCGGGCCTCGCCGATTTGACAGCATCGTCGAACATGAAGTGTCCCGGCTCATAGTGATCAGCCTTGGGGATCTTCCCAAGAAGCGAGCCAAGGGCACCCTTGAGCCACGGGAGATAGGACTTCACATTGCAGATCACGATTGTTTCCACATCGGTATCCCTGGCAGCGTCCACCGCGGTTGGGTAGAAATTAGGATGGTCCATGACAAAGACAGCCTTGGCACCGGAGTCCTTGAGCTGGAAGTTGAGTTCGGACGGTTTGTAAAGGGGGTTGCAGGCAACGCACACCCCACCCGCCTTCAGGATGCCGAAGAAGATCTCCGGGTAATGGGGGAGGTTGGGGAGAAAAATAGCCACTTTGTCCCCTTTTTGGATCCCCCTGGAGGCAAGGAAATTGGCGAGGCGGTCCGCGGTGTCCTTGACCTGGGCATAGGTTCTCGAGACATCCGCGAAGATGGTATAAGTCGCATCGGGAAATTCTCTGGCAGTGTCATCGAGGAGGGAAAAGAGAGGTTTTTCATATCCGGTTACTTCGTGGGGCACATTTTCGGGCCATTTCGGGCTTTCCCAGGGTTTGCGCGACATGGAGGGCCTCCTTTCATCGGTTTGGGTGGAGGGAAAAAGGTCAAGATGCCGATGCAGAGTTTCTATAGCATAAAAGGGGATAAATTGGGTAAAAAATATTCTCTTTTGGAAATAAATGAGGGTTCATCTGGATTTTGCGTACTTTTGAAATCAAGGATTCCCAAAAAGCCCAAACAGGATATGCCCCTTTTTCTTCGTGACTGTCGGGAAGGCTTCGTATTTTCGTGATTTATCTATGGGGGAAACCGCAGCCAGGTCCTCAGGACGCTTTTTCTTGAGGACTGGAATGCGGAGGGGGCAAGGCTCCCCCGTGGATAATTCACTGAAAATACCAGCCCGGGAGGCTCGGAATCGAAGAAAAAGGAGCATAGCCTGCAACATCCAAAATTTTCTCAAAGTACGCTTTAGTCGGATGAACCTAAATGAGCTTATCTTTCCCAGAGGGCTTCCCTGAGGCCGGATGATCGTTCAATGCGCCTGGACACCCCGTCCAGGAAGACCTCTTCGCGGCCCCAGATCTCTCCCCTTTTCCGCGCGCGCGTCAGCCCCGTGTAAATGAGTTCACGGGTCAGGACGGCGGAAGGCTGATCCGGGAGAATCAAGACCACTTCATCAAATTCCGATCCCTGGCTCTTGTGCACGGTCATGGCAAACACGGTCTCATGCTCCGGCAATCTTGCGGGGTGGATTTTCCGGAAAGCGCCATCCTGTTTCCGGAAAAGGGCCCGGGGTTCTCCGCCTGCATCCCGATCAGGAAAAATAAGCCCCACATCGCCGTTGAAAAGCCCCAGGGTGTATTCGTTCCGCGTGATGAGGATTGGCCTTCCCCGGTACCAGCGTTCCTCGGGACTGATCAGGTTTTCCGCTCGCAGAATTCGCTCCACGACGCGATTCAGGGACACGACTCCATACGGCCCCTTTCGGAGCGCACACATGATCCGGAACCGTTCCAGTGCGAGAAAGGCTTCTTCGGGGTCTTGCGTTTCCAGATAGGCCTTGTATCCCGAGAGCACCCTGTTCTTCAAGGCAGCCGGCAAGGTTGCGGGGTCGGGCAATGTCACCCAGGAAACGTCCTCCAATGAGCCTTTCTTCAGGATGGTGAGGGCCTCTTCCCCTTCTCCCCGGTTGACCGCCCGGCTGACCCCCTTTATCCCGCTTTCCTCTCCGAAACGATAATTTTTATCCAGGCGCACGAGGGAATCCCGGACATCGGGGCCGGGTCCTTCGGGAATAACCTTTCCGGTGAGCCGGTGGTACCGTGCGCAGAAGTCCATGGAATGGTGATGAAGGATGCCCCGGTCGCAGATGTCACCCAATATTGCTCCTGCCTCCACCGAGGCAAGCTGGTCCTGGTCGCCCAGGAGGATAAGCCTGGCATGGGCGGGGAGTGCCTGGACAAGTTTTGACATGAGAGGGAGGTCCACCATGGATGCCTCATCCACGATCACTCCATCTACGACGAGGGGGTTCTCCGCGTGGTGCCGGAAAAAAGGGGAACCTGAGATGGCCCCCAGGAGGCGATGGATGGTAGATGCTTCCAAAGGGAGTTTTTTCCTGATCGATTCGGAGAAGCGCGGGTCTTCAGCAGCAGCACGGACGGCTTCCTGGAGCCGCTGGGCTGCCTTGCCCGTAGGCGCGGCAAGGGCCATTTGCAGGCGATTCCCGCTTTGCTGCAGGGCAATGAGGGCCAGTATTCTGGAAACAACGGTACTCTTGCCGGTCCCCGGCCCTCCGGAGATAACACAGAAGGGCCTGGTTGCGGCCGCAAAACAGGCCACTTCCTGCCAGTCAGGCACCGCAGAATCCGCTCCTTTGAAAAACCCGGCGAGACCTTCCTTCAGGAGTGCTTCATCCCCGCAATTGCTTTCTCTTTTCACCATCTCCCGTATTCTCTCCACCAGCAGGGATTCATATTCCCAGTACCGGAAGAGGTAGAGCCGGTATTGTTCGTCAAGGATCAAGGGCATTTCGTCACCCGGACGGCCCACAACGTCTGATCGTTCCAGGCTCTTGATCCAGGGAGACAGTTCCGGGCAGACAAATCCATTGCCATTGTCGTCCTCGGAGTCCAGGGGTTGGCCTGCGGCGGCCTGGAGATCAAGACACACATGGCCGTTTCCCGTTGCCCTGCTCACCAGGGCTGCCGCCAGGAAAAGGGCGTCGTCAGGGTGGCTGGAGATCCTCATCATGAAACGGGCGGACTGAAGATCGATCTCCGAAAAAAGGTCCATATCGCTTAAATGCACTGTCATTGAGCTCTTCTTTTTTATCCTGTAATCCTGCCTAGATTATCCGATCAAGGCCTCTCGCATGGCGTTGACACGCTCCGGCGACGGCCGGTCCCGGAAGATTCCGAAATCTTCTCCCCGGCCGGGATCCACGCCCCGGAGGAACAGGTAGAATATCCCGCCAAAAGATTCCTTATAGCGGTAGCGGTATCCCGGAAGACGCATCCTGAGGTACTGGTCAAGAGCAAGGGTATAGAGATGATACTGGAGATAGTAGTTTCCCTCCCCCATAGCCTGTCTGAGACCATCCGGACCGTAGTCTTCAATCCTGTGCCCCAGAAAATTGGATTTCCAGTCCACCAGGTAAAATTTGCCTCCCCAGTGAAATACCAGGTCCATGAATCCCTTCAGAAACCCCCTGACCGGAGAAAAATGAAGGCGTCCAATCCGCTCCGGAACTCCCTTGTCCAGGTTTGTGCCGGTGTGGGCCCCAAAGATTGTCTTCAGGACATCCGGTGTTATGCGCCTGAGAGGAAAGACAAATTCCAGTTCATGGAGCCGGTCTTTCGCACCGATTTTTCTGAGTTTCAGCTCCGGATCTGCAGGATCCAGAGATGCGGAGAGGACCTTTTGTACCATCGCATATATGGTATCCGCCCACTTGTCTTCGAAGCCGTAACCGCGAAGTTTTTCCGTGATAAGGTGCCTCGCAGCATGCTCCCCCTCTTCCGTGAATTCAAGATGTTCCAGGATGTCGTGCAGACAGGTTCCCGCACGGGCCCCTTTTGGAAAGGCGAATATACCGGTAACCGGGGCAATTTCTGTTTCGTCCATCTCCCCCTCTTCGAATGGTTCCCGGAGAGATGGGGAATCGTAGTCCGGGATGTCGGCATCCAGTTTTTGTCCTGAAGAAAGGGATGAAAAACTCGAGATTTTCCAGTCCGTCGGGATCTGCGTCTCAAAAAACCGTCCGCAAAGAGCGGATACTTGAGGAGAGGGTTTTGTGGACAGAGGCCACTTTGTTGTCTGGAGGCGTTCCACTCCAATGGCTCCTCGTGAATTTTCCTCAACGCGGGAAAGATCATCCTCAATGCGCTCCCAGGGGCGGGATTCGAGAGCCTTGCGCGCCCGATCAACCGCTCTCTGTTCGTCAACGCAATGGCGACCGTGGAGGACATAGGCTAGTGCCGAAGTCTCTGCATTCTTGATCCGGCCCCAGACCACGTAGCAGCGTTGTTGGGCCCTGGTCAGGGCAACGTAGAGGAGCCGGAGGTTCTCAGCCAGCAACTCTTCTCTGGCGATTGCCGCGTGGTTTTCCTTCTCTTTGGATCCGAGATCCATGGTCAGTTGCAGGTCATTGTCCGGGTCATGGTAAATGACTTCATTTCCCGTACCCCAACCGCCGTCCCAGAGGGAGGGGCAGAACACCACCGGGTATTCAAGACCCTTGCTCTTGTGGATGGTGACGATTTTTACCGCTTCTTCATCTGTTTCAAGCCTCAAAAGCTGCTCGTCACGCCCCTGTGAAGGATCCTCGATCCTGCGGAACAGCCATGTTACCAGACCATTCAGGCCCAGCCTCTCTTCCAGCACGGCGCGATGGAGCATTTCACCCAGATGCAGGATATTGGTAAGCCTTCGCTCACCGTCGGGAAACGCCAGGAGGTGGACTCGGACCTTTTCCCTGGTGAGAAATTGCCGGAACATGGGAACAAAACCCTGTTCTTCCCAGATTCCTTGATATTCCCGGAAATCAAAAATACGCTGCTCCCACGCATCTTCCTGTTCAGAAAGGGCTTGAATTTCCTCTCCACTCATGCCCAGCATATCCGTTGCGAAGGCGGCCTTTATCTGTCCTTCCTGTCTTGGTTCCACGATGGCCTGCAGGATCATGCCCATTTCCCGGGCCTCCCTGGTCTCGAAAATATCGCCCGCGTTATAGAGAACGCTGGGGATATTGACCTGCCGGAGGGCATCCTGTACCAGCCGAGCTTCCCTGTTTGTTCGCACGAGAACGGCAATATCCCGCTCCGACAACGGTTCATCTCCCAGGAATGCCTTTCCAGTCCTCCCCAGGTCGACCAATCGTGCCACCTCTCCGGCCACGAATTTCAATATGGAGGGCCAGGCCTTTTTCTTAGCAAGGGGAACAGCGGGGTCTTCGCCTTCCGGGTGGTGGAGAAGACAAATCCTGAGGGGTGGTCCGGCGCCTCCCTCTATTCGCAAGGTTCGTGGTGTCTTTTTCTCGGCGGCCGTGGAAGGGGCGTATCCAATCTCCTGGTAGACAAAGGGTCGCTCTATCCCGGAAAAAAGTGTGTTCACGGCCCGTACCAGGTCCGGTTCCGAGCGCCAGTTCATTCGCAGGGTGGAGGCGTCCGGAACAGCGTCAGCAGCCTTCATATAGGTGACCACATCGGCTCCCCTGAATCCGTAGATAGCCTGTTTCGGGTCTCCGATATAAAAGAGAGGCACCCTGCCCCTGCCGAAGAGCGTATCGAAAATTCGGTACTGGACAGGGTCCGTATCCTGAAATTCATCGATGAGTGCCGCCCGATAGTTGAAACGCGCGGCGTTAATAAATCTTTCCTTCCCCCGCTGCTTCAGTGCAGAAAGGGAATCCATGAGCAGATCCTGATACGCCCTGATATTCTTCAATGTCTTGCGTTTTGCGCGTTCTTTCAGGATATAGTGAAAAAATCTCCCCTTCAGGGAGGTCAGGGTTTCATCCATTTCCCCCGTCAGGGCATCTTTTTGTTCCCATAAACGCTCGCAGCAGTCAAAAAGCTCATGTTCGAGAGGGGGGAACCCCTTTTTCATGGAGGCAGCCAGTTTTCCGGAACTGAGCTTTTCAATCCCCGAGATCGGAGGAAAAAGGGGATGGAGGGCATTGAGGAATTGATTCATCGCCGCCACAACGGCATCGATCTTCAGTTCCCTTGGGGACGGCCGGCCGCCTTTGGTTGTAGTGACCCCGTAAACAGTGCCACTGATACCAGGATCCATGAGCATTGCCCGCACGTCATCTCTTGCATCGGGCCACATCTTCCTGAGGAGGTCAAGCGTCTTTCTGTACTGCCCGAGAGTACGGAGCCGTGGTGACTTCATCAACGGAATAACATGGATTTCAGGATGTTTCAAGCCTGGTCCCAAGACCCTCAGGAGATATTCCGTGCTCCACTTCTTGGAAATCAGGTAATGAACAAATTCCGGTTCCGCCGTGTAGATATGGGTCCGCCAGAAATCCTCTACGATTTCCTGGTCCAGTTCTTGCTCCCGGGTCGTCAGCTCCACATCAAACAGGGAGCCGGTTTCAAACGCGTTTTCCTGCAAAAGACGCTGGCAAAATCCGTGGATCGTAAAGATTGCCGCCTCGTCCAGATCCCTGAGGGCACGGGTAAGGGTGTCCAGAGAGCGAGCCGGATCCTGTTGCCCATTCACGACGCGCTCAATAAAAGAATCAACATCTGGTTTTCCGGAAAGATAATCCAGGGCCTGGCGAATCACTTTCCGGATCCTGTCGCGGAGTTCCTGGGTTGCCGCACGCGTATAGGTCACCACGAGTATTTCGCCCGGGGAAAGATCCCTTTCCAGGAGCAGGCGCAGGAAAATGCCGGACAGGGCATAGGTCTTCCCGGTACCGGCATTGGCTTCCACCAGGTGGGTGCCTTCCAGGGAAATCCGGGAGATGTCAAATTCCTTCATTGGCCTTCATGAATGCGCAGACCCTGCAGTGCCTTCCACGATGGTAAGACATGTTTCGGGCAAGAAAGTCCTTGCTCCTTTCTGTCTGAGAATGATAAATTGCCCATGAAGCGGAATCAACAAAAATATCTGACCTCCTCAAGGAAATTGACAGAAGGCGGACGAGAATTGCACATGGATAATCGGCCCTGATTCTCGGGCCTTCAACTGTAATAGCCGGGCCGTTATAGACCCGGAAACATTTTAACCCGCATTTCTCACGGGTCTTCGTAGCGAGGCGGTGGAGAGTCCCGTGGATGGCAAGTTGAGCTTGCGAAATCCCGCTATCGGGAGCGTGCGAAGAAAAATGGATGAAGGCGTACTTGCAGTACGTCGAAGTCATTTTTCTAGCGCAACGCAGGAGACATGGGGCTATCCGCCGCCACAGTAGATTGCCCGTGAGAAAAGCGGGCTGAGGAGGAGAAAAAATGAAAAGACTTTTCTTTTTCATGATCGTGGTTGGGCTCATCAGCCTCGGGAGTGCGTCTGCACAGGAGTTTACTCTGAAAAGCGCCGACCTCGGCGGCCAGTTAACGGAAACACAGGTTTTTTCAGGCTTCGGCTGCCATGGAAAGAACATCTCGCCGGCTCTCCAGTGGAGCAATGCACCCAAGGGTACAAAGAGCTTTGCCCTCACCCTGTATGATCCTGATGCTCCCACCGGGAGCGGATGGTGGCACTGGGTTATCTTTAATATTTCTCCTGAAGTCCACGAACTTAAGCGAGACGCGGGGAACCTTGAAAGAGGCCTGGCTCCGAAAGAAAGTGTGCAAAGTGTGACTGATTTTGGGAAGCCCGGATTCGGCGGGGCCTGTCCTCCCGCTGGGGACAAAGCTCACCGATACGTGTTTACGGTCTATGCCCTGAACATACCGAAACTGGATTTGGGCGCGAAATCGCCCCCGGCCATGGTGGGATACTTCCTGAATCAGCACACCATAGCCAAGGCATCCATCGTCTCCTACTATGGAAGATAAAGGAAAAGGATACGGTTTTAGCCCGGATTTCTCACCGATCTTCGTCGCGAGACGATGGAGAGTTCCATGAATACAAGGCGCGTGCAGAAAAATGGCCGCAGGCATACTTGCAGTACGTCGAGGTCATTTTTCAAGCGCAACACAGTAGGCATGGGGCTATCCGCCGCCGCAGTAGATTATCGGTGAGAAATCCGGGTTAGTTGGACGGTGATACGAACAAGCACGAATAGGGTACTGAGTGGAAACTCTACTTGCTAAACAACGTTCCCCGGCCACAGAAATCTGGGCCATCGGTGGAGGAAAAGGGGGCACAGGGAAAAGCTTCCTGATAAGCAGCATCGGAAATTACCTGGCACTGCAGGGCAAAAAGATCGTACTGATTGATGCTGATTTCGGGGGGGCAAATCTGCATACCTTCCTGGGTGTCGCGAAGCCCAAGGTATCCCTCACGGACTTCCTGGAAAAGAAGGTGCCGCTTGTCGACCTGGTGGTGGAAAGCGGTATTGACAATATGGGCCTGCTGATCGGCACTATTAATTCTCTAAGCCCCGATGATATGAAGTATACTCAGAAGTTGAAGCTCTTTCGACACATCAGAAGCCTTGATGCCGATTACATCCTCCTTGATCTTGGCGCGGGAACCCATTTCAATACCCTTGACACCTTTCTCCTCGCGGATAAAAAGATCATTGTTGTCCTTCCGGAAATCACCGCCATTGAAAACAGCTATTATTTTTTGAAAAATGCCTTTTTTCGACAGCTGATGAAGACCCTGCGGAACCGTGGCTTCAAGGAACTGATTCAAGATGCCTGGAAGAACCGGGAAGCATACAACATCGCCAGTCTGAGCCAACTCATAGACTACCTCAGAGGTACTTCAGAAACCATGAAAAACCTGATAAATCGGGACCTTGCGAAATTCAGAGCCAATATCATCCTGAACAGAGTCACCACGGGACAAGAGGTCGTCATCGGGAGGTCAATCAAGAGTATCTGCAAGAAATATTTCAGTGTTGACGCGAAATATGTCGGGTATGTTGAACATGATCCAATCATTCCCCGGTGCATAAATAAACGACAACCGTTCATGCAGGCCTGTCCGGGAACCAGGTGCGCAAGGGAAATTGAAAAGGTAGCAGAGAATCTGCTTGACGGAAAAGATATGTATACAAGAGAGTGAATATGGAATCAGAAGAGTATGAAAGGTATCTAGACATCCTGGAAATCGGTCCCGGAGCGTCTTTATCGGAAATTAGGGAAGCATATCTTCACCTGAAGGCACTCTATTCAGAGGATTCAATCGTCACCCTTCCCATTAGGGATGATATCTCCGAGGAACGGAAAAGAAATATTCTCGGTGAGATTGAAGAAGCGTTTCAAATGCTGGCAGGATCCTATGACCGGGGCGATGTTCCCCGAGGGGAGCAGGGAACCGTTCCCCCCGGCCTTGATGAATACGATCAACCACCCATTGAAGTGACAGGTTTTGGCGGCCAGGCCTTGCGGGAGACCAGAGAAAGGCTGGGGATTGATCTGCAGAAGATTGCACTGTCAACCAGAATTCAGGTACACTATCTCGAGCATATGGAAAATGAAGAATTCGAATCACTGCCCCCGGAAACCTATGTCAGGGGCTTTGTGATCAGTTATGCGAAGTGCCTGCATCTTGATCACAAGAAAGTTGCCGCTGACTATATGAAGAGATACCAGATCTGGAAGAGTGGCGAGGACTGAGAGATCACTGCTTCCTCTTTTTCCTGGAAGAAAGGTAGCCCCGGGTTGCCATAATCAGGAGCGCCAGGCCTACAAAAACTCCGTCATCAATCTTCCCTGGAGAAAAATCAGGCATGAAATAGTAGGTGCATCCCCCGAGCAGGAGGCTCACCCGCAGTGCCCGGCCATATCCCGCGAAGGTAAAGACCCGCAAGAATGTCAGGTAGAGAAACGTCCAGAAAATAAACAAAAGCGTGTCCCCGAGGTACACGTACTTCCGGGGAACCAGCCCCGTGATGCTTTTCACGAGTCTTTCGTAGACACCGGCTCCCTTCTTGAAACGGACAGCCATGACTTCCCTGATGGTCATTTCTTCATCGATGTTGACACCCGCGGGAATCAGGAAGTCCAGGTTCACCGGAGATTCCTCTTTGTGGAGGGCATCATTGGTGGCCCTGAAGGGAAGCGCAAGCACATGCCTGACAAAAAAATATCCACCCAAGAGGGCGGAAGCCAGCATGCAGAGAAGCACTATTTGAAGAATTGTTTTTTTCATCCTGGAATGCCCTCTCTTGAGGATTCAACGCTTTGTATGGGGCTCAGATGATTCTTTGTCCTAGCTTTTTGTAAAGGTTACACTTTTTGTGCGACGATGCCGGCAACCGCCCTGCGATCCTCAAAAATTCCCTCGTGATAACGAAGGCACCGAAATCCTTGGAAGAGCTCAAGCAGCTCATTGTGCCTCAGGAGGTGGTCTGGGTTCCTGGGCTTCCCGAAGCGTGCCTGGTCAATGATATAGGTCTCATACATAATCATGCCGTTCCTGCGCAGGCCCTGTTTCAGCAGAGGGATCAGGGGGCGGTGAAGGTAATGAAAGCAGATGATAACATCGTACGTTTGTTCCAGGATGGTAAAATCGGCCTCGAGGTCGGCAATTCTGGCTTGGATGCTGACTCCGGCCTTTTGAGCCGCATGCAGGGCCGCTGCCACCGCTTCCTGGGAAAGATCCACTCCTTCCACGTGAAAACCATTCCTGGCAAGGAAAACCGCGTTGCGGCCGTTGCCCATGGCCACATCCAGGACTTTCCCCTTCGGAAGGAGCAGAAGATTCCTGATCAGAAATTCGGCAGGTTCTTCGGGATATTCGGGAATCGAGGACACTCTTTCTGCCTCCTGCCCATTAGGGCTTATCCTGAAATAAGTATTACATTCATGCATCTCATCTTCAGGCCGCCTTCGGCCGATCTTCAATCACAAAATCCATGAAATAGTACAAGGCTATTACTGTGGTTTTGTTCAATCAGATCGACCAAATCTATCCTAAATTTCAGCGCTTTAATGCAACACTTATTTCATGACAGGCCCTTAGAAGAAAGGAAAAAGCAGCAGAAAGTCAAGAAAAAGCTGCAAGCCTTTTCTTTCTTGCCATTGGAAATTCTCCCCTTACCTTATTAGTAAATGCATTTGCAAGAGCTTTTCGACGCCAGGGTCATTGAATGGAGTGAGAGAAATGGATACCATTAGTGCAAGAAAGAGGGACGCATACCCGGTGGGAGAAGAGCCTTTTTATGTGCCCTCTTCCAACGAAGTGGAAATTTTCATATCAGCCTATGAAAACCGGCTGCCGGTCCTCCTCAAGGGGCCGACCGGGTGCGGGAAGACCCGTTTTATTGAACACATGACATGGAGGCTTGCCCGCCCTCTGATTACGGTGGCCTGTCACGATGACCTGACTTCAGGCGATTTGGTTGGCCGGTACCTGATCAAGGGACACGATACGATGTGGATGGACGGTCCCCTCACGCACGCGGTGAGGATCGGTGGCATATGTTATCTCGACGAGATTGTGGAAGCGAGAAAAGATACCACCGTGGTGATTCACCCTCTGGCGGATGAGCGGCGGACGCTTCCCGTGGAGAAACTCGGCGAATTTCTCCAGGCACCTCCTGAATTCATGCTCGTCATCTCTTTCAATCCAGGCTACCAGAGCGTTATGAAGGACCTCAAACCCAGCACGAGGCAGCGGTTCGTGTCCATTGCCTTCGATTATCCGGACCAGGAAAAAGAGGCCCAAATTGTAGTGAGGGAATCGACAATATCGTTATCCGTGGCCGAACAACTCGTCAAACTGGGACAGATGACCCGCAATCTCACGGAAAGGGGATTGGAAGAGGGTGCAAGCACACGACTTTTGATTCACGCAGGAAAATTGATATCCTCGGGGATTGATCCATCAGATGCCTGCAGGGTCACACTGGTTCAAACCCTCAGCGATGACGAAGAGATACAGGTGTCCCTGGAGGAGATGGTTACGTCGGTTTTCTAAAGCAAAGTATGAATTATGAACGATAGCCAGGGAAACAAACACCAAGAGATTGATATCCTGGGCCTTTTTCCAACGCCCCTTTACACCAGCACGGGGCTTTTTTTCGAAGAAGACCTCGTGGAAATGGGCCTTGGGCGCATGCTCCTGGATTTTCCTCCCCCCTTGAGAGAAAAGGTGTGGCAGCACGCAGTGATCCTCACCAGGATCCAGCCGGAACTGGGGCTCCGTTTCCTGATGAGGTCCCGGGAAATAGTTCGTCTGCTTGATGAAAAGGCACTGAATCGGTGGGTTCTTTCACTGCTTGATATCTATGATGCCAAGGGATTGCATCCGGCGCTCCAGTGTATTTTTAGGTTGGAGGAAACCATTGAGGCCCGCACGCTCGGTCAGGGTGCGATCACCTACGAAGAAGTGGCCGGCGTCCTCCAACACTATCTCCACGGACTCGGGAGAAGAGAACTCCGACTGGAGAAGGGGGAGGAGCCTGTCCACACGGACACGCAAGCTCTTTACCTCCCTCTAAGCATTGGAGGCCTTCGGGACCGGAGACAGCATTTTCTCCTCTACAAAATTACGACCACCTTTCTGTTTTACCAGGTTTCCCTGGGTTCGTACAAGCTCGCGTGGTCCAGTATGGAAGCCATTGCCCGTGCTATCAGGGACCGCTACCAAACCCGGGAGGAAGAAGCAGTTCTCTCGGACCTTTCCCGCTTTTTTTCCCTTTTCCCTGATCCTGTCCTGGCCCTGGACATCTATGCCCTCTTGGACACCGCCCGGATAGAATCCCGGATACGGCAAGATCTGCCAGGCCTCTCCCGTGAAATGGCAGGAATCAAGAAATCCCTTTTGGAAAGAAGGCCCTCTGTTGCAGGGAAAAGTTTGAAAAGTCTGGCGATGGAAGAAAGAGTGAGGTGGTGGCTTGCATTTTCCCCCGGGAAACCTTATTTAACAGATTTCAGAAACGCGGGGATACTGGCGGCTCTTTTTCAAGACAGGCTTTGCCGGGTATTCGAAGCGCAGCAAAGCCCGGAACAACTGGCAGACATGACAGCCGATATCTATGGCACTTTTGAAACTCTCCCGGGCGCGTATGAGGGAGTGGCCCCTGTTCCCTATGCGGGAAAACTCCATCCGGAAGAGGCTGAAAGGGCCCGCCGGCGAAGGAGAGAATCCAACCGCGCGGGATTTCGGGAAGAACTTGCCAAGCTCGTTTCGGAACTTCCGGAGTGCGAGACCGTTAAAATTGAATTGCCGGAAAAGAAAAAGGCCCTTGCCAGGGGAGATTTCATTCCTCCCCAGGAACTACCGGATCACTTGTTGATCGACGGCCTGCCGGTACCGGTACCCGAGGGCATGAAAAAGCTCATTGAGGAAATTTATGAAGACCTGGGAAGCATCCCCAGTTCATATCTCGTGGTGGCCGACGAAATGTCAGGACACCATTTCCGTCCCCTTTGCAAAGTGCCCGAAGGCACCGGCTATTTCCTCTCTTCCCACGCGGAAGACGTCCATGTGCTGGATGAATGGGATTACCGGAGACAGGGATATCGGAGGAATTGGGTCCTCCTGAGAGAAATGGAAATCGTGGAGGAAGACCCGGTTTTTCTGGAAGAGACCTTGACATGCTACCGTGGGATGATCCAGCAGATCAGGAGACAGTTTGACCGAATCAGACTGGAACAAAAGGTGCTGAAACGGCAGCAGGAGGGAGATGGCATAGACCTGGACGCGGTAGTGGAAGCCTTCGCAGACTGGCGTGCCGGTCATCATCCTTCCGAGAGGGTTTTTACCCATTTGCGGCGGGATAATCGCAGCGTGGCGAGTGTCTTCCTGGTGGACATGAGTGGTTCAACAAGCGGATGGATCAACGAAATGGAACGGGCGACGCTCCTGATCTTCTGTGAGGCACTCAAGGTGCTGGGTGATGAGTGTGCCATATACGGCTTTTCGGGGCAGACACGGAAACGATGCGAGCTCTATCGGATAAAGGGCTTTGACGAATGCTATGATGCCCGTGTTCAAAAGAGGATCGGTGGATTAAAGGCCAGGGAGTGGACGAGGATGGGGCCGCCTATACGGTACGTATCCGGTCTCTTGGGAGATGTGGAGGCACGCACAAAACTACTTATCACCCTCTCAGACGGAAAACCCGATGATTACGACGCCTACAAAGGGGATTATGCGGTGGAGGATACCAGGCATGCCCTCATTGAGGCAAGGAACATGGGGATTCATTCCTTCTGCATCACCATCGACAAGGCAGAACACCGTTACCTTAACCACCTGTACGGCCGATCCAATTATATCTTCATCAATGATCTTTCCCTGCTTCCCCTGAAGGTCCCCGAGATCTATAAGAAACTGACCACCTAGCCCGGTTTCAGCGGTTATTGCGTTCAGTTTGTCGAATACCATTCAATAAATGAGTACATACCTGTCCAAAATCGATCTTTCTGCTAAAACAGGGGAACGGGATGTTCCCGAAGCGGAGGGAATATACCGGTTCCCTGCTCCGAGGGTTCCCATTGACGACCTGAAATTGTCCTAAAATCATTTTCCCCGCCTTGACACGCAAACCTGTCCCGCTCTATACTCCTATCCGCAATAGCGCCTCGCTTCTCACCCCATGATGGGTCGGGAGCAGCGGGAAATAGAAAAGGGGGAAAAATGAACATAACAGATGAAGCGAAAAAAATGGGGACCGTTGGAGGCGGCATCGTGCTCTTTGAAACGTCGGCAGGCGATTTCGAGGTTGAACTTTACCCTGAGAAGGCACCCATAACCGTTGAAAACTTTCTTGCCTATGTGAACAAGGCATTCTTTGAAGGGCTGATTTTCCACCGGGTCATTGACGGTTTTATGATTCAGGGCGGCGGCTTTGATGAAGACATGAACCAGAAGCAAACCGGAAAGCCGATCAAGAATGAAGCAGGAAATGGACTGAAAAACGAGAAATACACCGTAGCCATGGCGCGGACAAATGTGGTGGATTCCGCCACGGCCCAGTTTTTCATCAACGTGGAGGATAACGATTTTCTGGACCACCGGGATGAGAGCCCGGCAGGTTTCGGGTATGCAGTTTTCGGAAAAGTGGTGAGCGGAACAGACGTTATCGACGCGATAAAAGGCGTAAAAACAACGACCAAACAATATTATGAAGACGTCCCCGTGGAGCCGGTAATTATCAGGAGGGTGTCTTTCAGGGGAGAGTAGCTTTATCTGAAAGAATGAAGAACGAAAGGTGACCGATGGCCGAGGATAAGGCTGGTGCCGTGAGGAATGAAGAGATTTCCGCATACCCTTACAGATGGGTGGTCGTCGCCGTGTTTGCGCTGCTGAACTCCGTAGTCCAGCTCAATTGGATCGCCTTCGCCCCCATAACCGGGCAGGCGGCCAATTTCTACGGGGTGTCCGAGCTCAAGATCGGCCTCCTGTCCATGTCATTTATGGTCGTCTACATCATCGCGTGCCTCCCCGCGTCCTATCTCATCGATTCCCTGGGCATCAGGATGGGCATCGGCATCGGAGCCGCCCTCACCGGGATATTCGGCCTCCTGAGGGGGTTTTATGCGTCCAACTACGCGGTCGTTATGGTCAGTCAGTTCAGCCTGGCCTTCGGGCAGCCCTTAGTCCTGAACGCCATTACCGCCGTGGGAGCATCCTGGTTCCCTGTTGAGGAACGTGCAACGGCCGCGGGGATCCCCGTGCTTGCCCAGTTCGTGGGGATTATTGTCGCCATGGCCCTGACCCCTTTGCTCACCAGCGCGCATGGCATAACGGGTATGCTCCTCTTATACGGCATTGTTTCAGGCGTTATTGCTCTTCTTTTCTGTGTATTCATGAAAGAAAAACCTCCCACACCGCCGGCCAGGGAAGGGGCCGGCGAGCATTTCCGTTTCTTCGAGGGGATACGAGACGTCTTCGGGAAC
Organism: uncultured Desulfobacteraceae bacterium; assembly: GCA_964548365.1. Classification (GTDB taxonomy): domain Bacteria; phylum Desulfobacterota; class DSM-4660; order Desulfatiglandales; family Desulfatiglandaceae; genus B46-G9. Next base: position 10,666 of record CAZJRD010000019.1, on the reverse strand, counting down.
CGGGATATGCTTTTCATGCTGCTCCTTTTTTTTATCGGCCTCGGGATGTTCAACGCGGTCACCACGTGGATTGAGCAAATCGTGCATCCCAGGGGATTTACCCCGGAGCAGGCAGGCATGGTCGGCGCCATCATGATGTTTGCGGGAATCGTTGGTGCCATCGTTTTCCCCATCCTTTCCGACCGCCTGAGAAAAAGAAAAAACTTCCTTATTCTGGCTATGGCCGGGAGCATCCCGGGACTGGCAGGCATCGCCTTTGCCCAGAATTTTTTTGCTCTTGCCCTCTCTGCGGCCGTGTTCGGCCTCTTCTTCATGAGCGCGGGACCCATCGGCTATCAGTACAGCGCGGAAATAAGCTACCCGGTTCCTGAATCCACATCCCAGGGGCTCATCGTCCTCGCGGGACAGATCTCCGGGATCATCTTCATATTCGGAATGGACGCGCTCAAAAACGCGAAGACCGGGGATATGACCACCTTCATGATCATTTTTATCATCCTTTCATTCGTCAACCTCTTTATTTCCACGAGGGTGAAGGAATCAGAAATGATAAAGTAGTAAGCGCTTGTGACGACGGGCCCCGACTCGCGGGGAGGGGAGGAAATAGTTCCATGGCGGCGGGTGAAGATAAATACATCCTGGCGATTGATCTTGGCACCTCGGGCCCCAAGTCTGCCCTGGTGACCACCACCGGCGAAGTGGTGGATCATGAATTTGAAGAAAATGAAGTCATCCTCCTTCCCGAAGGAGGGGCGGAACAGCGTCCGGATGAATGGTGGGAAACGATTGTCAGGACGGCCCGCCGGGTTCTTGAAAAAGGGTTGGTCCCAAGGGACCATATCGTCGCCATTTGCTGTTCCACCCAGTGGTCAGGCACCGTGCCAGTGGACCGGGACGGCAAGGCCGTTTCCAACGCCATCATCTGGCTGGATTCCCGGGGGAGCAAGTACATCAGAGACATCGCGGGCGGGCCTGTCAGCATCCAGGGGTACGCTATCTTCAAGCTGTTGAAATGGCTGCGGCTAACCGCGGGCATCCCGAGTCATTCCGGCAAGGATCCCATCGCCCATATCCTGTTTCTCAAGAACGAACATCCGGACATTTACGCACGAACGTTCAAGTTCCTGGAACCAAAGGATTACATCAACCTGAAACTCACGGGGAAATTCGCGGCCTCTTTTGACTCCATCGCGCTCCACTGGCTGACGGACAACCGGGACCTTTCCCGGGTGGATTACCACGAATCCCTACTCAAGCTGGCCACCGTGGAACGGGAAAAATTCCCCGAACTCAGGAGAGCGGTGGATGTACTCGGCCCGATAAAGAAGGAGCTCGCTCAAAAACTCGGATTGCGGGAAGATGTCCAGGTGGTTATGGGGACCCCCGACGTGCAGGCCGCGGCCCTTGGCTCAGGTGCGGTCAGGGATTTTGAGGGTCACCTCTATATCGGGACCTCATCATGGCTCACCTGCCACGTGCCGTACAAGAAGACAGATATTTTTCACAATATGGCGACGCTGCCTTCAGCAATGCCGGACAGGTATTTCATCGCCAACGAACAGGAAACCGCGGGTGGTTGCCTGAATTTTCTGCGCGACAATATCCTCTACCACAAGGACCAGTTGCTGCAGGAAGAAGGGCAGCCCGACGTGTACAAGATTTTTGACCAGATCGCGGAAGGCGTGCTCCCCGGGAGTGACAAGGTCATCTTCACGCCGTGGCTTTACGGAGAGCGCACACCCATCGAGGACCACTCGGTGCGGTCGGGGATTTTTAACCAATCCCTCAGTACCACCCGTGAACACCTGATCCGCGCGGTCCTGGAGGGAGTTGCGTATAACGGCCGGTGGCTGCTGGGGTATGTGGAAAAGTTTATCCGCAGGCCGCTGGACCCCATCAATATGATCGGCGGCGGGGCCAATTCCGCCATCTGGTGCCAGATACACGCTGATGTGTTCAATCGAACCATCAGGCAGGTCAAGGAGCCTATCCTGGCCAACCTGCGCGGCGCGGCATTCCTGGCGGCCGTCTCGCTCGGGTACTTCCGCTTTGAGGACATCCCCGAGAGGATTCAGATCGCGAATACCTACCATCCGAACCCGGAAAATCGGAAAATCTACGATGAGCTCTTTGCGGAATTCCTGAACATTTACAAATACAACCGGCGCATCTACGCCCGCCTGAACCGGTCCTAGCCGGTGGAGAATGACCATGGACATTCAAAAAATTTCCGGTAGTTTTATCGGACGGATGAATCCCCGCCTGGTTACCTGGGCATTCAAATACCTGAAAGCGGTGCCCGTGGTCCGCAAAAGGCTCGAAAAGGAGTTTGAGTCCCTCATGAAGGACATCGAGGGCCAGGTAAAACCGTACCGCAAAACATTCACCACGTATGCGGGGATACCCGAAAAGGGGATTGAGCGCCAGGACATCCTCAAGGAAATGGAGGCCCTCAAGGATCGGGAAGAATCGCGCTGGAAAGACGGTTTTGCTTCAGGCGCAGTGTACCATGGGGATGAAGAGCACATCCGTTTCCTGAATCAGGTGTACGCCCTCAATTCCCAGACCAACCCGCTCCACTCCGATATCTGGCCGAGTATCTCCAAGTACGAGGGGGAAATCGTTTCCATGACCGCCGGTATGCTCGGAGGTGAAAAAGAAGGAGCCTCCGTTGACCCGGGAAATAAGGTCTGCGGGGTTGTGTCGTCCGGGGGCACGGAAAGTATCCTGCTTGCCATGAAAACCTACCGGGATTGGGCACGGGACAAGAAGGGGATCACCCGCCCGGAAATGATCGTACCGGTCACCGCCCACGCGGCCTTTGACAAGGCATCTCAATATTTCAAAATAAATATCAGGCACATCCCGGTGGATGAAAATTACCGGGCCAATGTGTCCGCGGCTCGTGAGGCGATCACCAGGAACACGGTCGTCATGGTGGGCTCCGCCCCTTCCTTTCCCCATGGCATGGTGGATCCTATTGAGGATCTTTCGGAGCTGGCGCGGCAGCGGGGCATCGGCTTTCACACGGACGCGTGCCTTGGAGGATTCGTCCTTCCGTGGGCCGAGCGGCTGGGATATGATGTCCCTCCCTTCGACTTCAGTCTCCCGGGGGTCACTTCCATTTCAGCGGACACGCACAAGTACGGCTATGCCGCCAAAGGGACATCGGTTATTCTCTACCGGGGCCTGAGCCTGCGACGGTATCAATACTTCAAGGCCACCGATTGGCCCGGGGGGCTTTATTTTTCCCCCACCTTTGCCGGCAGCCGCTCCGGAGCGTTGAGCGCCGCGTGCTGGGCCGCCATGCTCTCCGTGGGTCAGGAAGGGTACCTGGAGGCCACGAAGAGAATCCTCGAGATCGGAACGAAGCTAAAGAAGGCCATACGCGATATGCCGGATCTCTTCGTCCTGGGAGACCCGCTCTGGGTGATTGCCTTCGGCTCGAAAACCCTTGATATCTACAGGGTCATGGACTGCATGGCCGGAAAAAACTGGAGCCTCAACGGGCTGCACAAGCCTTCCTGCGTGCACCTCTGTATTACCCTGCGGCATACCAGGCCCGGGGTGGCTGAGCGGTTCATCAACGATCTGCAATCGGCCGTTGCCTTTGTCAAAGAAAACCCCGAAGAGAAGGGCGGCATGGCGCCGGTCTACGGGCTGGCTGCGACCATCCCTGTCCGAAGCATCGTGGGAGATTTACTTGAACGATACATTGACGCACTCTACAAGGTGTAATGAATCAGTTAACCAACCTGAGTAATTACGAAAAGGCTTGAAAATGGAACAAAGCATACCCCCTGCCAGGCTGGATCTTGTTGCCCTGAAAAAGGTCCCAGCGGATTTGCTCGTTACAAACGGGGTTTTGTTTAACTCGTTTACCGGTGAATTCTTGGAAGGCCAGTCTCTCTGGATCAAGGACGGTTGGATTGCCTACGCGGGCCCTGATCCGGAACCTTTCCGCGATGAGCATACCAGGACCATGGACGTTGGAGGGATGGTACTCCTCCCGGGCCTGATCGAAGGGCATACCCACATCCTGAACCTCACCGGGATCGAGGAATTTGTGCGGCATGTCATCCCCTCGGGAACCACCACGGTGATAACTGAAACCATGGAGCTTGCACCCGCGGTGGGTATTGATGGGATCAGGTTCTTCGTGAAGGGAATCAAGGATCAGCCCGTCCGGATCTACTATACCCTGGCCCCCCTCTGCGGCATTAGCCAGTCCGTGGAAAGAGGCGTCCCTTCCAATGAAGAGCTGTTTCCCTTTCTGGAGGATCCACGGTGCCTTGGTGTTGGAGAAATCTACTGGGGCAACATGTTTCTTGAAAGCGGGCAGGGGCGGCGGGTCAGGGAGCTTGCCCGGCAGGCGCTCCTGCGCGGAAAGCGTGTGGAAGGGCACTCGGCAGGGGCCTCCGCCAACAAACTCCAGGCCTATACCTCGTTCGGGATTTCTTCCTGCCATGAGCCCATTACTGAAAACGAAGTCCTGGAAAGGATAAGGCTGGGGCTCTGGGTCATGATCAGGCAGGGGGCAGTCCGGAAGGAACTGGAGGGGGTAAAAGGGATTTTTCAGCGCCCCATCGACAAACGGCGTCTTATCCTTTGCACGGACAGCATGGACCCGGAGGGTTTTCTGTCCAGAGGGTACCTGGACGCGGCGGTGAGGGATGGGCTCAAATTGGGAGTCTCCCCGTCACTCCTTTATCAGATGGTTACCCTGAACGTGGCCGAACACTTCCGCCTGGATCATACCTTGGGTTCATTGTCCCCGGGGAAACTTGCCGACATGGTGGTTATCCCGTCTCCTGAAGATTTTTCTCCCGTGACAGTCATCCGGGAAGGGCAGGTCATCTTCCGGGACGGCAGGAACCTTGAAGAGCCACGGAAAACCATTTTTCCCGAGCACTTTTTTCACGCGGTAAACATTGCTGAAACGCCGGCTATAAAACCGCCGAAAAGGGGAAAGGTGCGGGCCATTGAGATGGTGACGAGGCTTGTGACAAAGGAGACAATTATTGACCTGGGTGACCAGTGGGACCCGGGAAACCTGAATATGGCCCTGGCCATTGACCGGACCGGGAGCGGAAAAGCGTTCCTGGGGTTTCTCAGGGGATTCGGCCTGAGGCAAGGGGCGTGCGGTTCAACAATGTGCTGGGATACGCCGGATATGATTTTAATAGGTTGTGACCGGGCATCCATGGAAACGGTTATCAACCGACTCAGGGAAATGGGCGGGGGCGCGGTCTATGCCATCGGGCGGGATGTGGTGGCCGAGTTTCCGGCAGTGCTCTGCGGTGTCGTCAGTCTTGCCCCCATGAAAGAAGCCCGAGATCAGATCAGGCGTTTTGAAGAAACCTTGAAACAAAACGGCGTCCCCTGGGAAAACCCGCTTCTTACGCTCAACACCCAGGGAAATGCGGCTATCCCCCACTTTCGATTAACTCATCAGGGCTATGTCAGGATGAAGGACCGGGAAGTTCTTTCACTCACGGTCTCGGAGGCTGAGAAATGAGTTCAGCCCTGAAGCTTCCCACCTTCACCTTGGTTTCCACCTTCACGGGGATCTTCGCTCTGTCGGCGGTAAACCATATTTTGAGGGTGGCGTTTTTGCTCTTTTTGAAAACCCCGCCGATATGTTTCAGATCAGGCTCCACGAGAAACGTGTCATAGCGGTTCTTCCCCACCTGAATGCTTTCTCTCCGCACGACCTTTGCTTTTCCCACCACGCACTTTTTCCCATCAGAGACGGGCACCTCAATTATCTTTCCCGCTTCGAGATGCTGGAGCCGGAAGACATAGAATATGGATAGGGGATCAAAGGCGCCAGGCAGGAGATCGACCGTGTCCTCCTTTTTCCCGTTTTTTTCGTAGGTCGCGACTCTTTTCTGCCAATCGAAACGCACTTGTTCATTCCTTTTCTTCTTGCCCCGAGTCTCTTTCCTGTAGATGAGGGAGTGGGTAATAGCCTTGTTCGTGAATGCTTCTATGCGTTGCCGCAGCTTGTAAAAAATGTCCACAAAACTATACGTGGTGGTGGTCATAGCGAAGTGGTAGGCCTGCTCGCCCTGTATCTCCTTCATGGGCAGGACTTCCAGGCGCATTTCCCCCGCCGACAGGGAGAGCCAGCCGACCTTGTAGAGGAGCTTTTCCCCGGGAGCGAAGGGAAAAGGGATATCAGACGCTCCCACCCGTTGCCAGGACCCAAAGGTCACGATGAAAAGGAACAAAAGGAGTACACTACCGAACCGCATGAGCTCCTTTGAACGGCATCCCAATGTCTAGTCCTCAACTTCTATTTTCGTTATTTTCTTCTCCGCTTTCCTGCTTGCCCGGTTCTCGAGGTCTTCTATGCGCTCGTCCACCAAGGTTTTGACGCCCTTCAAGAACTCGATGCGGGAGCGCGTCATGTGCTCAAAAAACTTTGACTTCCGCCCGAAGGCCTCTTCCAAATCCCTGCAAAATCGTGCCATAGGACAATCAATAACCGTTTCTTCCTTCTTTTTTTCTTTACCCATTTTTTTCACCTCCGAAATAGATGTGGAGATACTCCTTATCCAGCCGTGCCCTGACTGTCCGGGCGGCGGCCACCTGGCGGGGAAGCAGCAAGTGCATCTTGAAACTCCCCACCCGGACGATCAGTTCATCAGAGCTCCTGTTCAGCTCAATGTTCTGCTTGTCCACAAAAGGCAGCTTCAGGCGTAACCGATATTCACCGTTTTCCTTGCTTAGATCAAAGGCATGGCCCAGGAAAAAATAATCAAGGGGGTTTCTCTCACCGTAAAGCGCGTCTGCGAGGCGGGTGAGACGATCCGGGCCCAGGACCTCATCGTCAAAAAGATTCACCGGCAGAACAGGAACGGGTGTGAAGTACTCTTTTGCCTGTGACAGGTATTTTTCCTGGCTTTTCCTCCATTGGCTGAAGTAGCGATCCTTCACTTCGTCGGGGAATATCCTGTTCATAATCACGGCGTCAATGTGCATCTTGTAGAGATAAAAGTACATAAACGCCCGCTGGGTTTCCTTCAGGACAATCTTTTCGGGATTGGTCACCAGGCGCACGGAAGTGACAGCAGGGTCGGTCAGGATTTTATCGACCCCCTGCAGACGCTGGAAAAGATGTTCAATGGCATCAAAATAGTCATTGCCGGGGAGCGGGATGTCGTATAACTTCTTGGCCACGGGGCGAATATACCTGGCGACGGTTTTTTCAACCCGGAATATTTTCTTTATGTACCACTCCAGGGTCGTGGGGACACTGATAAACCGGAGGGATTCCCCGGTCGGGGCGCAATCGAGGATAATCACGTCATACTCTTCCTGTCGGAGATACCGGTTAATATAGAGAAGGAGACTGACCTCTTCCATTCCCGGTAGGATAGCCAGTTCCTCCGCCAGGATTTCATCAAGGCCGCTGGTGTTGAGAAGGGTTGAGACGTACTTGTGAATAGCACCCCAGTTCTTCTCGATCTCTTCCTGGATATCCAGTTCCTGAATCCAGAGGTTTTCTGAAACATTTACCGGTTTTCCCTTGTTGTGATCCAGGAGATCCCGGTCGAGATCAAAGATATCCGAGAGGCTGTGGGCCACATCAAGAGAGAGGATAATGGTGCGTTTTTTGAGCAGGGCGGCCTTCAATCCTGTTGCCGCCGCAACGCTCGTCTTCCCCACACCTCCTTTCCCGGCAAAAAAAATGATTCGCATCCTGTCCCCCTTGAGCTCCCTCCAGCGAAAAACCTTGGCTTATTGAATATGATATCAGACTCCACCGCCTTTTAAAGCAGGCTTTTCAGTCCTGGAGAAAGACTCGAAATTCCCCTTCACACGTGCCATTCTCATGCATAAGACATCCGTCAATCTTCGGGTGCATGGAACAGGTGACCCCCAAAACTTCGAGCCAGCATTCAATCCTGAAGAGCACCCCACAGCGGTATCCATCGATCGCCCCGATCTGTTTCATCCCTTTATAGGCGAAGCATTGCCCTTTGTTCCAGTCCCAGCGTATGAGGTTCTTTGAAGGTGAGCTGAAGTGGATATTCTTGGAGATTGTATCAGGCAGGGTCAATTCAAGGGCCGCAAGCATGAAGTCCATAAGCTCGTCACAAGTGCCGAAGCTTGCTTTGTCCATCCCCAGGGCCTGTTTCATCCTCTGTATCTCAATCGGAGCAAGGGATTTTATGGCCGCCCTGTTCAATGCATTTGCCTTCTCGATACCGAATTCTTTGCAGGTGTGATAGAACCACATGCCGTCGTGGGTGAGCCAGCCCTTCCCGAGCAAGTTTCTGATGTCAGTCTTTTCAACTTTATCCAGGGCGGCCATTCGTTTTCTCCTTTTACCGGGACCCGTTCATTGTTATCGGCGTCGCCGGGTCTAAATGCACAATCACCCGGTCCAGGTCGACCACTTCTTCTGCAAGGCAAGTCTCCACCGCCTTTGCGATCCGGTGACCCTCAAAAACCGAAAGCTGACCATCCACGACAATGTGGGTCTCCATCTGATAGAGGCCACCCGATGTCCTGACCCGAAGATCATGCATATCCAGGACCCCCGGCACCCCCTTGGCACAAGTCCTGATGGTCTCCACGATTTCCGGCGGAGGGGCCGTGTCCGTAAATTCACGGAGGCAGTCCCTGAGGGTGTCGAGGCCGACCTTTACGATGAAAAATGACACCAGCAGGGCGGCGTATGAGTCTAAGGCATGCCAGGAAGGGTGAATAAGCGCCCCGCCCACACCCAACACAACGGCCACTGAGGAAAGGGAATCCGACCGGTGATGCCATGCATTGGCTAAGATCAGCTTACTCTTGACACGCCGGCCGACCCGCAGCGTATAGTGGTAGAGTCCTTCCTTTAAAAAGATCGAAAGAAGGGCGGCGATCAAGGCCAGTTTCGTGGGATGGGATTCCGTATGACGGTAGATGTTCAGGGCCGCGTCTATTCCGATGTACAAACCCGTGGCAATCAGGGCCAGGCCCACGAGGGAAGAGGCAAGGGTCTCGATCCTGGCGTGGCCGAAATGGTGTCGCTCATCAGGGGCTTTCCGGCCCATCCTCAGCCCGACGAATACGATGACATCCGTAAAGAGATCGGAAACAGAATGAACCGCATCCGCGATGAGCGCCTGGCTGTGCCCGAATATCCCCGCACCGAACTTCAGCACAATCAGAACCACATTGACCAATGCCCCGACGAGTGTGACGGTTCTCCCTTCCTTTGCTGAGGGTGATCTCAAATTATCCATGGATTTCCCCGAATGCCGGCGTAGCCTCCCCAGCATTAAACTTTAAATATATCATATTCTCTCGGAAACATGAATACAAGGTTTTCGATGGGTTCACTAGCGGAAAGGCGGGGGTTAATGCTTGAAGGCGCGCTGGCCCGTGAAGATCATGGTGACCTGGGGATCGGCCTCGTTGCATGCCTGAATGGCTTCGAAATCCCGAAGTGACCCTCCCGGCTGGACGATGGCCCGGATCCCTTCGCGGATGGCCACATCCACCCCGTCCCGGAAGGGGAAAAAGGCATCAGAGACCATTGTTGCGCCCATGAGGCCACCCTTGGCCTCCTTTGTTTTTTCGTCTATGTCCTGAAGAAGCGCACGATCTTTTTCGCCTTTTTCAACCAGCAACTCCAGTTCCTTGTACGGGATACCGTGTGTCTTGAAACAGAGGGCGTCAGTGTATTTGGTGTATGCCTTGAAAATGGCGATCTCGGCCACGCCAACTCGGTCCTGCTCCCCGGTACCGATCCCGACGGTCACACCGTCCTTGACATAAATAACCGAATTGGATGTCACACCCTGTTCCACCTGCCACCCGAAGAGCATGTCAGCGTATTCCTGTACCGTCGGCGCCCTATCTATGGTGTAGGTCGTGCCCTTATATTCACAAGCGGCAGGGATGAAGTCATCGGCAGATCTTATGGCATTGAGCGGTGACTGCTGGACGATGATGCCGCCATCCATGAGTGATTTGAAATCTACAAAGCGCAGGGTGTCGTAATCAGAAAGGCGGTCCATGCGTGCGACGCGGATGATGCGCAGATTGGCCCTCTTAGCCAGCCTCTGGACAGTGCCTTCTTCGAAATCGGGGGCCGCCACTACCTCGAGATAGTTTTCAGTGATCCTTTCCGCCGTGGGGAGATCCACCGGCCGGTTGAAGAGCGCACACCCACCGAAGGCGGCGATGCGGTCCGCCATGTTCGCTTTGTGGTATGCGTCGGCCAGGGTGGTCCCATAGGCCACGCCACAGGGGTTGTTGTGCTTCAGGATAACAGAGGCGGGCCCCGTCTTAAGATATTTCATGATGTTGAGGGCGTTGTCCACGTCCGTCAGGTTGATTTTGCCCGGGTGTTTTCCGCTCCGAATCATATCCTCTTCGGTAATAGCCGAGACCAGGCCCATCCTCGGCTCGATAAAATGACAATCCCCCAGCACCAGGTTCCCGTTCACCAGTTCATAGAGAGCCGCTTCCTGCCCGGGATTTTCTCCGTAGCGGAGCCCTTTTTCGATCATATCGCCGGTCTTTTCATCCTTGATCTTCCAGGTCCGCTTTCGGTACATGAGCACCTGGTCACCAAAATGGATGCTCATTTCAGTGGGAAAGTGGTCATCCATCACGGTTCTATACGCTTTTTTGAGGTCTTCAGTCATGGGGGTTCTCC
>CAZJRD010000018.1:48477-50937 GCA_964548365.1 uncultured Desulfobacteraceae bacterium | reverse complement strand
GAAGAAGAGGGTGACGAAAATAATCCCTTTCTTTTATTAGAGAAAGCGGCTAAATTGTATCCTATTTAAAGAGGAATTATGCGTCTCCGGAAGATTTTTTTGCTCACCAATATCATTATTGTCGGCTTAATCCTCTGGGTAGGATTTACTATTTACCGCACCTGGGCATCCACGCAGCCCGGAACGTATCAGCCATCGGTTAAGTCCGGGAAGAAGGCTGCTGGAAACCGTTCTCCGCGCAAAGGTGTGGCAGATATCTCCACTTTCCAATCCGTCATAAAGGCAGATATCTTCAAGACACACAAATCTATGGAAGGATCTCGAGCGCAAGAAACATCTCCTGCTGCGGTGAAAGAGACTGACCTGGATCTGCAACTCAAAGGGACCATGATTGATGATGCGGGTGAGCGTTTTGCTGTTATCCTTGATGGAAAAAGCCGGGAACAGCAGACGTACGCGGAAAATGATTTCGTCAATGGCGTTCGCATTGAAAGAATCCTTGCGGACCGGGTTATCCTGGACAGAAAAGGGACCCGGGAAAGCCTGCTCATGTCCTATGAAAGCGGGCCGGCGGCGGTGCAGCGTGCACTCGGGAAGAGGACTCCGCCTAGAAAAGTTATCCGGGCTCCGTCGCTAAAGAAAAGAATAAATGTGAGGAGACGTCCACCAGTGAGAAAGGTGCCAAGTGACGAGGAAGGTGCAGACGGTCCGTGAAAAGTGCCGGCGTTTTTGAATAAACAGAACAGCTGAAGGGTGAAGTGCACATGATGAGAATGCAGAAATACGGGAAACAAATCGTGGCTGTTGTCCTCTTGATCTTTCTTTTTTCCTTTGCCCAGCAGGGTCGAGCCATCGGCGAAGAGAAATCGGATCGGGCCTCCGGGCTGATCACCATGAATTTCAAAGACGTGGACCTGGGTGTCCTGATCAAGTTTATCAGTGATTTGACCCAAAAGAATTTTGTGGTTGATCCGGCGGTGAAGGGTCGGGTGACGATCCTCTCCCCGAAGAAAGTGAGTGTGGATGAGGCATACAAAGTCTTCCTATCCGTTCTGGAGGTAAACGGATTTACCGCCGTTCCTGCCGGGAAGGTGGTAAAGATCATCAAGGCTTCGGAGGCTAGAGGAAAAGGGGTGGAGACCTTTTTCGGAAAGGGAACCAGGGCTCCCACCGACAGGATTATTACCCAACTCTATCCATTGAAATATGCGGATTCATCTAACCTGGCAAAGTTGCTGAAACCCCTTGTCCCGAGGACCGGCCTGCTCATTCCCTATGCAGAAACAAATACCCTTATTATCATCGATGTGCTTTCCAATATCGATCGGCTGATCAGGATTATTAGGCAGCTTGACGTGGAGGGAGTTGAAGAAACCGCTGTCTTTATGCTGCGGTACGCGAGGGCCGAAAAACTTGTGCCCAAATTGAAAGAGATTTTCTTGCAGACACGGGGAAGAAAATTGATAAAAAGCAGCGTCAAGATGATCTCCGATGAGAGGACGAATGCGCTGATCGTGGTGGCCCCGCCAAAAATCATGTCGGATATCCGGATGCTGGTAGGACGGCTGGACCAGAAAGAAGCCAAGCCCCGTGCGAGTATCCACATCTATTCACTTCAGAATGCAGTTGCGGAAGACCTTGCAAAAGTTCTCATGCAGATCCCCGGAAAGGGCGCCGAAAAAAAGAAGGGTGGAGCTCCCCTTGTTTCCAAGGAAGTCCAGATTTCCGCAGACAAGGCCACCAATGCCCTTGTTATCATTGCTGAACCGGATGAATACCGCGTTCTGAAACAAATCATTGAAAAACTGGATATCCCGCGTACCATGGTGTATGTGGAGGCCCTGATTGTCGAGGTGTCAACTGATAAAGCGCTGGAACTGGGCGTAGAATGGCGGGCTGGCAACACCTACAATGGGGGATATGGAGAGGGGAGCCGGGGAGGCGTGTGGGTAGGGGGAACTGCGGGTTCCCAAGGGGACCTCAATGCCCTTTCCACGGGTTCACTCCCTGCGGGTTTCGCAGCCGGCGTCGTGGGCAGGGCAGTGACCCTCGGCAGCCTCACGTTTCCCACCCTCGGGGCCTTTATCAAGGCGGTGCGGACCGACAGCGATTTCAATATCATCTCTACGCCCCAGATCCTGACCCTTGACAACGAGGAGGCCGTCATTGAGGTGGGGAAAAACATCCCGTTTGTCACGAGAGTTGATCAGGGAACCAGCACCACGGACCGGGCCATACAGAGCTTTGACTATAAAGACGTGGGAGTGACCCTCAAGGTTACCCCGCAAATCAACAGCCAGGACCTGGTGAGGCTGAAGCTCGAGGAGAGTGTGAAGACCGTGCTTGAGACAACCGCTCTCGGTGGGACGGTGCTCGCTCCCACCACCGCTTTTCGGTCAGCCAAGACGACGATCACGGTGCGGGACGGGGAAACAGCCGTTATCGGCGGGCTTATCGAAA
>CAZJRD010000018.1:0-48377 GCA_964548365.1 uncultured Desulfobacteraceae bacterium | reverse complement strand
ACGACGATCACGGTGCGGGACGGGGAAACAGCCGTTATCGGCGGGCTTATCGAAAAGCAGATGAACCGGGGGAAAACCCAGGTTCCCTGTCTGGGAGGACTCCCCCTCATGGGATGGCTCTTTAAGACGACCACTGACCGGGATGTAAAGACAAACTTAATGGTTTTTCTCACTCCCCACATCGTGAAAAACGAAGGAACCGCGAAGGATCTTTATGAACAAAAACGAGGCCTCATTGATCGTGAGCAGATAAAAGCGGGCAAACGTGAACAGTCTGAGATTTTGAGGCAAAAAGGCTTCAAATAGAAAAGGTACTGCCATGCCGGACGTGCCGCGCAGAAACAAGGATCAGCCAATAGAAGAAAATGCTCCTGATCATGAAGGGAGCCAGGAAGAACTGCACCATATTGCGGTCCAATCAGGAACCCTTTTCCGGGAGCGACTTCCGGCTCCCTCCCGGTTTGAGGAAATCCGGGATCTTCCTATCCAGTACTTTAAGCGCATGTGCCTCGTTCCCCTTGAAAAAGAGGACGAATGGCTTACCGTGGCGCTGAATGATCCCCTTCATTGCCAGGCAGCCGATGAGCTGGCGCGCCGCCTGGGATGCAAGGGAGCCAGGCTGGTTGTCAGTTCCACCAGGGAGATCCTTTCCGCGATCAACATCCTGTTTGACCAATCCAATGACGATGCCGAGAAGATGGTTCAGGACCTTGGAGAATACCAGCTGGATGATCATGTCTTCTCGGAAATTGAAGAAGCAGAGGATCTCATGGATGTCAACCATGAGGCACCGATCATCCGCCTGGTCAACATCATCCTGACCCAGGCGCTCAAGAACAGGGCAAGCGATATCCATATTGAACCCTACCAGAAAGCGATAAAGGTGCGTTTCCGGGTGGATGGGATCCTCCACGAAGTTTATGACCTGCCAAAACGGATTCACCCTCACATCGTTTCGCGCATCAAGGTTATGGCGAGCCTTGACATCGCGGAGAAACGACTTCCCCAGGATGGTAGAATGAAGATCAGGGTGGCCGATAGACCCATTGATATCCGGGTATCTATTATCCCCATGGCCTTTGGAGAGAGGATTGTCCTGAGGCTGCTCGACAAGACGGTGTCATTGCTCGGTCTGGGTGATATGGGCATGCCTGAAAGAGAGCTGGCAGTCTTCGAGAAGCTCATCCAGAAGAACGGGGGTATTATCCTTGTCACCGGTCCTACCGGGAGCGGCAAAACGACCACCCTGTATGCCTCTCTCAATCGTATCAATTCCAAGGAAAAGAATATCATTACCATTGAAGACCCCATTGAATATGAGCTGAAGGGCGTTGGGCAGATCCAGGTAAATCCCAAAACAGATCTCTCGTTTGAGCGGGGCCTGAGATCGATCCTGCGGCATGATCCCGACATTATCATGATCGGTGAAATCCGTGACCTGGATACCGTTGAGATTGCCATCCAGGCCTCCCTGACCGGGCACCTGGTTTTCAGTACCCTTCATACAAATGACGCAGCAGGTGCCCTTACGAGACTCGCGGATATGGGAGTCGAACCTTTTCTCGTCGCATCATCGCTCCTGGGGGTTGTTGCCCAGCGACTGGTAAGAACCATTTGTCCCGAATGCAAGGAAAAGTACCGGCCGGAGGAACAGACAGCCCAAGGATACGGATTCACGAACAATGATGTTCTTTACCAGGGAAGAGGCTGCTCTTCCTGCATGGGGAGCGGGTACGTGGGAAGGAGCGGCATCTTTGAACTGCTGGTCATTGACAACGAAATAAGACACCTCATAACCTCTGGAGCGGACTCCGTCACCATGAAAGAAGCCGCCATGAAAAAGGGGATGGCCTCCCTGTTTGAGGACGGCCTCAGAAAAGTGAAGGCAGGCGTGACCACCCTGAATGAAGTGCTTCGGGTCACCCAGGAGTAACGAGGCATGGGTCCTGGGCCTTCAGGAGAATGATAATCCATGGCTGTTTTTGAGTATAGAGCGGTCAACGATAAAGGAAAAAAAGTAGGTGGAATTATCACTGCCGAAGGGCCGAGTTCCGCGCGGTTCAAGTTAACCCAGAGCAGGGTTTTCCCGGTGGAGCTTAAGGAGGTGAGTTCCAAGAGAAAAGAGTCACGGTTTGGAGGCCTTGCGTTACAGTTTGCCCGGCTGAGACCCATTGATCCCATTCTGGTGAGCGGGTGTCTGCGACAGCTTGCAACCTTGGTTTCTTCAGGTCTTCCGCTTGTGGACTCCCTTGGTACGCTTGCAGAGCAGGTGGAGCACCCCCGATTGAAAAGAAGAATTACCCAGATCCGGGAAAAAGTGATCGAGGGGAGCGCTTTTTATCAGGCCATGTCAGAGCACCCGGATGTCTTCGATACTGTATCCGTCAATATGGTACGGGCGGCGGAATCGGCAGGAGGGCTGGACACCATCCTGCAAAGGCTGGCTGATTTTTCCGAGCGTTCTTTGCGGACCAGGAAAAAAATCGCCGCGGCAATGACGTATCCTGTGTTTCTGCTGATGATCGCCACCATTATCCTCGTTTTCCTGATGACCTTTGTCATGCCGAAGGTTGTGGGGATTTTCAAAGGGATGGATCTTGCACTGCCCTGGTCCACGAGGATTCTCATCTGGCTGACCGATTTTGCCAGGGGCTGGTGGTGGCTGGTGGCCTTGAGTTTCATTGGATTTGCGGGAATGACGGTATGGTTCGTGAAGGGGTCGGGGGCACGCGCATGGGATCGACTCCGGTTGCGAGTCCCCATCATCGGGAAGCTCCATCGAAAAAGTGTGATGGCCAGGTTTACCCGGACCCTTGCTGTCCTGTTGCGCAGTGGACTCCCCCTGGTTCAGAGCCTGGAGATAGCCCGCCTCTCCCTTGGGAACAAAGTGGTGGAAGAGGCCGTGGAGCGGGCAACGAAACAGGTGGAAGAGGGGGCTGATTTTGCGACACCCCTGAAGTTGACCGGACATTTCCCCCCGCTCATCATTCAGTTGCTTCGGGCCGGGGAACAGAGTGGGGAGCTGGAACCGATGCTTGAAAAGGCTGCTGATATCTATGAAGAGGAAGTGAATACAGGCATCAGTTCCCTCACTTCCCTGCTGGAACCCATTATTATCCTGGTGATGGGGATTGTTGTTGCGTTTGTGGTGTTGGCGGTTCTTCTGCCGATTTTCGATATGAGCGCAGGGATACGGTAGGTTATTGGAATGAGAGGTGAAAAAATATGGTTCGTTTAAAAAAAACTCATAAGATAAATGCTGGGTGCCACGGAGGTTTTACCCTCCTCGAGATTCTTATTGTCATCACGATTCTTGGCATACTGGCAAGTCTTGTGGCTGTCAAGATAATGGATCGTCCGGGCCAGGCGCGGACAATGAAGGCCCGTTTGGATATTCAGACACTGGAAAATGCCCTGAAACTCTTCAGGCTTGACAACTCATTTTACCCATCGAGTGAACAGGGACTGCGTGCCCTCGTCGAACCTCCCAGTACCGGCAGGATTCCCGAACATTGGCGAAAGGGGGGATATATCGAAAAAAATCAGGTCCCCAAGGATCCGTGGGGGAATGAGTACCTCTATCTTTCGCCGGGCGTACACAACGAAGACTTTGATATTTGGTCCTACGGGGCTGACGGCGAAGAGGGAGGGGAAGGTGAAGACAGGGACGTTACCAACTGGGAATCCCAGGATCAACAGGGTTAAAGGTTTTACGCTCCTGGAGCTGCTGGTTGTCCTTGCGATACTGGGGATTTTCCTCGGAATATTCTCTCTGGGAACGGGGAGTATTTTATCACGCGGTGACCTGCGATTGGCAACCCGTCAAATCCTGTCGCAGGTTGCCTCTGTTCGAGGTAAAGCTGCCGGTACCCGGTCGGAACAGTTGCTCATCTTCAATATAGACGAGAACCGCCTTGAAAGGAATATCAGGAAGAAGAAACTTGAATTTGGTTCATCCGGGGACGGGAAGGAAACAGTGCTGAGACTGCCCAGAGAGGTTGATCTGGTGGATGTCAGGATTGAACGGCGAGGAAAATATCAGGAAGGAGAGGTGGCCGTCCATTTTTTTCCAAACGGGTGTCTCGAAAGGACCCTCATCCATTTGAAAAACAATAAGGATGAGACCTATACTATAGAAATCAACCCGCTCACCGGACAGGCAACGCTCTATGAAAGTTATATCGACCAGGAAGAGGAAATGTAGCGGCTTCACCCTTGTAGAGCTTCTGGTGTGTCTCGCCCTCATGGCTATAACCTTTGTTTCTGTGTTCCGCCTGCAGGCACAGAACCTGCGGCTGCAGCGGGAAGCCCGCTTCATTACCGATGCCAAGTATCTTGCCCAGGGGCGACTCGCGCGAATGTATGCGGTGGGTGCAGCCGGCCTGGGAAGCAATTCAGGTGAATTCAATCCCCCGTTTCAAGATCTAGCCTATAAAGAGGAAAGGGAGGAAGTAGCTGATCAAAAAAATCTTTATAAGGTCAGGATCGTAGTTTATCCGGCTGATCCAGGTGGGGGTCAGCAATACGTGCTGGAGACATATGTATTTCAAAGTGGTGATTGATCGCAAGCGAATGCATTGGAACGGGAAAGCAGGGGTGGGAGGGTTTACGCTTCTGGAAGTGCTTGTTTCCATGTCGATTCTGGCGGTCGTGATCGTGGCCGTATACGAGGCATTCGTTTCCAATGTCGGCTCGGTAAAGGCGGCACGCCAAGGTGAGCAGGTCAACCAAACCGCGAGAATCGTGCTGGAACATCTATCTCAGGACTTGGTTTCTGCTGTTGTGACATCCCCGCAAAAACCTGATAATGTCAAGCTGGGAATGGTTTGCGAGGACAAAGAGGAGGAGGGACACACGGTAGATCGGATCGATTTCACGAGTTTCAGTCACGTGAATGGGCTGGGGAACGGCCCGACCACAGACCTTTGCGAAATCGGCTATTCACTGGAAAAGGATCCTGATCAAAAAGGCTTTATCCTCTACCGGAGAGATGCGGCGCCTCCGGATGATGATCTCTTGAACGGTGGCCGAAAGTTTCAACTTGCGAGGAATGTGGAGGCGTTGAATTTTCGGTTTGAGAACACCGAAGAGGAGGATATGGATGCATGGGATACCCTTGCGGGAGAAATGAAAGGAGAGCTTCCTTCCCTGGTTACCATAGAGCTTACCGTGCTGGACGATGAAGGGCATGGGCATGTTTTTGTCACCTCGATTCATCCCGCACTTTCCCCGGCGGGGGGAGTAGAATAGCCTATGAACCAGGAGGGAGTGGCACTTCTTTTAACCCTGCTTATCATTTTCGCCCTGGTGGGGATGACGGTCGGTTTTTCACAGGAATCGAGCGTTGAATTGAACCTTGCAGGTTTCGCGCGTGATGAGGCCCGGGCAACCGCAGCGGCACAGGCAGGCGTTGCCTTCGCACTTTCTGTCCTGAAAGCAGATAATCCCGAAATGGACAGCCTGCGTGAAGATTGGGGCTCATTCGGAAAGGATATTGCCTTTGAACATCAAACCGAAATGGCTGTTACCGGCTTCCTGAGGGATGAATGTGGCAAGATGAATGTGAACAGGTTGCTGACAAAGGAGGGGACGATCGATCCAGGCGGACGGAGGAGAATAGAAAGATTGTTTTCGCTTTTGGGGCTTGGTGAAGAACAATTGGACCCTCTGCTGGATTGGTTGGATAAGGATGATGTGAAACGAATGAACGGCGCTGAAGATTTTTATTATCAGAGTCTTAAGACGCCGTACTCATGCGGCAATGGACCGTTCATTTCACCCGGGCAGATTGCACTTGTGAAAGGGCTTGAAAATATTTCCCTGTCCACGGAAAGCCCGGGAGAAAAGCTGGGCGATTACCTGACCATTTATTCGGACGGAAAGATCAATATTAATACGGCCCCGAAACTGGTACTCCAGAGTCTCAACCAGAAGATCGACAAGGGGATTGCCGAGAATATCCTGGAATACCGTAAGGACAACGACTTCGAGACCATACAGGACATCAGGAAGGTTCCCGGGGTTACGCCTGAAATTTTCAATTCCATAAAAGACGCCATCACTACAAAGAGCTCGGCGTTTACAATCCAAATGGAAGGGCACTGCAATGGTGTGGCAAGAGCATTGACAGCGGGGATCTTGCGTGAGAATGGAACATTTCGAATCATATACTGGCGGGTGTCATGACGCAGAGGTCGTTTTTCACAAATATATTTAGGCCACGGACGGTAGTTGGACTTCAAGTGACTGCTGCAACGCTGACCCTGGTGAAGGTCGTCAATACACTCAAGGGGCCTGAGATCGCTGAAGTCAGGAGCCGGGAATTGGCCGGACAAGAAGAGAGCCCGGAACAATTGAGGGCCGTTTTTGACAGTCCCGAATTGAAGTATGACATGCTGGTTACCAGCATCCCTTCGTCTCTCGGCTTCTTTCGAAGGATACCGGTGCCGTTCCAGAAGGGTCGAAAACTGGACAAGATTATCAAGTATCAGATGGAGCCATACATTCCTTCTCCTATTGATGATGTGCTCGTTGACTATCTGCCTGTCGGGGGCGAAGGGAACGCAGTGGCTGTGGGACTGGAAAAGGAGGTTCTCAGAGGGCACCTGGAATTGCTCAGGAGCGCGGGGCTTGAGCCCGACATGGTTGTGCTGGATGAACCGGCGCTTTTCTCTCTTTACAAAACGGCATTCCGGGATCACGAAGAAGAACAGGGTCCCACGGCAATCGTTCATTTCGGGGAAGGGTTTGTGGGTATCCAGATTGCCTCTGTCAACACGGTAGAGTTTGTTCGGATCCTGCCGGAGTCAGGGGATATTATCTCCGCAATCGGGGATACCTTGAATATCTATACACTACAGGAAGAGTCACGCCCCGTTCACAGCATGTTTCTTGTGGGAAACTATCCCGCTGAGGCCGAGTTTGCAACGAAGGTCGAGCGTGTTACAGGGGTCGGGGTGAGGATCTGGGAGCCATGGGAAACACTCGAAGTACGGTCCCAGGATTTTTTCGAAAGCAATCCCGGCCGCTTCGCGGTTCCTCTGGGGGCGGCACTGAGTCCCTCAACGGATACTTCCCGGCCCGTTAACTTCAGAAAAGATGAATTTTCCATCGAATCGGTGGTGGAGTTGAAACGCAAAATCGGGACCGTTCTGGTCCTTCTCCTTTTTCTGGGAGGGCTGTTGACCTTTCATCTGTACCAGAAGGAACACCTGCAGGCGCAAAGGTATCTGGAGGTCAAGAAGCAGGTCAGAAGTGTTTTCCTGTCCGCTTTCCCCGGGACCACCCGGATCGTAAAGGGACAGGAGCTGGTCCAGATGCGGCAGAAAACGGGTCAGGAACGGGAGAGGCTTGCATGGATAAATAGCGCGGAACAGGGAGATACAGTTCTGCATTTGATCATGGTGATCACCAAACAGATGGAACAGTTTTCTGATCTGTACCTGGAGAATTTCTCTCTTGACGGGAGCGAAGTGGAAATAGAGGGCAGCGCGAAGAGTTTCGAGACCGTTGACAAACTCAAGGAAGCATTCCAGGGAAGCAACAATTTCGCTTCGGTAAAATTGGCGGGGGCCAAAACGACCCGCCAGGAAAAGAATGTCAAGTTTCAGATGAAGCTGGTGAAGAAATGAGCGCGAGACGAAACCAGATAGCCATTTTGACCATTGGGGGCATAATTTTTCTTGGCGTGCTCTATTACCTCGTTGTCTTTTCCCCCAGTGCAGCCAGAGAACGTAGCCTTCGAGAACGGATCGGGAAAAAGGAATCCGATATAGCCCAAATGACCCAGCTCCGGCAAGAGTGGCAGGAGCTGAAAACCAGGCATACCAAGGCCATTGATCAGCTCAAGCGGCGGGGAAAGAGTTTTGCCCTCCTGTCGTTTCTGGAGGGGCTCTCCCGGAAAGTGGGCATCAGTGACCGGATACAGTATATGAAACCGGTCTCCTTCCCCGAAACAATATCTCCTATGCGGCAAGTGGGAGTAGAGCTGCGGCTCGATGGCCTTTCAATGGAAGATCTGGTGCGTTATCTTTACCAGCTTGAATATTCAAAGAAGTTCCTCATTGTTCCGCGCATCAAAATCCAGCGAATGAAAGGGAAGGGTGGGGAGGTGATGCTTCGTGTAACCATGCAGGTGAGCACTTATATTCTCCAGCAGTCCTCCTGACCCGGATAAGCCGGAAATGTCAAATGAAACCCAAATGCCTCAATGCCCAAAAAAATCCCATCCACCTGAGTGCTATAGAAACGGATGATGGAGAAACTCAGAGCGTTGCAAACTTCTCGTTGATTTGGTCATTTGATATTTGACATTCAATGCGATTCCAAAAAATACAGTGCACGTTTTTTAAGACAAGCCGTATTTTTTTATCTTCAGACCCAGGGTCTTTCGATTGATGCCAAGAATGTCAGCCGCTTTTGTCTTTTTTCCCTTTGTGCGGCGGAGGACAAAGCGGATGTATTTTTTCTCCAGATTTTCCAGGGAGAAGAGCTCCTCGGAAAACATCTGGAATTCGCCCTGTCGCTGGGTGATAAAAGAAGGCAAATCGCGTGGCCGGATCAGGTCGGTGTCTTCAAGGATCAGTACCCTTTCAATGGTATGCTCCAGTTCCCTTACATTGCCGGGCCAGGCATAGTCCTGCAACACTCCCACAGCTTCCGGTGATATTTCAGGGATGGGCTTTTTGAGCTTGCCTGCGAATTTTTCAAGGAAATGCTGGGCCAGCAGGGGGATGTCGTCCCTTCTTTTGCGGAGCGGCGGCAAATGAATGGGCACGACACTGAGACGGTAGTAAAGATCCTCACGAAACTCGCCCTTCCGCACCGACTCTTCCAGGTTCTTGTTGGACGCGGAGATGATTCTGATATCCAGCCTTATTTTCCGCTGGTCACCCACCTTCATGAACTCCCTTTCCTGGACAACACGGAGAAGCTTCGCCTGTATGTTGAGACTCAGATTGGCAATTTCATCAAAAAAAAACGTTCCGTGATTGGCCAGTTCAAAAAACCCGTGTTTCATCTGGAGAGCCCCGGTGAAAGACCCCTTTACATGCCCGAAAAGCTCACTTTCAAGAAGATTTTCCACCAGTGAGGAACAGTCCACTGCAACGAATTCATTGTCTTTCCTGTCGCTGTTGGCGTGAATTGCCCTGGCCACCAGTTCTTTTCCCGTGCCGCTCTCACCGGAGATCATTACGGTGCTCCCCGTGGATGCCACTTTGAGGATCTTTTCAAAGATCATTTTCATGGGCCTGCTTTGACCGATAATCAGGTTGTCCTTGGAATCGATTTCAAGGCCCAGTGCGCTGACCGTGGGTCTCATGAGGGAATGATGGCGGGAGAGGGATTTTCTGAGCGCCGCGTCGAGGTCATCGAGGCGAAAAGGTTTTACCAGGTAATCAAGGGCTCCCAGTTTGATACAATGTACCGCGGAATCAATGGTGGGATAACCGGTAATCATGATGACAGCGGTTTCCGGTGAGCGGAGGCGTATCTGCTGCAGCACAGACTCCCCATCCATGTCCGGCAACCGTATGTCGAGGAGCACAAGGTCAAAAGAATGGTGATCCAGTAAATCGAGGGCCTCCTGTCCCAAGGATGCAAGCTTTGCGACTATGCCCCTGTTCTCCAGGACGCGCTGGATGCCCTGACGGACAACGGGCTCGTCATCCACCACCAGGACCTGCTGTATATAATCCAACTCGTTTTCTCTCATCGTCAGCGCTCAAAACCCTTTCATTTTAGCTCAATATTATTGAGCTACTCCATCCTTGATTCAGCCTTTATCTTTTACCCTTTTACCTTTAGCCTTACTTCAACTTTCCACAATCATGGGTAGCCGGATCCTGAACGTGCTTCCCAGGCCGGGAGTACTGTCTACCTCAATGGTTCCATTGTGCGCCTCAACTACGCTTTTTACTATTGCCAGACCGAGACCCGTTCCAATGACCTTTCGCGTCTCCGGATGTTTCACGCGGTAAAACTTGTCAAAAATTTTTGGCAGCTCCTCCTCGGGGATGCCCACACCGGTATCCGTTATTTCGATCTCCATGAATTCCCCTAACCCGCGGGCACAAATACAAACGGTCCCTCCATGGGGTGAATAATTGATGGCGTTGCTCAGAAGGTTATTCAATACCTCTTCCATGTTTTTGGGGTCGGCCTGGACCGGTTTAAGGTCTTGACAGTCGCAGGTAATGGCGATGCCCTGTTGCTCTGCTCTCGGTTCCATGAGGCTTACTGTCTCATTGATCAGATTTCCCAAATCAGTGGGAACGCGATGCTGCTCGTATTTCCCCGCCTCGATCTTTGCAATGTCAAGGAGATCGTTAATGAGTCCAAGGAGTGCGTCAATCTTGTTCATTCCTCGCGATAGGTAGTCTTCTTGCTTTTCATTGAGGGGGCCTGTCAACCCTTCAAGAATCACACTCTGGAGCTGTCTGATGGAGACCAGCGGACTCCGCAGTTCATGGGCCACCATGTTGACAAAGTCGGTTTTCATCTGATCAAGTTGCTTAAAGGGGGTGATGTCTTCGAGCACGGTGACCGTTCCCATGACATCGCCTTCAGGGCCCAGTGCTGGCGCGGAGATGGCCCGCAGGGCCCTGGCATCAACCTGGATTTCCTGGGAAATCCATTCGCCCTTGCCCTCACGCTGTTCCAGGATTGCTTCAAGGGTTTCAGTGAGCGCCTGATCCCTGGTGATAGTGGATATGGGAACGGGCGCATCTATTTCTTCCTTGATATTGAGGAGCTGCATGAGAACTGGATTGTGCAGGACCACCTCCATGCTGCGGTTTGTCACCATGACGCCGTTGGCAATACAGTTGATCATTGTTCTGAGGCGGCTTTTTTCCAAGTGGAGGTCATAAAGATTTCGAACGTTTTCCTCCTGGTATCGACGAGCCTGTTGTTCCAGCTTCCGTTTTTCACTGGCACGGTTTACCGTGGCCAGAAACTGATCAATTTGAAAGGGTTTGGTAATAAAATCATAGGCCCCGTTTTTCATACATTCGACCGCGGTATCAACAGTTCCGTGACCCGTGATGATAATGACGGGAACATCAGGATGTCGCTGCTGCACGGCCTGGAGGACTTCCTCACCACTGAGAACGGGCATTTTCAGGTCCAGGAGAATCAGGTCGATCGCTTCCCGTTCGAGGATGTCAAGGGCTTCCTGACCGTTTTCGGCGGTACGTACATCATAATCCTTCGAGGTCAAAACGCGATGGCAACCTTCCCGAATGGGCCTTTCATCATCAACCACCAGAATTCGCGTCACGTCATTCATAGTTCATCCATCCCAACAAAGACAGGTTGTTCGCCACAGGACTCCACAAACTCGCATGGTAATTCAATGGTGAATACAGTTCCTCCCTCAGGAGGGCACTCTACATGGATTTGACCCCCATGGAGCTTGACAATCTTCTGGGAGATACTCAGGCCGAGGCCGGTCCCTTCTCCGGCAGGCTTGGTGGTATAAAACATCTCAAATATGCTTCGGCGCTGTTCTTTCGGGATGCCTGGACCGGTATCCCGAACATTGATCAGGAAAAGAGACCTCTCATGATCGTAGGTGGCGGAGATTGAAAGTTCGCCTTTTCCTTCCATGGCGTCGGCGGCATTGACAAACAGATTGGTAAATACCTGCTGAAGTTGCCCCACGTCTCCGACAAGTTCCGGCAGGTCTGGTGCAAAATATTTC
Organism: uncultured Desulfobacteraceae bacterium; assembly: GCA_964548365.1. Taxonomy (GTDB): domain Bacteria; phylum Desulfobacterota; class DSM-4660; order Desulfatiglandales; family Desulfatiglandaceae; genus B46-G9. Next base: position 36,673 of record CAZJRD010000018.1, on the reverse strand, counting down.
TTTACCTTTATATTCTGAAACGAGGCCTGATGGACCATGAGATTCAGGCATTTGTTCATAAATTGCTCCACGTTGAAAGAAGATGTTTTTCCAACGGACTGGCGGCTGAATTCCAGTAATTCTGAAACAATTTGCTTGCAGCGGAGCGTTTGATCGATGATTTCCTGGATATCGGTCAAATGCTGGACATTCCCCTGCAAGGATTCCTTGAGCAGCTCCGCGTAGATCAGTATCCCGGAGAGCGGATTGTTTATTTCATGGGCTATGCCTGCCGCCATATTCCCGATAGAGGCAATTTTTTCAGACTGCACGAGCTGGAAATGGGTGTCCTCCAGTTCTTTCTCCATCCTGAGAACTTCTCTCATATCAGTAAAGATGCCGACACTCCCCTTTTCTTTCCCATCGATCGTAATAATGGACGCGGTCAGGGTTATGGGAATCTTTTCCCCGTTCTTGGCGGTAATGGTCATGCTGGTTGGATTGAGCTTCCCCATCGGGCCAAAGGAATCGCTTCTCATTTTTCGCATGTTTTCCCGCGCAACGTCCATGTCGTAAAACTGGCTCAGATGCCCACCATCCATGATTTCCTTGGCAGGATATCCAGTGAGTCGTTCCATGCCCTCGTTGAAGATGAGGACATATCCCTTTGTATCCACAACCACAATACCATCAACGGTGCTCTGAATTACATTCTGCAGGAATATGCTCCATTTCTGCGCCTCTGCTTCCAGTTTGATCCGGTCAGTAACATCTCTGGCCGTTTCCAGAAACCGGACGATGTTTCCATTCTTGTCAAAGATGGGTGAGACCGTAATGGCGTCAAACCGGGTTTGACCGTCGGGCGTCTGAATCTCATGGATGGTACTGATGAAGTGCCTTTTTTCCCTGACCTCCTCCATGTAACATCGTCTACCTGCTTCGCTACACGGCTGTTCCAGGTCATATCGTATTTCATGGCAACGTTTACCCAGGACCTCCTGGTTGGAGAGCCCTCTTTTTTTAAGGAACGTCCGGTTCACCCGGTAAATCGTCTTATCGGGATTCACGACCATGATCCGGTACGGTAAAGAATCCAGGATGGTCTGGACATCGCTGGCATGTTCCAGCGGTTGCGGGCCGGCAGAACGGCTGGCCTGAGGTTGCGCTTCTTTTCCTTTTGTATCGGTATGATCTTTTTTCATTGAATTTGTGCTACGTGTTTGCAATTCTGCTGAGAAGCTTCTTCTCAAGATGCTGGATGATCGCGTGCAACGCCGCGCCCTGGCGGACCGGACCGGAATTATTCCATCCCTTGAGAAGGGCCTCGTCTCTTTTTTCCCTGAATTGTTCCAGGCTGGATGCCATGGAACCCCAGGCAAACAGTTTCTGGAGCACATGCCGTTCAGGAGCGGTCAGATCTTTGTCCGTATCAAACGTCCGGCCTGTTTCTGTATTGATAATCATAGGTTGCCACTATAGTATGTAGGTAGAAGGCTGAAGACTGAAGTATCTTAACAAAGGAAACCAAGTTGCGTTTTTCCCTTCAGCCTATTTTTTTATTATACATGTTTTCCGGCAAAAAGAAAGGCCCGGAAGTTTAAGAAAAACCTTTCACTTCCGGGCCTTGGAAAGACTCCTTCATCGTGAAGGTAAATTATACCTGTGGTCGCGGCAGGACGCCTGCCCTCTCGGCAATTTCAGGAACACGATGTTCCCACTCGATGGCCATGAGATGGACCCCCGCAATTCCTTCCATTTGCTTGAATTCTTCAATCTGCTCAATCGCGAATCGAATGCCCTCCTCAGCAACCTTTCCTTTTCCAGCTCCTTGAAGCCTTTTTATGAGTTCCCCGGGAACATCCATCCCGGGGACCTGTTTCGCCATATACCGTGCCATACCGACACTCTTCATGGGGGTGACGCCGGCAAGGATGGCGCATTTTTCGTGAAGGCCCATGTCCACAACCTGTTTCATGAACTCCCGAAACCGTTTCATGTTGTATATGCACTGCGTCTGGGCAAAGTCGGCACCTGCCGCTATCTTCTTTGCAAGCCGGTACACCCTGAATTCACTCGGATCAGCAAAAGGATTGGATGCGGCGCCGATAAAAAGCCTTGGGGCAACATCAATTTCCTGGTCGTTCAGGAATTTTCCTTTATCCCGCATGTTCTTGACCATGTTGATCAACTGCATGGAATCAATGTCAAAGACATTTTTGCTCCCGGGATGATTCCCGAATTTCTGGTGATCCCCGGAAAGACACAGCATGTTCCGGATACCATGGGTATAAACGCCAAGGATATCGCTTTGCATGGCCAACCGATTGCGGTCTCTGCAGACCATCTGAAAATTGGGCTCCAGGCCCTCCTGGAGGAGGACGAGTGACGCCGCCCAGCTCGACATGCGTACCACCGCCGTTTGATTATCGGTCACGTTCACGGCATCAACACAGCCTTTCAGGTGTTTGGCCTTTTCCCGCAAGACACCCACATTAGCTCCCGGCGGAGGACCACATTCTCCGGTAAAGGCGAAATGACCGGCCCTCAGTACTTTTTCCAGATTACTCCCTGATCTATATTCGCTCATTTCACCAGTTCCTCCCTGATCATTCTTCTTGGCCCACCATCTCTGGCTGTCGTCCAGTCCTTGGCAGGTCTGAATTGAAGGAGATCATCGAGCCGGTCTTCCTGCATGAGTTTCTGCACGATCATATCCCAGATGCAGTCAACATCCTTGGCAATCTCACATTTTCCTCCTGCGGATCCTCCGCAGGGACCGTTGAGAAGGCTCTTGGAACAACGGGCAATGGGACAGAGCCCTCCAAAATAATGGACAACGCAGCTCCCGCAACCGGCGCATCTTTCAGCCCAGATACCGTGTTCCACCGCTCCTCCCATGAACTTGGTGTTCACTCCCGGAAATATCTTTTTGGAAGGATAGCGCTCTGAGATGAACTGGGGGCCCACTCCACAGGCGATGGATATGACCGCATCATACGACGAAATAACGTCCTCCAATTCGTCCACGTATTCAGGGTCGCACTGCCGTTCCAGGGTGTATTCACTCACCTCAAGGGCTTTCCCGTCCCTTTTCCCCGCTATTCTCAGCGTTGAAGCCAGAATTCCAACCTCTTTTGAGCCACCAACATTACAGACAGTGACACAGCCTTTACAGCCAACGACCAGGATTTTATGAAAATCCTCGATCATTTCCAAAATTTCCTTGATAGGTTTTGGTTCCGCGACAATCATGCTCGTACCTCACAGCAATCTAAGGGTTGATTTTTTTCGGCAAGGGGCCCAATGTCTTCAACCGCTCAACCATGTCACACGCGATATCCACGAATTCCTGGCCCCTCGCCGCAGAAAAACTGAAGACATCGATTCTTTCAGGTTCAATATCTAGTTCGCTCAGGATTTTTTTCGCATGGTCCACACGCTTTCGGGCCTTGGTAATCCCGCTGATATACTGGCAACTATCTTCCTGGCAGCCGGCCACGTACACACCGTCAACCCCGTTTTCGAAGGGTTTCAGGAGATGCAATATTTCCACACGCCCCGTGCAAGGAACCTGCACCAGTTTTACGTTTTCCGGCAAGGTCTTTTTTATCTTGTGCGCAACATCAGCCGCTGAAGAGGCACAGTTGCTGCAACAAAATGCAATGATTTTGGGGCTATAGTTCTTTTTCATCTGTATTCACTCCTTCTTTCTCACTGCTCTAAGAGGACCAGAGGCGCTTGGTTGAGCATTTCATCACTGCAACTCATCATGAAAATTGCCTTCCCGGGACATTCCGCCACGCACGTGCCGCAACCTCTGCAGAGGGCGGGATCGATAAAGGCGGCTCCAAGATCATGGTCAATGACGGGCACATGGAAGGGGCAGGCCCTGACGCAGGTACAGCATACTGCACATTTCTCAGTCCGCACTTCCGCGATGAGACCGCCTGCCTGGATGGTATCTTGTTTCAGGATTTCCACGGCCCTGGCAGCCGCTCCTTTCGCTTGGGCGATGCTTTCTCCCGTGTCTTTTGGATAGTGAGCGAGGCCGGCAAAGTAGATTCCCGGTCTCGATGTTTCCATTGGGCGCATTTTCTGGGGAGATTCAGCAAGGAATCCATCAGGGTCGAGCTCTACATGAAACGTTTTTGCGATTTGATCGGTTCCATCTGGGATGATGGCGCTCTGGAGTGAAACAAAATCTGCCTGGATGGCAATGGGTTTTTCCAGAATAGGTTCATAGGCAATAACCTGGAGCCCACCCTTTTTGCCCTTGGGCTCTACCGTTGGTTTATGATCCAGGTCAAAGCGCACAAAAATGATCCCTTTTTCCCTTGCCTCCCGGTACAGGAGTTCTCGCTCTCCAAAGGTACGCATTTCCCGGTAAAGGATGAAGATATCCATGTCAGGATTCTTGGATTTCAGGTCAATGGCAGTTCGAACGGAGAAGGTGCAGCAGAAATTACTGCAATAGGGACGGTCGGGTTCACGTGAGCCGACACACTGGATAAAGACGGCGCATCTTGCCTTGTAAAGGAGATCCGGATCGCTCAGAAGCTTTCCCTCCAGTTTATCCCAGGTATAAACATTGTCGTTTTGGCCGTACGCGTATTCCGAAGGGATGGATGCTTTTCCACCGGTAGCCAGGATGGTAACGCCGTGAGCCACATCCAGGTCCTTTCTGCCCTGCGTAAGGGTGGTAAGGAAACTCCCGGCAAATCCCCTGCTTTCCTTGACTGTTGTGTTGAGCAGTACCTCGATATCCGGGTTCTTTTCAACCCGTGAAATCACTTCTTTCAGGTGCTCGCTCACATCAAACCCCTGCCAGGTACGCAAGACATGAGAAGCGTTTCCGCCGAGTTTTTCCTGTTTTTCCACCAGTGTCACGGGAAAGCCACTCCCGGCTACAGCAAGTGCGCTTTCGAGGCCGGCTTGGCCCCCTCCTACGATCAGGGCACGCTTCTCCACCGGGATGGTCTTCATGACCGGGGGGGTGATGAAAGCGGCACGCGCGACGCCCATCCGGACCAGGTCTTTCAGTTGCGAAGCAGGTGGTGTAACGCTTCGGTTTCTCAGGTCGACCATCTCATACAGGAAGGGATTCAGTCCCGCCAACCTGAGCGCGTTCTCCACGAGGTTCTTATGGGTAACTGGTGTACAACTGGCAAACACGAGCCTGTTTCCCTTGCTCTTCTTGATGCCTTCCACGAGGCTGCCAAGCAGATCTTCGCCTGCTCCTGACACCGCGATCACGTCCGGCAACGTAGGGGCGTAGTCCTGGATAATCTTTGCGATGGAATCATCCATGCCCGGGCAGAGATGGTAGGCGACAAGTATTTTTGGTGGATCCGCAGGAACAGGAGAGGGTTCAGGGAAAGACATGGGCCCTGCAAAGGACACGGGTTCGAGAAAAGCAGTGACGTCAGAGACAGAAGAGCTGGCCTCTATCAATGACTGAGTGATGTCGAGGGGACCGTTTATGCCGCCACAGGCAAAAATTCCCGGGATATTGGTAACGGTTGATGAGAAGGGCTTCGAGATAAGATAATGGCCTTCATTGAGTTCCAGACCCAGATCCTCTGCAAGAGAGATTGCCTGGACAGAAGGCCTGATCCCCACGGAAAGGACGACGAGGTCAAATGTTTCCCGCTTGGCCTCTCCTGATTCATCGGCATAGGTAATAAGCAGATCATCGCTGTCAGCAATTGGTGTTACCGAGTGGACCCTGGAGCGAATAAATTGGACCCCCTGGTCCACGCCCTGATTAAAATAGCGCTCCCAACCTTTTCCATGTGTTCTCATGTCCATGAAAAAGATGGTCGTTTCAGTATCACCGTTTCCTTCCTTGATATTTACCGCTTCTTTCAAGGCGTACATGCAGCAAACAGAAGAGCAGTACGGGGCGTCGCATCGATTGATATCTCGTGATCCCACGCACTGCAGCCAGGCTATTTTCCTCGGGGGTTCATTGTCGGAAGGGCGAAGGACCTGCCCCTGCTGAGGGCCGGTCGGCTTTTGCATCTCTTCAAACTCCACGCTGGTGACAACATTCGGCAGGTGCCCGTAGGCATATGTGTCAAAGCTGGTGGGATCGAATGGCTCGAGACCTGCCGCGAGGATAATTGCGCCGGCCGTGACTTTGTCCTTTTTCCCATCGGTTTCCATCACGACCTGGAAATTCCCGGCCTTCCCGGAAACCTTCTGGACGGTCGTGTTCACCATGGTCTTGATATTAGGATCCTGTTCGCACAAAGCGATCCGTGTATCCACCTTGCAGCATGAGCACAGGGGAAAGATCCTGTGGAGATGGGGGATCATTCCTCCAAGTGAAGCCGATCGCTCTACGAGATATGTTCCAAATCCCGCAACGGAAAGATCCAGTGCAGCCTGAATACCCGCAACACCTCCTCCGATCACCACCACCGGGCCTTGAGGTTTTTCCTGAGTCATAACATTCATCTCCTGATTCGGTTGGGGTTCCTTTATAAGCTTAAAAAGTAAAAAGCGCAAGCGTCAGACGATAGGAATCAATTCACAACAAAACGAGGCAAATTCCCCCGTTTGAGGCATCATTACCCATCCTTGTGAATTTTTTTTCATGCCACAGCCCAAGGCGCGTGTCAAGGGAAATATGATGTTGGATCGCCTGCTGCCTCTGTCGGCGATGAGAGCGAAGAAAAGAGTTTTGGAAAGGCTTGAATAATCCACGATGCTCTGTTATCCTCGTTCATGAAGGCATGCAGATTGCTTAGTTCATCGATTCGTAAATACGCTAACGTATTTCAATGCTGCCAAGAATGCGGCTTCCCGGGAAGGCAGGGGAACGGGATGTTCCCGCAGCGGCGTCATGTCGGCCCTGGAGTAGGACAGCGGAAGGGTCGACATCCGCAGTGAGCGGAGCCATGGAGGGCGAAGCGAGCGTAGCGGAGGGAATATGCCGGTTCCCTGCCTGCAGCGGCTCAATATATTGGTGTAATTGCGAATCGGTGCACTTAGGAAAGAGACTAACGGGTATTTAGGAAAGCGGAAATGCCGATTTACGAATACAGATGCCGGAAATGTGGGGCCATTTTTCAACAGCTTATCTTCCATACGGAAGAAGAAGCTGACCTCTGCTGCCCGGATTGCGGCGGGGAAAAACTCCAGAAACTCATTTCACGGGTCGCGTATCATGTATCTGAAGCAGACCGCCTTGCCGGGTTTAACCCGGGGGCACGCCGGGACGACAGCTTTTTCAAGGACAGCCGCAATATCGGCCTCCAGGCAAAAAAGCGTGCCCAGCAAATGGGCGTCGACCTGGGCAGGGGGTTTGAGGAGAAACTTGAAAAGCTAAGAACAGACCCTGGAAGTGTCATCAAGGACAGCGAGTGAAAGGTGAAGGGGTGTATGGTATGGTTCGTGAAGGAGACCTAGTCCTGGTGTATTACCAGGACCAGCCGGCTGTTTACGCCAGAATCGAATATATCGAACCTGATATCAAAAAGGACTGGTATCAGGTAACATTGCAATTGCTGACCCTGCCTTCCCAGACGGTTACGTGGATACTCCGGGATTCCTATATTGATGGAGCCCCTTTCACCATGGGAGGGAAGCCAATGCACCTGGAGGAGCTAAAACGGATTACACGCCCGGAAAGAAAAGAAGACAAACCGTCGAAAAAAACACAGGAGCGAGGAAAAGTTATTCCGTTCAAGAAATCCTGACCGCAGTGGGGAAATGTTATGTCTACGCCTGCTATTCTTATCATCCGTTTTTTTACTTCCGTGCTGGTGGCACTGTTCATCTCCTTTTTTTTCTTCCAGGAGAAGTCGGTAGTTCTCGTAATCGGCCTTGCCCTAGCCCTTTTTGCCCTGGCTTATGTTTTTGAATACGCGCGGAAGCGGAATAAGAATGAGTGATTTTTGCGCTGTTTCAGGGGACAGGGATCAGAGGTAAACTGCTTAAAACATGTGGAAAATAGATAAAAGGGGAAAGTGAAATGAGTGAAAAGAAATATGTCTATGCCTTTGAAGAAGGGGATGGAGAGAACAAAAAACTGCTGGGAGGAAAGGGAGCAAATCTCTGCCAGATGACGCAAATAGGACTCCCGGTTCCTCCCGGATTTGTTATCAGCACGGAGGCCTGCCTGGCGTACCTTGGACAGAAGAAAAAGGGTCTGATATCGGAGTTGATGAATCTGATCCGTCAAGCCATGACGAGCCTGGAAAAGAAGACCGGGAAAGGTTTCGGGGACCCTGGTGACCCTTTGCTGGTCTCCGTGCGGTCAGGTGCTGCCACTTCCATGCCTGGAATGATGGATACTATCCTCAACCTGGGACTCAACAATGAGACCGCAAAAGGTCTCATCAAGCAGACCGGGAATGAGCGCTTTGTGTACGATGCCTACCGTCGCCTGATACAATTGTTTGGAAGTGTCGGACTGGGTATAAAAGGAGAGAAATTTGATAATTTATTTGATAAAATAAAGGAAAAATATAAAGCAGAAGATGATGTTGCACTTGATGCGGACGGGCTCTCTGAAACCTGTGATCTTTTTCTTGACCTGATCAAAAAAGAGACCGGCAAGCCTTTTCCCCAGGACCCATACGTGCAATTGGAACTAGCAGTGGAGGCGGTATTCAGATCCTGGATGGGGAAACGTGCCCGGGATTACCGGAAAGAATTCAATATTACCAAGGAAATGGCGAACGGGACCGCCGTCAATATCTGCACCATGGTGTTCGGAAATATGGGTGATGACAGTGCAACCGGCGTTGCATTCACCAGAGATCCTGCCACCGGGGAAAACCGCCTTTACGGCGAGTACATGATCAATGCCCAGGGTGAGGACGTGGTGGCGGGAATCCGAACGCCGAAACCCATCAGGGAACTGCGCCGGGAGATGCCTGATATCTACAAGGAATTGGAGAATTTACGGCACACCCTTGAAGATTATTACCGGGAAGTGCAGGATTTTGAATTTACCATCGAAAAGGGAAGACTCTACTGCCTCCAGACCAGAAACGGGAAGATGAACGCTTCCGCCTTTATCAAGACCTCCATTGACATGGTGAACGAGGGACTGATTTCCGAGAAAGAGGCTATTTTGAGAATTCAGCCTGATATGCTTGGACAGATGCTTCATCCCAGGCTTGATCCCAAGGCTAAGGTGGAGGTCCTGGCCCAGGGGCTCCCGGCATCGCCCGGCGCTGCCTCCGGCAAGATGGTCTTTGACGCGGACAAGGCGGAAACAAAGGCGAAACTGGGTGAGAAGGTCATCCTGGTGAGGGAAGAGACCAAGCCGGAAGATATCCACGGTTTTTTTGCGGCCCAGGGCATTCTCACGAGCAAGGGAGGGAAGACCTCCCATGCGGCCGTGGTTGCGCGGAGTATGGGGAAACCATGCGTTTCCGGCTGTGAAAGTATCCAAATCAACGACCTGGCGCGGGAGGCGATTATCTCGGGGAAGAGCTTTCGCGAGGGAGACCTGATCACCATAGACGGGACGACGGGGAATGTGTATAGAGGAGAAGTCCCCTCCATAGAGCCGGAGTTTGTTGAAGATCTGCTTGTCCTTCTGGATTGGGCGGATGACATCAGCGAAATTAAAGTAAAGGCAAACGCGGACACGCCCGATGCTGCGGCAAAGGCAAAAAAATATGGTGCGCTGGGTATAGGGTTATGCAGGACTGAGCGGATGTTTAACCAGCCAAAGCGGTTGCCTATTGTTCAGGAGATGATCCTTGCGGATACGGTGAAAGAGAGAAAGGCTGCCTTAGACCGCCTTCTTCCCTTCCAGCGTGATGACTTCAGGGACATCTTCAGGATCATGGACGGCCTTCCGGTCACCATCAGGTTGCTGGACCCACCCATTCACGAGTTTCTCCCTTCCGCCGAAGAGCTTGTCAATGAAATAAATCATCTTCGGGAATTGCGGAAGACCGTGGAAGGGATGGCGGATTTACCGCCGATCCTGAAGCTGCTTGACCCGGAACTTCACGAAAAATATGCGACACACCTTGAGATGCTCACTCGCGGTCTGGAGGAACTCAAAAACAGGCACCTGGCGGAACACCTGGTAAATGCCCGGGAAGTGATGTTGAAAAAGGTCCGGGCCCTTTCGGAAATCAATCCCATGCTGGGTCATCGGGGGGTCAGATTGGGGATCACGTATCCGGAGATATATGCGATGCAGATTCAAGCCGTCCTGGAAGCTGCCGCCGAGCATCTGAAAGAGGGGGGGGCCGTTGCACCTGAAATCATGGTCCCGCAGGTATGTACCCTGGAGGAACTGAAATGGGTTCACGGGTATGTTGCCCGCATCCATCGGGAGGTGGAGAAGAGTTTCAAGATTAAGGTCCCCTTCAAGTTCGGAACCATGATCGAGGTGGTGCGGGCCTGTATGCGCGCTGGTCGGCTGGCTGAAGTCGCGGAATTCTTTTCATTCGGTACGAATGACTTGACGCAGGCCACCTTTTCCTTTTCAAGGGAAGATGCGGAGAATAAGTTTCTGCCCCTTTACGAAGATCATGGCATCCTGCAGCACAATCCCTTCGAGGTGCTTGACATAAAGGGGGTTGGACGTCTGATGATGATTACCATCGAGTGGGCTCGCAAGACCAGGCCGGATATTGAAATAGGAATCTGCGGTGAGCAGGGTGGACACCCTGATGCTATCCGGTTCTGCCACTACATTCAGATGAGCTATGTCTCCTGCTCCGCCCTGCGCGTTCCTATCGCGAGGCTGGCTGCAGCCCATGCGAAACTGAAGGAGAAGGAGTACAGCATCGTGTAACCGGCCCCTCTGTTATTGACAGAGTAAGTGCAGATGCTCGCAAAGGTCTGCAAGTCTTTTCCTTCCGGCCCTGGGATCTGCTTCTCGGCCCTGGTTGTGGGGGTGCAGCACTTCTTTATCAAAGAAACCGAGGGCGTTTTTGAAATTGATTTCCGAGAGAGACTCGGGGAAGGTAACAAGACCAAGCTTCTGGTATTTCAGGGCCAGGTTTTTCATGTTTTTCAGGCGCTCTGTTTTTTTTACTCGCTTCCCTGTTTCATCCAGCAGTGCCCTGGCGGCAATCCAGTAAGATTCCACAAAGCCCTTGATCTGGTTGCCCCAGATGGGCAATCGGTCAAGGCCCAACCTGGTTAGCGTGAAGGAAGCGCCGTCCTCGCTCGGGAGGACCAATCCACTATCAAGGAACTCTTGCAGGATTAGAGTTACCTCTGCATCTATCTGCTGATTTCTTTCAAGGACGAATTCATTCTTAAAAAGATGGTTCAGGAATGCATATTCCTCTGCCATCTTCTCCCTTGTTAGAGTATTCTTTTTTTCGGCAAGAAGTGAAATCGCAACAAAAGAGCCGGGCACAAAAAAATGGATAATACTGTTCTTATAATAGGCCAGTTCCATTTTCTCGTCATCCTCTGCGGTATAATAGTCCTCCCCATTTGGGCCTGCGGCTTCCTCTAAAGCGAGCAATTTCCAATGGACCAGGACGGCAAGGGCCTCCCGGATAGCGTTTTCCGGATCGGAGAGGGTGGAAGCCACAGGGGCGTCTCGGCGCTCGAGGGAGTCAAGGAGAAGCTCTACGCTTTCCATGATCTGCGGAAGGGTGAAACCTCTCCTGTGCCGGGCAAGAATAGCGGCAGCGACGAGAGATATGGGGGTGACAAGTGAGATCCGGTTAATGGAACGAATAATGTCGAGCCCCAGTTCTTTATTGAGCGGTTGTTCCGGCTGCCAGGAAATATTTAAATAATCCTTGAGTGATACCGGAGAGGCAAAACGAATGTAGATTTTCCCGTATTTTCTTTTGAGGAATTGTCTCGCCTTCATCATTTGGAGGAATGTTTCCCGTTCCTTCTTCTGGCCTGCCAATTCACGGATGTAGGATTTTTCTTCAAGAATCCTGTCATAGCTGATGGAGACCGGGACAAAGAAAAGGTCATCACAGAATCCTTCCTGAAATGCCTCAACGAGGATGGAGAGGAATCCAACCTTAGGCAGGATCAATTTTCCGCTCCGGCTTCTTCCTCCTTCAATGAAAAATTCAAGGGGATGACGCTCCGCCAGAAGGGCTTTTATATAACGGGAAAAGATTCCTGCGTAGAGCCGTGCTCCCCGGAAAGTGCGTCTGATAAAGAACGCGCCTGATTTACGAAACATGTGACCCATGGGCCAGAAGGAGAGGTTTTTTCCCGCAGCCACGCGTGGAATATGCATATGGTGCTCAAAGAGGCTATAATTGAGCACGAGGTAGTCTATGTGGCTCTTGTGGGAGGGGACATAGATGAGGACTCCCTTCCGGGCCGATTCCCGCAAAGCGGTTATTTCGCTGTCACGGACATCAATGCCTTCAAACATCTTTTTCCAGAACCATCGCAAGGCAATCTGAAAGAACTGGATATAAGCGATATTGTAATCCGCAGCAATTTCGTCAAAATATTCTGATGCCTTTTTGCGGTACCTTTTCAGCATCTTGGGCTTTCCGGTGGCCATTTCGTTGATAGTTCGTTCTATTTCAGGATCAGTCAGGACGATCTCTTTCACCTGCTGTCGTGATTTCATGACAGGGCCCAGGATAATTCGTTTCTGTTGATCAATACGATTGATCAATTCTCTGCGTATTGCAGACACGGATTCTCCCAGGGTTTCACCCGGATTCCGGGCCTCTGCAAAGGCTTTAAGATCAAAGGGTTGCCCGAAATCAATAACGGCCTTTCGGTTGTGCCTGAAAAAGAGGACGATTTTACGAAGCGTACCAGGGTTGTCTTTATAGCCGAAAAAGATGTCAAAAAATTTGCTGAATTCCTTCTCCGGGGTCTTTTTGTAAAGGATGAGCAAAGGAACAATGTGGATGGGGCGATCCGCGTTTTCCTGAAATTCCATCAGAAAAGAGAGGTTGTCTTTTTCCTCGTGGATGAAACGACGGGAGAAGCTTTTAGGATCCACCAGACAAATCAGTGAAGTGACTCCTTCTTCCATGTTTTTCCGGAAAAATCCTGTTTCATAGGGGCTGGGCGGGTGTCCGTTTTTCAAGAAATAGCGGACTTGATATCGAATGATGCGAAAAAGACGGGAAAAGGGCAGGACAAGAGACATATTGAGGTCGAATGCCATTTTGGGATAGGGCATACGGGAGATGCGAAACCGAAAGTGATACAGAAGAAAATCCAGTTGCCCGCGGTATTTGATGGCATAAACCACCGTGCCCTGTCGGTGCAGTTGCTTCAATTCTTCAACTGCGCCCTTGTCCAGCTGGGCCCGTTTGAAAAGCCGGTAAAGTACCCAGCTCAGGAAGAAGCCCGGCTTGAAATCCACCACGCAGGAAAAGGCCACATCATTTTCCGGATGGTGCTTTTGCACCTTCTGCTGTCCCCCTTGCTTCTCTCTTCATCCCCAACCCATATTCCTCGCGGGCAACCTACTGTGCGGTGGATAGCCTCATGTCTCCTGCGTTGTGCTAGAAAAACGACTTTGACGTACTACAAGTACGCCTTCATCCATTTTTCTTCGTGCGCTCCCGATAGCGGGATTTCGCAAGCTCAATTTGCTATCCATGGAACTCTCCACCACCTCCCTACGAAGACCCGTAAGAAATGTAGAGTAATGAAAAAATTGAACATTACACCACTCACATGAGAACCATGTTCTTAGACTCGTCCATTGAGGCCTTCCAGTGTACCGGTCTGGAGGTTAAAAATCAACGGAAATCACACAAATCGAAATGTGTCTCAATACATTAGCTTCGCCAAAAATATGGCGAAGCTGCCAATAATTATGACGGTTTTTTGACGAAAATTCCGGTAAAAAGGAAAAACTTTCCTGGTGAAAAAATCAGCCGTGGGACGCAGACGGCTTGGAAATAAAGTGTAATAAGAAATCAAATCTTATCTAAGTGATTCTATATATTGTAATTATACGCAAACCAATGAAGAGTTTGTTTTTGGCTTCCTTTCCATTGTGGCTGAGATAAGTCCATTTTCAGTTTCGGCACGTGAATTGCTTTGACTTATTCTGACAATCTAGCCCGCTTTTCTCATCCCGCGATACGCGGGACTGTGGCGGCGGATAGCCCCATGTCTCCTGCGTTGCGCGAGGAAAATGACTTCGACGTATTGCTAGTACGCCTTCATCCATTTTTCTTCGCGCGCTCCCGATAGCGGGATTTCGCAAGCTCAACTTACTATCCATGGGACCTTCCACCACCTCTCTACGAAGACCCGTGAGAAATGTGGGTTAGGAATGTAAAATTATTCACAAGGAGGGAAGAATGATGGAAGGCTTGAAAGGCCGCGGCAAAGGCCCGCTGGGGGGAAACAGCGGTTTTACCCTCATAGAGATGGCGATCGTGCTGATTATCATCGGCATCATCATCGGGGCGGTGGTCAAGGGGAAAGACCTGGTCCGGAGTGCAGAGCAGAAAAGGCTCTACACCACTTGGACCAGGGAGTGGCAGGTCACCTTTAATAATTACTATGACAGGACCGGATGGATTCTGGGAGATACGAATACAGTGGACAACACCGGTACTCGTGACGGACGGTGCAGCAACCCTTCAGTTGCAAATATACAGAGCCAGCTGATCAGGGTAGGATTGGAACCACCGGTTAACGGTCCCACGGGGTCGAGCCTGGTCCGGACCTACACGGACTCTTCGGGAGTTTCGCGGACGCTTACCGTGCACTTCAATTACAACGCGAATATTGGGAACTATATAGCGATCCAGGGAATACCCAATGACCTGGGGATGGCATGGGACAGGATTATCGATGGGGAAATTGACGGAACTGCGGGAGATTTTCTGTACGGCGCCGCCTGGAATGCTCCCGTAGCAGCTGCGTGGCCGGATGCCACCAATCCGCCGGCGAGTGCGAATGTTGCCGGAATTTTGAAGCTCCAGTTCTAGAAAAAGAGATGGGGTCCATGAGTGAATTGAGAAAACCTTTCTCAAAGCGCAGTGAAAGAAAAGCGGAAGGATAGAAGCATATTGAAAAGGTATATTCTTTCAATCTCGCTGGCCATCATTCTCGTGGTGGCCGCGTTCCTGTTTTTTGGGACCTATAACTACTACTTGCGGCTGCATACTACCTTGACGCAGGTTGACAGGGAGTTGCGCTTTCTTTCAAGGCAACAGAAAGAGATAGAATCGAAAGCCCGCATCCTTGCGAGAGCAAGGCCTTTTGTGGAAAGGGCACGGGCCCTTGGACTCGAGAAGAACCGCTGGGATACCTACGAGGTGGAGATAAAGGAACCGGTCACCTTTCCCGAAGCACGGGAGATCCTTTCTCAGGCAGGGAGCGCCGGCTCCTATTATTTTGCTCCTGCCTACCTCCACATGACCAGGGATCCCGCCGAGATGAAAGAGACATTGAGATCAGGGGAAAAAGCGCAGGAAAACGGTGCCTCCGGGGAGAAAAAAGGAGATGTCTTAATGGACCTCAAGGGAACTTTTCTGGTGCGGGCACGATAGGGAAAATGGAATGCGGAATGCAAAAGCGAAACACATGAGAAAGACGCAATGCGCCGCAGAACTTGATGGTGCCCTATATCGATGTTCCGGTACCACTCTTGAACAGTTGGTGGACCTGAATGACCTGCGGGGAGTCCAGCGTGTTGTTACGGATTTTCAGGGTGCCATTTCCAGGACTGTCACGGTAGAGGCACCCTACAAGTATGCAGAAGTGATGGTGCGCAAGCAACTGCAGGAAACCGGAGAATTTGATGAACCGGTCACCCTGATCAGTCACTGGAAAAAAAGAAAAGGCGCTAAAGCCACTGACATCTTTTACTCCGCTCTTCCCACCCGCGTCTACTACCGCTCTCTGGACGAGGCAAAAAATCACGAAGAGTGTATCCTCCTATTCCCTCTCTATGGTGTCCTGTATGGTGTATTGAAGAAAATGCGGCCAACCCATCCTGTTGCGGTGGTCTTCCAGCACGGCCGGGCCGCGGACGTCCTGCTGGGTGATCGGAAGCGAATGTATTATGCCAACCGGCGTGTGGCATTTGATGAGAGCTCTGAACAGCTTTCATCTCTCTGGCAGATGGTTGCATCGGAGATTACCGCCGCCGAAGAGGAACATCGCATTTCAGTAGAGAAAATTATCATGCTCACGTGGACCGATTCACAGGTGGAAGCGGTGTTGCCACCCGAGATGGAAACGAAGGTACAGTTTTACGGAGAAGAATCTTTGTTCCTTGACGGCAAGGAAAGGAAAATCTCCTTTCTAAAGGCGCTGAACACCACGCCCGTTTCCTTGGCGGTCTCCAGACCTCCCGAAAAGATCACCTCCTATTGCGCGAGGGTGCTTCCGGTGCTGGATGTCGCCGTGATCATTATCGTGCTTTTCCTTTTTGGTGGGCACTTTTGGTATGGAATGAAAAACCGCGCAATCGATCAGCAGATACAAGCAGGAAAAACCAACATCAGCGAGCTCAGCCGAGCGCAATACCCGGAGGCGATTCTTTACGAGGAGACCTTCCGATTTGTAAAAAACCTCTCCCGATACCGGGATATCCCCGGATTCAAGAGTGTTGTGAACGATATCTCAGAAGCCCTTTTTAAGGGGGGCTTGGCTCGCGTAGTGAAGGCGGACTACGACAAGGGAAATCTTAAACTCGAGGTCCTGGGAAAAGTGGCCGTTCCTTTTGATAAGGCTTACAAGGGTTACCAGCGCTTTTGCCGTACCATGCAGAAGCGGGGATACACCCTTGAAAACAGGAGTTTCAACACCTCTATAAATGAGTCCCAGTTCGTGGTGACGCTGGAAAGAAGGGTGAAATGAGAAGGAAATACCTGCCCATATATGCCATTTCGCTTTTCCTCTTGGCCTTTGGTTTGGCGGGATTCTATGGGTATCGCGCTCTCGCGAACCCCATACGAGTAAAATGGATATCCCTGGTAAAATCGGCGCCAACAGTGGAGGTTCCCGACCAGCAAACCCTCGATGAAATGACGAAACTGCAAAGCCAAATGGGAAGGCTGCTGCAGCCAGTCCCCGAAAAAATGGAACCGGTGAACCTGAAACTTTTCGGGTATGAGCCTGTTCGGCAGGGGGATCTGAGAAAAGGGGGCATCGGAGCAGGGTTGGTAGAGGGTAGTACCCACCTCGTCACCATGGCCTTCAAAGGAATGACCAAGGGCTTCTGTGTCATAGACGGTGTCTTTTATCCACAAGGCGCCTCCTTGCCCGACGGCAGCATCATACGCCGTGTTGAACGAAACCGCGTGCTCCTTGTGAAGCGGAAACGGAAGGCTTGGATAGAGATGGTAAAAGCAGGTCTAATCCAGGAAGAAGGAGCGAGAAAAACGGGAGAAAAAGAGTGATGGTTTACCTACGAGCAGTGGCGGTTTTTTTAGTGTTTGCTTTCGGGGGATGCAGCCTCGATTCAGCCCTGGTGAAAGAACAGGAGAGGCCCTCTCCTGAGAACATCGCGAAACAGGTCACCAGCGAATCCTCACAAACCGGGTCGTTGCACAAAAACCTGGTGGAGGACCTGGAGAAAACGAAACCGAAACCAGTGGATGTAGAGCCGCTTATGCCGGTTTACGATCCCCTTGAAGACCACATGGTATCTTTCTCCATGGTGGATGAGGATTTCAAGCTGGTGCTGTATTCTCTCGCCCAGTCCGTTGGCATGAATCTCATTATTGATCCTGAGATCAGTAATGAAAAACGTCTCGTTACCCTGAATTTTCAGAATGTGTCTGCCGCAACGGTCCTGCGCGAAATCCTGAAGAGCTATGATCTGTTCTATGAAATTGATCATAATGTCATTCGCATCAAGCCCTTTGAAGAGCGTTTTTTTGAACTGAACTTCCTGGACACCACGACAAATGTGACGTTCGATGTTGGAGGGGACGTGCTAGGTGCAGGCTCAACAGAGACCGCCGGGGGACTTTCCGGGAAATTCAAGCTCTCAGGAAAGGGAGGAAACAAGGGGAATACGTATGACATACTGGAACAGATGATCCAGAAACTGCTTTCCAAGGGGGGAAAATACTCGCTCAATCGAATCGCGGGGAGCCTCTATATAAAAGATACGCCGGCGGTCATCCGGTCTGCATCCCATCTGATCAACCATTTGAAGGATATGCTCGCACGGCAGGTGCTGATAGAGGCGAGAATCATCGAAGTGGGTCTTTCAGACCAGTACTCTTACGGCATCGACTGGGAAATGCTGCGGCAGTCCCTTTCCCGCACCGGCACCCGGTTGAACAGGGCAGCCTGGTCCCTCGGGCAGGGCCTTATCCTGAGTGGTGTGCACAATGCCTTGAACCTCGACGCCACCATAAATGCCCTGAAGACCTTTGGAGACGCAAAAATCGTGTCAAATCCCAGCATTCGCTGCAAACACGGAAAGCCTGCCATTATCAGTGTGGGAACGTCGTTGACCTACAAGAAAAGAGTTGAAACCACGACCACCACCACAACGGCTGAAAACCTTCTCTCCACCGACGTGGAAGTTTCCACTGTTTTTGACGGCCTCATTTTGGGGATTGTGCCGTTCATCCAGGAAAACGGGCGAATTACCCTGCTGATCAATCCCATCAAAAGCGACGTGGACCCCACCAGCATTGACCCGGTGGCCGTGAGTCAGAACTCAGCAGACAGCATTTCTCTGCCCAAGGTGAGCATCAAGGAGATCAGTACGACTATCGGTCTACGTGACGGGGATGAGGTTTTCCTGGGAGGGCTTATTGATAAACATCACCAGAAAGTTAACAAGGGCTTTCCAGTGCTCTCACGCATTCCGGTACTAGGCTTCCTTTTCAAGAACGATTCCATGGAGGAGGAAACAAGGGAACTGGTGATTGTCCTGAAGGTGACTGTTATATGAGTGTTATTTTTGAAACATTGCAGAAGCTGAAACAGGGCGGGGACGAAATCCCGGAAGCCATGCCCGTTTCACGGAGGCGGCGGAGAACGCTTTCTCTGCGTCGGGCGTTCCTCCCGCTAGGGGTCGTTATCGGCGTCGGAGTAGGCCTCCTGGTCTTTTTCCTTTGGGGTTCCCTTGGAGTTCACACTGTCCCAAATCAACAAGCTCGAGGTAGAGCCGTTGCTGGGCAGGACTTTGATGAAAATCAGACAATGCAAAAAATACCGGAAGAAAGTTCAACTGAATCTCCGTCCTCCACGGTCCTGAAATCAGCACGAGCCACCAAAGGGAAACTGTACCTCCCGCCTTCAGCTCCGAAAAAGGACCATAAAAAAAAAGAGATGGCCCAGTACCTTCCTCCAGCGTCGCACAATGTGAGCAATTCAGCCCGAGTGGAAGAAAAACAGGGCTTTCAATATGTAGCGGCTACGGGAAAAATCAAGAAAGCAAGGACGATGGTCCCGGAAGAAGAACAAGCGGAAGAATCAGTACGACAAAACCATTCCAAAGGGGCGCAACCAAACCCCTTTGATGCACTTTCAAAAATTGCCAAAATCAAGAACCCCGGCAAAGATAGAACCGTTCCAGAGAGATTCAAACAGCAAAAGAATACGTTGGAAGGGGAAAAGACAGGAGACAAAATGCGAACGGCTGTGGCTGCACAAGCGATGAAAAAACCCGTGAAACAACCATCTCCACCCCCCTCGAAGCATATGGAAACAACAGCCGTGCATACGGTAGACCGAAGTGCGCAAATGAGTCTCCTGGCGGCACGGCTTCAGCAGGCCGTCCGCGGGGGAGACGAAAAGGAAGTGAAAACCCTGCTGGAAAAATTGGAAAGCCTTAAGGGAAAAAGTGATTATGTGATGCGGCTCAAGGCTTTCTGGTACCTGAAAGAAGGCAAGTACACGATGGCCCGATCTCTCCTGCAGCAGCTCATCAACAAGAATGAAAACGACCTGGAGACAGGTATCAACATGGCCGTGCTGGACATCAAGACCAATCGTGTGGAAGCGGCCAGGAAAAGGTTGAGAAAACTGAGAAGGCTCCATGAGGAAAATACCATGATCCCGGCGCTGCTGGAGAAGATCAACAGGTAATGCCCCTTTCCCCGCGAAGGGCTGATCGGCTCATGTCTTTCATTGTCTACGGCGTGTTCGCGGGACTGGTCCTATGGACCGGGATAAGGCTTATAAATCATTCACTCAACACAAGGTTTTACGAGGATTTCTTTCTTGGATGGGAGACGGCAATCAGGGCCTATAACGAACAGGGCAGGGGATGGCCTCGCTTTACCGGAAGCAACCATGCATCCTACATGGAGCACCTGGTCAAGCGCATGCAGGGAACGGACACGGCCCCGCCACCATCTAACACCAGGAAACCGTTCGTGTATTGCCTTGACAGGCTGGGAGACCCGAGAGAAGACATCTTTTTCCTCTGTTTCGCAGGCAAAATGCTGCTCTATGGAATGTCCTTCAAGACCTTTTCCTTCCTGGACGAGAGAATTGACGGCCAGGTGGACGAGGAAAGGGGACACTTCAGGGGGCGGAAAAGCAAGGACGGCTTCAGCTATATAGGACAGGTACTGTTATGAACACGGAAATGCGGGAAGAACTGGCGTATTTGAAACATTTCGGGCTGGAAGTGAACCCGTTTCCGGTTGCTCCGGACGTGGAGCACTTTTTCCTTTCCCGGGATATTGATCGGGTCATAACGGAAATTGTGCACGGAATCGTGACCCGGAAAGGCTTCATAGTCTTGACCGGCGAGGTGGGCCTGGGAAAAACCACCATCAGTCGCAAAATTATGAAGATTCTCGAGAAAAAGGGGGTGGAGACTTCCCTCGTGTTCCATACGTCATACCAGGACGTGGAATTATTGCGGGAGATCAACCGGGACTTTGGACTGTTAGTGGACACCCTGGAATTTGGTGATCTGATGAAAGTCCTGCAGGATTTTCTGCTGGGACAGAATATGGAGGGAAGAAACTGCGCTATCCTCATTGATGACGCACAGAATCTCAATCCGGAAAGCCTGGAATTGGTTCGAATGATATCCAACCTGGAGACCGACCAGCAAAAACTGGTGCAAATCCTGCTGGTTGGGCAGCCCGAACTCATAAAAAAACTGCATACCCCTGAGCTGAGACAACTCAGGAGCCGCATCATCATCAAGCAAGAGGCCCGTCCCCTGTCAGAGGAAGAGCTCAAGAACTATATCCTGTTCAAACTGAATGTCGCGGGAAACAAGGGAAATACGTCCATTACCCGGAAAGGAGTACGAAAGATATTTCGTCTCACCGGCGGAAACCTGCGGCAAGTCAACACGGTGATGGACCGCATTCTGTATGTGGCTTTTCTCCGGAATACCACGAAGATTTCAACGGAGATCGTGCGGGAAGCTCAAAAGGATTTAAGGCCTGGAAAACTGTGGAAAAAACAACACATGAGGTTACGTCCATGGTTTGCGGTTTCTGCTGTTTGTGCACTCATGGCGGTCCAGTTCTTCATCCCTCCCTTTCATCTCGGTCATCTGGCAAAGGAGATGAAAACACTTTTTTTCTCAGGGCCGGTTGTGACTGAAAGCAGGGCGGATACGCAAAAACAAAAACCAACTGCCCGCCCGGGAAACATTGCGCCAGCCATGCCCTCCATGCAGGAGGAAAAGGTACAGGCCCCGGTATATTTGAAGGAGAAACCTCTGCCCAGAGCCCTCCGGGATTTTCTTTCCGTCTATTCGCTCGCGAAGTTTGCATCCGTGTTTGACCGTGCCTTGGGAAAAGGGGATTTCAAGAAGCTATCCAATGACATTCTCCGACAAACAGGCTATCAACTGGTAACCTTGAAAAAGCTACCGGAACCGGTGCGGGAAAAGTACGGGGTGCTGATCTGTCCGGCTTCACGGGACAGCGGAAATGAGTATTTTCTCTTCTGGCGGCCCGAACTGCTGATCCACAAGTTCTATTACGGCTACCGGGGCCAGGAAATAGTGGAACTGCAGAAACTGCTGGCAAGCGTTCATTGCTACCATGGAACAGTGGACGGCATCGTTGGGAGTGGGCTGATGAGAGCCGTGCTGGAGTTTCAAAAACGCATGGAGATTGAAGTCACGGGGTATCCTGACGAAGGGACAGTGTTTCTGCTGCATGTGCAGGAGGACTTGGCATGACGAATCAGGCGACAAGGAAACCGCTGGGTGAGCTCCTGAAGGAGAAGGGGTTCATCAAGGATGAGCATATTGCGTTCGCCATGCAGGAGCAGAAAATAACAAAGGAAAGGATCGGCGAGATCCTGGAAAGGCTCTGCTTTGTGACGGAATATGAGGTGATGACCACCCTCGCCGAACAGGAAGGAATCCCGTTCATTGATGTGGATGAGGCCTTTCCGAGAGAGGAGGTGCTCAAGCTTTTTAACAAAAACTTCTGCTTGACCAACACGTTTGTCCCCATCGGGGTCGAGGGACAGAACATTCAAGTGGCCGCGGCCTTTGTATCAGGTGATAAGCTGTCCCAGTTGATCAGTCGTCATACCGGGCTTTCTCCCATCTTTTTCCTGGCTGAAAGGAAAAAGATCATCAACGCAATCAACAGGCTCTATTACTTTGTGGAGAACCCTGTTGAAAAGCTCATTGAAAACGAGATTAATCTCCTTGCGAGGGACACGGAGATGGCAAGGGGAATGGAAAACCTCATCAAGAATGTCCTGCACCTGGCTGTTAAAATGCGCGCAACGGACATCCACATCCGCCCCATGGAACGGTCAATAAATATATCATTCCGAGTGGACGGGGTGCTCACCTCGGTCCTCTCCATGCCTGCGAGCTTGAATCGACTGATTGCAAGTCTCAAGATGAAGGCGGACATGGACATCGCGGAACAGCGTCTTCCCCAGGACGGACGCTTCTCCACCACTATCCTGAACAATGGCTATGATTTCAGGGTATCAACCATCGTTTCACCCCAGGGGGAGAACATGGTACTCCGCGTGCTCCCAATGGAGAGCGCAGTAATGGGTATGGCCCAGCTCGGTTTTTTCGAGGAACATATCCGGATGGTAGAGGAAATGTTCGATGAACCGTTCGGGATTATCCTCTTAACCGGTCCCACGGGATCAGGAAAGTCCACAACCCTGTATGCGGGCATCAGGAGTCTCGATCTGCTCGCGAAAAATGTGGTCACTGTTGAAGAACCCATCGAATACGACATCCCGCTTTTGCGCCAGACCCAGGTGAATGAAAAGGCGGGCTATACCTTTGTCAATGCCGTCCGGTACTTTCTCCGGCATGATCCGGATGTCATCCTGGTAGGCGAGATCAGAGATCAGGAGACCGCCTCAACCGCCGTAAGCGCCTCGACCACCGGGCATCTTGTCCTCTCCACCTTGCACACAAACAGCGCTATCGGTGCCATCCCGCGTTTGCGCGACCTGGGAATCAGGCCGTTCCTCATCGCGGATTCTCTCATCGGTGTTGTCAGCCAGCGACTGGTGCGGAAGATCTGTAATTCCTGCCGGGAAACCTATCAACCGGCCCCTTGGGAAAAGGAATACCTGAAAGATGACACCGTCACTGAGCTGCAGCGGGGTCGGGGGTGTGAGGTGTGTAACGGCTCAGGGTACTTTGGAAGGACGCTTGTCTATGAACTGCTCGCGGTGGACAAGGGTCTTTCGAAGCTCATAGACCGGGAGGCAGACCTGAGTCTCATCGCGGAAAAGGCAAACGAAAGCGGATTTGTGAGTATTTTTGACACGACCGTCGCCAAAGTGAAGCAGGGGATTACTACTACGGAGGAAGCGGTACGGATCCTCGGCCACATCCGCCAGGCCTAGGTATAGAATGGATTATTACAGATACAAACTGATTGAGCCATCGGGGGAAATTTCTTCCGGTATCATAAAACTTCCTTACAAGGAAGTTATGTCTGCCATATCCCACTTGGAACGGGACAAAAGCACGACGATTTTCGTGAAAAAACTGGGAAGGGTCTCTTCTTTTCTGTTCCAACTCTCCAGGCTCCGGTTACACAGGAAAATACCACGGGTCTTCCAGGCGGAATTCCTCAACAATATCTCGATTATGTTGCGGTCAGGCATGACGCTTATCACTGCTCTGGAAGAGGCGGCCGCCAGTGCAGAAAACAAGGACTTTGAAGAGGACATCAAAGACCTTATTCTTCGCATCCAGGGAGGCGCGAGGTTCTCCGAGGCGGCGGAAAATTACCACTACATCTTTTCCAAAACCGTAATTCACCTGATCAGGATGGGGGAGGAAACCGGGAAGCTCGACCAGACCATGAAAAACGCGTCAGAGCACCTGAAGCGCATACAGGGAATTCTCAGCGACACCAAGCAGGCCCTGCTCTATCCGAGTTTTGTATTTACCGCCATGCTCGGAGGAATGCTCTTCTGGTTTTACTATGTTGTTCCAAAGATCGTGGGTCTTTTCAAGGAAATGGACGTTACTCTGCCGTCCCTGACTATCTTCATCTTGAAGGTCTCCGACTTTATCCAGGCAAATATCCTCCACATTATCCTCGGGACGGCGGTGCTGGTGCTAGCAATCATCCTCGGGTACCGCGGAAACCATCGTTTCCGCAAGGGGGTACATGGGTTGCTCCTGAAGATTCCCGTTTCCAAATCCATCATGTCCGCCTCCACGCTGGCCTTCATTACCGAGTATTTCAGCCTCCTGCTGAACGTGGGGATCGACATCATGCAGTCCATGCGTATTTTGCGGGATTCCATCAAGAATGAGGTCTACAAAGAAAAACTGGACGCGGTAACTTCCGGGCTTTTACGGGGAGAAGGGATTGCCGATTCATTCAGCAAGGTGCCCATTTTCCCGTCCTTCGTGGTCAGGATGATCAACGTAGGGGAGCAGAGCGGAAACCTGCCCGAACAGCTCGCCTATATTGCGGATGATTACCGGAACAGGCTTTCCGTTTTGGTAGCAACCATGGGAAAATTGATCGAGCCCGTTGTGCTGGTGGTGGCTGGGACCATGTTTGCCATCATGGTAGGCGGGTTATTTCTCCCCATCTACGACCTTGTCTCCAAGGTCAGCGGCCGGTAATTTGGTCTGTTTGGTCCAAGCTCTCCACCCACCAGATAGACAAAACGGACTGGATCATGGGCCTCCGGGGCAGGAATGGGAGGTGTTCATATCCTGGATCACTTCGCCGGCTGACAATCCCCTGGCATACACGCGAACTTCGTCCAGGTGTCCGTCATACTTATAGTTGTTCGTCCCGCTATCCCATCCACTTATGTAAAAATTCGTATTCACCGTCCGGTTCTGAGGCGTGCCCGTGATCACCGCAATGGGCTGGAGCGCCCCGTCTATATAGAGTTGATTTCGGAGGGGGGCGTTGTTGGTGAAGATAGCTGCTACATGGTGCCAGCTCCCGGCAAGGGCGGCGGCGCCGCTGATGCCGTAAAGATCGCTTGCACCGGTATTGAACCCAAACTCATTTCCATTTCTGAAGTAGAGATCGTAGCTGCTTCCCCAACCGATCGGCATCTCGGAACCGTTCCCATTCCATTTCATCCAGAAGCACGCGGTGGTCTTGTCGCCGGCGCTGGTGGAGACGGGAAGACCTGTTATTTCCGCAAAGCTGTTATTATTGGAAAAAGATCCGGAATAGCACAGGTGGCTGTCCGCCTGGTCAATGGCGGCGGTGCCCCGCGGTGTCCCGTCACGTCCATTCCCGGAAGAGTCGGTGACATCCCCTGCCTGGTCAATGACCCATGAATTTTCATCCATCCGGTATTGTGCAGCCGCTGAGGTATAGCATGATCCCGAACAGGAATGGCTCAAAGAAGAAAGGGTGGCTGCTTCGGCAGGGGTAAGCACTTTGTCGTAGAGCAGAACTTCATCGATCCACCCATGGAATACCTGGTTGGCATCAAAACCGCCGCCCACACTGTCCTGCTCCTGGCCGAGAATGACCCCTCCCGGGTCCAGGGACACATTGGATGTGTTTGCGCTCCCGTTCGTGTCGGAAAGGCCGGAGCCGTCCAGGTACACGGTCTCGGAGCCGTCAGAGACATCCCTCGTCCACACCACGTGATGCCAGAGCCCGACTGCGACACTGGTCCCCATGGAAAAGCTCCCTGTCTGGACATTGTTGATCCAGGTCAGGAAGGTGTTCCCGGACCCGTTGAGATAGAGAAGAAGATTGTTCGTGGCACCGGATCGTGCCCCGGAAAAAATGGTGCTCATGGTTGACGAGAGGGAGTCTACCCGGAACCACAGGGCCAGAGAGAAATCTCCGAGATTGGTAAAAGGAGCATTTCCCAGCGAAACGTACTGACTGGTGGTAGTTCCGAGATTCACGACAGCCGAATAGCAATCATGACCCACGGAACGGTCAGGGGTATCTGCTGCGGTGAGATTTATGCTACTTCCATGAGCCCCGCTTCCGCTCGTATCCTGCACTTCACCGGCCGAGCCGTCCCAGGAACACTCATCCATGTGCCATTCGCCGATCATCCCGGCATAATAAGGAGCATCCGCGCCTCCCCCACTGATATCCAGGGTGTAGAAACCCGAGTCCACCTGGTTGCCGGCACAACCGGTGTCGTTGGCGGTCAGCTTGAACTGGTATCCTGACCCTGGAGTGGATGTGTTGATTTTCCTGAACCGGGCGGTGGTGTCTCCGGTACCGACAACTTCGAAGCCGCCGGGATTTGTCCCCAGCCATTGGATCTGCCAGTTTCCCATGGGGCCGAGGCGCGGGCCCGTCACAATAAAATTCTGTGAAAAGGTGGAACTGTTGCAGGCGAATGTCTGTGGGGAGGCAGGGGTCACGGCGAGTGTCCCGTTTGCCACGGTCAGGGTGAAGGTGCGTTCGTCCATCCGGCTTCCCGCATCGGTGACACGAATTGTCAGAGGGTAATCCCCTGCGCAGACATTGGTGGTGCCCTGCAGTTCACCCGTATTGGGAACAATACTGAGGCCGGCTATAGGATTGGGCGCAATGATTTCCCATCCATACGGAGGCGTTCCGCCCGTGGCGGAGAGGGTGGTATCATAGACACTATTGATGGTTCCCTGGGAGAGGGAAGTGGTGGTGATGACGACAGAATCCGCGGAGCAGTCCCTTGTTTCGTCCATGTCCGCCTGGATCTCATTTTTCGCCAGGGCGCGATTATAGACTCTTACTTCATCGATCTCTCCCCCGAAGAAGTTGAGGGGAGAGCCGCTCCCTCGGGCGCCGATGAGCAGCTTGCTCGTGTTTGCGCCGATGGCCCCGGTCTGGTTCCTCACGTAGACCTGCCGGCCATTCTTGTAAAGTACCTGCTGGCTGCCGTCATAAAGAACGGTCATATACGTCCATGTATCGGCGGTGACCGGGAAAGAGGTGCCTCCGTCCCAGGCCCAGTGAGGTTGCCAGGCATACTCAAGGTATCCGCCGTTCAACCGCACCTCATAAAGGTTTTCCTTGTTGATGAGGATATTTTCACCGGCAGACCCGTCCCACTTAAACCAGGCCGAGACGGTCCAGGGGCTGGTGCCCGGGTCAAGATCCCCGTCCGCGGGATCGCCCAGGTCCAGGTATCCTCCGTTATTCCCATCCACGCGGGCAAAAATTCCCGCTCTGCAGACCTTGCCGCTGGAAGGTGTTGTTTGGATAGGGATGGAACCGGATCCGGCTACAGCCGCAACACCGTTCGTTCCGCCGGAACCTGAATCCACCACCTCGCCGGCCGCACCGCTCCACGGGAAATTTTCCATCCGGTATTCGGCAACGGGACCGGGATAACAGCTCCCGGAGCAACTGTCTCTGGACAGCGTATACAGATTGGTGACGTCCTCCTGGGTGAGCTCCCGGCTGAAAACCATGACCTCGTCGATCAAGCCGTGAAATCCGTTATTGGTATCCGGAAAGTATCCTCCAATGACGAAGGTTTCCGCATCAGCGATATTCGCGGTAGGATTATTGGTTGCGGTTTGTTTCAACGATCCATCCACATACAATCTGCCGCCGTTTGCACTGCTGTACGTATATACCGCGTGGTGCCACTGGTTATCATTGTAAAGCGTGGCACTGTAATCAATCACTCCCGCACGGACGCCACTCGCCTGGTCGGTCACCCAGGCGCGCAGGGATCCATCGGGGTCGTAGGCGAGGGCGGCACTGCTTGATGAACTCCCGGAAGCATCGGAAAATTCTATAAGCCTGGGAAAGGTGCCCCCTCCACCGGGAGACTTGAACCAGCACGCGAGGCTCATCTGGCCGGTGAAGACCATAATGTCAGACCCGGTCAACACCTGACTGACGATCTTGTCATCGACCCCGTCGAAGGATGCTGCCCGGCACATCTTTCCCATTGATACGGAGACCGCCCCTCCTGAAGCTCTACCGTAATGGTTCAGGTTTCCTTTTGAATCTACTACATCATAACCAGATCCATCCCAGATTGCGCATTCATCAAATCGCCATTCTCCTTCCATTCCTTCTGTGTACGGAGCCACAGCACCGCTCGGGGTGATCGTCATGGAGTAAGGGTTTGTTGTTATCGTATTGGAAGCACAGGAGGCATCCACGGCGGTCAGGGTGAAGACAAAATTCCCAGCAGTGCTTGATCCACTCTTCCACAATCTTCCTTCGGTCGCGGAGTGGTCATCTATCTGGAAGCCGCCAGGATTGGTGCCCTGCCAGTTGATGGACCAGTGAAAATCTCCCACGTGATCGCCGCTTGCCGTGAACACCTGGGAGAAAACAGAATTGTTCACCATGAAATCCGGGCTTGTCGGTCCTCCGCCTCCGGGGGAGGGGGTTACGGTCACTGTGCTGCTCGATACGGTCAACGTGAAGGTATGGGAGTCTGTCTTGGCAGAATCGTAGCGGTCCTCCACGTGGACATTCACGCTGTAATCTCCTGCACAGTTGTCGATGGTGCCGCTGAGAGTCCCGTTCCAGAGACTGATGGTGAGCCCCGGGATATTGGGCGTGATGCCGTCAAGATACCAGTAATAGTATCCTGACCCGCCGATGGCCTGAAACGTGTGGGTGTAGGATCCTCCCACCGTGCCGCCAGCCATGGGACCGGTATTGATCTGGACGTTTGCCTGGGGCGGACACTGTGAACAGGCCGTCAGACCGGCACCGCAGCAGTCTTGGTCGAAACAGTCAATATAGCCGTCGCCGTCATTGTCAATCCCGTCACTGCACAGTGCGTTGGTATTTTCTACTCCTGTTGAGCCTCCGCCCCCGCCGCTACCGCCACCGCCGTTGCAGTTTTTCTGGTTCAGCTCGTTGAGGGAAAACGCCCTTACCAGGTCATCATACGTGGGGGATTGTATTTTTCCCGGGAAATTGAAGCCGGGAGCGGTTGCTGTGCCTTCACCGTTGCCCAGGTCAAAAAAGCCGTTTGCGCTGTCCAGATCCTTCGCGCCGCCGGTGGCAAGGACATACGCCTGATTGGCGGAATTGGACGTGGTGGCGCCACTGAGATGGTCGGCAGACGTGGTGAATGCCTTGGTCGAAGCAAAAGGTGTCACCGATGCCGCGGCGATGGCAGTGCAGAAGGCATTGCCATCAGCGAAGGCCGCGGTCAGCGTGTCGTACACACCGTACCTCACCGCATTTCCCCAGGCATCGTGATTGGAGGAGAGCCCAAGGGACAGGAAGGGAAGAGTGCCGAGAAAGGTTCCGCTATCCTCCTGCCCATCCCCGTCTCCGTCCGCACAGGGGAGTCGGTGGTTCGCAAGGGCATAGCCTTGGACCGCGTAATCCATCTTTTCGAGGATCGCCTGGGCCTTTTTGATCTTGGCTGCTTGAATGAGTGAGGGGAGGACCGTTGCCACTATGGAGATGACGATACCTACGATCACGAGGACAACAGCCAGTTCGATGAGGGTAAATCCGGTGGGATTGCGGCGCATGGTTCCTGACCCCGGTCTTGTTGTATGAAAGTTGAGTGTTTTCGTCATGTTCTGCTCAGGTAAAAGGATTCTGTCTTTTTTGTTTGATGCAAAAAACGTACCTTATCTTGAATGCCTTTTCTCCGTTCGCAACGCGGACGTTGCTCCTACAGCCCTTTTCACCATTGATCTCCGGAGGAGCGATTTCCCGGTCGCGACCAACTGTTTTCAGAGTTGACGTCTTTCTCGAGCTGTTCCGCCCTATTCTCTTTATTGCAAAAAAAATTCACTCAAGTAAGTCGGCAAACCAAGTGTTTTTGTTGAATAAAAACCATGTTTTTTCTCGTGGACGGTAAGTGAATCCAGGGAAAGTTGTATTGACAAAACCAACTCTATGGTAAACAATGGCATTATCGAAAGAATATCAGAAGAAAGAGGAGCCTGATTTAATGGAAGATCCTATGTACAGACCGATGGTCATATCCGGATTGACCGTTGATCCCCTGACAAACAGTCCCATTGTCATCCTGAAGGAAATTGACGGTGAAAAGACTCTGCCCATATGGATAGGGCTCCTGGAGGCGACAGCAATTGCCAGCGAACTCGAGGGTATCAAGTTTTCAAGGCCCATGACCCATGATCTGGTCAAGAATATCATGGAACAGGTGGGCGTGAAGATCCTCAAGATCGAGGTTTGTGATCTCAAGAACAATACGTACTACGCCCTGATTCATTTCACCCACGGGGGGAAGGAGATGTCCATAGACGCCAGGCCCAGTGACGCGCTGGCCCTTTCCCTCCGGGTCAACGCCCCTATTTACGTGGCGGAAGAGGTGATCCAGAAGTCCAGCCAGATTGATCTGAAGGCCGAGCCCGAGGACAAATCCGAGCAGGGCAAGAAATGGCAGGAAATATTGGAAAGCCTCCACCCCGAGGATTTCGGGAAATATAAGATGTAATGGCAGAATTCGTGAAAAAACAGGTGAACGGGATGTTCCTGAAGCGGCGTCATTTCGGCCCTGGAACTGGACAGTGAAAGGGCCGAAATCCGCGCGACCGGAGTCATGGACGCCGGAGGGAGCGTAGCTTCAGGAATATGCCGTTTGACTGCTCATTTTGCATCTCTATTGGAAGGCTTTGATGATAGATCTGCATACCCATTCTTTGTTCAGTGACGGCGTTCTCGTGCCATCAGAGCTTGTCAGACGATTCGAAGCTCTGCGGTATGATGCGGTAGCTATTACGGATCATGTGGATTCATCCCTGATGGATTTCGTGGTCCCCAGAATTGTGAAGGTCGCCAAGGACCTGAACGCGGTGCAGTCCGTCAAGGTGATTCCCGGTGTCGAAGTAACCCATGTTCCTCCCCCCCTGATCGGGAATATGGTCCGACGTGCCCGGGAACTGGGGGCGGCCCTGGTGGTGCTCCATGGAGAGACGCTGGTGGAACCCGTGGCACCGGGAACCAACCGGGCCGGTTTGGATGCCGGGGTCGACATCCTCGCCCACCCGGGGCTTATCACCGCCGAAGAAGCGGCCCTTGCGGCGGAAAAAGGGGTTTGCCTGGAAATCACGGGCAGGCCGGGACACGCGTTTTCTAATGGACATGTCGCTAGGAGGGCCGAGGAAGCGGGCGCAAGGCTGGTGCTCGATTCAGACACGCATGCCCCCCGTGACATTTTGACGCTGGAAATGGCCCGGAAGGTGGTTGAAGGAGCAGGGCTCCCGGAAGGGTCCCTGGAAGTGCTTCTTGAAAATTCCCGCCTCCTGCTCAAAAAGGTCGGCTACCCCCTCTGATGGACCCCTACATGCGAAGAACCCATCCTTTTTCTTTTCCCAATCCAGGCTGAAAGTAACGTCCCATGAAAGGCTCCCCGGACCAGAATCTCAAGAAGAAGAAAATGTTTTTGGCAAGGGGCGCGGGAATAGTGATCGTCGGCTTCTGGCTGGTGATGATGGGCCTCCTGATAGCGAAGCATGCCTTTAAAGGGGGTCTTCAACAACCTGCTAAAACAGCTAGAAAAGCAGGTAAGACATTGGTGCTGGAAGGGCCTGAACATGAATGGATGGAGATCTTTCTCCATGACAGGAAAATCGGCTATTCCCGCAGTACCATACAACCTTTGGAGGAGGGATATGTCATCCAGGAGGCGCTGTTTTTGCGGTTGAACCTGCTCGGCAGGCCGAGTCTTATCCGCAGTGAAACGCGCGCACTGGTTGATCATGAATTTCGTTTGAGACATTTCAACTTTTCCCTGCAGTCGGGTGTCACGTCTTTTTCACTGCGCGGTGATGTACGGGATCATTGGATGATTATCAAGCGGAGAGGGAGCCCGGAGAAAAAAATCCGAACTGAAGGGCCCCTCTATATCGGGGCCTCCCTGAGCTATTTCTTCAAAAAGGAACCCTTTGCTGTGGGAAAGTCCTTCTCCATTCAATTTTTTGACCCTTCAACACTTGCCAGGAAACAAATGGTGATCAGGGTTGTTGGGCAGGAGACCATCCGAATTCACCGCATTGCGTACAAAACGTATCGACTTGAAACCCGTCTCATGGGCCAGCCCTTGTCTTTCTGGGTTGATGAGAACGGAAACCTGCTGAAGGAGAGTGGGCTTCTAGGCATGACCCTCGTGCGATCAAACCCGACCCAGGCGCAGAAGGACATTTCCGGGACGGGGGGAGAAGATTTCTACGAACTGGCATCGGTGCACGCGGACAGGCGGCTTCCACGGCCCCGGGAAATGCGCTGGCTGAAGGTGAAACTGGATGGAATTGACGGGACATCGTTTTCTACAAGCGTCTTGAATGATCAGAGACAGGATTATGAGAAAACCGTTCTTACGGTTACGCGTGAGACGATTCCGTCCCGGAACTCCTCCCCCTTTTCCAATGGAAACCGCGCCGCTGACATGGGTTCCTATCTGAAACCTGAAATCAATATTGAGGTTGATGATCCTGAAATCAAGAGGATAGCACAAAAAATTGCCGGCAGGGATCAGGACCCGGCGCGGGTGGCCAGAAGGCTTCTGGCATGGGTGTATGTGAAGGTGGACAAGCGGCCGGTCATGTCCGTGCCAAGTGCGCGGGAAGTGTTGAAAACCCGAGCCGGTGATTGTAACGAACACGCCGTCCTCCTCACCGCGCTTCTCCGAGCTTCGGGTATCCCCGCCAGGCTTTGCGCCGGTCTGGTCTACGCGAAAGGGAAATTCTACTACCACGCCTGGACAGAGTGCTGGGTGGGAAAATGGATCAGCATGGACGCGACCCTCAACCAGATGCCTGTTGATGCGACCCATATTACACTGGCACGAGGGGGCCTTGAAAATCAGACTGCCATCATAGCCTTGATGGGTAATTTAAACGTAAAGGTGCTGGATTACAGCTATGATTGAATTGATTGCGCTAACGAAACAATTCAGAGACAAGAAAGCGGTGGACGGAATCAGCCTTAGGGTCCCGAAAGGGACCGTATTCGGATTCCTGGGCCCCAATGGTGCCGGAAAGACTACAACCCTCATGATGATGGCGGGCGTCCTCAAGCCGACCAGCGGGAAGATCCTGATTGGCGGAAGGGACCTTGCAATGGAGCCCGAAGCGGTCAAGCGGAACATGGCGTTCATTCCCGATCATCCGTTTCTGTATGAAAAACTGACAGCGCTCGAGTTTCTTTCCTTCATCGCGGATCTCTACGGCCTTCAGAAATCCCCGGCCCTTGATGGAGAAATCGACCGCCTCCTGTCGCTGTTTGATCTCGAGGAATGGAAAAACGACCTGGTGGAAGGGTATTCCCACGGCATGAAGCAGCGGCTGGTGTTAAGTGGGGCTCTGCTTCATCGGCCGGAAGTCCTCATTGTGGATGAACCCATGGTTGGGCTGGACCCGAGCGGTTCACGCCTGGTAAAGAATATTTTCAAGAATGAAGCGGCACGGGGCGGAATCGTGTTCATGTCAACCCACTCCCTGGCAGTGGCGGAGGAGCTCTGTGACGATATCACCATCATCCAGGAAGGGAAGATCAAGGCGAAGGGATCACCGGACCAACTGCGATCAATGGTGAGCGTTGACGGGAACCTGGAAAGCGTATTCCTGAGACTCACGGAAAGGGATTCGGAACGAGATGATGATTTTCGTCCTCCTGAAGCCGAAGATAACCGGCTTCCGGAATAAGGTATTTCGATCGGCGGGGAACCACCGGAAAAGGGCGATTGCCCTCGGTATTCTGGGGCTTTGTTTTCTCGCACTGCTCTTTGTCCTTTCGTGTAAAATCCTTGCCTCTTTTCAATCGGTTGAGATGATTGGTGATTTTCTTGCACGCAAATTGCTGAACATGGTTCTGCTGACCCTTTTCTCCCTTTTGGTGTTCAGCCACGTCATCAGCGGACTGAGCAACCTCTATCTCTCAAACGACCTTGGCTTTTGCCACGCAACACCTGTTTCCACCCGGGAACTTTTTGTCGCACGAGCCCTGCACTCGGTGCTTGACAGCTCCTGGATGCTCGTCGTATTCGGCCTGCCGGTCTTCATGGCCTACGCGTATGTGTACCGGCCCGGGCCTTCCTTTTATTTTTCCCTGATCCACCTGAACCTGGCCATGGTCTTCATCGCGGGGGGGATCGGAATCCTGCTTGTCATGGCCCTGGTTTCTGTTTTTCCGGCCAACCGGTCCAGGGATATCGTGGTACTCGTGAGCCTCCTGATGGGAATCGCGCTTTATGTTGTTTTCCGGGTTCTCAAGCCGGAAAGGCTGATGGATCCCGATGCCTTTTTTTCCGTCAGCGCATATCTTTCCGCGTTGAAAGGGACGGACTCCCTCTACCTGCCCACCCGGTGGATCAGCGAAGCGCTCTGGGGTTCTCTGGGACATCACACGGAAAACTCCCTGCTTTTCAATTGTGCTCTTGCCTGGTCAACGGCCGGAGCTGTGGCCGTGTTCAATATCTGGGCGGCGGGCGTCCTCTATTTTGACGGCTTTTCCAAATCCCAGGAGGCGAAAAAAAAGAGGAGTGAGAAAAGAATACTGATGCGGTGTGTTGATCGGTTCCTGCCCCGGATATTTGGACGGGACATGGGCGCGATGATGGGAAAGGATATCCGCGCTTTTTTCCGGGACAACACCCAGTGGTCCCAGCTCCTGTTACTTTGTGGACTTGTGGTCGTCTATCTCTACAATTTTACCGCGCTTCCTTTTGATATGAGTCCCATTCGACTTGATTTCCTCCAGAACGAGCTGGCATTCCTGAACATGGGGCTTGCGGGCTTCGTGGTGTCGGCCGTTTCCGCACGTTTTGTGTTTCCGGCTATCAGCGCGGAAGGCCGCGCATACTGGATTATTCAGACCTCGCCTCTTCCCGTGAAGCGGCTTCTCTGGGGAAAATATCTCTTTTTTGTGCTTCCCATGATTGTCCTTGCCGAAATCCTCGTGGTCTTCACAAATATGCTTCTTGAGGTCTCCTCCTTCACCATGGTTCTGTCCGTCCTCACCATGCTTTTCGTCGTGCCTGGGATCGTCTCCCTGGGCATCGGCCTCGGCGCGCGATTCCCGGAGTTTGGGTCGGAAAATATTGCCAAGGTTGCCACCGGTTTCGGAGGGCTGGTGTTCATGGCCGTCAGCGCCCTGTTCGTGGCAGCCGTGATCCTCCTGGAAGCGGGACCCGTTTACTGGCTTTTTTCAGCACAGGTGGACGGAAAAGGGGTTTCCACGCTTACCTGGCTTCTTGTTGTTTTTTCCTTTTTTCTAGCGCTGGTGATCAGTGTTCTTGTCCTGTACCGATCCATGAAGATGGGATGGTGCACGCTGGAGGATTATGAATAAGCGCAAATTGATAGAATGCAGGGGAAATGTGCATATCCACTCCCGTTATTCAGACGGCGGTGAGAGTGTCGCGGAGATAGTACACGCCGCGTCGGTAAACGGCCTCGATTTTATCGGCCTGAACGATCACGATTATATGACCGACGGCCTGCACCTTGAGGAGGAAGGCGTTCGCCATGGCGTCTGCGTGCTCATGGGTCTTGAGATCGGCGGCCGGCACCACCACTACCTGGCCTTCAATATCCCTGAAATGATCAGGGGAAAGGACCTTCCTCCCCAGGAGGTGATAAACTGGGTGAATACCCAGGGCGGTTTCGGGTTTCTGGCCCATCCGTTTGAAAAGGGGATGCCGTTCAAGGATCATTCAACCGCGTATACCTGGAACGATCTTGAGGTAAAGGGATACACCGGGATCTCAATCTGGAACTACATGTCCCGGTGGAAGGAACGGGTGCGCAGCCCGCTTCACGGCCTGTATTGCCTTTTCTTCAAGCAACTGAGTCTGAGGGGGCCGAGCAGGGAGACGCTCAGTTTCTGGGACAGGAAGTGCCGGGACGGAAGGGTGGTTGCCATCGGCGGTTCGGACGCCCATGGTGACTTATTTTCCTGGGGTCCGCTCCGTTTCAGGCCATTCACCTATCAAACCCTGCTCAACACCATCAACCTGCACCTCCTGCTCAAGGAACCACTTACGAGTGATTTTGAGGCGGCAAAGGAACAGATCCTTGAAGCCATGCAGGAGGGAAGGCTTTTCATTGCCCATGATGGTCTCAAATCCGCTAGGGGATTTTCGTTTTCTTATGAAACCAATTCCGGGGAGATATTCCAGATGGGCGAGGAGCACGGTTTCGTGCCGGGAACCTTTGCTGTTCGTTCCCCTGCACCGGGCAGGATTCGGCTGGTGAAAAACGGGGCAACGTCAGGGGAGTGGAAAGGCCGGGAAGTCCAGGTTGAGATAGAACAGAAAGGGATTTACCGGGTGGAGGTGCACAAGCTTGTACCGTTTTTCGGTTGGAAGCCGTGGATTTTTTCCAATCCCATCTACCTCCGGTGATTCAGTTGGACCTTGACACCACCCTTCGGAAAGTGAAGAATACGGGAAATGCCTGGGTGGCGGAACTGGTAGACGCAAGGGACTTAAAATCCCTTAT
>CAZJRD010000017.1:0-52983 GCA_964548365.1 uncultured Desulfobacteraceae bacterium | reverse complement strand
ACTCGAAGTCGATGCCACACTTCATTCGCACTCCTAACCCTGCGAGCGGATCGTATAATCCCTTGATTTTTCCGTACCGCTTTGCGACGAGAGACTTTCGCGAACCCCCTAAGAGAGGGATGGCCCGCCCAAGTTTCTCAAGAAAGTCGTGTAGCATTTAAGATTGGTACGCTGTGACGTATTGTGGTAGGTTTTTTGGGATAGCAGGAGGTGCCTAACAAAATGAAGCAGACTTTATCCGATCATGACCGCAACCGACTTGGCGGACTCATAGTCGATGTGGAAAAACACACGAATACACAAATCGTTCTGGCTGTCATCCAACGCAGCGACAGCTATGCGGAACTGCCCTGGAAAGCCTTCGCGTTGGGTGCATCCATTGCCGCCCTGTTAATTTTTATTCTGGATCTGTTATCTTACGGCTGGTACCCAAGGGTTACCGTGCTTATTGCAGTGGCGGGAACTCTGGCCGGCGGTGCTGTTTTCGCGCTTCTCACTGTGCTTATTCCGGGATTTGCAAAGCGATTTCTTTCCTCCTTTCGCGCCGAAGTGGAAGTGCAGCAATACGCGGAATCCCTGTTTTTATCCAAGGAGTTGTTCGCCACCAGCAACCGGACGGGTATCCTTGTGCTGGTCAGCCTCTTCGAGCGGAAGATCGTTATTCTTCCAGACAAGGGACTGAGCGATCAATTAACAAACGATGCCATGCAAAGCATAATCACGGCAATGACCCAGTTGCTGAAGCGGAACGAGATCAGCAGGGCTTTTGAATCCGGCCTAGAACAGCTTTCCCATACGCTGGAAACCAGCGTTCAGGGAAAAGGCGAAAATGAACTGTCCGATGAAATCATCGAGGAGAAGGGCGTATGAAGAGAGCATCAATCATCTTTTTGCTGCTGTTAATGCTTCTGACGGGTTCTATTCTTTCAGCAGCGGATATTCCCTATCTGACCGGCCGGGTAACCGATAACGCGCAAATTCTTTCCGAGACAACACGCCAATCGCTCACGGAAAGCCTGAAGGAGCACGAAGACCGCACAAGCAACCAGATCGCTATTCTCACCGTTCCCACGATTAACGGGGAGAGCATTGAAGAATACGCAGTTGAAGTTTTCAAAGCATGGAAGCTCGGCCAGAAAGGTAAGGACAACGGTATTCTGATTGTGGTTGTTCCCAATGACCGGCGTATGCGCATTGAAGTGGGTTACGGGCTTGAGGGAACACTCACGGACGGGATGGCAGGTCAAATCATTCGGTCCGTTATGACTCCCAGGTTCAAGAATGGAGACTATAACGGCGGAATCACTGATGGAGTCCGGGCGGTTATAAATGTACTGGAGGGTGGTAAACTTCCGAAAATGGCAAGTAAAACCAGTGCACCAGGAAAGTCGTACGGTTTGCACATAGAAGGGCCTGATCTTCCGATTACAGAACGCATTCTTTTTGGAGCCTTTATTTTCGGCATTATCGGACTCTTCACGGTGATTGGTGTTCTCACGCCAGGTATAGGCTGGTTTCTTTACTTTTTTCTTATTCCATTCTGGGCCACGTTCCCGATTATAGTTCTGGGCACCGGGGGCGCGCTTGCAT
This sequence comes from uncultured Desulfobacteraceae bacterium, assembly GCA_964548365.1. Classification (GTDB taxonomy): domain Bacteria; phylum Desulfobacterota; class DSM-4660; order Desulfatiglandales; family Desulfatiglandaceae; genus B46-G9. Next base: position 51,393 of record CAZJRD010000017.1, on the reverse strand, counting down.
GTCTTATCACTTATGTAATTGTTTTCCCTATTGCAAAATTGATTCTTAAAAATACCAATTGGTACAAAAAAGCCAAGAAGAATTTACGCATCAAGGGAAGGGCCTCTATCGGCGGTTTCAGGGTGTCGTCAGGCGGTTCAGGCAGCTCCTGGAGTTCCGGCTCCAGTTTTTCAGGAGGGGGAGGATCATCGGGTGGAGGTGGCGCTTCCGGAAGCTGGTAGGGCTGAGCAATGTGTTGAATTTCCCGAAGCCGTATTGTATATTTTTTGGTAGAAGCGATCGAAGTGGAGGATATCATGAGACATAACTGCATATTGATTGTTCTGGCATCCCTTTTCCTTTGGGGATCTGTCGCCCAGGGCGCCGTTATTACCCGAACGATCCCTTACCGGCAAGGCGGCGTCGACCTTCAAGGGTATCTGGCCTATGACGATGCACTGCAAGGAAAACGTCCCGGTGTTCTTATTATCCACGAATGGTGGGGTCTCAACGACTATGCCCGCAAAAGAGCGGAACAGATTGCATCCTTGGGTTACGTGGCGTTTGCCCTGGATATGTACGGCAAGAATAAGGAGACCGAGCATCCCAAGCAGGCTCAGGAATTTATGAAACGGGTTACCGAAGATATAGACACCTGGCAGAAGCGCGCCCTTGCCGGTCTGGAAGTTCTGAAAAGACAGCCCAACACGGATCCGAACCGAATCGCAGCCATCGGCTATTGCTTCGGTGGTTCCACCGTTCAACAATTGGCATACAGCGGCGCAGATATCAAAGGAGTCGTCAGCTTTCACGGTTCACTGATACCTCCTACGGCTTCAGCGGCCAGGCAGACAAAGGCAAAAATCCTGATATGCCACGGAGCGGCCGATCCTTTTGCCAAGTCAAAGTTGCTCCACAAATACATTACGGCCATGAATGCGTCACAGATAGACTGGCAGATGGTCATTTTCGGCCATGCAAAGCACAGCTTCACCAATCCAGGGGCCGACAAATACGGCATGCCGCAATTGAGCTACAATCGCCAAGCCGATCTTCGCTCATGGGAGTACATGAGACTGTTTCTCGATGAAATCTTTTCCAAGTGAAAACGTATAGTTGTTCCGGAGCGAGATAACGTCTTGCCGATGTTGTTCATGTCCCAAAGATAGAACAGGTGATGACCAAGAGGAGAGGTGGGGAGCCTATTGGGATCGGGCCACGGGAAGCACCTGTTTTTGAACGGATAATTGCTGATTCTGCTGTCTGAAATAGGCTTATATTGGATTTTTCAAGGGCAAAAGGCGCATTTTTCGATGCTGTAAAGACTCATTTGATAGAGGTTGATATGCGTGGCGAATTGCCAAATGGGCTTAAAATTAGGAATAGCAGGCCATCCGATCACCAAAGGATAATATGTGTCATGAAAGACTGGTGGGGTGGTAGAGATCTGACATGGATGTTACCGAAACTTTTTCTGGTCCATTTTTGCAATACTTCATTCGTTATGGAAAAAGACGATGAGTTAATAGCTTTCTTGATCGGGTTTTTATCACCGTCAAGAGCAAATGAAGGCTATATCCATTTCGCCGGGGTCCATCCAGATTTTCGCGGTATGGGGATCGGAGAGTCTTTGTATGATCGCTTTTTTGGAATTTGCAAACAAAATGGCCGTAACATAATAAGAGCTTGCACATCACCGGTGAATAAAGCATCAGTTGATTTTCACAAAAAGATTGGATTCGAGATTTCAAATGGTAATGCGGAAATTAACGGCATTCAGGTTACTCTTGATTACAACAAACCAAACGATCCAAAAGTGCTGTTTGAAATAGAAGTTTAGCCTCAGCGAACTTGCAATTGGACACGGACAGCTAAGCTGCCGGTCAATTGCCTAGATTATGCGGCTGTCTCGAGCGCCGTGATCACCTGGAAAAGGGTCAGACTTGCTTCCCCCAAATGGCCGGAGGGTAACATGAAGGGGGCCGGAAAACCGGCCCCCCTTCCCTTCTTCAATTGGTTTCTCAGTGAATTTCGATTTTCTTGCTCTTGGAATCTTCCGCATGGGGCAATACGACCTTGAGAACTCCATTTTCATAAGTAGCTTCGATTCCTTCCGTGTCTACCTCACGAGGCAGTTCAAAACTTCTGGAAAAAGATCCGGATCTGGTTTCCCTCAGGTAGTATTCCTCGTTCTTTTCTTCGTGGTCGGTCTCCTTTTGCCCCTTGATAGTCAAAAGACCATTTTCAAAGGAAATAGAGATGTCTTCCTTTTTCAGTCCAGGAATTTCCGCAACGAGGGAATATTTCCCGTCCTTTTCAGTCAGATCAACGCTTGGAGACCACTCTTCTCCGGTATCTCTCTGCCATTCCGGCCAGAGTCGATCAAAAAAAACATCGCCAACTCCCTCCATGGCGAACGGTGTCATCCAAGAGGGCCTTCTATTTCTCTCAATTGCCATTGTCATAACGACACCCCCTTTCTCAGAAGGACGTGGCCCCTTAAACCTGGCCATTCCTCCTTCTTTCTTTTGGGATAAGATAGACATCATTATTGTAATGTCAACGGCTTCTGTTCCGACTTTTCTGCCTCATCTCTTGGACAACGGTTGTCTTCCCTGGAGCACAAAATAATAATCTTCTCAGCATATGGTGCCGATTAAATGGTAGTCCCCCTGGGGAAAAATCACTTATGGGGGCTTTTGGCAAGGAAGGTTTAAGGGCGTTTTCAAAAAAATGGCTGGACATGCCCTGTTGTGTGAGGTAATTTTCTTTCAATCCTTAGGAGGCCGCAGTGACACTTACAAAGGCACAATTAATCAATAGTATCCGCAGCAAAACCGGTCTGACCAGATCCCGTGCCGCCGAGGCGGTCGAAACGCTTTTTGAGGTCACCAAGAAGACCCTTGAGGATGGAGAAGATATCCTCATCAGCGGATTTGGCAAATTCTGCGTGAAGGAAAAGGATGCTCGAAAAGGGCGAGATCCCCGGACAGGAAACCACATCACCTTGGAATCCAGGAAGGTAGTGACCTTCAAGTGTTCAGGTGCATTCAAAGAAAGAATCAATAAATAGTAAATAGGACGTTCTTCAAAAATTACACTTAAGGTCCTCTGCCCTCTTCCAACAACTTCGCATCCATAAAACACAAAATAGTTTGTGTAATTAGTGAAGAACGTCCCCCCTTCACAAGTAATTGAAAAGGAGGAGCTATTATATGAGCGAAAACGATCACCTCTACATTCTATGGACAAACGGTGACCCGACTACCGCCGAGAAAATGGTTTTCATGTATGCCACGAATTCCCTGATCAAACGGTGGTGGAAAAAGGTGACATTGATTATCTGGGGGGCGCCCGCCAAATTATCCGCCGAGGACACCCAAATTCAGGGAAAAATCAAGGGGGCACAGGAGGCAGGAGTGCACATAACCGCCTGCAAAGCATGTGCAGACCAACTTGGTGTGACAGAGACCCTGGAGAAATTGAACGTAGAGGTAAAGTACTGGGGCGAACCGCTCACAAAGCTTTTGAAAAGCGGCGAGACACTATTGACCATTTAGTTGCCTCGAATCAATCTCACCCTACCCCACCCGGGGCTTGCCGAAACAGGAGCTTGCACCAAAGGCCGGAACCAAAAAAGGGTGGCTCCGTAAAGCCACCCTGGACAAGGGGTATGATGGAATATCTCGTCAGGCCGCTCGCCTGTTACTGATTAAGTTAATTCCTATTCCGGATGTGTCAAGCACACCCCTTTCATTTTCTCCAACCACTGTTAGCTCTCCCATTTTTCAAAGAAACCTGACATCACAATCTCTGATCTCAAGTTGGAGAAGCGAGCCGCTTTTCCATATTCGATAAAAGGTCGCGCAGAAAATAGAGGCTGACACGTAAACAATAAAAGCCTACATTGTTTACCATCATATTTCAAGCAGATGGGGAGAGAAAAGTTTGCATACGGGAAGAGAACAAACTTTCAAGACACCGGAGGGTGAATTCAACTATATAGACTGGGGAGGCGCCGGACCCCCGGCGCATATAGCCCATGCAACGGGATTCTGCGCTGATGTTTACTCACCTTTTGCGGAGAGACTGACCACCCGTATAGGGATGCTGGGTATGGACGACAGGGGACACGGCAGGACTCGAGTCCCGGCCGATCCCCACATGCTGAAGGGCTGGGATGTGTTCGTAGAGGACCAGGAGAGATTTTTCGGGCAACTGGGTGAACCTGTTATTGCCATGGGGCACTCAAGGGGAGGAGTAGCAAGCCTCCTTCTCGCAGTCAGACGACCCGATCTCATCCGCGCCTTGATCCTGCTGGATCCTACTATTCTCCCCCTCTCCTGGATGTGGTGGTGGTATCTGGCAAAAAAAACCGGCCTTGCCAAGTTTGTCCCAATCGTTTATCGTGCCGCGCGAAGACGGAGGGAGTGGGCCGACCGCCAGACCATCTTCGGTGTTTATCAATCAAAGCGGTCATTCAGGGCCTGGAAAGATGGATTCCTTGGAGGTTACATAGCGGGGGGAACCGTGGATACCGGGCGGGGGACCGTGAGACTTTGCTGCGACCCGGCGTGGGAGTCCCGCTGTTTTGCCGTGTGCCCGCACATTATCTGGCGATATGTCCCCGAGATAAAGGTCCCCACCCTTGTACTTTACGGGGCTGTATCAGACACCTTTCTGGAACCTGCAGTGCGGCGCTTCAAAACTCTGCTGCCTGCTGCTACCGTAAAGGGTTTTGAGGGCACCGGGCACTTTGTGCCCATGGAGAGGCCGGATGAATGCGCACGCGAGATCCTCTCCTTTCTGGAAGTGCACAACATAATATGAGGGAGTGAACTCCCCCGCCACAAGCAGCGGGGTATTTAGCCCAATTCTGAATAGACGCAAATCCGGCGTCCATATGATAGATTGCGTAAAAAGTGAACAACGTCATTCTGTCCTTCGTCATTCCACTACAAGGAGAATGAATTTGCTTGTGCCCGCATTTGACAAAAACCTCCAAAATCCAGTACATTGAGGACCGTATGTAAAATAAGTTGGGTTAACATCATTCCCAGGAAGTGCAAGAATGTCCTTTTATCTTATACTTGGGCATAAACGTGGTATGCCCAACTCGACAAGTACCCCAATATAGCCCATTTATGGACGGGCATTTTGATTCTACATCGTGAGAGGAGTTAAACCAAATGAAACAGTTGAATTTTGATAAGATTAATGAACTGGCGAAAAAATACGAACCCGAGATGACACGTTTTCTGCGAGATATGATCCGTATTCCCAGCGAGAGCTGCCAGGAGAAGGGGGTTATTTTACGGATTAAGGAAGAGATGGAGAAGGTGGCGTTTGACAGGGTTGAAATCGACCCCATGGGTAACATCCTGGGATATCTGGGCAATGGGCCCCACCTGATTGCCATGGATGCTCACATCGATACAGTGGGAGTTGGCAACCCGGACACCTGGGACGTTGATCCCTACGAAGGCTATGAGGATGAGAAATGTATCGGGGGACGGGGCGCGAGCGACCAGGAGGGCGGTATGGCTTCCATGATTTACGCAGGAAAAATCATCAAGGACTTGGGCCTTGAGGGTGACTACACGCTTCTCATGGTCGGGTCTGTCCAGGAAGAGGATTGTGATGGCCTGCCCTGGCAGTACATTATTAAAGAATTGGAGATAAAGCCTGAGTTTGTTGTTTCCACGGAACCCACGGATGGGGGCATCTACCGCGGACAGCGGGGACGGATGGAGATCAGAGTGGATGTCAAGGGGTTTAGTGCCCACGGCTCTGCTCCTGAACGGGGGGATAATGCCATTTTCCGTATGGGACACATATTGAATGAACTGGAAGACCTGCATACGCACCTGAAGGATGATGATTTTCTGGGTAAAGGGTCCCTGACGGTTTCCGAGATATTCTTTACCTCCCCGTCCCGGTGTGCTGTCGCGGACAGTTGCAGTATTTCTATTGACAGACGCCTGACATGGGGAGAGGACAGAGACTTGGCGTTGTCTCAGATTCGTGAGCTGCCATCCGTAAAGAGTGCAGAGGGACAAGTTTCGATGTATACGTATGAGCGCCCCTCCTACAAGGGGCTTGTGTACCCGACAGATTGCTATTTCCCCACCTGGGTTCTACCTGAAGACCATCCCGTTTGTCAATCGGCTATGGCCACCTATGAGTCACTCTTTAAGACCACTCCCCGTATGGATAAATGGACGTTTTCCACGAACGGTGTGGCAATTATGGGGATGTTCGGGATTCCCTGTATTGGGTTTGGCCCCGGAAAGGAGAAGGAGGCGCATGCCCCCAATGAAAAAACCTGGAAAGCAGACCTCATCCGCTCTGCCGCCTTTTATGCGGCCATGCCAATGCTTTACCTCAACAAGCAGGCTTGAAGGCGCTCGAAAATGACTGACAAGAAGGTTGCAGGGACGCATAAGAAGCTGGCAGTTGTTGCCATCGGCGGGAACTCCCTCATCAAAAATATGGCCCATAAAACAGTCGAGGACCAGTACAAGGCAATTTGTGAAACCATGGCGCATGTGGCGGATCTTGTCCAGCAGGGGTATCGTGTGGTAATTACACATGGTAACGGACCCCAGGTTGGGTTCATCATGCGCCGGTCGGAAATCGCACGACAGGTAGAGGGGCTCCATATTGTTCCCCTGGTAAGTTGTGTGGCGGATACACAGGGAGCCCTCGGATACCAGATCCAGCAGGCCCTTGATAATGCCCTGAGGAGGCGGGGGGTGCCTGATGCTATCGGGAAAACGGTTACGGTGGTGACCCAGGTCGAGGTGGAGGCAGATGACCCCGCCTTTAATGATCCCAAAAAGCCGGTGGGCGAGTTTTATACGGATGAGCAATTACCGACGCTCAAACAGCAACACCCAGTCTGGATTCTTAAGAAAGATGCCAATCGGGGCTGGCGGCGGGTGGTTTCCTCCCCAAAGCCGAAGAGGATTGTGGAAAAGGACGCGATTTCCGCGTTGCTGGCAGGTGGCTTCGATGTTGTAGCCGTCGGCGGGGGGGGTATTCCGGTTATCAATGTGGACGGCGACCTGAAAGGAGTGGATGCCGTCATAGACAAGGATTACGCCACCGCCCTTCTTGCAACCGCGATCGGTGCCCGCCTCATGATTATTTCAACGGGTGTGCAGCATGTCTCTCTTCATTTCGGATCCCCTTCTCAAGCGCCGCTCGAAACAGCAACCGTGGCGGAAATGAAACAATACCTCGCGGAGGGACATTTTGCTCCGGGCAGCATGGCTCCAAAGGTTCAGGCGGCCATCCGGTTTCTGGAACAGGGAGGGCGCAAAGTCATCATTACCAGTCCGGAGTCTTTTGGGGACGCGATTCTCGGGCATAAAGGAACTCACATTACACCCTAAGGGTCTGCCATGAAATAAGTGCTGCATTAAGGCGCTGAGATTTAGTCCATTGATTCGTAAATACGCTAACGTATTTCAACGCTACCAAGAATGCTGCTTCCGGGAAGGCAGGGAAACGGGATGTTCCCGGAGCGGCGTCATGTCGGCCCTGGAGTCCCGCCATGGGCGGGAAAGGGTCGACATCCGCAGTGAGCGGAGCCATGGACGGCGAAGCGAGCGTAGCAGAGGGAATATGCCGGTTCCCTGCCTGCAGGGGCTCAATATGTTAGTGTAATTGCGAAACGGTGCACTTAGAAAGGAGAAAGGATATGGACTCAATTCGACTCAAAGAAATTATTCATCGTCTTGGCCGTTTAAACTATGACGGCATGTATCTGAACGATTTTCTGCTGACCTGGGAGAGGACCTGGGATGAGCTCATGGCAACCTTTGATGTAGCTGAAGCTCTGCGTGGTCTGCGGGAAAGGAATATTTCCGCCCGTATCTTTGACAGCGGGCTGGCCATTTCCCTTTTCAGGGACCAGTCCACGCGTACGCGTTTCAGTTTCGCGAGTGGAGCAAATCTGCTGGGGCTCGAGGTTCAGGATCTGGATGAGAAGAAATCTCAGATGGCGCATGGAGAGACCGTTCGCGAGACGGCCAATATGATCTCCTTTATGGCGGATGTCATTGGAATCCGGGATGATATGTTTATCGGAAATGGAAATGCCTATATGCGTGAGGTGGCCAAGTCGGTCCAGGAAGGATTTGATGACGGGGTTCTTGAACAGCGCCCCACCCTTGTCAATCTCCAGTGCGATATTGACCACCCGACGCAAAGCATGGCGGATATGCTTCACCTGATTAAGCATTTTGGCGGGATTGAGGAACTTAAAGGGAAAAAGCTTGCCATGACGTGGGGCTATTCACCTTCGTATGGGAAACCCCTCTCGGTTCCCCAGGGGGTTATTGGCCTGATGACGCGTTTCGGAATGGATGTTGTCCTTGCCCATCCGAAGGGGTATGAGGTCATGCCCGAGGTGGAGGACGTCGCGCGCCGGAACGCCGAAGCGTCCGGAGGAAGCTTTACCAGATTGGATAGCATGGCGGAGGCATTCGAGGGTGCCGATGTTGTGTATCCCAAGAGTTGGGCGCCTTTCGCGGCCATGGAGAAGCGGACACAATTTTATGAAGAGGGAGACTGGGACGGGATTGAGGCACTTGAAAAAGAGCTTCTCCAGCAGAATGCCCGGCATAAAGATTGGACCTGCTCCGAAGAACTGATGGCAAAAACGAAAAATGGGTCCGCCCTCTATATGCATTGCCTGCCTGCCGATATCACGGGCGTAAGCTGTGAAAAGGGTGAGGTTGATGCCTCGGTTTTTGATCGCTCCCGGGTATTGCTGTACAAAGAGGCCAGCAACAAACCATATATCATCGCGGCAATGATCTTTCTCGCAAAGGTCAAAAATGCCCACGACAAACTGAACGAATTGCTGGGAAAAGGATTGCCGAGGATACTTTAATGCCTGAAGGGACTGGACGCCCCCGGCGTGGGGCAGGAGGGAACAAGATGCCGGGAGAGGGAGAACCCGCCTATCGCAATGACGCTTACGCCAAGGTGACCGGACGGGCCAGATACGCCGATGACCTGAAATTTCATGGAATGGCTCACTGTGTTCCCGTCTATTCGGACTTTGTCCGGGCGGAAGGCCTTTCCGTCGATCCCCGGGAGGCGGAATCGATCGATGGGGTGACTCGGGTTATCACCGCCCGGGATGTCCCGGGCTCTGTCTATTTCGGACAGATTGACAAGGATTATGCCATGATTGCGGAATCCAGGATCATGTATCATGGAGACGTGGTTGCCCTTGTGGTTGCTGAAACGCGGGACATTGCCCTCATGGCTGCCGAACGAGTTAAGGTGAAGGCGACTCCCCTGCCTCCTCTGACCGACCCGGCCGAAGCAATGGGACCCGATGCCCCGGTCATCAGGCCGGGGACGACAGACAATATTGTGAATCACCATAAGGTCCGGAAGGGTGATACACAGGCCGCCCTTGATACGTGTGATGTGGTTGTAGATAAGACATTCCGGACAGGGTTCGTTGAGCATGCCTATATGGAACCGGAATCCGCTGTCTGTGTGCCGCGCACCGACGGAATCATGGAGGTTTACGGAAGCATGCAGCATCCCTTTACCACCCGCCGTTTTACAGCGGCGCTTCTTGGAGAACCGCTCTCCCGTGTTGAGGTTTACACCATTCCAGTGGGTGGAGGGTTTGGTGGGAAGGACGACACTGCGGCTATCGTATGCGCGCGGACAGCACTGGCTGCCCGCCTTTGCAACCGGCCGGTGAAGATGACCTACGCCAGGGAGTGGTCCATGAGGGAAAGCTATAAACGACACCCGTACATTCTGCATTACCGTATGGGACTCTCCCGAGAAGGAGAAATCAAGGCGGTTCAGGTAAAAATGGTTGCGGATTCCGGCGCCTATTGCTCTGTCACACCCTGGGTGACCTGGCGTTCCACCGTTCAATGCTGTGGCCCCTATCGGGTGGATAACGTGCATGGCGATGTGTATGGGGTGGCGACAAACAATGTCTTTGCCGGGGCCTTCAGGGGATTCGGTTCGCCACAGGTAAATTTCGCGGTGGAGCAGTTGATGGATATTGCTGCGGAAAAGGTAGGACTTTCTCCGCTGGAGATCAGGCGTAAAAACATCTTAAGGCAGGATGGGGACACGATTACCGGGCAGGTGCTCAACACGCACAAGGTGAGTATTGGAGAGGTGATGGAAAAGGTGACGGCCGCGATTGGTTATGAAAAAAATCGCACCAGGTGCTCCCATGGCAGGGCGGAGGGTGACGAACTTTACGGCATCGGCCTGGCCATAAGCTACCGGGGGGCCAGCCTCGGGGCGGAAGGAATGGATTTTTGCCCGGCCACTATCAATTGCCAGTTTGACGGGTCCATCCTCCTGGAAACAGGAATCCACGAGAATGGACAGGGATCCGAATCGGCCATGATTCTGACACTCGCCCGTGAATTGGGGGTTAAGAAAGAACGCATTATCTACCAACGCTCCTCTACCTCCCACATCCCGGATGGGGGACCGACCGTGGCGAGCCGAGGGACCTTGATGGGATGCGGGGCGGTGACACTCGCGGTCCGGAAGCTGAAAGGAATCATCGCGGATGCCCTTGCCGACGGCCTCGAATGTGCTGCAAAAGAGGTGCGTTTCAGGGATGACGGCGTCTGGGGACGGACAGATGGTAAAAAACTGTCGTGGGATGAAGCCATGGCGAGGCTCTTTCTGAAACGGGTTTATCCTTTCAGTTTCGCATACTTTAGGCCTCCAGATGTGACCTGGGATGAGGAAACCGGTCAGGGAAATGCTTATTTCACGTACGTCTACAGTTGCCAGGCCGTGGATCTGACGGTTAACCGAAAAACGGGAAAGGTCAGGCTCCTCAACATTGTGGCGGCCCACGATATCGGCCGGGCGGTGAACAGGCCGATGCTTCTGGGTCAGATATACGGCGGCATCGCCCAGGGGATGGGAATGGCACTGATGGAAAACGTGCAGGTTGAAGATGGAATTGTCCGGAACCTCAATTTCGACAGGTATAAAATCCCAAAAACGATTCATCTGCCTGAAATAGAGGCCATCATCGTGGAGAATGAGGATACGACTTCGCCCTCCGGAGCAAAGGGCATTGGAGAACCCGCCCTCGAAATTATCGCGCCCGCGATTGCTAACGCCATCGCTCAGGCCACGGGAAAACGGTATTATGGCTATCCCATTACGATAGAGAAGGAGGGAACAGCATGAATACCGTTACCATCAATAGGAAACAGGTAACGGTCGCCGAGGCGGACCTGGAGGTTTCCCTGATGAGATTTCTGCGCGAAAGGCTCGACCTGACGGGGACGAAAAACGGCTGCGAAAAAGGTATTTGCGGGGCCTGTACGGTTGTGGTTAACGGGGCTTTCCGGAGGTCATGCCAACTCAAGATGGCCTCGGTTCTGGGGGCGGAGATTCTAACCATCGAGGGCCTGGAGAAAGAGGATGGCACCCTTCATCCAATCCAGCAGGCCTTTATCGATGCCGGGGCCATTCAGTGCGGATACTGTACACCCGGGATGGTGATGAGGGCCTATGTTTTTCTCGCCAAGAACCCCCATCCCAGCCGGGAAAAGATCCGCAAGGCCCTGAGCAGCAACCTCTGCCGATGCACCGGCTATCAGCAGATCGTCGATGCGGTTGAATTAGCGGCCCGCCGAATGGGCGCGGCTAAGGAGGAAGGATGACCTTATATCTGAAAAACGCGACCTATCTTGATGCGGAAACCCTGAAAATCCGTAACACAAACCTTGCCGTCGAGGAGGGTCCCACGGGTGCTTTGACCTTTCCTGATACCGTTCCTTCAGGAGGGCACTTGGAGGACGAAGACAGGGTGATAGATTGCCGGTGGGGCCTGGTGACAAAGTCTTTCGCGTGTGGCCATCATCATATCTATTCCACCTTGGCCCGCGGGATGCCGGCGCCTCCGAAAGTTCCCACCAACTTCCTGGAAGTCCTGAAATACGTATGGTGGCGGCTGGATAAGCAACTGGACCGGGATATGATTGAGGCCAGCGCCCTGGCAGCGGCCCTTCACATGGCCAAACACGGCGTGACCTTCTGTATTGACCATCATGCCTCCCCTTTTGCCATTGAGGGATGCCTGGAAACCATTGCCGACGCCTTTGAACGGGTTGGGATTGGGCATCTCCTCTGTTACGAGCTGTCCGGCCGGGATGGAGAAGGGCCCGTTGAGGCGGGGCTTGCGGAAACGGATGGCTACCTCTCTTCAGGACGCAAGGGGCACGTGGGGTTGCATGCCTCCTTTACCGTGGATGACAGCCTTTTAAAAAAGGCCGTGGCCCTTGCGGAAAAACACGGTACAGGCATGCATGTGCACGTTGCTGAGGATCAGGCAGACCAGGACCACTGCCTGAAAACCTACGGAAGACGGATTGCCCGGCGTTTCGCTGATGCCGGGGTCCTCAACTGCCGGCATACCATCCTGGCGCACTGCGTTCACCTTGATGCGGAGGAGCGGCGCCTCGTGCGGAAATCGGGGGCATGGGTGGTGCAGAATACCGAGAGTAATCTGAACAACAATGTAGGCGTGGGAGACTATCGTGAACTGGGCGGGAACATCATGCTTGGAACAGACGGGATGCACAGCGATATACTGCGCAGCGCCAAGGCGGCGTTTCTCGTCGGCCAGGGGACGGAAGAACTTTCCTTGGAAAAAACGTACCGGAGGTTCCGGAACGTGCATCGTCTCATCAGGACGATGGGAGCCCCGGGGGACGGACCGAATAACCTGGTTATCCTGGAGTACGACTCACCCACTGACATCACGTCGGAAAATGCGCTTGGCCATTTTGTCTATGGGATAGACGCCACCCATGTCCGGAGCGTTATCGCCCAGGGGCGCTTGATCGTGGAGAACCGAAAGCTGGATACGGTTAATGAGGATGAAATCCTGTCATACGGCCGTGAGCAGGCCGGCAGGCTTTGGGAAAACCTACAGGAAGAACAGGCTTGACGGGGGAACGGGAGCATAAGGAAAAATATGAAGAAAGATAAGTTTTTTTGTGTGGATCTGGACTTTTTAATTCAATGGATTCTGCGGGATCTGGAGGAACAGGGTGAAATCTTTAGCATTACGAGGCGCCTGTTCTTTGAACCGAACAGCACCGATGAATTTCATCTATCAAGATATGGGAGGATATTGGAAACCCCTCTCGGAGTCGCAGCGGGACCCCATACCCAGCTTGCTCAGAATATTGTTTCCGCCTATCTCTGCGGGGCGCGCTATATCGAACTCAAGACCATACAGGTATTAGACGATCTGCTGGTCACCAAGCCCTGTATCGACATGCGGGATGAAGGGTATAATTGTGAATGGTCCCAGGAACTGCGGCTGGATGAGTCTTTCAACGAATATATGAATGCCTTTATCCTCCTGTATATCCTGAAAGACTTGCTGGGATGGGCCGACGCGGAACATCCGGGATTTATCTTCAATATGAGCGCGGGCTACAATCTGGAGGGAATCCAGAGCCCGACGGTTCAGCGCTTTTTTGACCGCATGACTGACTGTTCTCAGGAACTTTCGGAAAAGCTGAACAGGATTGCACTGGTTTATCCCAGGGTGAAGGACCTGAACATTCCGACCCGGATATCAGATAATGTCACGGTTTCCACCATGCACGGCTGTCCTCCGGACGAGGTGGAAAAAATAGGGCGTTACTTTATCGAGGAACGGGGGTTCCATACGACCATCAAGTTGAACCCCACGCTTTTGGGACCGCGGGAACTCAGAGAGATCCTCAACGGGCGACTCGGATATGAAACTGAGGTGCCCGACGAGGCGTTCGCCCATGACCTCAAGTTTGATGACGGGGTGAGCCTGATCAAGAATCTTTTGACGTCCGCGCGGAAGAAAGGTGTAGCTTTTTCTCTAAAAGTGACCAATACCCTTGAGACGAGCAACACCCATCAGAACCTGCCAAAGAATGAGAAGATGGTCTATATGAGTGGGCGGGCGCTGCATCCCATCAGTGTGCGTCTCGCCAGTCGACTGCAGGAGCGCTTCGACGGAAAGCTGGATATCTCTTTTTCTGCCGGGGTGGATTGCTTTAATGTGGCCGATGTCCTCAGTTGTGGCCTCCGGCCCGTCACGGTTTCTTCAGATATCCTGAAGCCGGGAGGATACGGAAGGCTTTCCCAGTATCTTGAGGTTTTGTCAGATCGGATGGCCCGGTCGGAGGCCCGGTCACTGGATGAACTTGTCACGAGACGGGCGGGGGTGGAAGATTTGGCTGCTGCGCGCCTCGCGAACCTCAGGACCTATGCCCAGGAGGTTGTTGAAAGTGGGTTGTACAAAAAGGAATCCTTTCCCTTTGCGGGCATTAAAACCAGCCGCCCCTTGACATATTTTGACTGCGCCGCTGCTCCCTGCGTCAGTGCCTGTGCTGCTGATCAAGACATTCCACGGTATCTCAATTTTACCGTCAGAGGTGAATTCGAGAAAGCCTTCCAAACCATTCTGGCCACTAATCCATTCCCTCATGTTCAGGGCATGGTGTGCGATCACCTCTGTCAATACAAATGCACCCGAATAAACTATGATTCCCCGGTCATGATCCGTGAGATCAAGCGCTTCATCGCCCAGAACCAGAAAAGAGCGGCATCTCCAGCCTCAATACCCGCCAACGGCAAGAAAATCGTTATCATCGGTGCCGGGCCAACGGGGATGTCCTGCGCCTATTTTTTGGCCTTGGAGGGTTTCGAGGTGGATATCTACGAGAGCAAGCAATTCCCGGGTGGCATGGCCGCCGATGGGATCCCGTCTTTTCGCCTCGATGACGGCAGCTTGACGAAGGATATCAATGCCATTCTCGGCCTTGGGGTTCGACTTCACACGGGAGTCCATATCGGGAGAAAAGAGTTCGGAGAGCTGCGCGAATCCTGCGATTATGTTTACATCGCCGTGGGTGCCCAGAAAAGTATAGGGCTCGGCATCCCCGGCGAAGACGCGCAGGGAATCATTGATCAGTTGCAGTTCTTGAGCGCCGTGCGCCGAGGCCAGAAACCGCCACTGGGAAAGAGGGTGGCGGTAATTGGCGGCGGAAATTCGGCCATCGATGTGGCTCGCACCGCCAAGCGACTGGTTGGAAAAGACGGAGAGGTGATCATTCTCTACCGTCGCACACGCGAGGAGATGCCCTGTGATCCCATAGAGGCACAGGAGGCCATCGAGGAAGGCATCGTGCTCAAAGAACTCACCCAGCCGGAGTGCATGCTGGTGGAAGACGGCCACTTGAAGTCCAGCCTCTGTTTCAAAATGAAGCTGGGGAAAAAAGATGCCAGTGGACGCCCCAAACCCATCAAAATTGAAGGCTCCGAGTTTGAACTGGATGCAGATACCATTATTACCGCCATTGGTCAGCGTGTGATGCTGGATTTTCTCCCGGGCGGGAAGCTGACTGTGGACTGGAACACTTTGGAGACCCAGATGGAAGGAGTATTTGCCGGCGGGGACGCAATCCGCGGCCCTTCCTCTTTAATCAACGCCATCGGCGACGGGAGACGTGCGGCTGAATCCATCATGAAAAAAGATGCCCGCCGCACCATCAGGGAATTGGCACCCAAAGACGATCGGCACCCAGATCTCAACGCTCTGAAATTTCGACAAGCCCGGCGCGGATTTGGTGCTGAACTCCCCAAACTCCGGCCGGAGGATCGTCTGAACTTCGATCAATTGGTCAAGACACTGCGCGAAGCAGATGCCAAGGACGAGGCATCGCGCTGTCTGCAATGTGATCTGGTTTGTAATGTCTGTGTCTCCGTATGCCCGAACCGTGCCAATGTGGCGATTTACACCGGCCCCGTCACGTATCCCTTGATACATGCGATTCGGGAAGGAGGGGAGACAAGGTTGAACCGTGTTGGGATGGCAACGATTAATCAATCATACCAGGTAGTTAATATCGTCGATTTCTGTAACGAATGCGGCAATTGTGAGACCTTTTGCCCCACCGCCGGTGCCCCTTACCGGGATAAGCCGAAGGTCCATTTGAGCAGGGAAAGCTTTGAGGCCTACGGGATGGGCGTGCATTTCTCCAGTAAGGACCGAATGGAGTCCGTGCTCAACAGGATGGAGGGGGTATTGTACACTCAAGAGGAGGGAATTATATTTGAAGATCCGGAGGTAAGGGTTATCTTTAATGAAGATACCCTGGAGGTTATCGAGCTTGCCTGGAAGAAGGATGCAAAAGAAAAGGATGTAGGCCCGGTTTCGGAACTTGCGGTTCTTTTCAGGCTGTTAAGGTCAAACCTGGATTATCCACTGTATACGAAAAAGAGGGCCTTCACGTAGTCCCTTATAAAGAAATTTGTGTTCAAAATGCGTAGAAGATGTTTGTTGTGATGGCATTGAATTTCAAATATCAAATGACCAAATTGAGGAGCAGTTCGCACCGTTCTTCGGTTGATCTGTGCCTGTAACTGCAGCAAGCAGGTGACTGGCATATGTTTTGTCATTGAGGCATTTGGATTTCACTTGACATTTGAGCTTTGACATTTGTCATTTCCGGTTTATCCGGGTTAGGATATTCAAGAAGTTTGAAAGGGATTTTTGGGAATCCTTGATTTCAAAAGTACGCAAGATCCGGATGAACCGGAATTTTCTGGCATGAGGACTTTTCTTTTTGAAGAGGAGGCAGTTTCAAAATGCAGGGAAAAATAAGTGACCCTGTCCGAAGGGCAGATGCCATTGAAAAACTTACAGGAAAGGCCAGGTATATTTCCGATTTCGAGTTCGAGACTCTTCTCTTCGCCCGCGTTTTGCGGTCGGATCGTCCGAGGGCCAGGATACTTGAAATCTCCGTTCCTGAGCTTCCCGATGGATACTATTATATCGACGCGAGAGATATCCCCGAAGGCGGGAGAAATAATATCCAGATGATCAAGGACGACTGGCCCGTTTTTGCGGAAGACGAGGTTAGATACTGTGGCGAGACTCTTGCACTGATTGTCGGTCCCTTAAAAGAAAAGATTCTTGAAATCCTTTCTGAGATTAAGGTGACCTATGATGATCTTGAGCCCGCATTTACCATAGAGGAAGGCCTTGCGTGCAAGGGGGGAGCGATTGTCGGGGATGACAATATTTTCGGCCGATATCACCTTGTAAAGGGCGACCCTGCCTCGGCATTCAAGGGCGCGGCCAGGATCATCGAAGGGACGTATCGAACGGGTTTTCAGGAGCATCTGTACCTGGAACCACAGGGAATGGTAGGGACTTGGGAAGAGGAAAAATGTACCCTTTACGCCTCTGTCCAATGTCCCTTTTACATCCGTAAGGCGGTTGCAGGCGCATTGGGTGTGCCCGCAACAGAGGTCAGGGTTAAGCAGACAATAACCGGTGGTGCTTTCGGGGGAAAGGAACATTTTCCGGATGTCATTGCCGCCCCGCTTGCAGTTGCCGTCAATAAAATAAGAAAACCCATCCAGCTCGTTTTCGAGCGGATAGAGGATATCACTTATACATCCAAGCGGCACCCGAGCAGGATAACGATAAAAACCGCTCTTGACGGTGAAAATAACATCGTCGGGATGGATGTTGATAGCGTAGTCAATGGCGGGGGATATGAATCGAGCAGCCTGATTGTGCTTCAACGGGCCATTCTGCACGGCATCGGCGTGTATAACATCCCCAATGTCCATATCAGGGGCCGGGCGGTAGCCACGAATACCTTCCCGTCGGATGCCTTCAGGGGGTTTGGGGCCCCGCAGGGGTTGTTTGCCATCGAGGTCCATATGAGCCAGGTGGCGAGGGATATCGGGCTACCTCCTGCGGAGTTCAAGCGGAAATACTTTATAAAAACCGGGGATATCACGATTACCAACGCGACGATGAAAGATGAGGTTTGCCTTGGGGAGATGTTCCGGAAAGTCGATGAACTATCGGGTTATTCTAAAAAAGTCAAGGCATACGATCACGATCCCCTGAAAGGGATTGGCATAGCTTTCGTGAACCATGGCGGTGGCTTTACCGGGAATGGGGAACAGTCGATTATTAAGGCTGTGGTGGAGATGGAGCGCCTTGAGGACGGTAGGGCTGGCCTTTATGTGTCGACGGTAGAGATGGGACAGGGTCTCCAGACGGTGCTTCGGAAAATTGCAGCGCGGGAGTTGGGGTGCGATTACCGGGATATCGTGTATGATAACCCGGATACCGACAAAGTCCCCGATTCGGGGCCTACGGTTGCTTCGAGATCCACGATGGTTGTCGGCTCCCTGGTTCAGCAATGCGCGAAAGAGCTCAAAGGGAGATGGGCGGAGGGGGTAGGAACCAGGACCCGAAAACAATACCGGCATCCCGAGGGGTTGGAATGGGACCAGGCAACCCTTCAGGGAGACGCCTATCCTTCATACAGTTGGGGCGTCAATGTTGTTGAGGTCGCACTTGATCCCGTGACATATGAGATTGAAACAAGACATATATGGAGCGTTTTTGACGTGGGGGTTCCCATGGATGAAAAGATTATGTCGGGGCAGGTATCCGGCGGAGTGATACAGGCCTTGGGGTACGCCGCTATTGAAAAGTGTGAGATTGAAAACGGCCGGTTCAGGCAGCACACCATGGCTGATTATAGCATCCCGACGTCCATGGATTTCCCCGAAACCAGGAATGCTTTTATAGAGAATCCCTATGAATTTGGTCCCTATGGCGCGAAGGGGGCAGGAGAGGTGGTATTTGACGCCGCGGCCCCGGCTTACGCAGACGCGGTGGGACATCTCATCGGCCGAAAAATTTGCGAGATTCCCGTGATGCCGGAAAAAGTGATGGAGGCTCTGAGGAAATGAAAAAACTAGATTTCATCTTAAACGGGGAACAGGTAACCCTTGCGGCAGACCCGCTCAAAAGGCTTCTGGATGTGCTGCGAGAGGATTTTAACCTTACCGGAATCAAAGAGGGATGTGGTGAAGGAGAGTGTGGGGCCTGTTTGGTCTTGCTGGATGGAAACCTCGTGAACTCCTGCCTCATTCCAGTAGGGGTTGTTGAGGGGCATGACGTGGTTACACCCGAAGGCCTCGTGGAAACGGAACGCGGGAAGTGTATCGTTGAGGCATTCGCGGATGCCGGGGCTGTGCAGTGCGGGTTTTGCACACCCGGGATGGTTATGGCAGCGGCCTCTCTCCTCGAAACCAGTTGTAACCCCACCCAGGAAGAAATCCGGAAAGCTATTTCAGGGAACCTTTGTAGGTGTACGGGCTATGATCTTATTGTCGAGGGCATTAAAGAGGCGATGAAAAGGGGAAAGGAAGTATGGTAAAGTCATTCAGGCCTCACAGTTTGACAGAAGCGCTGAGTTTGCGGAAGGAGAACGATTGTATCCCTTTCGCGGGGGGCACGGATTTGATGGTGAAGTACAAGAGCTGGACGGGGATACCGCCCGCCTTTCCCAGAGACGTCTTGTTCCTTTCCCACCTTGAGGAATTGAGACATATCGAGAAAAGGAGAGAGGCCCTTGTTATCGGCTCGGGAGTTTCCCTTTCCCAGGTGGCGAAATACCCGGATACACCGGAGATACTTCGGGAGGCTGTCCTCAGCATTGCCGGCCCGCCGATAAGAAACATAGCCACGCTGGCGGGGAATGTCTGTAATGCGTCTCCCGCGGGCGATTCGATTTGCGCGCTTTATTCCCTCGACGCCAGAGTGGAAGTGAGGAGCCTGGAAGCCGTTCGGGAAATCCCCATCATGAGTTTTATTACCGGCCCCGGGCAAACAATTTTGAAAAGGGATGAGATTGTCAGCACCATCATTGTCCCTCTCAGGAAATCCAATATTAATGTTTTTAAAAAGGTTGGGACCCGGAAAGCCAATGCCCTTGCAAAACTTTCATTTGCCGCCATGGGAGAGGTCAAGGGAGGCATTGTGGATGGGGTGGCCATCAGTTTCGGGGCAGTCGGGCCTACCGTCGTGCGATCAACAGAGCTGGAGAAAAAGATTGTGGGCAAACCTGTCGCAGAATTAGAAGCTCAGATTCCATTACTCATCGACGATTATGGCGCGATGATTGTACCTATTGACGATCAGCGTTCCACGGCGGCCTATCGGAAACAGGTAGCCTTGAACCTTCTTGAAAACTTTTTACGAAATAAACTTGATGACTTCGCAACGCATCATGAATAGATGACTTTTTACAAAGCCGATACAAGGAGTCTGGAAAAGCATGTCCATACTGCTTAAAGATTGTTTCTGCCTCATGAAATCGGTTGAGGAAGCCCCCCTGCGGGGCTGGGACCTGCTCATTGAGGGCAATCGGGTTTCCAGAATCGACCAGACAATTGATATTAACCCCTCAGAAACCGACAGGATTATCGATTGTTCCACCCATGTTGTCGTGCCCGGTTTTGTAAACACCCATCACCACTTTTTCCAGACCCTGACGCGGAACCTCCTCGCGGTACAGAATGCGAAGCTGTTTGACTGGCTGCTCTATCTGTATGAGATTTGGAAGAACCTTGATGGGGAGGCGGCATATTACGCTTCGTTGCTTGCCATGGGGGAACTTCTGAAAACGGGATGCACCACGACCACTGATCATCACTATGTGTACCCCCGACATATTACAGGGGATATCATGGGGATTCAGTTTGAAGCGGCTGAAAGGTTGGGAATGAGATTTTCTCCCACCCGGGGCTCCATGTCGCTGAGCAAAAAAGATGGCGGGTTGCCACCTGATGTGGTTGTGCAATCGGAGGATGAAATTTTAGGAGACAGCGAACGGGTTATCAATCAATTTCACGATAGGGCCGCGCTTTCCATGAGAAAGATTGTCCTTGCCCCGTGCAGTCCTTTCAGCGTGACGGAACAGCTTATGAAAGATACCGTCGGCCTTGCACGAAAATATGGTGTCCGGTTGCATACACATTTGGCGGAAACCGTGGACGAGAATGATTTTTGCGTAAAGATGTATGGGAGAAGGCCGCTGAAACTGATGGAGGATACAGGATTTATTGGCGAAGATGTCTTTTACGCCCATGGCATTTATTTTAATGACGAAGAGCTTAACCTCTTGAGTGACACGAAGACCAATATCGCCCATTGCCCATCTTCCAATATGCGGCTCGGGTCCGGGATATGCCGGGTTAAAGAGATGCTGCTCACCGATATCAACGTGGGATTGGGGGTGGATGGGTCGGCATCCAACGATACCTCAGATATGCTGGGTGAAATGCGGCAGGCGCTTCTCCTGCAACGGGTCCGTTATGGAAGTGACGCGGTTACCGCAAAAGATGTCTATAAGATGGCAACCGTGAATGGTGCTCGGATGCTTCATTTTGAGGAGGTTGGCAAACTCCGGGAAGGTTGGGCGGCTGATATGGCCCTTTTTAACATTGCCCGGATGGAGTACGCCGGGTCCCTCTCGGACCCGCTCGCGGCGCTTATCTTTTCTGGCTATAATCATGGAACGGATTATACCATTGTAAACGGCAAGGTTGTGGTGGATCAGGGAAGGCTTGTGGGGATTGATGAACAGGAGCTTACCGCCAGGGCCAACGCAATTTCTGAAAAAATCACCGGGGAGGCATAAATGATACGAGAAACCTTTACACCCGCTTCTCTGGAGGAAGCGGCCACGTTAAAGAGAGAAAATGCCATCTATTTCAGTGGTGGGACCCAGATTAACTGGGCACCATCGAAGATAAATGCGGAAAGGGTGATTTTGCTTGAAGGGCTTCTCCCAGTAGACGTGAAACGGTCGGATACCCGGGTGGAAATCGGTGCCGGCATAACTCTACAGGCCCTGATAGATTCTCTTGAGGTGCCCGAGACGTTGAGAGCGGCGGCGTTTATTCCATCGCGATGCGTCAGAAACATGGCAACCCTTGGAGGAAATATCGCCGCGAACAGAACGGACTCTTCTGTCATCCCCGCGTTGATAGCCTTGAAGGCCGAGGTGAAAACCTTGGAGAAGGGGGTGCTTTCCGTTGAGGAGTATATATCCCATGAGGAAGATGCCCTCATATCGAAGGTTTTCCTTCCTGAGGTTCATGGGGTAAGCATGGTTGACAAAATTGCTCTCTCCACGGCAGCCTCTCCGACGCTTACCATGGCCGTAAGGATCGCGGATGATGAGGCGGTCATCGCACTTGGCTGTCTATCGAACCATGTAATTCGTTTGCAAATGCTTGAAGAAAGAATTCTCTCCGGCGGACTTGAAACCGAAGAGGATATCTTTGATGCGGTCTATTCGACGGTGCATCCTTCGGAAAGGTTAAAAGAGAGCAGCGCTTATAGAAGGTATATCACGGCGACAATGATTGCCCGGGCGGTAACGGATTGCAAAGGAAGGCAGGCATAAACCATGAAGATAAAAATCTTATTAAATGGAGCACCCAGGGACATCTGTACGGAACCCGGGGAGAATGTTCAGAAGATTTTAAAAAGGATAGGAATAAATTCGGTTCGGAACAGTGATGACGGGTACGGCTTTGCGGGCTCCGATGCCATATGGCTGGATGGAAAGGTTGTCTATGCATCCCTTCTCATTGCGGCACAGATTGACGGCAAGGAGTTGAGAACCGTTGAATATCTGTCGAGAAACGGCGTCCTTTCTCCCGTCCAATCTGCGATGATAGACGCGGGTGTTGTCCAGTCAGGGTACAATATCCCCGCTGCGGCTTTGTTATTGGATGACCTGTTGAACCGTATCCCAGATCCCGGGAAAGGAGATGTAAAAGATGCCCTCTCTTCCCTTTACATTAGAGACAGTGGGTATCAGCAATTTTACAAGGCGGTGAAACTGGCTGTGGAAAGGAGAAAGGACCCCGATTACTCGATCACCATTGCCCAGGAATTCGGGGATGGCCTGCGATTCGTGGGAAAGGTCAAGAAAAAAGTGGACGGCGTGAAATTGGCCCGGGGGGAGCGGGTGTTTGTGGAAGACAAGGTGGAGCCCGGCGCCTGCGTATTGAAAATGCTGAGGAGTCCCTATGCGAGTGCGTACATCAACGGAATTGACGCATCAGAGGCCAGAGATATTCCTGGTGTCGTAGAAATATTGACCTATGAGAATACCCCGGACACCTGGTACAGCCAGGCGGGGCAGACCTTTCCCGAACCATCCCCGTATGACAGGAGAATGATAGGGCGAAAAGTCAATCATGTGGGAGACAGGGTCGCGGCGGTTGTCGCTGAAAATGAAGAAATTGCCAACGAAGCCCTTTCCAGAATCAAAGTTGACTATGAGGTTTTAACGCCCGTCTTGACCATAGAGGAGGCGGAAGCGCCGGATGCCCCGGTTATTCATCATGCGGAGATACGTTTCAGGAAGGGGGCTCCGGGTAATCTCGCTGAACAGAATAGAGATATTGACCCGAGAGAGGGAAAAATCATTTACCAGTTCCCTATCGGCGCGGATCCCCACAGGAATATCGCCGCCAGTGTCACAGGTGGAATCGGGGATATTGAAAAGGGGTTTGCCGAGGCCGATGTTGTAATTGAACGGGACTATGAACCGGCTTCTCACATTCAGTGTACCCCCCTGGAAACCCACACCGTCTATACAAAGATGGAGGGAGACAGGTTAATCATGCACTGCTCGACACAGGTTCCGTTTCACCTGAGAAGGATAACCGCTTCAGTCCTCGGGATAAAGGAAAATAAAATCAGGGTTATCAAAGAACGTGTTGGGGGTGGGTACGGTTCCAAGCAGGATATCCTCCTTGAGGAACTGTGTGCGTACGCCACCTACAAAACGGGCAGGGCGATCTTCCATCAATATTCCCGGAGAGAAGAATTTGAATCCTGCAGCACAAGAATGCCGATGAAAATAACGATTAAACTCGGGGCAAAAAAGAACGGCAAGCTTACGGCAATGTATATGGATTTAAAGGCAAATACGGGGCCTTACGGGGCTCATGCCTTGACGGTTCCCATGAACGCCTGTTCAAAGGCACTCCCCCTGTTTCTGTGTGACAATGTTGGATTTGACGTCAAGGCTTACTATACAAACATATCTCCCACGGGAGCTTATCAGGGCTACGGCGCCCCCAAGGGTTCTTACGCCATGCAAATGGCAGCCACCGAACTGGCGAACGCCCTTGACATGGACCCCCTCGCGTTTATGGAGCTTAACAGGGTAAAAGAAGGGGCGATGCTTGAGATATTGAAATGCCTCGGCGAAGGCAGAAAGGGGACTGCCGCCCCCGCGGAAAGCTGCGGCCTTGGCCCTGCCCTTGAACAGGGAGCAAGGATGATTGAATGGGAAAAACGGGAGGTTTCCGATGACCCCCATGTGAAGATTGGGAAGGGTGTCGTTATGGTCCAACAGGGATCAGGCCTGCCCGGTCTGGATCAGTCAAATGCAACTATCAAAATGTTTGGTGACGGGACCTTCATGCTGTTTACCGGGGGCGCGGACCTTGGAACCGGTCTGGATACCGTTTGCGTGAAGATGGCGGCGGAAGTTCTTGCCACCGATATGGCCAATGTGGGCATTCTGTCCGGCGATACGGACAACACGCCTTTTGACACGGGAGCTTTTGCTTCAAGCGGAACCTTTTTTTCCGGAAGTGCCGCGTTGCTGGCCGCGCAGGACATAAAGAAGAAAATCCTGAAGGCTGCGTCTATGGTTATGGGGGAGAGAGAGGAAATTCTAAAGATTGCGTATCCGGGAAAAATCGTCGGGAGAAAAGGTGAGCTCACGTATAAACAACTCGCACGGCGTACCCAGGCCGGGAAGGGAATTGGGCAGCTCATTGGGGAAGGGCATTTTACAACGGACAAATCCGCCTTTCCGTATGGTGCCCATTTTGCCCAGGTGGCTGTCAATACCCGGACCGGAGCAATAGAGGTTCAAAAATATTACGCCCTTATGGATGCGGGGATGCCCATCAACCCGGAGCTTGCCGAGGGGCAGATTTACGGAGCAGTCCTTAAGTCTATCGGCCATACGCTTTATGAAGGGGTAGTGTACGACAAGGAAGGTCATCCGCTGAATACCAACTTGAGGGAGTATGGGGTTCCCATGATAAGGGATGTACCAGAGGATTTTAGGGCAATTTTGATTTATACGGATGACCCGTACGGTCCTTACGGCGCGAAATCAGTCTCCGAGGTGAGCGTCAATGGCGCTGCACCTGCCATCGCCAATGCGATCCATGACGCGGTCGGTGTCTGGATACGCAAGTGGCCCATCACCCCGGAGGCAGTTCTCAGGGCCTTGGGGCGATTTTGAGGTAGAAGGCAGGACCGTTCCTGTAACATCAGCTGATATAATTGAATCTGAGGGTAGTTTCATGAAATACCATATAGAGGTCTTGATACCGGAAGATGAAATCAGAAAAAAGGTGCGTGAGCTTGGGGAACAGCTTACACGTGACTACCAGGACTCGGAAAATGTTATTCTCGTGGGCCTCTTACGGGGATCTACCATTTTCCTGGCGGACCTCTCGAGGCAAATAAAATTGGAGGCGAAAATCGATTTTATGGTTGTGTCCAGTTACGGAGGCTCCATGGAAAGCTCCCGGGAGGTCAAAATCAACAAGGACTTGGAAGAGGATATCCGAGACAAAGACGTCA
Organism: uncultured Desulfobacteraceae bacterium; assembly: GCA_964548365.1. Taxonomy (GTDB): domain Bacteria; phylum Desulfobacterota; class DSM-4660; order Desulfatiglandales; family Desulfatiglandaceae; genus B46-G9. The sequence goes on along the minus strand of CAZJRD010000017.1, from coordinate 25,877 downwards.
TTATTGTTGAGGACATCATTGATACGGGCTATACTCTTGAAAAGGTGAGAGATTATCTCCTGTTAAAGAACCCCGCGTCCTTCAAAATATGCACCCTGCTTGATAAGCCGGAAAGGCGTGAAGTACCCGTTGACGTTGATTATGTAGGATTCAGGATTCCGGATGTCTTTGTTATCGGATATGGGATTGATTATGCCCAAAAGCACAGAAATCTTCCGTACATCGGCAAGGTTGTCCAGGATTAGGTAGTGCCTGGATAACCGGGCTCTCGCCTTCTCTGTTACCGTTCTTCCCGGTAAAAAGGCAGCCCAAGTTCTTTGGGTGCGCCGATATGCTTTGCTCTCAAGATAAATGTCGCGACTATAACCACGATTAACGTTAGTAGATAAGGCTGCATGCTCAAGAGAGAGGAAGGAATTGATGCCCCCGTCGCCTGGAGTTGAAATTGAAGTGAGTCGATTCCCCCGAAGAGATAGGCACCGACGATTGCATACAGGGGATCCCACATGGCGAAAATAACCAGGGCGACGGCAATCCATCCTCGGCCTGAAGTTATACCGTCGAGCCAAAAAGGAGCGTAAACAATGGTTAAATAGGCCCCGCCTGCTCCGGCTAAAAGCCCCCCGACAAACGTCCAGAAGTATCTCGTCCTATCCACGTTGATGCCCATGGCATCGGCTGCTTGGGCATTTTCACCCACGGCCCGGAGATGGACACCACTTTTTGTCCTGAAAAGGATAAACCAGAAGGCAACCGCAACAATATATGAGAGATAGACAAAGGCGTCCTGATTAAAAAATACGGGTCCAATGAGTGGAATTTTTGCGAGGCCGGGAATCGCGAAACTTTGGGCAGGAACAACTAGTTTGGTATTAATCCACTTCTGGCCATAGAAATTGGTTATCCCTAACCCAAAAATCGTCATGGCCAATCCCGCGACAATCTGGTTTCCCTTCAGCGTGATGGAAACAAAGGCAAAGATAAGAGAGGCGAGCCCCCCGGCCAACATGCCGACGGTAAACCCGATGTACGGGTTCTTGGTCAAATTACCCACGACAAACCCAAAGAAGGCGCCGATAACCATCATGCCTTCCAGCCCAAGGTTAAGGATCCCCGCTCTTTCCGCGAAGATTTCACCGATGGTCGGGAAAAGAAGGATTGTCCCTGACCGTACCGATGAAGCGAGTAAATTAACAATTATTAAGTTTGATGACGTAATTTTCTCCTCCTCAACACGAGTTTATGTGTTTTAAAAAGTTCCCCCCCCAGTAAGGCAAAGAGGATGGAACTTTCAATGACTCCGACGATGCCGAACGGAACATTCATCGTCATTTGAATCTGGTATCCCCCGGCTTCAAGGCCGCCAAGGATAATAGACACAAAGAAAGACGCAATGGGATTCAGAGCTGCCAGCCAGGAGACAATAATGGCTGTATAGCCGTACTCCGCGTTAATTTCCAGTTGGATCATGTGAATGATACCCGAAACCTGGGCCATGCCTGCAAGGCCGGCTAATCCCCCGCTGATTGCCGCGGCTATCAGCGTGTTTCTAAAGATGTTAATACCAGCATATTTTGCGGCCACGGGGTTTTCACCAATGACCTTGTTTTCATAACCGAATCTTGTTTTCTTAATAAGAACGTAGATAACAAGGCTTGCGATTATTCCAAAGACCAGCCCCAGATGGATACGCGTGTGGTTCAAGAGGATCGGCAGTTGGGCGTTCGCGGCAAAGGGTTTGCTGAGAGGGAACCCGTGACTGGAAGGGTCTCGCCATGGGCCATGCATGAAATAGTAAAGGATATAAAGGGCGATATAGTTCAAGAGAAGTGTCGAGACAACCTCGTTGACTTCCCAGAACAGCTTCAGCAAGGCTGAAATGATAGCCCACAAAGCCCCACCGATCAGGCCTGCCAGGCACATCACGGCTAACAGCATGAAACTCGATGTGTTTTGGGATGCGTGCAGGGCGAAGAAAGAGCTGAACATGGCCCCCATGATGTATTGGCCATAGGCTCCAATATTCCAGAATTTCATCTTGAATGCGAGAAGCAGTCCTGCTGAAATCAGGATAAGCGGAATAGCGGCCACCAGGGTTTCTGAAAAATTGTAGGTGTTCCCAAAAGCACCGATAAGAATCGATTTGAAAACCGCCAGCGGATTGGTATGGGTGAAAATGATGGCAATTCCACCCGCAACTAAACCAACGACAATGGAGATAACCGGGTTGGCTATCTTCAAGTAGGTCGGTGTTTTGTCTCTCTTAACGAGTCTCAGGTTTCTTCTCCTCTTGATCGGTGTCCATCGTCCCTCAGCCCGGCCATGAGCAATCCCACTCTTTCCAGGTCGGCATCATCAATATCCATGACATCGAGAATTTCTCCCTCAAAAATCACCCCTATACGGTCAGATAACATGAATATTTCGTCGAGGTCTCCTGAAATAAGAAGAACCGCCACACCGTTGTTTCTCTGTTTTACCAGCTCATTTCTGATAAATTCGGTCGCCCCTATATCAAGGCCTCTAGTGGGGTTTACGGCGATTAAAACTTCAGGTTTCTCCTCGGCCTCTCTCGCAAAAAGGAGTTTCTGCATGTTCCCGCCGGAAAGGAGTTTGACCGGGGCATCTCTCCGGGGAACCATGATGTCATATTCTTTGATAAGTTTTTCAGTGAAGCTATTTGCCTTGGAATAATCTATAAAACATTTCTGCGAGATTGGGTCGCAGACATAGCATCTCAAAATCGCGTTATCCACCGACGAAAGATTTGGAATTAATCCCACCTTAAGCCGGTCTGGAGGGATATAGTTTAATCTCAACTTGGCGATGGAGCGAGGAGAAAGGCCCGCGATATCTTTTCCTTTCAAAAGAATTTTGCCTGCGGAGATACTTTTCAAGCCGGCAATGGCGTCAGAAAGGATTTGCTGCCCGTTCCCGGAGACACCGGCAATCCCAAAAATTTCCCCGCTTTTTATGCTTAAATTGATGCCTTTTAAGGCCTTAATCCCCTTTTCATTAAAGGCCTGCACATCTTCAAGCCTCAAAACTTCCCTGCTTTGTTGCAAGGGCTTTCGATCCAGACTGAAAAGGACCTTCCGGCCCACCATCATCTCCGCTAGTTTTTCTTTTGAGGTATCCTCCCGGTTGACGATTCCAACGACTTTTCCCTTGCGCATGACCGTAATGCGGTCTGAAATTTTCATGACCTCATTTAATTTGTGGCTTATAAAGATGATAGACTTGCCTTCTTCCACCATCTTTTCCAGTATTTCAAAAAAGGCATCGACCTCCTGGGGCGTAAGTACCGCCGTTGGCTCATCCAGTATGAGAACATTCGCGCCCCGGAAGAGGGTTTTAATGATTTCGACTTTTTGCTGTTCCCCTACGGAGAGTTGCCAGATTTTGAGGAAAGGATCTATCCCGAAATTATATCTGTCCGAAATTTCTCTTATCCTTGCAGCGGTTTTCTTTTTATCGATATAGAAAGGTTCAGACTTTATCCCGAGGATGACATTTTCAAGCACCGTAAAGGTATCAACCAGCATAAAATGCTGATGAATCATTCCGATTCCCATCTGCATGGCATCGTAGGGATTGTGAAGCACAACCGGTTTGCCATCTATATTAATCTCGCCCTCGTCGGGCTTATAAAGCCCGTCGAGAATGTTCATCAGCGTGCTTTTGCCCGCGCCATTTTCTCCGAGGAGGGTGTGAATATCGCCCTTTCTAAGCTCGAAATCCACTTTGTCATTGGCGAGAACACCGGGAAAATATTTTGAGATTTTATGAAGCCTTACGATAGGTTCCGCTGGATTTTCCATAAAATTCATTTACCTGTAATGCACCCCCACAATTCGGGATTTTCTCAGTACTGCCCATCCACGAACAAATTTTGGGCACCAGTGAGTCTCCACTCTATCCCCGATATATCAGGATTTGCAAAATGAAAACCCAAGGAATTGAGCGGGGGCATGCTATGGTACGCCGCACAAATGATCCCACAGGTTGAGGTCGGAATCGTGAAAACGGCCATTTATGGATTGAAACCGGGTAGCCCAGGTTTTGAGTTACCGGGGCCACCCAGGTGATGATTCAATATTAACCCTTTGGGATTGAGCCGATGACACCCCTGACGAACCACTGGATGCTTAACATATCTTTATCAGACATTACCTGGCCCTTCTTTAATTTCAGTTCCCCTTTCTGGTCGTATAATTTACCGGTAAAAGGATGAAACTTGCCTTTGATGATCAATTTCTTTTTTGCTTCGACATACTTTTTCACCTTTGCCGGTACCATGGGGCCATACGGCGAAAGTTTCACGATGCCCGTATTCATTCCACCCCAATAGGCTCCTGATTTCCACGTTCCGTTCATAACGCTCTTCACCGTCTTGACATAGTAGGGGCCCCAGTCCCAGACACGCGAAGTAAGAACCGCTTGCGGGGCAAAGTGGGACATGTCGGAATCGTACCCAACTGCATACTTCCCCTTTTTCGCGGCCGCTTCGATGGCTGCCGGGGAGTCAACTCCACTGGCAATAACGTCGGCGTTGTTAGACAGAAAAGTCTGAGCCGCGTTTCCTTCCTTTACAGGGTCGAACCAGGAATTTGTCCATATGACATGAACCTCCGCTTTCGGGTTCACTTCACGCACCCCAATGGTGAAGGCATCAATCTCCCTCACGACTTCCGGTGTCGAAAAAGGCGCGACAAAACCAATATAATTTGTTTTCGTCATGAATCCCGCGACCAGGCCTGAAAGATAGTCTGGCTGATACATCCTTCCGAAGTAGTTTCCCATATTCTTGGATGCCTTGAAGCCTGAACAATGTTCAAACACCACATTGGGATAATCTTTTGCCACGTTATACATTGGGTCCATATAACCGAAGCTTGTGGCAAAGATTACTTTATAGCCCTGATTGACATAACTCCTGAAGACCCTTTCAGCAGGTGCTCCCTCTTTAACGCTTTCTGAAAAGGAAGTTTTTACGTTTGGCAGCATTTTTTCCAGGTAAAGCCTCCCTACATCATGGGCTTGTGACCATCCACCATCATTCCGCGGTCCTACATAGATAAATGCCACTTTGATTGTTTTAGCCTCTTTGGCCTGAGCAACATTTCCTCCGACGGAGAAAGTTACAGTGCCAAGCAGCGCCACGCTCAGCAGGACGGACAAAAACAACTTCAAACTTTTCATGTTACGCCTCCTTGTTTAAGATAGTTTCCATCCATAAATGAGATAGTTTGTTCGAGATCAAGGCATGCGATAATTTTAACCACACGAATACATTGCAGGTATTTCGAGGATTAAAATTTGAGCATAACGATGATATCGGGCAAAATGGCCATCTATGGATGGACACAAGTTAAAATTTATTGACTTTGTGGGAAAATCCACTAATATAATGTAAAAGGCAAAGGTTGAGCGCCTTGTGTTTTAATAGTTTTACTTGCTATTTAATCATGGCCTCCGCAAGCTGTCAACAACCTTTGAGCACTCATCGGGAGCTGTAAAAATCCGGGCTCGGAGGGCCCGGCACAAAAATTGATTTCTTTCCTTATGGGCCAGTTTCAAAATGTTTTCCGCTTCCAGCGGCATTCGAGGACTAAAATTTTTATCTGACGAAGAGATCGAGTAAATAGGGAGGTTTTGAAACTGGCTCTTATTTGTTTCTTTTCACTTTTTCAAGCCTATCAATGTCCGGTTCTATCGAATCAGGAATCGTTACCCGGTCTTCTACACTTTTCATATCCTTGAAACCCGTTCCCGTTAACAGGACTACTGCGGTTTCGTCCTTACCGACCGTATCCCTGTCCTTGAGAAACCCAGCCCATGCCGCGGCAGCGGCAGGTTCGACAAAAATCCCGGCATCCCTGCACAGTTGGAGCTGTGCTTCGGTGATCTCTTCATCTGTTACCAACACCCCTTTTCCTCCGCTGGACCTGATATTCTCCACCGCCATCCTTCCGTTGGCAGGGGAGGCTACCGCAATGGAATCAGCTTTCGTCGAAACTTCGGAAAGCGGGCTCATACGACCTGTTTCCAACGCTCTGGTAATGGCATTGCTGCCTTCAGCCTGGACACAGATCATTCGAGGCACCTTTTCAGCCAGACCCGCTGTTTTTAGGTCAGAGAACCCTTTATAAACACCGGCGAGAATGACTCCGTCCCCGGTAGGGACAAACACGATGTCGGGGACCCGTCCACCCAGCTGATTGAAAATTTCTATAGATACGGTTTTCTTTCCTTCGATAGTCATGGGGTTGAAGGCGGTATTCCTGTTGATCCCACCCATCCGCAAGGAATACTGCATGGAAAGGGAAAAAGCAACATCATAGGTGCCCCTGATCGGCAGCACCTTCGCACCGTACAGAATCGACTGCAGCAGCTTTGCCTTTGGAGCAGTTTCCGGGACAAAGAGGATTACCTCCAAGCCATAGGCGGCACCTGCACAGGCCATGGCAGATCCTGCATTGCCTGTCGATGCCAGGGTTACTACCCTCTCCCCGAAATGCAGTGCCTGGGCGGCTACCAGCTGGGAAGCCCTGTCCTTCAGAGAACCTGACGGATTAGCCCCGTCATTTTTTAAATAGAGCCCCTTTCGTCCTGATGCATCCCGCAGCCTCCAAGGAGCAATAAGGGGGGTGTTCCCTACAGGATAGGTGTCGACCATCGGAAGCGGGTAGGGAAGAAAATCCTCCCCGGATATTCGCTCTTTCGCAGCAAGAGACCTCAGATAGCCGGGATCCAGCAGTACTTTCAGCACACCCCTCTGAAATTCTCCCGCCCGGTTCCCGCCGCAGTCGGGGCACAGATACACGACACTATCGCTAATAAACTCTTTTCCACAGTCAGTACACGTGTATTGAAATTCCATGTAGCATGGTTCCTCTTTCCGATTACACCAGTCCCACATCTCTGTTGAATGATTCGATGAGTTCGTCAATCCGGGGGGTCAGCTTCCGGATCTCTGTCCAGTACTGTTTGTCATACCACTGCCTGTTCAATTCCCCGATCTCTTTTCCCTGCTGTTCGATCCAGGTGTAATATTTCAAGTTATGAACCCTCAAACGTTCATAATAAGTGAGTTCCAGGGTATTGTCCGCTTTCTGATGTTCAAGAGATTTGAAATAAATACGAGCGGCGTCAGCAGGCGAAAAGGCACCGTATGCTTCACGCATCTCTTCTTTTCTTGACTGATAGAGCTCCATGGAGTCGGTGAGAATGGTCACCACTACATCGTCCTCCTGCAGTTCATAATACCGGGCAAATTTTATCGCGGCCAACACATTGCCGATTCCAGAAATACCCAGAAAATCGAGCTTCTCCAGCACAGAATCTGAGATCCCTTTCTTCTTCAAGAACTCCAGCCCTTCCTCTTCATTAAAAAGCCTTAAGACATCCATACAATCCGCGTCATCGACAGCGATAATCATATCAGTGTTCTTCACATTGTGAATCCAGGGGACGTGTTTATCGCCGATCCCTTCTATTCTGTGACCCCCAAAACCATTCCGCAGCAACGTAGGACACTGCAGGGCTTCCGCTGCGCCAATCTTCATCCCCGGGTAGCTCTGCTTCAGGTAATCCCCCGCCGCTATGGTGCCTCCGGACCCTGTGGCAGAAATATAACCCCGGAATTCCTCACTTTTACCAAGCTCTTTTTCCAGAACCTCCTGGATGGCTCTCCCGGTTACCTCATAGTGCCAGAGATAGTTTCCAAACTCGTCAAACTGGTTGAATATGACGATATCATCTCCCCGCTCTTTTTGCAGTTCATGACATTTATCAAAGATTTCCTTCACGTTGCTCTCGCAACCGGGAGTAGCGATAACTTCCCCCGCTACTTTCTGAAGCCATTCAAATCGTTCCCTGCTCATTTCTTCCGGCAGTATGGCGATAGAGTCGCAGGCGAGAAGATCAGAATTGTAAGCACCCCCGCGGCAGTAATTCCCTGTTGACGGCCACACAGCTTTCTGCCGCGTGGAATCGAAATTACCGGTCACCAGTGCAGGTGCAAGACACCCGTACGTTGCCCCCACCTTGTGTGCTCCCGTCGGGAACCACTTTCCAACCAGGGCAATGATCCGTGCCTTAACCCCCGACAACTCCCTCGGAATCTCGATATAGTTTACCCCATCATAGGTTCCACCGGATGCCTGTGGTTTGTTTTTCCACGTTATTCTAAAAAGGTTCAACGGATTGATATCCCAGAGGCCTGTTCTTGTAAGCCCGTCGACAAGCGCCTGAGGCACCGTGGAGGGATCCTTCATCTGCGCGAAAGTCGGCAGGATGATGTTCCTTTCCCTGCACCGTCTAATATTGTTCTGCCGAACATTTTCATGTATCGATAGATTGATCATCGATTCCCCTTTCCTCTCTGTTGCCCCAGAAGTGAAGGCTCGCCAAAAAAAATTGAGATCTTATCATTTTCAGAATCCAGAAGTCGGAATTCAGAATAAGATTCTCGCCTATTGCTCAAGTAATAGTACACATTTATTGGAGCAAAGCGACACAAAAATATTCATCCGGAATTAAGGGCAGGCATTATTTGCTCTGTTTACGGATTTGCCTCTTTGATACTCTCAAGCTCTTCCCACCTCCCGTATACCTCTTCCAATTCATGCCTCAATTCATCTATCCTGGCTTGCGCCCGGCTGATCCTCTCTCCCGCCCCCCGGTAGAACTCCGGGTCCGCCATCAGATCATAGAGGTCTTTCTGCTCCTGTTCAAGGTCTTCGATACGCAACGGAAGGGTCTCGAGTTCCTTTCCCTCTTTGAAGGTGAGCCTTCGAGGTCCGTCCTTTTTTGCCCGCTTTTTTTCGGGTTTGGGTCTTGACGTAGTGCGTGCGCCGTCGGACTCCCTTGGGTCGGCCGGTTTGGGCCGCTGGCTGAGCCAGTCGTCATATCCTCCCGCATATTCCGTGACAACACCCTCCCCCTCAAACACCAGAGTGCTTGTCACCACGTTGTTGAGGAATTCCCGGTCATGGCTCACAAGCAGGATGGTGCCGGAATAGTCCAGCAGCCGCTCCTCAAGAAGTTCAAGGGTTTCAACATCCAGGTCATTCGTGGGCTCATCCAGCACCAGCACGTTAGAAGAACGTGCAAAAAGCCGGGCAAGGAGCAGCCGGTTCTTCTCTCCCCCGGACAGGATGCGCACAGGAGTTCTGGCGCGTTCCGGCGCGAAGAGGAAGTCCTTCAGGTATCCCATTACATACCGTTCGCTGCCGTTGATCTGGATCATCTTCTTTCCGTCAGCAACATTCTCTTCAACCGTCCTGTCCGGGTCCAGCTGCTCGCGGAGTTGATCAAAATAGACCACCTGAATCTGTGTCCCGGTCCTGACCCGGCCCGCGTTCGGCTCCATATCCCTGAGCAGGATTCTGAGCAGAGTGGACTTGCCGATGCCGTTGGGTCCGATAATGCCGATGCGGTCCCCCCGGATGATTTTCGTGGAGAAGTTCCGTATGCAGGGGGTACCGCCGTAGCCATGGGTGATCTCCTCTGCCTCGACGACGAGCTTTCCGGTACGCCCAGCCTCATGGATCTGTATCCTTGCGGTGCCCGTCTGCCTGCGCCAGGAATGCTGTTCCGCCCGCATCTTCATGAGGGCGCGAACCCTGCCCTCATTCCTCGTTCGCCTTGCCTTGACCCCTCTCCTGATCCACTTCTCTTCCTTTGCCAGCTTCTTGTCAAACCTGCCCCGCTGAGCCTCTTCCGCCTCCAAAGACGCTTGCCTGCGCTCCAAAAAAGTCCGGTACCCGCACGCCCAGTTCATAAGCCGGCCGCGATCCAGCTCAATGATCCGCGTGGCAAGCCTGTCCGTGAACATCCTGTCGTGTGTGACAAAGATCAGGGTGCCCCGGTACTTCCGGAGGAAATCTTCCAGCCAGACGATGGCGGTTATATCCAGATGGTTGGTGGGTTCATCCAGAAGGAGGATGTCCGTCTCCGCACCCAGGGCCCTGGCAAGGAGGACTCTGCGCCTTAATCCCACAGAGAGTGTCTCAAATCGGACTTTGGCATCCAGAGACAACCGGGTCAGCACCCGTTCGACCCGACGGCGGATCCCCCATCCCGGCCCCGTTCCCGGGTTGGACTCATCCCCGGCAAGCCCCCCCGCAACCACATCATACACGGAACCGGAGACATCGGACGGCAGGGCCTGGGAAAGGCCTGCCACAGTGGTCCCCTTTTGGAGGGTAATCACCCCGCTGTCAGGTTCCATTTCGCCGCTTATGAGCCGCAGAAGGGTGGTCTTGCCCTCCCCGTTGCGCCCCATAAGGCAAACCTTCTCCCCCTTCTCCACCTGCAGCGTCACCTTCTCCAACAGGAGCGGCCCGCCAAAGCGGATGCTTACATCTTGTAGATTCAGAATGGCCATATTTTGTGGAAACCCAATTCACGAAAAGGAAACCATATCAGTGGTGATCATAGAGATGGAACGAGAACGGTCGAGATGATCACAGAGCAAGATGATTATCAGTTGAGTCGGTTTTAAAATGTTTCCCGCTTGCAGCGGGATTCGATGTCAAGTCCAAAATCCCGGACGCTGAGTATCTCTTTGACCCTGCCCACGTGCCCATCCGTGAGTCGCACCTTGATGCCGTGAGGATGCGTGGACGAGTTCGTCAGGATGTCTTTCACGATCCCCACCGTTCGTTTGCCCGAGCGCTGGTCCGGTTTCGTGACGACACTGACCTGCGCTCCCGGTTTGATGTCTTTCCGTTTCCGGCCGTCCATTTTTTCTTGGGCCTCCGTTTCTTACCCGATCGGCTCGATTTTCCAGCCTTTTTTTCTGCATAGCCCAGGGAAATCTTTCGCCCGTCCAAGCTGGCGCCTTTCATGGATTCCAATATATGTGCAGCCACACCGGCTTCCACTTCCAGGAACGAAAATTCCCTCATGATCTCTATTTTCCCAATATGATTTGAAGGAATGCCTGATCGGTCGCACACCAATCGCGTGATGGCTCCTTTTTGAACGCCGTCCAGTTGTCCCACATTCACAAACAGCCTCCGAATCTGGGCCGGCTTTTCCGGCAAACCCTTTTTCGGGAGTTTCCCCATGAACGTTTTCTGTCGAGGAGTGCGGGCATTGATGTCCCCGGAATCCTTGTAGTAGTCTAGGAACCGGTTGAACTCGATGGATACGAAATGCTGGATCAATTCCTTTTTTGAAAGCGTGGCCAGTGCATCGTACACGGGAGGAAGAAAGGCGGCAATTTCTTCATGATTGACGTCCGCGGTCACCAGTTTTTTCACCGTGCCGGAGAGTTGCTTCTCGCAGATGGCGAGGCCGCTGGGGACTTTCTCGTGTTGAAACCGGACGCCTGTCACCTGTTCCACATGGGCCAGTTTTCCTTTTTCCCGAGTATTCATGAGAACAATGGAAGTCCCCGACTTCCCGGCCCTTGCGGTTCGTCCACTTCGATGCGTATAGCCCCCGGCTTCATCGGGAAGATTGTAGTTGATGACATGGCTGATGTCATCCACATCCAGGCCGCGGGCGGCTACGTCCGTGGCCACGAGAATCTGAAGGGTTTTTTCTCTGAACCGTTGCATAACATAGTCCCTCTGGGTCTGGGAGAGGTCGCCATGCAGGCTTTCCGCATTATAGCCGTCTTTTATAAGATTTTCGGCTACCTGCCGGGTTTCCTTCCGGGTTCTGCAGAAAATCAGGGCGTAAATATCGGGATGATAGTCGATGATCCGTTTAAGTGCCGGATAGCGGTCTTTTTCCATAACCACATAATTGAGATGGGAGATATTTTCAGCGCCGCTGTTTTTTTGTCCGATGGTAATTTCCACCTGGTCCTTCATGTAATTGCGCGCAATCCTGGCTACCGGTGCCGTCATGGTGGCGGAAAAAAGCCAAGTCCTTCTTTCTGAAGGGGTGGTGGCCAGAATTTCTTCCAAGTCTTCCTGGAACCCCATGGTGAGCATCTCATCGGCCTCATCAAGAACCACATAATCAATGTCCCCGAGGTTGACAATGCCGCGCCGAATAAAATCCAGAAGGCGACCTGGAGTGGCCGCGATGATCTGAGCGCCATTTTTTAGCTGCCGGATCTGCGGCTCCATACCCGCACCGCCATAAACCGCGACAATCTTCGAATTTTTGACGTATCGACTGAAATGGATCAGATCTCTTGAGATCTGTATGCACAATTCACGGGTGGGACACAGGATGAGCGCTTGCGCCTGTGCCCTTGAAAAATCGATCAACTGGAGCAGGGGAAGGCCGTATGCCGCTGTTTTGCCGGTTCCGGTCTGCGCCAGGCCCACCAGGTCCAGTTGGCCTGAAATAATGACGGGAATGGCCTTTTCCTGTATGGGCGTGGGTTCCGAAAAACCCAGGTCCTGAACCGCTCTGATGATAGGTTTCGCGAGGCCTAGTATTTCAAAATCCATATGCTAGGATGCCTGACCTTTCTTTGGCTTCAATCCGGATGTTGGCTGCAAAGGCGGGGCATCCGATCGCTTGTCAAATTAAAATTTTTTATGGTATCGCTTATATAGAGAAAAATCAATCTTCGATTCTCCGCTTCGGAAACTTCATTGGCTAGTCATAGCCCACATTTCTTACAGGCAATCTACTCTGGCGTCGGATAGGCCTATGAAGTACTCACGCCGGGTGCGAAGAAAACGAAGCCTGCGCCTTTGGTCGAGTTATTTTCTGTTGATTTCCAAACTGGTGTTCTGGAAGTCCATGATGAGATTTGTGTTGCAAAAACAGGATCTTCATGGTTAGAAAGGTCAGAGAAATAGTAGAGAAACGTTGGAAAATTAGTAAATAGGATTGAGGGCGCCAGGCTTTTGGCCGAAACTAAGCCTGAAATTCAGATTTGACCGCAAAAGAAACGTGGAAGGGATTTTCTGAAGTAATCCGACCGCAGAGCCCGTATCGTGGTAAGTGGTTAGCGTGGAGGTGTAACTATGGCAAACCCGAAGAGCCGTGTGGCAATCTTCAGAACCGAGGATCGAAAATCCGGTGTTATCTCCTCAATAAACACCCTGAAGATCAACCTCGTGAAGAACAAAGATGTCCTGATCAAACCCAATTTCAATACTGCTGATCCCGTCCCCGGATCCACCCATAATGATACCTTGACAGCCCTGGTGGAAGAGGTTTGGAAAATGGGGGCAAAATCCGTCAGTCTCGGCGAGAGAAGCTATCCGCCCACGAAGGAGGTAATGGAGGCGAAGGGCGTAATTCCGCTGATGGAAAAGCTGGATGTCAGGATCATCAACTTTGATGACCTTGCGGATCAGGACTGGGTTGCGGTAAAGCCCAAGGACAGCCATTGGCGGGAAGGATTTCGTATTGCGCGCCCTGTTCTTGAGGCCGAGTGTCTCATTTCCACCTGCTGCCTCAAAACCCACCAATACGGGGGGGGTTTTACCATGTCACTGAAGCTCCATGTGGGTGTCGTCCCCACTGGCAGGCACGGCTACAACTACATGAGCGAACTGCACGGATCGCCCCATCAGAGAAAAATGATCGCAGAAATAAATGCGCCTTTTCAACCGGACCTTGTTGTATTGGACGGCATTGATGCCTTTGTTGACGGAGGCCCGATGACCGGCAAACGAGCCAAAGGGAATGTTTTCCTTGCGTCTACGGATCGCGTGGCTATAGACGCCGTTGGAGTAGCCGTCTTGAAATCACTGGGAAGCAACGATCAAATCATGAAGCAAGAAATTTTCAAGCAGGAGCAGATTGCCAGGGCGGCTGAACTTGGTCTGGGGGCTTCATCACCCGCAGAAATCGATTTGTTCCCGGTTGACGACCAAAGCAGTGATTATCGGAATCGTATCGCAGCCATATTGGAGAAGGGTTAGCCTGAAAACCCGGAAGAGCACTGACCTTTTCTGTTGAAAAAAGGCTCCCCCTCCCCTTTCATCCTGCTTGCTTCTTCTTTTCGTGTTCCAGTACTTTTTTCAAGGATTCTATAAGATTGGCGGCCTCTTTCTTGCTGAAGGTGTGGATACTTGATTTTTTGTAATATTTTTCCAGGAAGTTCAAGAAATGAGGTTCTCTCCAGTGGAGCTGATCTTTAAGGCCCTTGATGTACATTTTTTGCCTGAAAGTAACGCCGTCCTGTCTAACTCTGTAGTACTTGCTCCTTGCAAAATAATTCATGAGTTTGCGAAATCCTTGTTCGTCAAGGTATTTTGCGGAGCGGACACCTGTGATGTCCTCCAACTGATCACGATATCCCTGATCGGAAAGACCAAGTTCCTTTTTCACAATATGAATGACCGCCAACTTTTTCTTATCAAGGGTCATAATTCGCCTGTGCTCCGCTACTTTTTACTGTCGGCGCGGCTGGAAAGGTCATTCTTACCAAGCCTCCGCCTTTTTCCCGATCGGCTCCGGCATTACTATTTGTTATGATATTCAACAGATAAGGATAAGTCAATTTTCGACTTCCCGGCTTGGAAATTTTCAGGGGCCGCAGGATGGCATACTCTTTGCTTTATCAGACCATGATAAACAGAAGTTCACCTGGCGTATTAAACAATCGAGAGGAAAATCATCATGGAGAAAACACATCTTAAGTTGGCTGGCATCATTGCCTTTTTTGCCTTTTCGTTGCTCACATCACTCCCGTCCTATGGGTTCGATTTCGGCGCACGTGGCTATTATTGGCGCCCGGACTTTTCCGGTGAGGTACAGGTGGATGACAACTCGATTATCGGGACAACCATCGATGCGGAAAATGATCTTGGTATGGACGACGAGAGTTATCCCACGATTGAAGTTTTTTTTGGACTGGGGAATCATCATCTGACCCTTTCGTATACAAAACCTGACTATTCGGGCGAAAATAGTATAGCCCGGAATATCGTATTCAACGGACAAACCTATACATCCAACACCTTTGTTGAATCGGATCTCAAGTTCCAGATGCTCGATCTGGAGTATCAATATGATTTCATAAATCTTGAAAAGTTTCTTGCCGGATTTTCCCTTGGAGTCCTGGCCAAGGCAAAGTATATAGAGGGGGAGGCCCGCCTGCAGGCCGCGAGTCTCGGGTACGACGAGAAAGAGACCTTCAAGGTCCCTGTTCCCATGCTGGGGCTGGGGTTGCATGTGGGTCTTCTCGCCGATATTCTGGAAGCCCGCGTAAAAGGGGCCGGCGTCATCTATTCCGGGAGTACGTTCTATGATGCACAGGCCGATCTCTCTTTCACACCGATTCCTTTTGTGGCGATCCACGGCGGGTACAGAGCAATGAAACTCAAGATCGATGATATCAGTGATGTCAGTGCAGACATTGAATTCAAAGGGCCATACGCGGGTCTCACCATCAGCTTCTAATAATCGATTTCACCTGGTTTAGCCTGGTTCAAATCCCAGAATTTGAGAGACCGGGCTATCCCATCTCTCCAGAAAGGTCAGGTGCATATGAATGGGTCTTCAAAACATGGTGATCATTGGGGCAGCGGTTGTTCTGCTGGGATTTCTTCTCTTTTTTGAAAAGAGGGGAAACCGAAAAGGCATCATACCCACGAAGACTGTTCTCTCGGCCCTTTTTGTCGTCGCTGCAGTGGTCCAGCCCCATCCCATTCACCGCTATTTTGTCTTTGTGCTCATCGGTTTGATCTTCTGCCTGGGCGGTGATGTGTGTCTCGCCCTGCCGCAGGAACGGGGTTTTCTGCTCGGCCTGGCTTTATTTCTCCTGGGGCATGTGCTGTACATCGTTGCTTTTCTTCAGGTGGCATCATTCGCCGCCTTGGCCGGGCCGGCCGTTTTCGCCACCCTGGGCATCAGCATAGGAGTGTACCTCTGGCTGCGGCCACATCTGGGTCGGATGCATGGACCGGTGGCGGCCTATGTGATCGTGATTACGGTCATGGTGTGCATGACATGGGGGCTCCAAGAAAATCAATCACTGGACATTGCAGGTCGGAGACTGGCCCTGATCGGGGCGATCTGTTTCTATTTATCCGACCTGTTCGTGGCAAGGGATCACTTTCTGAAGGCATCCTTTCGGAACCGCCTGGTGGGGCTGCCAACTTATTATGCCGGACAATTCCTGCTGGCCTTTTCCGTGGGGTTGCTGAAGTAAAACAAAGGGTATCCCTCCTGCACGAAAACCGGTTTGGAAAAAATACAATCAAATGCTGAAATTCTTGATTTTTCCGGAAGCATCTACTATACATTCACTCATTTGAAGTGGTGGCCGAATAACGGCAAACGAAACACATCAGAGCTGTCCGGTCTAGGAGGAAGGAATATGTCAAAGATCAGCAAAGTGGGTGTTATTGGTGCAGGAAATATGGGGAGTGGCATTGTTCAAAAGATAGCCCAGGAAGGAATCCATGTGGTCATGATGGACATCAAGGATGAATTTGTCGAGCGGGGCTTTAATAATATCAAATCGCTGCTTCAAAAAGGGGTCGAGCGGGGCGTTTTTAAGCCTGAAAGAGTTCAGGAAATCGTCGCACGGATCAAAGGGACGACCGATATTCAAGATGTGGCAGATGCAGGCTTGGTGGTTGAAGCTGTTTTTGAAGACAAGCAGGTCAAGCACGACCTTTTCAAACAGCTGGACGCGACCTGCGATGCAAAAACCATCCTGGCGACTAATACATCGAGCTTTTATGTACGGGAATTTGCAGAAAAGACCGGCCGCCCGGATCGAATCATCGGATTGCATTACTTCTACCATCCGGCCATGAATCGGCTCCTGGAGGTTATCCCCCACGAAACCACCAGTAAGGATACCCTGGGAAAGGCCCTGCTTTTTGCAAAGCTTCATGGGAAAGATGCCATCGTGGTCAAAGACGCACCTGGCTTTGCAGTGAACCGGTTTTTTGTGCCTTTCCTCAATGAGGCCACGCGCATGCTGGAAGAAAATGTCGCCAATATCCCCACCATTGAAGCAGCGGCCAAAAGCGTTTTCCGGATCGGAATGGGCCCATTTGAGCTGATGAATGTCACGGGCATCCCAATTGCGATCCATTCGTCTACCACTCTGGGGAATGAATTGGGGCCCTTTTATGCCACATCCGAATGCCTCAAGGCACAGGGTGAGGCAGGGAAGCCGTGGAGTCTTTCAGGTGAGGTAGATGAATCCAAGGTTGCCGAGGTGGGAGACCGGTTCCTGGGTGTTTGCCTGGGCGTTGCCGCCGCCCTGGCGGATGAGAGTGTTGCATCCATCGAGGATACGGACCGGGGCGCAAAGATCGGCCTGAGATGGTCACTGGGTCCCTTTGAAATCATGAACCGTATTGGCATCGATAAGACCTATAAGGTGGTCCAGGCCATTGTCAACCGTTACCCGGATTTCACCATGCCTCGCATTCTGCAAGAACGGAAAGACATGGCAAAACCCTTTACGTTTCAATTCGTTGACCTTGAAATCAAGGACAGAATTGCCTTCATCACCCTCAACCGGCCTGAGGCCATGAATGCCCTGAACGAGACCGTGGTATCGCAATTGGACGCCCGGTTTACCGAGGCGGAGGAGAATCCGGAGACGAAGGCAATCGTGTTCCAGGGCGCGGGCAAAGCGTTCGTGGCGGGAGCCGATATTCGTTATTTTGTACAGAATATCAAGAATAACCGGATTTCCGACACGGTTGAATTTACCCGCAAAGGTCATGAACTGTTTTTAAGAATCGAAACGTGTGCAAAACCCACCATCGCGCTTCTGGATGGTCTCTCCCTGGGCGGCGGAAGCGAACTGGCCCTGGCATGCAAGAAGATCCTTGCCACCCCTGACGGGTCCATGGGATTCCCCGAGACCGGCATCGGGATCTATCCGGGCCTGGGCGGCATGCTCCGCTTTGCCAGGCACGTGGGACCGGAACTAGCCAAGTATTACGTGTTCACGGGAGCATTCATCAAGGCGCAGGACGCCTTGGAACTAGGCATCGTTAACAGGCTGGTAGACCGAGCGGACGTACCTGCCGCCCTCAAGGACATGGCCGCTGAAGAAACGACCGGAAAATACGCAAAACGGGAGATCCCGGCGAAATTTCAAGCCCTTGCAAAAGCCTGTACCGGTGGGAACCTCGAAAAGCTGTTGAGCGGAAAGGCCCCGACCGGGATACCCGAGGACCTGGCCAATAAAATCAAGAGGATCATCTCCAAAAAGGCCCCCATTGCCCTCAAGCTTGCCAATGAATTGATTGATCAGCAAACCAAAATGTCCATTGAAGAGGGCATCGAGGCCGAACTGGCGAGGCTACAGGAGATCTTTTCGACCGCGGACGCTTTCGAGGGACTCTCCTCTGTAGGGAAAAAAGCACCGGCATTCAAAGGCGCTTAACAGCTTTTTTAATTGCGAGAATGCCAACAGACGCATTCACCCGGTATTCTGGATTCTACATTCTGGATTCTTCGCCCCAATAGCATGGCTACTGAGATTCTCTTCTGAGAATACTACCTCAAGAGATATCTCCCTTGTAGAGTTTTTCCAGAAGCATTTCTACAGGCAGGACATCAATTTCGTCAAAGAGACAGGCGCTCTCGCCCGTGTAATAACCGGACATTTTAAACAGAGGCTACCCGATCCGGCCGATCTTTTGTGTGAACTTCTGAACGGGTTACCCACTACGACATGGGAGACAAAAAATGCAAGATATTCTTGTTCCGATGGAGAGAATCGCGAGTAAAATTATCGAATATCAAACGCTTTCCTGGAGATTCAATGTTTGGACTGTCATATCAGGAAGTTAGAAACTTGACATCACAATCTGTGACCTCAAGTCAGGGAGGCGGCTGCGGCCTATTCCAAGAAGAGTAAGAGGAAAAGAGCTTGAGAGGCTTCCCTTCATAATCCCGCTTCCAAAAGATCGTTTGTGTAATTAGTGAACAACGTCCCTCCTTTCCTTCTTAAGAGTTTGGTGCACAGAAGTTTGTATGGTAGTATAAAAAATACTTCGATGTTCTCTGCTCGAACCATTACCCCATGGCAATCATATGCACCCGCGAGAAAAGGAATAGATAATGACACAAGCCACCATCCTGATTGTTGATGATGAAGAGCCCATCCGGACGTTGCTCAAAAGGATTTTGGAGACAGCTGGGTATATAGCCCTCCAGGCGGGAAATGCAGCAGAGGTCAGGGAACTGCTTGAAACGCACGAGGTTGCCCTGATTCTCTGCGACGTGATGATGCCCGGGGAGTCCGGCCTGGACCTCATCCGGTTCGTCAAGACAGCATACCCCGAAACGGGTATTGTCATGGTGACGGCGGTTGACGACCAGGAAATTGCTCAGGCCATCCTGGACGTGGGTGTATACGGATATATCGTAAAGCCTTTTGATATGAGTCAGATTATCATTACCGTGGGGAACGCGCTCATGCTCCGGGAACTGGAACTGCGTGAACACTCTTATCGCGAGGAACTGGAGCGCACTGTCCAGGAGAGAACTGCTGAGCTGGAAGAAAAAAGCGGGCAGATCATGGCACGGGAAGATGAATTACGCGACCGGGCCGAAGAGCTGAAAGAATTCAACAGCGCCCTCAGGGTCCTCCTGAAACAGCGAGAAGAGGATAAGGCGGCCCTGGAAGAAAACGTCCTTTCCCACATGAAGAATATTGCCCTGCCGTACCTGGAGAAATTGAAACAGAGCGGATTGAATGCTGAACAGCGTTCCCTCGCGCAGGTTCTGGAGACAAGCCTCGATGACCTGACTTCACCTATGGCCAGGACCCTCACCTCGAAGACCTTGGACCTGACTCCCACAGAGCTCCAGGTGGCAGATCTCATCAAGCACGGGAAGAGGACCAAGGAAATAGCAGAAATGCTGCATCTTTCAGCCAACACCATTGTCTCCCATCGGTACAACATCCGGACCAAGCTGGGCCTGAAGAACCGGAAAATTAATCTCCGCTCCTACCTCCAATCCCTCCAGCTCTGAAAATTTTTTCTCACAAATAATAGTGACTATATATCACTATTTTACCGCTGATTTATCAGAAGAATATTTTTCTGCTCCCTCCCGATAAGATAAAAGAGAGATGGACTAGCAATGTTTCTGGCTATTCCAAGAAAGGATTTGACAGAGGAGGAGAAAAATGGTGGCTCTGCGAGTAAACAAAAATGCCTTGTACCAGCCTTTCCCGAATGCTGGAAGGGTAAGCAGGGGGTTTCAACAGCAGGAGAACCTGGCGCAATCTGAAAAAACAAAAGCTGCGCGAGAAGGCATAATCATTCTATTGAGCCGTTTCAAGGTGCAGGGAAACTTCTGATCTCGTATGAAATTAACAATGCTAGTGGGGCCATCAGGGCGAAAATGATCGATCCTGAATCGGGAAAAGTGATCAGAGAGATCGACGTGAAACCAGATGTACGTGGGAACGAGAAAAAGGGCCCGCTTTTCGAATCCATGGTTTAAGATTTTACGGGGAAAATCGAAGTGTGAAAACAGGTGGAGAAACGAGCTTATGGCGAATATTCTGATTGTCGATGATGAAAGCGGAATCCGCGAGATGCTGGAAAGGACGCTTGCGAGGGACGGGCATCAAAGCGTTCAGGCCGCCGATGCGGCGGCGGCACGAGCAGCGCTGGAAAAACAATCCTTTGAACTGGCCCTGGTGGACATCAACATGCCCGGGGAATCGGGATTGGATCTGGTCCATTACGCGCGGGGAGCATTTCCCGGCATGGTGGTCATCATGGCCACTGGTGTTGATGAACCAGAGAGTATTGATGCGGCAATTGAGGCGGGCGTATACGGCTATGTATTGAAACCCTTCGAACTGCGTCAAATGCTTCTCCAGGTGAAGAATGCGCTCGCTCATCAACAGGCCGATGAGGCGAACCAAAGGTACCGGGAAGGCCTGGAGCAGAAACTAGCGGAAAAAATCAGAGATATCAAGGAGAGTGAAGCGAAATTCAGAGCCATCAGTTCATCGGCACATGATGCGATCGTCATGGTCGATGATGAAGGGAACATCGTTTTCTGGAATGAAGCGGCGGAAAAGATTTTCGGCTATACCTCGGAAGAGGTGTGCGGAAAGAATTTCCACAGGATATTCGCGCCTGACCGCTATCGTGATGCCCACAGAAGCGCCTTCCTGAAGTTCAGGGAATCCGGAGAAGGTCCAGCCATCGGGAAAAACCTTGAGTTGGAGGCGATTCGAAGAGACGGCAAGGAGATTCCGGTGGAGCTTTCTCTTTCTGCCGCAAAGCTTGCCGGCAGGTGGCATTCCATCGGGATCATAAGAGATATCAGCGAACGCCGGAAGGCTGAAAAAGAGCTCAGAGATGCGGAAGTCAAAATGAGGCAACTTTTGGCCGCTATTACTTCCATCCTCATTACCGTTGACGGAGAAGGGAGGGTCCTGGAGTGGAATGAAACAGCAGAAAAAACGTTCGGCATAAGCCGCGAAGAGACCGTGGGTAAACGGCTCGCTGACTGCGGCATGGGCTGGGATGAAACGGCCATGAGCGAGGCCATGGTCTCCTCCCGAAAAGAAGGCCATGATCGACGTCTTGATAATGTACGGTACCAGGCCCCTGACGGCAAGGAACGTTTCCTTGGACTCACCATCAGCCCCATCCGAGAGGGAGATGGCAAAATGGGGGACCAGGTCATGATCAGGGCCGCAGACATCACAGCGAGAAGGTTGCTGGAAAGCCAGCTTGTCCAGGCCCAGAAGCTGGAGTCCATCGGCCAGCTTGCCGCGGGGATCGCCCATGAGATCAATACGCCTACTCAGTACGTGGGGGACAATACCCGGTTCCTCAAGGAAGGATTTGAGGGCCTTGATCGTCTCCTTGGTGAATACGAGAAGATTGTAAAGGAATGCAGTGAAAAGGAGGGACTTGAAGAGCGCCTCAAGCGTATAGCAGAGACCGCTGAAGAAATAGACCTGGAATACCTGCGGGAAGAGATCCCTTCGGCCATTTCGCAGAGCCTGGAAGGGGTGGACCGCGTGGCGAAGATTGTGCGGGCCATGAAAGAATTTTCCCACCCCGGGAGTGATGAAAAGACACCCACGGATATGAACAAGGCCATTGAGAACACGGTGACCGTGGCCCGGAACGAGTGGAAATACGTTGCCGAGCTGGAAATGGATTTTGATGACACATTACCCTTGGTCCCCTGCCTGCCCGGGGAGATGAACCAGGTAATCCTCAATATGATCGTGAACGCTTCCCATGCCATTGCGGACGTGGTGGGGGACGGCCCGAATGGGAAAGGGAACATTACCATTGGCACCCGAAAGGAGGGGGATTGGGTCCTGATCCGGATCGAGGATACTGGTGCGGGAATCCCGGAGCATATTCGATCAAGGATATTCGATCCGTTTTTTACCACCAAGGAGGTAGGCAAGGGCACGGGCCAGGGGCTCAGCATCGCCCATAATGTGATCGTAGAAAAGCACGGAGGCACTATTGACGTTGAAAGCGAAGTGGGGAAGGGGACAGCCTTTATTATCCGCCTCCCGCTGGAGGATTAAAATGAAAAGGAAAATACTGTTTGTGGATGACGAACCAAACGTCCTGCAGGGCCTCAAAAGGATGCTGCGAACTATGCGAAATGAGTGGGACATGTTGTTTGCCGAGAGCGGTGAGGAAGCCCTGCGCATCCTGGAGGGCGATTCTTTTGAAGTGGTAGTGACCGACATGCGCATGCCCGGAATGCACGGAGCGGAACTCTTGAAAAGGATAAAAAAAAGGCATCCGGAGATCGTGCGGATCGTCCTTTCAGGCCATTCGGCCCAGGAACTGATCCTGCAATCCGTTCGGACCGCCCACCAGTTTCTTTCCAAGCCGTGTGATGCCGATACCCTCAAGAACACGGTGTCGCGAGCATGCGCGCTCAGGGAGCTGCTCAAAGACGAATCTTTGAAACAGGTGGTTTCAAATATCGATACCTTACCCAGTCTCCCAAAATTATACCAGGAAATCATGGCGGAACTGCAATCAGAAGATGCCTCCATGGACAGAATTGCTGAAATCATCTCCGGGGACGTGGGCATGAGCGCAAAGATCCTGCAGATGGTCAATTCTGCATTTTTTGCACTGCCCCGGCATATCGAGAGTATCGTCCAGGCCGTGAGCCTCCTGGGGCTGGAAACCATCAAGGCGCTGGTCCTGTCGGCGCAGATCTTCAACCAGTTTGAGAATAAAGGGGTCTCTAACTCATTCCTGGAAAAGCTGTGGGGCCACTCCATGGGGACGGCCGCATTCGCGAAGGTGATCGCCAAAGAGGAGAATCTCAGCAGGGAGGTGGTGGAGGATGCGTTCCTTGCGGGCATGCTTCACGACGTGGGAAAATTAATTCTTTCCACCGGACTTTCCGAAAAGTATGGTGAGATTGTAAAAAAGGCAGAGGAAAACGGTGCTTCCCTCTGGGAGATTGAACAGGAGGTACTGGGGACCACGCATGGAGCCATGGGAGCCTATCTCATGGGACTCTGGGGTTTTGCCGATAACGTGGTGGAGGCCATCGCTTTTCATCACGTGCCGGATACCTGTCCAGTGAGTACAATGGGCGGACTGGCGGCCGTTCATACGGCAAACGCCCTGGAACATGCGTTGGGGCCGGAAGGCGTGAAAATGGAAAAGGTCAAGGTGGATAAGCAATTCCTGGATGAGCTCGGTGTGGGGGAAAATATTAAACGATGGGGCCGGGCGTGTGAAGCCGCAATAGACCAAGGGTCTGTCATGGAATAAGTGTTGCGTTAAGGCGCTCAGGTTTAGGTTAAATTCGGCTGATCTGATTGAGCAAAACCGCAGCAATAGCCTTGTACTATTTCGAGGATTTTGTGATTGAAAATCGGCCGAAGATGACTTGAAGATAAGATGCATGAATGCAATAGTTATTTCATAACAGACCCTAAGGAGAATAACTTGAAGAAAAAAGTCCTATTCGTAGACGATGAGATCAATATCCTGGCCGGCTTCAAGCGCCAATTGCGCAAGGAATTTTCCATGGAGACCGCGCTGGGCCCTGAAGAAGGTCTGCGAGTCCTGAAGGAAAGCGGACCGTTTGCCGTCGTGGTTTCCGACCTTCGCATGCCGGTCATGGATGGGATAGAATTCCTTGCAAATGTGCGAAAGCTGTATCCTGACACGGTTCGCATGGTCCTCAGCGGGCATGCCGATCTCCAGACCGCCATCAAGGCGGTGAACGAGGGGAATATATTCCGCTTCCTTACGAAACCCTGTCACCCAGACACCCTTTTAAATGTCCTCACCACTGGCATTGAGCAATACCGCCTCATCAACGCAGAAAAAGAACTGCTCGAAAAGACCCTCAAGGGAAGCATAAAGGTGATGACCGAGCTGTTGTCACTCGCAAATCCCGAGGCGTTCGGCCGCTCTTCCAGGATAAAACGGTATGTCATAGAAGTGGCAACCTTCCTGGGGATCAAAGATACCTGGCGTCTTGAAACAGCGGCCATGCTTTCCCAGGTGGGATTCGTGATACTGCCCCAGGAAACCCTGGATAAGCTCTACCGGGGTGAAGAGCTGAAAGGAGAAGAACAGCAGCTCTTCGATACACACCCGGTGATCACCGCGGACCTGCTCAGGAATATCCCGCGCCTCGAAGAAGTGGCCCGGATTATTGAATACCAGGAAAAACATTTTGACGGCTCGGGAAAGCCGGAAGACGATGTAAACGGTGAAGATATCCCCTTGGGCTCAAGGATCTTGAAGGCGGTGCTGGATGTGGATATGCTGAATACGGGAGGCACGTCAAAGAAAGAGGCACTCACCCAGATGAAAACCCGTGAAGGCTGGTATGATCCGAAGATTTTACATACCGTTGAGATGGCATTGGGAGTGAAGCAGAGCTACCAGGTGATCAGCGTGGGAGTGGCTGATCTGAAAGGAGGAATGATCCTCGGAGAGGACGTGACCACCAAGCAGGGAAAGCTCCTCATTTCAAAGGGGCAAGAAGTCAGTCAGCCCCTTGTGCAGCGGTTAAGAAATGTCGCAGAAGTTACTCGTGTCAAAGAACCCATCCGGGTCATTGTCAAGGTGAAAAACCGGGGAGACAAAGAAGAATGAATGAGAATCCATATACCATTCTATGTGTAGATGATGAAAAAAATATTCTTGAAATACTCAGGCGGACGCTCAGGAAGGAAAATTATCGCATCCTTACCGCTTCGAGTGGCGCAGAGGGTCTTCGGATGCTCCGTGAGAACCAAGTGAGCGTTGTTATAAGCGATCAGAAAATGCCGGGAATGCAGGGTACTGAATTTCTGAAAATGGTGAAAGATCGTTATCCCGAGGTCTTGACTGCTATTCTCACCGGATACGCTGATCTCGAAACAATAAGAGAAGCTCTCAACAGAGGACATATTTCCCGGTTTTTCCTGAAGCCTTGGAATGCGGATGAATTGAAGCTGGACATAAGAGATCTGCTTTATGAATATGAGCGTAGCCATACAAGCAGGGCAATCGAAAGGCGTGTGATTAGACATATACTGAAATTGAAAAAAAAGGAGATATCACTCGCGCAAGCGAGGAGATGCTGAAAGAAACAGAAGATGTAGAGAATTGCAGGCATTCTTTGAAATGATAAAGGAGAGGAGGATCTCTGAGTTTTTATCTGCCGATATTGAGGAAAAAATGGATAACACTTGGTATCATATCATACCTGTCGCTCGCTCTTGGTCGGCCGAGCCTCATCGTAATCCTCATCCCTCACCATGGTCATCCTCTTTTCGCCATCCCTATGGCGGAATCGTTTAATCTCATAATCAGACCGGCAGGAACACGGACTATCTCAGCCAGTATATCAACGATCCCTTGCCAGTTTTCCAGAATCGGCTGAGGCGCTTCTATTTGAATTTCATTTTTTAACATCCCTTTCCACTCCTCACAAACAATAAGTCAATTCAATGCTATTGCACATTCTTAATTCTATCTCTTGTTGTC
>CAZJRD010000016.1:29927-54943 GCA_964548365.1 uncultured Desulfobacteraceae bacterium | reverse complement strand
TTATGGACCTGAGATGCGGGGAGGAACCGCGTATTGCACAGTGGTGACCAGCGACAAGGTCATTGGGTCTCCCATTATCCGCAATCCCCTGCACCTTGTGGCCATGAACCGTCCTTCTTTGGAAAAATTCGCACCGGCTGTAAAACCCGGCGGCGTGATATTCATCAACGGGTCCCTCATATCAATCGAACCAGGCCGCGATGATGTGGATGTCCTCCGGGTGCCGATCCTTGAAATCGCGAAGGAACTGGGCAATCTCAAGGCCGCTAACATCGTGGCCCTCGCGGCCTTTGTCGCACGGAGCAAGATCATTGATTTTGAGACACTGGTTGGTGCCGTGAAAACAAAATTCGCCAAGAAAAAGGCCCTCATTCCCCTGAACATGAAAGCGCTGGAAGCCGGTAGAAAAGCAGCACTCACCTCGTAAAATATCCGGTGCACAATCACACCTTGTTCCCCTACTCAAGCATGGGTGGGGGAACATCCAGTCCTCCCTTCCTTTTCTGGTTCCATTCTGCTCGGGGCTTTGCAATCCCCTCAAAGATTTCTTGACCATCTGTCCGAAGGTTAGTAATTTGCATCAGATATTCAGAAACCACAGCAGTAGAGGTGACCTTGTGGGTCCCAAAGGTTATGGTCCACTAACGCTCCCGAATTTTGAAGAGGAACCGGGCATGAAGATTCAGGCAGAGGATTACTCCATCTCCTGGTAAAATATTGTGAAAAGTGTCACGGTTTTTGAGAATCAGAAAGGAGGATGAAAATGCGATCAGACATATTGAAGAAGGGAATTGAAACATTGCCCCACCGGGCACTGCTTCTGTCGGCCGGGTTGAAAAAGAAAGATTTCGACTTGGAGAAACCTTTTATCGGGATTGCCAACAGTTATAATAACATTATCCCAGGTCATATCCATCTCAATGAGTTGACCCAGGAGGTCAAAAGGGGGATCCGGGCCGCGGGTGGCGTACCCTTTGAATGGGGCGTCCCCGGGGTCTGCGACGGCGTCGCCATGTTTGTGGAGATGCGATTAAGTCTCCCCAGCCGGGAACACATTGCGGATAATGTTGAAATCATGACCCTGTCCCATTCCCTGGACGGCTGGGTAGGAGTGACCTCGTGCGACAAGATTACGCCGGGGATGCTCATGGCGGCGGGCCGCTTGAATCTGCCGGCCATCATCCTCACGGGCGGGCCCATGAAGGCAAATGTCGTAGGCGGGAAAAAACATCACCCTATCGAAGGATTCGGCATGGTGGGCCAGGTGAAGTCCGGGAAACTGTCGGCTGAGGCCGCAGAGGAGATGCTCCCGACCATGGCATGCGGCGCGGGTTCTTGCGTGGGGCTTTATACCGCGAATACCATGTCCGTGGTGACCGAGGTCCTGGGAATGTCGCTCACGCAATGTGGGACGACCCCGGCCCTGGATCCGCTCAAAAAGATACAGGCCTATGAGACGGGAAGGAAGATTGTGGATCTGGTGAAGCAGGGCATCAGGCCGAGGGATATCATGACTGAGGCTGCGTTTGAGAATGCGATCCGGGTAGATATGGCCATGGGCGGATCAACCAATGCGGTGCTCCACATCCCGGCAATCGCCCGGGAGGCGGGCATTGAACGAGGTGTCGAAGTTTTTGACATGGTTTCGCGAGAGACACCGCACCTCTGCTCCATTATCCCGGCGGGCCCGTATGAGATGGCTGACATTGATGCAGCGGGGGGTATTCCGGCGGTGCTGAACCGGCTGCGGGACGGGATCAAGGACTCGCCCACGGTGAACGGGAAGTCCATAGCACAGATTGCCGGGGAGGGGAAAGTTCTGGACGAGGAGGCAATCAGGCCCCTGGAGCGACCATATCATTCTGAGGGCGGCATCGCCGTGCTGCAGGGAAATATCGGCAACAGCGCGGTTATTAAACAGACGGCGGTAGCCCCGGACATGATGGTCCATTCGGGCCCGGCCAAGGTTTTCCATACCGAAAGGGGCCTGCTTGACGCCATCGGGCAAGGCGGGATTGCTGAAGGGGATGTGGTGGTCCTCCCATTTCAGGGTCCGGCCGGCGCGCCGGGCATGCCGGAGATGCTGACGCCGACGGATGCCCTGAAGGGAGCCGGGTACAAGAAAGTTGCCCTGCTTACCGATGGGAGGTTTTCCGGGGCTACCACCGGGCCCTGCATCGGGCATGTGGAGATAGAGGCGTTTAACGGTGGAGCCATTGGTGCCATCAGGGACGGGGATATCATAGAAATTGATATCTCAAAAAGATCCCTCAATGTGATCGTGAGCGACAGTGTCCTGCTGGAACGGCTGGAAGAACAGGTACCACCGGCAAGAGAGCTCACGCCTCTGCTTGAATCCTACCGCAAACAGTTCCTGGGAAAGAACTGCTACGGGGTAGTGGCGACTGTGTGATTGTTACAGGCTTTTCAGGAACCTCCCGGGGAGGTTGTCGAAGCCGCCGTTTGACATGAAGAGGGTTATATCACCCGCGTGTGCCTGATCGAGCAGGCCGTTTAGAAGCGCGTCAGTGGTCTCGAAGTAGGAAGCCGCAATTCCCTTTTTCTGGAGATCCCGGATCAATTGGCGGGAAGAAAAACGCTCCTCCGGCGGCACCTTTTGCATAAGCGGGGGTTCAGGGATCATGACCAGGTCAGCGGCTTCAAATGAATCAGCATACCGTTCCTGGAAGACCTTCCTCCTGCTGGAGTTGGAACGCGGCTCGAAAACTGCCACAAGTCTCCGTTCGGAAAACCGCTCTTTCACCGCACGGACGGTTTCGCAGACCGCGGTGGGGTGGTGTGCAAAATCGTCGACGACCAAAATCCCCCGTTTTTCTCCCAGTATCTCCTGCCTGCGCTTGACGCTCTTGAAGCTCGCAACAGCCTGTGAAAGGGCGTCTTGCGGTAAAGCAAGAAAACTTGCCAGCGCCACCGTGGAGAGGAGGTTGGAGATGTTGTGGCGTCCATAGAGGGGTGTCTTCAGGGCAGAAAATTCCCGGCCTTCCCGTGCGATGCGCAAATGAGTGGAGCCGTCATCAAAGAAAATCTCCCTTATTCCCCACATGGGTTGCCCGGAAAGCCCATAGGTCCAGACAGGGCATCTGGCACGTCCCAGTTCGTTTGCAATTCTCGGGTCATCGGTGTTGGCGATGAGGAGCCCGGTATCTGGAATAAGGTCAATTAATTTTCGGAAACTTGCAAGGACGTGATCCAGGTCGCGGTAGATATCGGCATGGTCGAATTCGATGCTGGTAAGGATCACGACCCATGGCCTGTAGTGCAGAAATTTGGGGCCTTTGTCAAAGAATGCAGTGTCGTATTCATCACCTTCGACAACAAAATAGGGGCCGTGGCCTGACTTGAAATTCTGGTGAAAATTGAGTGGGATTCCGCCGATCATGAACCCGGGATCAAGACCTGCCTTTTCAAGAACCCAGGAGGCCAGGGAAGAGGTGGTCGTCTTGCCGTGGGTGCCGCTGATCACAATGGATTGCTTCCCTTTCATGGCAAAATGGCCTAAGGCCTGGGGAAGGGAGAGGTACGGGAGTTTCAGGCGGGAGAGCTCCACTGCTTCTGGATTTTGCCGGGTAATGACATTCCCCACGATAACTAGATCTGGGGATGGATGGAGGTTTTCGGGTCGGTAGCCGGATAGGACGGGGATATGCAGGGATTCCAGAAAATCGCTCATAGGGGGGTAGACATTTTGATCTGACCCGGTAATATGGAACCCTTTGCTGCTGAGGAGCCCCGCAAGGGAGGCCATTCCGGTCCCGCAAATTCCCATAAGATGGATGCGTTTCACGGGATCCCTCACACTGTTGAGTCTTAATGAGAGGAGGGCGCGATCATTACTTGGTGCCTGAGAAGAGCGGTGTTTTTCCATAGGAAGCTGATAAATTTTCTTGCTTTTACCTGTTAAAAGGGATAATATAAAAAATTTGAACGATCAATAAAAAGCCCCTGTAGGGGCTTATTCAGTATTGAGCAAGGAGAACCCTAATGTCAAGAGTATGTGAGATCTGCGGAAAAGGACCGACCGTTGGCTACAATGTCAGTCATGCCCATAATAAATCCAAAACTCGATGGCATCCCAACCTTCAAAAGGTGCGCTGTGTTCAGAACGGGCGAACAAAGAAGATCAGGGTGTGCACGAGCTGCATCAAGTCAGGCCGGGTCGTGAAACCATAGCTCGTTTTTCCTGTTACACCCGTTCCACCATAATAACATGCTTGATCCTTTTTATGGCCCCCATTATTTCCTGCAGTTGCTTGTAATCGGCTACCTCGATGGTGAAGTAAAGGACTCCTTTCGCGTCCACCGTGGTCTTTATCTCCGCATGAATGATGTTGGCGTCTTTCTGTGCCAGGGTTCCCGTTATATCTGCAAGAGTCCCTTTCTTATCGAGGCTGGTTACCTTTAGTTCCGCTTGGTATGATTCATTTTCATCGGCCTCCCATGCCACATCCACCAGCCGGTCTTTATTGGCTTTGAGGACATGCGGGCAATCCTTCGTATGGATGGTCACGCCTCGCCCCCTCGTGATGAAACCGACCACCTCCTCTCCGGGCAAGGGATGACAGCAATTGGCAAATCGTATGAGCATATCGCTGATTCCCTTCACCTTGATTCCCTTCCCCGTCTTTCGGTGCTTGATTCGGTGTACCATTTTTCCGACCAAGCCGGGGGCCTTTTCATCCTTTAAACCAAGCTTGGGCCTCAGCCGGCCCACCACCTGTTTGGGAGAGACTTTCCCGAAACCTATCCCGGCAAGGAGGTCTTCTATCGAATGAAATGAGAGGTCTTTCGCCACTGAGGTAACTTGGTCGCTTTTGAGGATACTTTGGAAGGCAATGTGTTCCTGTTCCAGGAGCCTTTCCAGAATGTTCTTGCCAAGGGCGATGCTTTCATCCTGTTCCTGGCTCTTGATCCAGTGCCGAATCTTGTTGCGGGCCTTGGGTGTCTTTACGAATTCGAGCCAATCTTTGCTTGGGTGGTGTCTTGAAGAGGTAATGATCTCAATAATGTCACCATTTTTCAGCTCATACCGCAACGGTACCATCTTTCCGTTCACCTTTGCGCCCATGCATTTGTTCCCCACTTCAGAATGGATGCTGTACGCAAAATCAACCGGGGTCGCACCTTTTGGGAATTCCTTTACTTCGCCGTTGGGGGTGAAGACGTAGACCTCATGGGGGAAGAGATCCATTCTTACGGATTCCAGAAATTCCAAAGGATCACTCAGGCTTTTCTGCCATTCAAGGAGCTGCCGCAGCCACGCGAACTGTTTTTCGTCTGCTTGTTTCGCTCCCAGACCTTCCTTGTATTTCCAGTGCGCTGCAATCCCGTCCTCCGCGATCCTGTGCATGTCCCAGGTGCGTATCTGTACTTCCATCCGTTGCCCCAGCGGGCCGATCATGGTTGTGTGCAGGGATTGATACATATTTTCTTTGGGCACCGAGATATAGTCCTTGAAACGGCCGGGGACCGGTTTCCACATGCTGTGGATGTGCCCGAGGATCTCGTAGCATTCCTTGATGGTATCAACGATGACTCTGAAGGCCATGATATCGTAAACCTGGTTGACGGTGAGATGCTGTGTCATCATCTTCTTGTAAATGCTGTAAAAATGCTTGTGCCGTCCCTCTACCGTAGCCTTGATCCCCATTTCTTCCAGTTTCCTGGCGAGGAGTTCCCGAACCTCCTGTATGAATTTTTCCTGTGCCCCTTTTCGCTGGGCGATCTCGGTCTTTATTTTTTGGTACGTTTCCGTTTCCGTGTAGTAAAGACAGAGATCTTCAAGGCTTGACTTCAACCAGTAAATGCCCATCCTTCCGGCTAGGGGAGCGTAAATGTCCAGGGTTTCGCGCGCAATCATACGCTGTTTTGGTTCCGGTTGATGCCCGAGTGTTCTCATATTGTGGAGCCGGTCGGCGAGTTTTACCAGGATGACCCGGATGTCATTGGACATGGCAAGTATCATCTTGCGAATGTTTTCCGCCTGGCGCTGTTTCCGGCTGGAAAATTGTATTTTGCTGATCTTGGTGACCCCATCCACGATACCAGCGGTTTCCTGCCCGAAGATCCGCACAATGTCGGAGAGTTGCGCTTCGGTGTCTTCAATCGTATCGTGGAGGAGTCCGGCGGCGATACAGACGGTGTCCATTTTCATCTGGGCAAGGATGTAAGCAACTTCCAGGGGATGGGAAAGATAGGGTTCCCCGGAAAGCCGGATCTGACCCTGGTGGACCTTTGCGGAATAGACATAAGCCTTTTCCACCAGGGTGATATCCGCCTTGGGGTGGTAGCTCAGAATCTGGGACGTAATATCATTGAGTCGAATCATAAAGCAGACGTACCTGTTTCATGATAAAGTCCGAGGCATCTTGGATTGAGACCGGTCTGGGTGTTTTTTCGGTCCTCATTTTGACTTCGACCTCCCCGTTTATTACCCCGCGGGATCCAACAGTGACCCGGAGGGGAATACCGAGGAGGTCTGCGTCCATAAACTTTACCCCTGCACGTTCGTTTCTGTCATCCAGTAAAACGTCTATGCCGTTGTCACGCAGAGAGCCGTAAATCCGCTCGGCCGTATCGGTAACCGTTGATTCATGCATCTGGAGGGGGAGGATGATGACTTCAAAGGGTGCTATTTGAACGGGAAAAATGATGCCGTCATCATCATGGTTTTGTTCAATGGCGGCGGCCACGGTTCTCCCGACGCCAATTCCGTAGCATCCCATCACCATGAATTCCTTCCGTCCTTGTTCATCAAGGAACACCGCGTTCATGGCCTTGGAATACTTGATGCCCAGTTTGAAGATGTGCCCCACCTCGATGCCGCGTTTGAATTCGATGGAGGCTCCGCACCTGGGGCAGGGATCCCCTGAGGTGATGATTCGAATATCCCCGAATTGTTCCACTTGAAAATCGCGGCCGAGATTGACATTCCTGAGGTGAAAATCCTCCCGGTTTGCGCCGGTAAAGAAGTTCTTCATCTCCTTCAGGGCCTGGTCAGCCACCATACGAACCTTGAGATCTACTGGGCCTGCAAATCCTGTAGGTGCACCTG
This sequence comes from uncultured Desulfobacteraceae bacterium, assembly GCA_964548365.1. Classification (GTDB taxonomy): domain Bacteria; phylum Desulfobacterota; class DSM-4660; order Desulfatiglandales; family Desulfatiglandaceae; genus B46-G9. The sequence goes on along the minus strand of CAZJRD010000016.1, from coordinate 47,871 downwards.
TTGTCTGGTGGACTGTCTCCGGGTCCGCCATTTCCAGGGTTTCAGCGCCCAGAAGATTTCGGAATTTCGCCTCGTTCAATTCATGGTCACCCCGAATGAGGGCTGCCACAATTTCTCCATCGTCCACGCGATAGATCAATGTTTTCAGGAGGTTCGCAGCTGAGACGGAAAGAAAGGACGCCAGATCATCTATGGTTTTGATATCGGGGGTATGCACTTCTTCCATTTCCTGCAGGTCGACTTCTTGGCTGGATGTTTCACTTGCCGGGGGCCTTATTTCCGCCTTCTCAAGATTGGCCGCATAGCTGCACTTGAGGCAACTTGCGATCAGATCCTCTCCGCTTTCAGCAAGCACCATGAATTCGTGGGAATAGCTCCCTCCAATGGCTCCGGAATCTGCTTCAACAGCCTTGAACCTGAGCCCGCAGCGCTCAAATATCCTGTTGTAGGCCTCATACATGCAGTCGTAGCTTTTACCAGCCCCCTCTTCATCCACATCGAAACTGTAAGCATCCTTCATGATGAACTCCCGGCCGCGCATAATGCCGAAACGGGGACGTATTTCATCACGAAACTTGGTCTGGATCTGGTAGAAGTTCAGGGGGAGCTGCTTATACGATTGGACCTCATCCCGTACCAGATCGGTAATAACTTCTTCGTGCGTGGGTCCAAAACAGGCGTCTCTGTTGTGCCGGTCCCTGAAGCGCAAGAGTTCCCTGCCGTAGTAATCCCATCGCCCACTTTCCTGCCAAAGCTCTGCAGGCTGTACGGCCGGCATCAGCACCTCAATGGCACCTGCCCGGTTCATCTCCTCCCGGATAATTTGTTCCACCCTTTTTATGGATCTCAAGCCCGCCGGGAGGTAGGTATAGATGCCGGAAGTCAATTTTCTGATCAAGCCTGCCTTGAGCATGAGTTGATGGCTGACGACTTCAGCGTCAGCGGGGATTTCCCGGTGGGTGGGAATAAAATAGGTTGAATACCGCATGTTTTGTTTTACTCCTTTTCTTTCTCGAGCGAGATGTCGCAGGTTTCCACAATTGAAATTCTTCTTCTATCGAAGTGCGGGCCGGAAGGCAATATTTTTTGCTCAGCCATTTTTCGGACTTCTCTGATCAGCACGTCGGCAAGATCAGACTCAGGGATCTTTCGGACCAGCTCCCCCTTCCTGAACAGGATACCCTGGCCCCTCCCGCCGGCAACACCGATATCCGCTTCACGGGCCTCGCCGGGACCGTTTACGACACATCCCATGATAGCCACTTTGGGTGACGCGGTGATATCTTCCAGCGCCTTTTCAACACGTTCCACCAGACCGAAAAGATCTATTTCACAGCGTCCGCATGTGGGGCAAGAAATGATCTCCGGACCTCGGGCCCGAAGATCCAGTGCCCGGAGTATCTCCCAGGCCACCTTGACTTCCTCCACAGGATCCCGGGTGAGGGAAACGCGGAAGGTGTCTCCGATACCCCTTCCAAGGAGGGAACCAATGGCAACGGCATTCTTGACGGTTCCTGAAATGAGCGTGCCCGCCTCGGTGACTCCCAGGTGGAGGGGGTAATCCACCTGGGCACTCAGGAGTTCATAAGCGCGAATGGTCGTCTGCACGTTGGAGGACTTGAGGGAGATTTTTATTTGATGGAAACCAAGATTTTCCAGGAACTCGACGTGTCTCAAGCCGCTTTCCACCATGGCTTCCGGAGTGGGGTGCCCGTATTTCGCGAGGATATCCCGGTGGAGTGAGCCCGCATTTACTCCTACCCTGATGGGAACACGCATTTCTTGTGCTTCCCGGACCACTTCTGCCACTGCCTTCTGTGAGCCGATGTTTCCGGGATTGATTCGCAGCCCGTCCGCACCTGCTCTGAGTGCTGCGATGGCGAGGTGGTGATCGAAGTGGATGTCGGCGATAAGAGGGATGTTTACCTGTTTCTTAATCTTCCTGAAACTCTCCGCGGCCTCCTCATCAGGAACGGCAAGCCTTACAATCTCGCACCCTGCCTTTTGGAGATGGTTGATCTGGGCCACGGTTGATGCCACGTCCCGGGTATCGGTGTTTGTCATGGATTGCACCGAGACAGGCGCGCCTCCGCCGATTGCCACATTCCCCACCAATATCTGGCGTGTTTTTTTCCTTTTCATTGGTTTCTCCATTCTTTTCAAACAAAAAGGCCGGCCTGTCTTGATTCATTTTTTTCTGCAAGCAGCCCGGCTCGGGCAAGAGTGTTGAGGGTGGTCTGCGCCTAGTAAAGAAACATGGGTTTCCCTCCGGCATGCCGCACCTTCGGCCGGTAGGCTTCCACGTCATAAAGTTCTCTGACATCGACCCTTTTCTGTCCCGCGGTGATTGTGCTCAGGGGGATGTCTGTATAGATCCCGCTGCTGAGCGACACCAACCGGCCAAAAGTCCCTTTGAGAAAGAGATCGATAGCGATGTTGGCAAAATTGACTGCTACCATGAGATCCAGTGAATCTGGGGCGCCGCTTCTCATCAGGTAAGAGAGCCGTTGGTTGAGGATATCCTGACCTGTGAGTTCTTTCAGGATGGCACCGGTCTGCTCCCCAATACCCCCGAGGCGTTTATGGCCGTAGGCATCTGATTCCCCGCTCACGATCATGTTCCCGCCTGCCATTTTCGCTCCTTCTGAAATGGTTATCATGGCGTAATTCTTTGGGTTTGCCTTTTTGTCCTGCATGATCAAATCAGCGAGTTTCCGGGGGTCAAATGGTACCTCCGAGATGATGGCCCGATCCACCCCTGCCAGGTAGGCGGATATGAGGGAGGTTTCTCCACAGTAGCGACCGAAGAGTTCTATGATAGCTATTCTTTCATGCGATCCGGTGCAGGTCCGGAGGGCATGGATAAAGCTGACACCCCTGGTGACGGCGGTCGAAAATCCTATGCAGTAGTCCGTTCCAAAGACGTCATTGTCCATGGTTTTCGGGATGGCAATGACCGGGAAGCCCTCCCGGTGGATTCTCTCGGCAAAGCTGAGGGTGTCATCCCCTCCAATAGGGATAATGGCGCCAATTTGAAGGGATTCCAGATTGTCAATCACCCTGCCGGTAAAATCCTTGACCTCATCATCCGGCCCAAAGGCTTTCTGGAGCAATGGCGGAACATCCTTCTTTTTCACCGCACTGGGATTGGTCCGTGATGTATGAAGATAGGTCCCTCCCGTGCGGTCGATTGTCCGGACATGGGGCGGATCTAGGACCTGAATACACCTTTCGGAGGCGTCAGGATCCTCCGGATTATATTCCAGTATTCCTGCCCAGCCGCGCCTTATGCCTACCACCCTGAGACCTTCACTTGCGGCCCTGTAAACCAGAGCCTTGATGCAGGGGTTCAACCCGGGGACGTCACCGCCTCCGGTCAGGATAGCTATGGTCGACGCATTGGAAGCTTTCTCCATGATTATCTCTCCATTTTTCATCGAACGTAAAGTGAGATGATACGCTAAAAATAGGGGATAGGAGCAAGCCCTGTCAAGGTGATTCTGATTGGGCTTGGCACCTGTGGTATTTTCCTTTTCTGTTGACAAGGCCGGTCAAAAAAAGGAAGCTTATAGTCAAAAGGAAAAAGGGAGGATAAGCGATGTCAGCTTCTGAAAAAATTCGAGCGTCTATGGAGCGCTCATCATGGATCCGGAAGATGTTTGAGGAGGGTATTGAGCGAAAGGCAAAATTCGGGGCTGAAAACGTGTTCGATTTCAGCCTGGGAAATCCAGACCTTGAGCCCCCTTCGAGGGTGGGAGAGATCCTTGCCGACCTGCTGAAGGACACCACGCCGCATACCCATGCCTACATGCCGAATGCAGGGTTTGTTGAAACAAGGCAAGCCGTGGCCGATTATCTCAACACGTTCAATAAGGCCCGGTTCAGCGCAGGCGAGATTGTCATGACCGTGGGCGCGGGGGGCGGTCTCAATGTTATTCTGAAGACCATCCTCAACCCTCAGGAAGAGGTGGTCATCCCAAGTCCCTATTTTGTGGAATACAATTTTTATCTGGACAATCATCAGGGTGTTCCCAAGGTGGTTGCTTCCCATCCCGATTTTTCTCTGAATCTGGAAGCCATATCAGAGGCTGTTTCGGAGAAAACCAGGGCGGTTTTAATCAATTCCCCCAATAATCCCACGGGACGTATTTATACGGCAGAGGAACTGGAGGGTTTGGCTGAAATCCTTACCCACTACAGTGCCAAGTTTGGCGAACCCATTTACCTCATTTCGGATGAACCATACCGGAAGATTGTCTACGACAACATTTCGGTCCCCAGTGTGTTTGATGCGTACCGGGAGAGTTTCGTGGTGACCTCATTTTCCAAGGACCTGTCCCTCCCGGGAGAACGAATCGGGTATGCGGCGGCAAACCCGGAAATCTCAGAGAAGAAGGAAATCCTGGGCGGTATGGTGCTGTGCAATAGGATCCTGGGGTATGTGAATGCTCCCGCCTTGATGCAGCGGACCGTGCGTCACCTCTTGGAAGACAGCGTGGATATCTCCATTTATCAAAGGAGGAGAGACATCTTTTGTGAAGGGTTGGAGTCCGCCGGCTATGACTTTGAAAAACCGCAAGGGGCATTTTATCTGTTCCCCTGCACCCCCATAGAAGATGATGCCGCATTCGTGCGGGCCCTGCAGGAGGAGAATATCCTGACCGTGCCGGGGAGCGGCTTCGGAGGGCCGGCCCACATCAGAATTGCCTACTGCGTCGAAGACAAGGTCATAGAAAAATCCCTCCCCGGGTTCAAAAGGGTGATGGATAAGTACCGTTAGGGAGGCGTAGGGTATAGGGCAAAGGGTTCAGGGCACAAGGGTTTGTATTCGATTGATAGCCAAGATACCCTGAGAAGCTCAAATGACAAAATCCAAATGCTAAATGAAATCCAAAATCCCAATTTCATAATTCAAGAGAATTATACCGTTAGATCCTCTTCTTGGCTTAGCTCTGCCGGAAGATCTCGTGTTTAACATCTGGGACAACGAATTCTTTGCTATTTGTCATTTGGCATTCATTTGAAATTTGGGCTTTGACATTTGACATTTTTGACTTGTTGGACAAACATATCTTTTTACCTCGGAATTGTCTCCGTTTGCGAGCTTAAATTATGCGAGAGGTAGGCTATGTATTCAAAAATACTTTCCTTGAGATTTCCAAAGCAGATCGCCCGCGAGCCTATTGCGGTCAATCTTGTGCGGAAGTTTGATTTGTCCTTTAATATCCTGCAAGCGACCATCTATCCAAGAAAAGAGGGTCTGATGGTCCTGGAACTGAGCGGGCATCGGAAAAATTTCCAGAGAGGGGTCAGGTATTTAAAGGAACTTGGGATCAGGGTGGAAAGCCTTGCTCAGGACATTAAGCGAGACGAAGAAAAATGTTTTCACTGCGGTGCCTGCACCGCAGTCTGCCCCACCGGCGCCCTTTTCGTCAGCAGGCCTGACATGCATGTCTTGTTTGATAAGGAAAAATGCAGTGGGTGCGAATGGTGCGTTTCCACGTGTCCTGCGCGCGCGATGGAAGTGAGACTGAACAAGGCGCTCCTCTCCTGACCGGAGGTTTATTTCTCTCTCGAACGGGCCTTTCGAGGCTCACACATCACTTTTTCCTCGTTTTCAATCATGGACAGATGACATCAAGAGAGCCTTCAAAGGTAGTAGTTGCGTTGAGCGGAGGCGTGGATAGCGCCATGACGGCCTCCATCCTCAAGAAAGAGGGGTGGGAGGTCCATGCCCTCCATTTTCTCCTGCCCGGACCCGAAGAAGTCCAGGAGAAGAAAACGAAGTCGGTGCGCGCCATCGCTGCAGTTCTGGATATCCCCCTGCAGCTCATGGATGTCAGGCCTTTTTTTGAAGACCTGGTGCTCCACCCCTTCATGGAAGCCTATTTCAACGGGTTAACACCAAATCCGTGCGTCTTGTGTAATGAAGTGATGAAATTTGAGTATCTCTCGCGGGCCGCAAAAGAACAGCACATCCCGTTTGTGGCAACCGGGCACTACGCGAGACTGATACGGAGGGAAAATCCCAGCCGGATATCACTTCTCAGGGGCCGGGACGCCGGCAAGGACCAGTCCTATTTTCTTCACCGGATAGACTCTCGCCACCTTCAAATAACCCTGTTTCCCCTTGGCGAAAAACAGAAATCATGGGTGCGGGACATGGCACGGAAGGCAAAAATCCCCTGCCACTCTCTTCCCGAGAGCCAGGAAATCTGCTTCCTGGCCGGAGGCGATTATCGGCAGTTTATTGAAACCAGAAAGAGAGAAAATAGTGGGGAAGAAGGTCATATCGTTGACAAAACGGGCACGGTCCTGGGAGAGCATCAGGGTGCACATCGATATACCATCGGGCAGAGAAAGGGCCTGGGGATAGCTTCTTCACGGCCTTTCTATGTAAAAGAAATCCGGATGCGTGCAAATGAGATAGTGGTGGCACGGAAAGAATGTCTCTATTCAAGGGATGTTGTTGCGCGGGATGTTCGATGGATTGAGGGGGAACCGAGCCCTGGAAAGGAACTCCTGGCACAGATCCGGTATCGGCACCTGGCAGCGCCGGGGATTCTTAGAATCGCCGGCAATGGAAAGATCCATTTTCGGTTCCATGAACCGCAGTGGGGCGTTACACCCGGTCAGGCCCTTGTCTGTTATGAAGGCGAGCGGGTCCTGGGCGGTGGATGGATTTGCAAGGAAAATGAAAAAGACATTTAAGATAGCGACCCTGGGGTGCAAGGTGAACCAGTATGAATCCGCGTACCTGCAGAGACGGCTTCAGGAAGAAGGGTGGATACCCGTGCCCCCCGATGAGCCAAGTGAGGTGACGATTGTGAACACCTGTATTGTGACACAGGCTGCTTCCCATCAATCAAGACAGGAGATCAGGAAGGCCATCAGGGAGAATGAAGAGGGGGTCGTTGCTGCTATTGGTTGCTATGGGCAGGCCTTCCCGGAAGAATTGAGGAGCATAAAGGGACTGGGGCTTATTGCTGGGAATGTGGAAAAGAGCAGGGTGCCAGACTTACTCCTCTCTGCAGTTGATTCGGGCGACAGGGCGGATTTTTCGGTCCCGTTTCCCCGTGGTATGGGTTTTGAAGTGATGGATATCAAGAAATTTCCCGGGAGAAGCAGGGCTTTCCTCAAAATACAGGATGGATGCGAATCGTTTTGCAGTTATTGCATTGTGCCTTTCTCGCGGGGGCCTTATCGGAGTTTGCCCCGTGATGATCTCTTGCGGGTCATGGAAAACCTTGCTGTTGAAGGATATAGAGAAGTGGTGTTCACCGGAATCCATCTTGGCAAATACGGCATTGATCTTGGCGCGAAGGAAGACCTGAAGAGTGTACTTCTGGCAATCGGCAAAAGGGGTTTTCCCTTGCGGGTCAGGCTCAGTTCCTTGGAACCGGGGGAGATAGATGATGAGCTGATCGATATGATGGCCTCGGAAAAATGGCTTTGCCGTCACTTTCACATTCCTCTCCAGAGCGGAGACGACGGGGTTTTGAAAAAGATGGACCGGACCTATTCATCGCGTACATTCGGGGCCCTGGTGAAGAAAATTCATGCCGCGATTCCACTGGTTGCCATTGGGGTCGACGTGATGACCGGATTTCCCGGGGAGAATCATGCCGCCTATTCGAATACCTTGGCCCTGTTAGATGATCTCCCCGTTTCCTATCTGCATGTCTTCCCGTACTCCCGGAGACCGGGAACATCAGCCGCAGGATTCCCGGCCCAGATCCCTCCCCCCGAGAAGAAGAAAAGAGCGGCCGAGCTCCGTTCCCTGGGGTTATCCAAGAAGAATGCTTTCTATGAAAATTGTGTGGGAAAGAATTTCCAGGTAGTGATGGAAGGGGCCCACGCAAGAGACAACGGGCTTTTGAGGGGGATCAGTGACAACTATATTCCGGTTTTTTTCCCTTGCTTTCCACCTTGCCAAGATGATCTCGTTTCCGTCAGGATAGACAAGGTTGAAGCAAACCACGTTATCGGACAAGTGGTGCCTTCTCACCAGTCAGAATAGGAAAGTCCAGAACCGGATCGAGGTTGACAAAGCCACAACATATCTATAATAGATTATTCCATGATAGAATAGTGAGCCAGTTTCAAAACGCCCCCTTTTGCCCGATCTCTGCGTCAGGCTCAAATTTTAATCCTCGAAATATCCTATATATTCCTGTGGTTAAAATTTTCGCCTTTCTTGACCTCGAATCCCGCTGAAAGCGGGAAACATTTTGAAACTGGCTCTAGTGCTTAACCAAAAAGGCTTCAGCTTTCTGCCGAAGTATGAAAATCGTTAACAAATCAGGAGGAAAGATGGGTAACAAGTACAAATCATCGGCAACGGTAATATCCCTCGAAGAATCAGTGGGCAAGGTGCTGGCCCACGACATAACCGAAATCAGACCGGGACAGTTCAAAGGACCGGCTTTCAAGAAGGGCTATATCGTCCGGGAGGAGGACCTGGAGCACCTCCGGCGCCTTGGCAAAGAGCACCTCTACGTCCTGCACATGGGGCCTGATGAACTCCACGAGGATGATGCTGCTATCAGACTGGCAGATGCGCTGGCAGGACCGGGAGTGGTTTTCAATGAACAGGCTGCTGAAGGAAAAATCAACCTCAAAGCCGCTCATCGCGGGCTTTTGAAGGTGCAGGTGGAGGCACTCACGGAGTTCAACATGGTGCCCGATCTGATGTGTTCCAGCAGGCACAACAACATTGTGGTTGATGAGGGGGAGATTGTGGCCGGAACGAGGGCTATCCCCTTGATCATTGACCGCAGGGACGTGGAATCGGCAGTGGGTATCGCAAAAGCAGCAGGAGGAATACTTTCTGTGAAGAAGTTCTTCAGCCCTGTTACGGGTCTGGTTATCACGGGTAATGAAGTGTTTTCAGGAAGAATAGACGATAAGTTCGCTCCGATTCTGAGGAAAAAACTAGAGTTTTTCGGTTGCCGTGTAAGAGACCCGCTCTTCGTTCCGGATGATCAGGATAAGATCAGGAGGGCAATTAAAGGTTTGCTTGCTGACGGGATCGGCCTCATTCTGGTGGCGGGTGGGATGAGCGTGGACCCTGATGACGTGAGCAGGCTGGCCATCATGGATGCGGGTGCAGAAGATGTGGTGTACGGATCGCCGGTATTGCCTGGGGCCATGTTCCTCTACGGGCATTATGGGGATGTGCCGGTCATGGGGCTTCCCGCGTGTGTGCTTTATTACCGGGTAACGGTCTTTGACCTGATGCTTCCCCGGGTCTTGGCGGGCGAACGGATCACCAGGCGAGACCTGGCTGAGACTGCCCATGGAGGGCTGTGCCTCAATTGTGAAACATGCCGGTATCCTGTCTGCCCGTTCGGAAAATAGGGGCAAAGGATACCTGGAGAGAGAAGAGATAGCCTTTTTCTATGAAGACAAGACCTGCGACAGAATTTGCCCTTTTGGGGGCGCTCAGGGGTGGATCGAAGCATGGGTACGAAATACTCCAATTTCTGGAAAACCGGCTCGGTTCCACCTGGTATGTGAGTACGAGCCAGCTGTACGCCCTGCTCAAAAGGCTCGAGGACCGGGGGTGGCTCCGATCTTCTATTGAAGTGCAGGAGACACGTCCTTCGAAGAGAGTCTTTTCCCTGACCGCGAAAGGAAAGAAGACCTTTGATCAATGGCTCATGTCACCCACGGAGCATGTACGTGATTTACGGGTAGAATTTCTGGCCAAGGTTTTTTTTATCAAGGACCTCCAATTGAGGGGTGGCCGAGAACTTGTTCAATGCCAAACAAGCGTCCTCGAGTCCTTGAAAAGCTCACTGGTGGAAAGAAGAAAACAGGAAGAAGGGGAATTCAAGGAACTGGTACTTGATGCCAGGATTGCAAGTATCGCATCGTGGATAGAGTGGATGAAAAAAAGGGCGGCGGCCTTCATATCAAGGGGATAAACAAGAAAATCTTTTCCCTTGACCCGGGAACTGGATCATAGGTAGATTAAAAAGTCATGAGAAGGGCCGCTTGGAGTGCAGGGGCCGATCAAAGATCTATCCCGGGGGAACCATATGTATAACGCAAGTGATTTGAGAAGAGGTCTCAAGATTGAAATTGATGGAGACCCGTATATTATTGTTGATTTTCAATTCTCGAAGCCAGGGAAAGGGCAGGCCCTGTATAAGTGTAAGCTGAAGAATATGATCAATGGCGTCATGTTTGATCAGACCTACCGTTCTGTTGAGACCTTCAAGCCTGCGAATCTTGAGGAACGAAAGATGCAGTTCCTCTACGCCCAGGACAATGAATTTTGCTTCATGGATATGGAAAACTATGAGCAAACGTTCCTTTCAGAGGAGCAGGTGGGTGACGCGAGCCATTATCTCATTGATAACCTGGAGGTGGAAATCCTCTTTTTTGGAGAAAGGGCCATCGGTATCACGCTCCCCAACTTCGTCGACTTAACGGTTACCCAGGCTGATCCATGGGCAAAAGGGGATTCTGTTGCAGGTGATACCAAACCTATTACCTTGGAGACCGGCTATAACCTCCGTGTCCCTCCCTTTGTAAATGAAGGGGAAAAAATAACCGTCGATACCCGGACAGGAGAGTATGTCACCAGGGTCAAAGAATAAATCTGCAGAGAGCGAAAGAGAGCGGATATCTCATCGCAAGCAGACTCTCCGGTTACGAGCCCTGATGGTGCAGGCCATCAGGGATTTTTTTATGCGCCAGGGATATTTAGAAGTAGAAACACCCATTTTGATCCCGGCTCCCGCACCGGAGCTTCACATAGACGCCATTCCGGCCAAAGGTGGTTATTTGCAGACTTCCCCCGAGCTTTACATGAAAAGACTCCTTGCTGCCGGTTATGAACGGATCTTTCAGATGTGCAGGTGCTTCCGACAGGGAGAGAGAGGCGACCTCCATCTTCCAGAATTTACGATTCTTGAATGGTATAGTTCCCATGCAGGATACCGGGATATCATGTTCGAGTGTGAGGCCATGATACAGGCGGTAGCAAAGGATTTGGGCCTTCCGGAGAAGATACAATACCGGGGGAGGGCTATTGATCTTGGGGGACCATGGGAAAGGGTAACGGTTCATGAGGCGTTTGAGCGGTATGGCACCCTGTCGCTCGAGAAATCCATGGAAAAGGGCCGCTTTGACGTATGCATGGTTGAGGAGATTGAGCCCCACCTGGGAAGCCCGGAACCGACCTTTCTCTGCGATTATCCTGCCTCAATGGCCGCCTTGGCACGCCTGAAGCCGGACAATGCAAGGGTGGCTGAACGCTTCGAACTTTACATGGGGGGAGTTGAACTGGCCAATGCATTCACGGAACTGACGGACCCGGCAGAACAGCGGGCGCGATTTCAAGAGGAAAAAAAGAGGAGAGGAGAACAGGGAAGAGAAGCCTATCCCTTCCCCGAAAAGTTTCTGGAAGCCCTTGCGCTGATGCCCGAGGCTGCAGGCATCGCTTTGGGATTTGACCGGCTGGCCATGATTTTTTCGGACAGTGCAACCATTGACCAAGTCGTCGCCTTCACCCCGGAGGAACTTTAGCCCGGATTTCTCACCTCCTGAAAATACTATCTCCGTTTTTGTGGTGACCTAGGCCGGGGGCTTCCCTTGGAAGGCCGCCGCCGTGACTTGGACCGAGCCGCTCTTTTCACAGGGGGCACTTTTATCTTCGAAGACAGGGACTGCAGCAGCGAATCATCGGGGTAGACACAGGCAAGGGAGGTACCCAGGTATTCCTCGATGGGGGGGATATAAAAGGAATCTTCCTCACTGGCAAAACTCACGGAAATTCCTGTTGCGCCGGCACGGCCGGTCCGCCCGATGCGATGCACATAATCTTCGGGATCCCGGGGCAGGGTAAAGTTGATGACGTGACTGATGTCCTTCACATGGAGACCGCGTGCTGCAACGTCCGTGGCCACCAGGACGCGGATTTTTCCACTGCGAAAATCCTCGAGGGTCCTGATACGCCTGTTTTGGGGAATGTCCCCGGAAAGGACGGCGCAGTTGATCCCGTACTGCCTCAGACGGTCTGCCAGGCGGCCAGTCTGATCCCGCCGGTTGGTAAAGACGAGGACCTTTTCCAGGTTTTGCCCGATAATCAGATTCAGCAGGACGACGAACTTTTCTTGGGTGGTGACAAGATAGACCAGTTGCTTTATGGATTCCGCCGCCACATGCTCATGTTCGATCTCCACGTGAACGGGTTCCTGGGTCCACTGCTCGGCCAGGCGTTCCACTTCCGGTGTCAACGTGGCGCCGAAAAACATGGTTTGGCGTTTATCTTTGCCGGGAGTACTGTAGACGATCTTGCGGACATCGGGGATAAATCCCATATCGAGCATACGGTCGGCTTCGTCTATGACGAGGATTTCAAGTTTATAAAGCCGTATCAGATTCTGCCTCTGGAAGTCGAGCAGTCGTCCAGGAGTGGCCACGATGATATCAACGATCTTTTCTGCCAGGGCACGCTTTTGCTTGTCGTAGCCCATCCCCCCAAATACGGACTGGATGTGGATACCTGTGTACTTTCCGATGGCCCGGGCGTCTTTTTCTATTTGCAGCGCCAGTTCCCGTGTGGGAACCAGGATCAGTGTCCGGGGGACACCGGGTCGTCTTTTGCCCCTCGGAGGTTTTTTTAACAGGCGTGTGAAGATACTAATCAGAAAAGCGGCGCTTTTTCCCGTTCCCGTCTGTGCCTGGCCCGTAGCATCCGATCCATCGAGGGTTTTGGGAAGAATCCTTGCCTGGATTGGAGTGCAATACTGAAAGTCTAAGTCGGCTATGGCGTGCATGATTTTCACCGGGAGAGACAGGTCATGAAAGCGGGTCCGACCCTCGAGAACGGGGACGTCAAATTCAGAGGCATGCCAGGTCGTTGTCGACTTTTTCCGTTTGGTTGAGAGACCGGATCCGGGCATTTTGGGCCTTTCCCCTGAATCCCGGACCGGGGCATTGCCAGGCCGGGTGGTATGGCCTGTTCTACCGGGTAAAACCGGAGCGGTTTTTTCCTGTGATGGGCTGTTTTTGTCCGCGGTTTTGCTAAACTGTTTTCGAAATTTCCGAATGAAGTTCTTGATCAAGGGTTTTCCTTTGCGCCCATTATCCTGCACGCGCATTATACTCCGGAACTCTCCGCCATCTCAAGACGAAGATCGGTGAGAAATCCGGGACACCATCTATATTTCTTCCAAGTGGTACACGAGGTTTTCGAGCTTCACGGTGAAATCAACATTTTCCACAATACAACACTCAGGAGTCCGCAAATGGGTGGGAGCAAAGTTCAGGACCGCCTTCACCCCCGCATCCATGAGGAGATTGGCTGCCTGCTGCGCCTTAGAAGGACGAGTTGCAATAATCCCTATTTCAATACGAAGGGGCAGAACTGTCTTTACAATGTCTTCAAATGATTTGACCGTGAGTCCACAGGAGAGTTGCTGCCCGATCATCTCGGGATTGGAATCGAAGGCCGCAACAAACCTATAATTTCTTTTCTTGAAGTTTTCATTGTCCACGAGGGCCTTCCCAAGATTGCCCATTCCAACAATACAGATGGTCCATGTTCTGTCGGAGCAGAGAATTTTTCGGATTGCCTCCAGAAGGTCCTGGGTATTGTACCCGACCCCTCTGACGCCGAATTCCCCAAAAAAGGCAAGATCTTTTCTCACTTGGGCCGGATTAACGTCACACATTTGGGCAAGCTTTTCCGAGGATATCACTTCAACCTTTGCCCTCACAAGCTCTTCGAGCGGTCTTGCATAGATGGCAAGTCGTTCAATAGTAGGTTCCGGAATTTTGGTCGCCTTGTTCATAATAACATGGACTGAAATAGGGGTTCTTGCTGAAAAATCATACGACCTTCTTTGGGCGATTTCCGAAAATTGATAAAAAGTAAAGCCGTGAGTAAGAGTGGTTGTGAATTTTTGCACATAACCATTGAAAAAAGGAGGACCCGATCCCGGGTCCTCCAGGGGTTTTGTTTCCTAGAAAAGTTTGTCAATAATACTTGCGAAATCAGGAATCTTGAAGACCATGATGAAGCAGATCACCAGGGCATAAATACAGAGGGACTCGATCAGGGCCAGACCAATAATCATGGTGGTCATGATCTTTCCGCCTGCTTCCGGGTTCCGGGCTGTTCCCTGGAGAGCGCCATTAATGGCATTCCCCATGCCGATACCGGTTCCCATGGCGGCGACGCCGATGCCGAATCCGCAGGCAATAGCGATCCCGAAAAAGATCCATACCCCTGCAGCCTGTGCCTCGGGTGAACCCGGGGCCGCCAAAGCCATTGAAGCCATGCCCAGTACGAGTATTGCGGTTAAACTTCCAATCAAACGTGTTTTCCTCATTTGAACCTCCTTTGCTGTTTTTATTGACCTTCTTCCAAAATCAAGCTTATTTCTAATGGGCCTCTTCCATGGCCCCGACGAAATACATGGTAGCGAGCAACATGAAAACCAGGGCCTGGATAAGGCTTACCAGGAGCCCCAGAAACAGGAGTGGCAGGGGAGCAAGATAGAGACCTGCCAGGGTGACAACGATACCAAACACCATTTCCTCGCCGAATATGTTGCCGAAGAGTCGAATGCTCAATGACAGGACTCGAGCCACGTGCCCCACCAGCTCAATGGGAAACATGAGGGGAGCCAGCCACCAGACAGGCCCGAAGAAGTGCTTGATATACTTGATCCCGTGGAATTTGATGCCGATGTAATGGGTATAGAGGAAGGTAAGGATGGCCATGGACAGGGTCGTGTTGTAGTTGGCTGTCGGGGAAACAAACCCTGGTATTTTTCCGATGAGATTGCACATGAGAATGAAAAGAAAGAGGGTCGCGATAAACGGGAAAAAGAATTTCCCTTCCGGACCGGTAATCTCCACCATGAAATTTTCAAGCCCTTCAACGATGACCTCGAAAATATTCTGGCCCTTCCGGGGCACCAATTGCACTCCTTTGACAAAAAGGATAGATGCGACAACCATGATGAGCATCACCAGCCATGAATGGGTGACATGGCTGTATGCATGGCCAAAATGGCCGAGACCGATGGCCTCGAAAAGTTTATCCAAGAACAAAAAACTATGTTCCTCCATAGACTATGCTACCTCCCCTGATGATTTCGAAAAAACCATATGCACCCCAAAGGTGACAATGCTGAAAACCACGACAGACAGTCCCACGGCCAGTCCCACGGGATTGACCCATCCCTGCCGGATCAGTAGGTAGATGAGAATTCCCAGAACCGCAAGCCGCAGATAGTATTTTCCAACGATTGCTCCCGTGTTGGCTCCGAAAACGCCATCCGCCCCGAAGGCCTTTGTGATGGTACGTTGCAGCACGTTGAAATTGACAATGATCAGGAATCCACCTAAAATAACACCAGTGGTGAATCTGTTTCCCATGAAAACAAAACTTCCCCCGGACAAAATCAAGAGGATGGTCCAATTGAGTGTTTTCAAGGTCCGAAATGTTTTTGTCCAGTCCATGGCAACCGGCTAGAATCTTTTTGCTTTTTTATAAAGGGTAAATAAATTACTGAAAGCCGCGGCGATTCCGACCCCCAACCCTATAAGGGAGAACCAGGGTTTTGTTCCGAGCCAACTATCCAGGTAATAGCCGCCGATGGCCCCAATGGCAATGGATATGGCCATGGCCATGCCCACGGTGCTCAAATACCCGACGTCCTTGATGGTCTTTTTGAGATCTTTATCCATTGAGGTAGAAGAGCACTGCTCTTGATGGGCCGCTGAAACGCCTGTCTCCGGACGTTGCCTTCCCACCCCGGTGGGCGTGATGGAGACTTCTCTCCCAACAAGAAAAAACACGTTGTCTCTACCACAGCCTTTCGTTCAAAGTCAATAGAAATTTCACAGGAGTGAACGAAAAGCCTTTGCAGCAAAATCAAGGGTTTTTCCTATCATGTCTTCCGTGTGTGCAAGGGAGAGAAAGGAGGCCTCAAACGGTGAAGGAGCCAGGTATACCCCCTGTTCAAGCATGCTGGTGTAGTACTTCTTGAACATATCGCTGTCACTTTTCTTGGCACCGGCAAAGTCGGTGACAGGGGCATGGCAAAAGAAGAGCGACCCCATTGACCCGGCGCGGTTGATGACGACGGGTACACCGGCGTCTTCTGCTGCGGATTTCAGTCCGCTGAAGAACATGTCGGAACGCTGCTCCAATACACTGTAAACGTGGGGGTCGTTCAGGATGCGCAGAGTGGCGAGGCCTGCCGTCATGGCAAGCGGGTTCCCGGACAGGGTCCCGGCTTGATAGATATCACCGTCCGGGGCCAGGCGCTCCATGCGTTTACGTTTTCCCCCGAATGCCCCTACCGGAAGGCCACCGCCGATGATTTTTCCCAGGCAGGTAAGGTCAGGGTCAATATCATAGTATTCCTGTGCACCGCCCCGGGAGATGCGAAAACCGGTGATTACTTCGTCAAAGATCAGTAGGCTTTGGTAATTTGTAGTGAGTTCCCGGAGACCGCGGAGAAACGTGATATCCGGGACCACGACACCCATATTCCCCGGCACAGGTTCCACGATCAGCGCGGCAATGTCGTCGCCGAATCGCTGAAAGGCCTCCTCCACGGCAGCCAGGTTATTGAACGGCAGGGAGATGGTCTGCCTGGCAAGATCTTTGGGTACTCCCGGACTTCCTGGAATGCCGAAGGTCGCGACCCCGGAGCCTGCTTCCACCAGGAGACTATCCCCGTGGCCGTGGTAGCAGCCATCAAATTTAATGATCCTATTTCTCCCCGTGATGCCCCGGGCCAGGCGAATGGCGCTCATGGTGGCTTCCGTGCCCGAATTTACCATCCGGACACAGTCAATGGAGGGCACCATGCTCACGATGAGTTCTGCCATTGCCACTTCCAGTTCGGTAGGGGCCCCGTAACTGGTGCCGCGCTGAATAGCCTCAGTAAGGGCACTGAGAACGTCCGGATGTGCGTGTCCCAGGATCATAGGGCCCCAGGAAGAGACATAATCTATATAGGTATTTCCATCCGCGTCCCACAGGGTGCAGCCCTGAGCCCTGGCAATGAATGGAGGGTCAATGCCGACGGCCTTTCCAGCCCTTACCGGGCTGTTGACGCCGCCGGGGATATATTTTTTTGCCTTTTCAAAAAGCTCCTTCGATTTTTTTCTCATGACTCTATCCTTCTTTCCCTTCAGCGTATCCACATCAATAACTACCTTACGCCTTACGCCCTGCGTCCTGTTTCTAGAAATATTCCATACTCGTTTTCTTGAATTCCTTCTCGCTGAAGAGAAGAGTATAATCGCCAATGCCCACTTTCCGTGAGAGCCGCCGGGCTATTTCATGACAATCTTCCTGATTGGCACCATGTACCATAGAATAAAGGTTATAGGGCCAGTCCTTCTGCGGTTCCCGCTGGTAACAATGGGTTACCTCTTTGAACCCGGCGATGGCCCTTCCCACTTCTCCCAACCGCCCTTCAGGCACTTTCCAGACCACCATGGCATTGGCGCTGAAGCCTGCCTCCTGGTGACGCAGGGTGGCACCGAACCGTCTGATGACGCCGCGCTCGTTCAGTTTCCGGATCTCTGCCAGGAGCATTGACTCAGAGATACCAAGTCGTTCAGCCAATACGGCAAAGGGTCTGGGGGCGAGAGGAAGGTCTCCCTGAATGAGGTTTATGATTTTTTTCTCCAGTTCATTGATCATTTGGATTTCAATTGACATTTGTCATTTCCGATTTATCCGGGTTACGGTCCACATAAACGAAATATCAGCCTGTTGTCAAGAGACTATGCACATTGCACGATTTGCAATGTACTTGATCAGGGATGAAAAAGGGTGTATGAAAAAGTATGGCGTAAGGCGTAGGGCATAGGGCATAGGGCATAGCGCATAGGGCATAGGGAGTAAGGCATGAAGGTGTCGGGTGTCGGTGATCGAATAACCAGGAGTGGAAAAGCG
>CAZJRD010000016.1:0-29827 GCA_964548365.1 uncultured Desulfobacteraceae bacterium | reverse complement strand
GTAAGGCATGAAGGTGTCGGGTGTCGGTGATCGAATAACCAGGAGTGGAAAAGCGCATGGTTGCATTTGAAAAAATTGTGGAGCGAAAGATAAAAGAAGCGCTGAAGGAAGGCGTGTTTGACGATCTTCCGGGGAGCGGTCAGCCCGTGGACCTTGAGGACGATTCTAATGTGCCTGACGATCTCAGGCTTGTCTACAAGATATTGAAGAATGCTGATTGCCTTCCCCCGGAGATCCAGCTCAGGAAGGAAATCCGGCAGATGGAGGATATGCTGGACAGCATCCCGGACGAGAAAGAAAAGTACCGCCAGATCAAGCGGATCAATTTCAAGATCATGCAGTTGAACATGATGGGCAAGAAATCTCCTCTGCTGGAGGACGATCAGATCTATTACGATAAAGTAATCGATAAATTAGACAGGAAGAGATGATCGTGATTTTATAGTTTCACGATTCCCCCAGGGAGGAAGAAAGATGCAGCATCGGGTCCTTATCATGCGATGTGATACCTATGATCCCGATAGGATTGCAGGTATTGTGAAAGAAGGGATGGAGGAACTCGATGTCCGGCCAACCGGAAGAATCCTCCTGAAACCGAACGTGGTCATTGCTCACCCGGAGTTGTTCCCGCATGCCTTCACCCGGAAGGAATTTCTTGACGGCGTGATCACCGCCACCCGGGAGCGCGCAAGGGAACCGGAAGAAATCGCCGTTGGTGAACGCTCGGGTATCATTATCCCGACCAGGTTCTGTTTCAAGAACGCGGGCTACCCGGAGGTGATCAGGAAACACCGGGTCAAGACCTACTATTTTGATGAATACCCCCAGGTTTCTGTATCTCTGCACAAAACCGGTGCACTGAGAGGGCAGGTCTTTATCCCGAAGCCCCTTTCCCGCACCGACTATCTCATTAATGTTCCCAAGTTCAAGGCACATCCCTGGTGCAGGCTCACCCTAAGTCTCAAAAATTATATCGGCATCCAGGACGACCGGCACCGGCTCGTGGATCATAACTTATTTCTGGAACAGAAGATCGCAGACCTCCAGGAGGTGATTCAGCCATCCTTTGTTGCCATTGACGGCATCGTGGCCGGGCAGAAGATGATGTTGACACCTACGCCGTTCTCCCTGGGTGCTATTGTTATGGGCACCAACTCGTGCGCCGTTGACACGGTGGGATGTCACATGGTTCACGTTGACCCGAAGGATCTCGTCCATCTCCGGTTGACGTCCCAGCGGGGCTTTGGGCCCATGGATCTGGATGAGATAGAGGTGTCCGGTGATTTCCCGCTGGAAGAAGTGCGTACGAAGACGAAAGATTTTCAGTTTTGCATGGAGCGTATTGACGATTATTTCGGCGGTGAGAGCAACCTGCGGTGCACCGTCGGTTCGTTTCCGGAAAAGCATTCTCTTGATTATTGCTGGGGAGGGTGTCCCGGTGCCCTGCAGGAGGCCATGCATATTTATCGGGCCTATCTGCCGAATGTGGACAAAGAGATGAGAAAGATCCATGTTGTCGTGGGGAAAGTTGAGGGCCCCCTGGAATTGGAACCGGATGAAAAAGTGATATTTGCGGGTGACTGCACGAGCTGGGAAGGAGAAATAGGAGGAGAACAGGTCAAAATCAAAAGCAGTTACAAAACTCCAGGAGAGGTTGACGAGGGGAAAACCCGGTCCAACGACATGCTTTTGAAGACCTTCCGGGCCCTTTTTCACGCCTTCAGAAACCGGGGATCCAGGTATCTCCATGCAAAAGGGTGCACCCTTTCCGTGGCTGACAATGTGCATTACCTGTCCGCGGTCGGCAGGATTCCCAACGTCACCCTTGACCCCAAATTGATGATCCCGCTGAACATCTCCTACTGGCAGATGCGGATCCATCGTTTCCTGCACCGGTTCATGGATTGACATGGGTCGTTCTGCTGCTTCCCAAAGCGCATCTTGCCTCCCTTTTCGGAAAAAGGTTTGAAAAAAAATATTTTTTTCTGCTATACTCGCCCCGTTTTCAAAACCTTTTGTCTGAAAAGGCCGGCTGCTTCCCGTGAACGGGGCAGACTGCAGGAAATCAACCACTACCCGTCCCGGTGAGCGTCCCGCCGTGGATGGAATGGAATGTTCGGGAGTCACTATGGAAAAAGAAAAAACGATTGTTATTGATGGGAAGAAGTTTGTCTTCAACGCTGGTGAAACCATACTGGAAGTTGCCAAACGCAACGGCATTGATATTCCTACCCTCTGTTACTTGAAGGGGGCGTCGCCCACCGGGTCGTGCCGAATCTGTGTGGTGGAAGTGGAAGGCGCGAGAAATCTGGTGGCCGCCTGTGCGGCGCCCGCGGCCCCAAATATGGTGGTCAGGAGTGAATCTCCCCGCGTGGTAAAGGCGAGGAGGATGAATCTCGAGCTGTTGCTTTCCTCCGGTCATCATAACTGCCTGGCCCAGGACTTTGACATGGATTCCTGGACGGATTTCCAGCTCCAGGCCATGGAACCGGAAGAACACCGGGATCTTTGTCCGGCATACGGCGACTGCCGTCTCCAGGAGCTTGCCATCAAGTACCAGGTGATGGGAAACCGCTTCCCTCCGGCGGAAACACACTATCCTATCGAAAATGTGAACCCGTTCTTTGTACGGGATTTTTCGCGCTGTATCCTTTGCGGAAGATGTGTCCAGGCGTGCAATGATATCCAGGTAAACAACGCCATCAGTCACGGGTATCGCGGTTCTGAATCCAAGATCGTGGCAAAAGGAGACCTCGCCTTGAAGGATTCCGATTGCGTGTTTTGCGGTCAGTGCGTGCAGGCATGCCCGGTGGGAGCCCTTTACCCGAGGGACCATGTCTCTCCGTTTTTCTCTCCCATTGAAGTGAAAAAAGTGCGTACCACCTGTTCCTATTGCGGCGTCGGCTGCCAGCTCTATCTCCATGTTGCAGATAACAGGGTGGTGCAGGTTACCGCGGTTGAGGATGTAGGCCCCAATTATGGAAGACTTTGCGTAAAAGGACGTTTTGCCTATGATTTTCTGGGTCATCCGGATCGGTTGAAAACCCCGCTCATCCGGGAAAATGATACATTCAGAGAAGCCACCTGGGACGAGGCCCTGGATCTGGTTGCAAGCAAACTGTCTGAAATCAAGGAGGCATCGGGGCCAGATTCTATCGGTGTATTTACCAGTGCGCGCCTCACCAATGAGGAAAACTACCTCGCTCAGAAGATGACCCGGGCAGCCATGGGTACGAACAACATCGATCACTGCGCCCGTCTCTGACATTCTTCCACGGTGGCCGGTCTGGCCGCAGCCTTTGGAAGCGGAGCAATGACAAATCCCATTGAAGACATAGAAAAATCAGATGTTATCCTTATTACCGGTTCCAACACCACGGAGAATCATCCGGTATTGTCTGCCTATGTGAAACGTGCGGTGACCCAGAAGGGCGCCAAACTGATTGTGGTGGATCCCAGGGAGATCGTGATCACCAAATTCGCAACGCTCTGGTTGCGGCAAAGACTGGGAACCGATGTGGCATGGATCAACGGGATGATGCACGTGATCATTAAGGAAGGTCTCTATGATGAAAAATATGTCCTTTCCCGGACCGTGGGTCTGGAGGATCTCAAGAAAACGGTAGAGAAATACACTCCTGCCCATGTGGAAGAAGTCTCCGGCATACCCCAGGAACAATTGATTGCTGCCGCCAGACTCTATGCGAGTGCTCCAGCGGCATCGATTCTGTATGCCATGGGGATCACCCAGCACACCACCGGTACCGATAATGTGAAGTCCCTGGCAAACCTCTCTATGCTTTGCGGCAATGTGGGTGTCCCCGGGGGTGGGGTGAATCCCCTGCGGGGCCAGAACAATGTCCAGGGTGCCTGCGACATGGGTGGATTACCCAATGTGTACACGGGCTACCAGAAGGTGGCGGACCTCGCGAACCAGGCGCGCATGCAGGAGGCCTGGGGTGTAAAAAGCGTGCCCCAGGCGCCGGGTCTGGCGGTGACGGAGATGATGAACGCCGCCAAGGAGGGCAAGATAAAGGCCCTTTATATTATCGGGGAAAACCCCCTGGTATCGGATCCGGACTTGAACCATGTGAAGGAGTGCGTGGAAAAGCTTGATTTCCTGGTGGTGCAGGATATCTTCCTGAATGAGACGGGACGAATGGCGGATGTGGTTCTCCCCGCAACGGCGTTTGCCGAGAAAGACGGAACATTTACCAACACGGAGAGAAAAGTCCAGCGGGTCCGGAAGGCCCTGGATCCTCCCGGGGAGGTTAGAGAGGATTGGAAGATCCTCTGTGACTTGTCCACCAGGCTCGGGTATTCCATGTCCTATGAAAGCCCTGAAAAGATCATGGAGGAGATCGCCGAAGTAACGCCTTCCTATTGCGGGATCAGGTATGACCGCCTCGAGATGGAAGGGCTCCACTGGCCGTGCACCGGGACGGACCATCCCGGGACCCCGTGTCTCCATATGGACCAATTTACCTGCGGACTCGGAGTATTTCACGCCATAGGCTATATCCCGCCTGCGGAAGTACCCAATGATGAATACCCTTATTATCTCACCACGGGGCGGGTGCTCTATCAGTATCATACCGGGACAATGACGATGAAATCGGATGGATTGAACACCCTGGCTCCCGAATGTTTTGTAGAGATTTCCATCGATGACGCCTCCTCGGGAAAAATCGGTGAGGGAGACAGGATCAGAGTCGCCTCCAGACGAGGGGAAATAGAGGCGATCGCACGGGTATCTGAACGGGTGGAAAAAGGAACGGTCTTTATCCCATTTCATTATGCCAATGCCGCGGCAAACAAGCTGACAAACGCGGCTCTGGATCCCATTGCCAAGATCCCTGAGTACAAGGTTTGCGCCGTGCGCATAGCAAGAAGTTAGGCATGGCTTGTGATTGTCGTTGGAAGGAGATTAATAATGCATCAGTTGAAAAACCTTGAAGAAATCAATCCTGATCTGACTCCTGAAGTGATGTTGCAGGTGGATGAGATCATCGGACAATTCAAAGGAAAACCGGGATGCCTGATACCGGTCCTGGAGGAATGTCAGCGGGTGGTGGGGTACCTCCCTCTCGAACTCCAGGAATACATCGGGAAAGGACTGAATATTCCCGGGAGCACCATTTTCGGCGTCGTAACGTTCTATTCATTTTTTTCAATGGTACCCAAGGGAAGGCATCTTATCAAGGTCTGCCTTGGGACTGCCTGTTACGTGCGGGGAAGCAAGAATTTACTGAAACGTTTGACCGATGATCTCGACCTCGTGCCGGGACAGACGACGGATGACAGACGCTTTTCCCTTGAAACCGTCAGATGCCTCGGTGCTTGCGGTTTGGCTCCTGCTGTTGTGGTTGATGCGGATACCCACGGAGGTGTCCGTCCGAACAAGCTCGGTGATATCCTTGCAAAATACGAATAGGACACCCATGAAATTATCGCACATAAAAGAGATCCTGAAGGCCAAAGTGCTGGTGGGAGAGGAGAAGCTCGATTCGCTTGTCGTGGCGGGAACTGCGAGCGATTTGATGAGTGATATGCTCCGGGGACCGACATCCGGGTCCCTCCTTCTGACGGGCCTCAATAACATTCAGGTGATACGGACATCAGTCATCTCGGGGGTGGCGGCGGTGGTGCTTGTCCGGGAAAAAAGGCCTACCGCGGAAATGATAATCCATGCGGTGGAGCATGATCTCCCTCTTTTGTCAACGCCGTTTACGATGTATTCCGCGTGTGGAAGACTCTTTCGAGAAGGTTTGCGGGGCGTTGAGAATCGGGGTTCCAGGGTCTCGGGCGCGGAAATAGTATAGGCCGCACGTCTCTTTCAGGAGTGAGCCTCATATGCCTCAATTACAAAAGCGCTTTAATGTGGACCCGAGGGATTTCGTGCGAGCCGGCGAAGCCTCGCTCCAGGTACAAAGAATGTTGCGAAATATCGGTTTCGAGGAGCAGATTATTCGCCGTGCATCGGTGTGCGCCTATGAAGCCGAGATGAACATTGTCATGTACGGGGGAAAAGGGGAGCTTGTGCTGACGGTGAATCCTAATCAAATTGAGCTGCAGGTCAATGACGACGGGACCGGTATCGGGGACATTGGAGCGGCCTTGCAGGAAGGATTTTCAACCGCCCCCGCGGAATACAGGGAAATGGGTTTCGGCGCGGGTATGGGACTCCCGAATATCAAGAAAAATGCCGATTCCCTGGACATACGATCAGGCCATGATCAGGGAACCCGGTTGAAGATTTTGTTTCATCTTACAGGGGAACCGCGGTGAACAATCAATCTCCATTATGTACGACCCCGGTCCACTACATAGAGATCGACGAAACGCGTTGTAATGGTTGCGTTCTGTGCATGAGGGCATGTCCGACCAAGGCGATCAGGGTACACGAAGGGCGCGTGGCAAAGGTCGTGGGGGTTTGTGTTGACTGCGGAGAATGTATCCGGATCTGCCCACGTGGGGCAATCCGCGCAATTGCCAGTGACAAGAGAGATATGGCGGAGGCCAGATACTCGGTGGTAAGTGCTTCAACCGTACTTTACTCCCAGTTCGGTGAAGAGGTGACGCCCAATGATATCCTCCTGGGCCTGAAGAAAATGGGATTTTCTTATGTGCATGATCAATCATATACCAATGAGATGTTCAATGTAGCCATTGAACTTTATATCAAGGAGAACAAGAAAAAAGAGCACGCACCATGGCCCTTGATTTCCCCCGTCTGTCCCGTTGTGGTGAGACTGATCGCTACCCGTTTCCCTGATCTGCTTTCTCACATCCCGCCCCTTGCCGCCCCGAGAGAGATAGTGGCCAGGGAGGTGAAAATGAGGCTTTCCTCGAAATTCGGGTGTGACGAGTCGGAGATAAAAACCGTCCATATATCTCCATGCCCAGCAAAGATGATCTGTATCAAGGAGCGTTTCTTTCAGGACCATTCCTATATTGACGGCGCTGTGGGAATTTCTGATATTTACGGTGTCTTGAAAAAGAATATTGAAAAGGTTGAAGAAGACAAGGTGTTGCATCATTCGGGCGGCATGGGCCTTGGATGGGGCATGTCTGGCGGCGAGATTTCGGGGGTACAGATGAATTGTCTCGCCGTTTCCGGTCTCCAGGAAACCATCAACTACCTTGAGAAGATAGAGATGGGGAGGCTCTCCAATATCGATTACATAGAGTTCAGGACGTGCTCCGAAGGCTGCCTTGGCGGCCTTTTCACGGTGGCTGATAAGTACCAGGGTAAAAGGTACCTGCAGAAACTGGTGCGCATGTACGGAATAGAAAAGCGAGTCAAGTATGATTATGTGAAGAAACTCTATAGGAACGGATGGTTTTTTGCCGAGAAAAACAGGTATTCCCCGCGTGTAACCCTCACGAAGAAGACCTTGAAGGAACGAATTGAAAGACAGAAACGGGTGGAAGAAATTCTCACAAAGCTGCCGAGGAAGGAATGCGGCCACTGCGGATCGCCTGATTGCACAACGTTTGCTGAAGACGTGGTGGAAGGCAGGGCTTCCCTGGACGACTGCCTTTATTTCTGCGGCAGAGCACCCAGCACGGTCAGCCTGAAGGAGAAAAAATGAAAGTAACGGACATCGTTGGCAGATTGTCTCTTGACCTGTTGTCTGGGGAATCCGGGCTCGAGCGGGAAGTACTGGGCGGATATTGCGGGGATCTCCTCAGCGATGTCATGGCAAACGCGGAAAAGGGAAGTGTGTGGATTACGATCCAGAGACACCAGAATATCGTTGCTGTTGCATTGCTGAAAGAACTGGCCGCGATCGTACTTGCCAACGGATACCAGCCTGATCAGGAAACCGTGGAAAAGGCGAGGGAGGAAGGCATTCCCCTTCTTTTTTCTTCTCTTGCGGCCTATGAGCTGGCCGGCAAGCTTCATGATGCTGGAATTCAGTAACTCTACGAGGATGCTTGCCCCAGCTTATGAGAAAATTTAGGACGGATCTGCACATTCACTCCTGTCTTTCTCCCTGTGGCGATCTGGATATGAGCCCAAGGAGGATCGTGGAAAAATGCAGGGAGATCGGTCTGGATATTATTGCGCTCTGTGACCATAACTCGGCGGAAAATGTTGCACCTGCTGTTCGATTGGGTGAAACCCTGGGGGTCCGGGTGCTGCCGGGGATGGAAATCAATTCAAGAGAGGAAGTCCATATCCTTGCAATCTTTGATCTGGCGGACCAGGCGCTGGCCATGCAGAAGACGGTATACCGGGCTCTCAAAGGGACAAACAGGCCGGAGTTTTTTGGGGAGCAGGTCCGGGCCAATGAATTTGATGAGGTTGAGGGGTTTAACGACCGGTTGCTGATCGGTGCATTGGACCTGGGTCTTGAAGAGATCGTTCAGGAGATCCATCGGCTGGGAGGTTTATGCATCGCGTCCCACGTGGATCGCCCCAGTTACAGCCTGTTGAGTCAACTGGGTTTTGTCCCTCCCGGTGTGGAGTTGGATGGTGTTGAGGTTTCTGATCCTCAGTGGGCGAGGACCACGGGAAAGAAAATATTGGAGGACCTGGGACTGCCGGTGGTGACCTCTTCAGATGCCCATTTTCTCAGGGACATCGGGCGACGCGTCTCTGTTTTTTTCATGGAGAGCGCAACGGTGGAAGAACTGCGTCTGGCTCTTTTGGGGAAATCGGACAGGTCGGTGGAGATATGATTGCGCGAACTGTCTCTTCATATTCTTGATATTGCCGAAAACGGCGTGAACGCGGGAGCCGGGCTCCTAACCATCTCCATCCTGGAGGAAAAAGAGAAGAACACGCTTACCGTTACGATTGCAGATGATGGAAGCGGCATAGAGAAAGGGGTCCTCGAAAAGGTAACAGACCCCTTTTATACCACGAGGCTTACGCGTCGAGTGGGTTTGGGGCTTTCCCTCTTTCGGGAAACCAGCAGGCGGTGCGACGGCCATTTTTCAATCGCTTCCCGGGAAGGAGAGGGGACCCGGGTAACCGCGACCTTCCGCCTGGATCACCTGGATCTTCCTCCACTGGGAAATATGGCCGGATGTATTATTGCCCTGATTGCTGGACATCCCGAGGTGGAGTTGGTTTACTCGCATCGAACAAACAGTGAAGAGTTTTATTTCGACACCCGGGACATTAAAAAAGAACTGGACGACGTAGCGATCGATGAGCCGAAGGTGCTGAAATATCTTGGGCAAATGATCCAGGAGTCGGAGGCAAAGCTGAGAACTGGCAACTAGTCAAATGGTCGACTTGAGAAATGGGACCATGGGGTAGCAGAAATCAAGTTTGAAGTGAGCTAGAATTATGGTGAGCTTTGCTTATCTATTCAATAAAATGGAATACGATTCATTAATTTTAAGCACTTTAGACATTCTAGATCACTCTAGACACTTTAGGGATATGAGAGCAATCACGCCCATCGGGAAGGAAGGCAAAATCGGGCCTTCTGGATTCTGGTTCTTTACACGCTGGAGGAAAAGCAATGGGAAAATTGACGATTGATGATCTCAAGAAGATCAAGGAGAGAGTGAAAAAAGACACCGCCCTCAGGGAAGGGGGGGCCACAGTCAAGATTACGGTGCATATGGGCACGTGCGGGATTGCTGCCGGAGCTCGGGAAGTTATGGATGCACTTCTCGATGAGATGAGTGAAACGGACCGACAGGATATCCGCGTGATCACATCCGGGTGCATGGGAATGTGCAGTAGCGAACCTAATGTCACGGTGGAGATGCAGGATAAGGACCCGGTCATCTATCAGCACATAGACTCCAACAAGATGCGGCAGGTCTTCAAGCGGCATGTCTTGCGGGGAGAAGTTCAGACAGATTTCGCACTGGCCAGATTGAAAGAGGAACAGCACGAACAGGAATAGACCGGAGGTAAGGAGGCCGCTAGATGAAGACGTATCGAACTCATTTGCTCCTTTGCGGGGGGACCGCATGTCACGCCTCGGGGAGCGTAGAGGTCAAGAAAGCACTTGAAAAAGAAATTACCGAGAAGGGGTTGGCCGATGAAGTACGGGTCATTGAAACGGGGTGTAACGGATTTTGCGCCCAGGGACCTGTTCTGGTGGTGCAACCTGATTCCATTTTTTACCAGAAAGTGCATGTAGAGGATGTGCCGGAGCTGGTGGAAGAGCACCTGCTGAAAGGAAGGCCGGTGAAACGCTTGTTTTATGTGGAACCTGCTTCCTTTGAGACGATCCCGGGATTGGGAGAAATTCCGTTTTTTTCCAGGCAGCTTCTAAGAGTGCTGAGAAACCGGGGGATCCTCGACCCCGAGGTGATCGATGAATACATCGCGCGGGACGGGTACCAGGGAGCCGGCAAGGCCCTCCTGGAAATGACGCCTGAAGAGATCGTGGGAGAAATGAAGAAGTCCGGCCTGCGCGGGCGAGGTGGTGCCGGCTTTCCGACGGGTCTGAAATGGGAGTTCGCCGGTCGCTCCAAGAGTGATGTCAAGTACGTGCTCTGCAACGCGGATGAGGGAGACCCGGGTGCCTTCATGGACAGGAGTGTCCTGGAGGCTGACCCGCACGCGGTCCTGGAAGGAATGATCATAGCAGCC
This sequence comes from uncultured Desulfobacteraceae bacterium, assembly GCA_964548365.1. Taxonomy (GTDB): domain Bacteria; phylum Desulfobacterota; class DSM-4660; order Desulfatiglandales; family Desulfatiglandaceae; genus B46-G9. The sequence continues at coordinate 19,257 of CAZJRD010000016.1, read as the reverse complement.
AAGGCAATCGATGCGCACCACGGGTATATCTATTGCCGTGCAGAGTATCCGCTGGCCCTGCGCCGGCTGGACATTGCCATCAATCAGGCACGGGAGTATGGCCTCCTGGGAAAGGATATCCTGGGAAGCGGTTTCGATTTCGATCTGGAGGTCTATCAGGGAGCCGGAGCTTTTGTGTGTGGCGAAGAAACGGCCCTCATGCATTCTATTGAAGGAAAGCGAGGTATGCCCCGCCCGAGACCACCATTTCCCGCGCACCAGGGACTGTGGAAAAAACCCAGCGTTCTCAATAACGTCGAGACCCTTGCCAATGTGGCCCAGATTATCCTGAACGGGGGCGATTGGTATGCCAGCGTGGGCACAGAAGGAAGCAAGGGGACGAAAGTCTTTGCCCTGAGCGGTGCGGTCAACAATATCGGCCTGGTGGAGGTCCCCATGGGCACCACGCTCAAAGAGATTGTCTACGAGATAGGTGGCGGCATCCCCGGGAACAAGAAATTCAAGGCAGTCCAGTTAGGCGGGCCGTCGGGAGGTTGCATTCCCGACCAGCTCCTGGATACCCCGACGGACTATGAAGCCATCGCCAAGGTGGGGGCAATCATGGGTTCCGGCGGGATGATCGTTATGGACGAGACCACCTGCATGGTGGACATGGCCAGATTCTTCCTTGATTTTTGCCAGGAAGAATCCTGCGGGAAATGTACACCCTGCCGGGAAGGAACAAGGCGAATGCTGGAAATTCTCAACAGGATCACTGAAGGCAGGGGAGTGATGAGTGACCTGGATGAGCTCGAAGAACTTGCCACGTTTGTCAAGGACTCCGCACTGTGCGGCCTGGGACAAACCGCTCCAAATCCCGTACTCGCAACGCTCAAGTATTTCCGGGAAGAATATGAAGAACATATTCTCGAAAAGCATTGTGCCGCGGGTATCTGTGCAGATCTTTTCGAGGCAAAATGTGTCAATGCCTGCCCTGTTGGACAGCAGGTGCCGGGGTACCTCTCCCTGGTGGCGGAGGGCCGTTATGACGACGCGATTTCGCTTATCTACCAGGACAACCCCCTTCCCGGAGTCTGTGGGCGGGTCTGCACGCATCCCTGTACCGAGGTTTGCCTGAGGGGGCAAACGGATGAGCCCATGGCGATACCGCAAATCAAGCGTTTTGCGGCTGATATGGCCCGCAAAAAAGGGTTCAAGATAACCATCAACAAGGCCGCTCCAAAAGGTCAGAGAGTGGCAGTCATTGGTGGTGGTCCGGGTGGATTGGCAGCCAGCTATCACCTGGCGTTGCTGGGCTATGAACCGACTGTTTTTGAAGAACTTCCCAAACTTGGCGGAATGCTCCGATATGGCATACCTGCATATCGCCTGCCGAGAGATATCCTGGATGAGGAGATCCAGTTTATTCTGGATGCCGGGGTACATGCAAAGACCGGTCAAAGGGTGGGGCGGGACATATCCCTCGAACAGTTGGTGGAAGAGTTTGACGCGGTTTTTGTTGCGGTAGGCGCACACAAGAGCCTTTCAACCCGGATTTCCGGTGAAGAGCTCCCCGGCGTGGTTGGCGGGGCTGAATTCCTGCGGGAAGTGGAGCTTGGAACCGCCCCGGAAGTCGGAAAAAAGGTGGCGGTGGTTGGCGGAGGAAACGTCGCCATTGATGTGGCCAGAACGTGCAGAAGAATGGGGGCCGATGTTACGATCCTCTATCGCCGTGAGAGAAAGGACATGCCCGCATACGAGGATGAGATCGAAGATGCGCTGGAAGAGGGAATTAATCTCAAGGTCCTGGTTGCCCCGAAGTCCATCAGCGAGCGAAACGGCCGTCTGGTCTTTGAACTGGATGAGTGCGAACTCAGAGAATTCGATGCGAGCGGCAGGCGGAGGCCGGTGCCCGTCGAAGGATGTGTCTTGGCGGAGGAATACGACACCATATTTGCCGCTATCGGCCAGACCCCTGATCTGAGTTTTTCCCAATCGGTCGAGAGCGAGCGAAATACGGTCAAGGCTGATCGGAGGACTTTACAGACAAACCTGCCCGGTATTTTTGCGGGCGGAGACGCAGTTACCGGTCCGGCCCGGGTGGTGGATGCCCTGGCCGCCGGCAGGCGAGCGGCGAAGGAGATTGAAAAGTATCTTGCGCAGATGCGGGGAGAGGCACCGGAAGAGGAACCCAATCAAGAGATAACCATTACCATGGAGGTTCCTGGAGAAGTTATCAAACAGGCTATGGCAGAGATGCCCAAATTGCCGGTGAAGGAACGCATGAAGGGTTTCGCAGAAGTGGAACTCGGTCTGGATGAAAAAACGGCAAGGAAGGAGTGCAGCCGATGCCTGCGGTGCGATGTAAAGTTGGACTAAACAGTTGTGATTCGGCAGTGTGGAGTAAATCTTGCATGTTGGGGTGAGCATGGGAGAAGGAGCGACAAGCAGAAAGAGCGATCTTGAGATTCAGGCAAGTGAGGCCTTGAGTGAATGCAAGGACTGGATCATTTTACTGGATATGGCGGGCGAGTATCTCTGCGCGAAAGCATTTCTGCAGAAAATGGCTTCTGCAATAGAGGGGATGAGCGACGTCCTGAAAAACTGGTCCCAGGAACTGAAAGAACGTTTTGTGGGAAAGCCCATGCACGATATCGATATGGCAGAACCTTTTCAGGCGCTCAAAGTTTTTTCCGAGAGTTTGATGGAAGCCGAGGAGAAACTGGAAGACCGCTGCCGGCAGGGGAAGGTCGCGAGACAATTGGAGGAAAAAGTTCAGTTTGTCAAGGAGCGTCTCGGTTCTCTGCAGGATCGTGTTGAAGGTGAGGCTGCTCCCTATACTGCCGGAGATTCACTGGGGCGTATTTTCGGAAAACTGAGGATTGTTATCCATGGGTTCGTGACCACTTACAAGGTGGCGACGAGGGTCATTTTCATCCTCCTTCTGGTTTGCCTGATTTGTTTCTTCACCTTGTTTATCACCATGGAGAAGGAAGAAGATGTGCTCAAAGAGATACATCAAATCCAGAACATCATTCAATCGAAGAAAGCAGAACTGGCCGGGATAAAGAGCAGGATTGAGGAAATTCGTTCGAAAACGTTGGATATGGAATCAACTTTTGAAACACGCGAGGATAAAATATCCATCCTTGAATTGAACCTCAGGTCCCATAAACTAGTTGATTTAAAAGAAAACCTTCAGATAAAGGTGGCTCTGCAGAAAAAAATCCTGGAGGAGAACAAGCAGAAACTCGAACGGATGAAACAGAAATCATTAATTGCAAGGCTCTTGAGGATGTAAAAGGCACGCTGCACTCAGATCATCATTGCCTCGAAAGCACCCTTGGGCTTTCCAGGCGCGACCTCCGTTATTTCACCTTTTTCCCCGCTTATCACCATTTCCACGGACTCCTCCTCTTCACTGTCACTATAGGCAACCGTAATTTCCAGGGCGAGGTCCAGCAATGAAGACGTTACGGGGCCGGTGAGGACCGCCGTGGGCCCGGGGACAGTCAAGGGCTTTAAGAGGATTGCTTTTTCTGCCGCAAGGGAAAAGAGGCGCTGATTTTCTTGTTTATTCCTCCCCACCACCAGCTTCGTGGCGGGGCCGAGTTTAAAATGCCTGCCGAATTTGAGTAGTTCAATTTGAAAGATCTCCGGGTGAGGGGAAAGAGAAAACAGGTGTTTCAATCGACGGGAAAATACCTCTTCCGTTAAAAGGCACCCACCAGCAGGGGAGGGATAGTCACTGATGTTCAGTTTTTTTGCGAGAGCCATTTGTGGTTTTCGGGACCGGCCTTTGAGGTCCAGAAGAAGGTCCCTTTGAATCCATCCCCTTGCTTCCGGTTCGCTGGGAAGGAGTTGCTTCGCGGAAAGGGGCCTGAGGAGCAGTGATCCCAGTCCGCTTTCCCTGGCGATCAGATCCAGTGCGCCTTTGTTCTGGGACATGGGTCGCTGTCCCAGGACTTCCCCAGTGAAGACGAAATCGGCCCCTTCTCCTTCGAGCAGTTCGCCGGCTATTCGGAACATGAGAGCGTGGCAATCAATGCAGGGATTCATATTGGCACCGTAACCGTGCGGTGGGTTTTGAACAATTTCCAGGTGTTGTTTCGTGATATCAATCACTCTGAGGGGCACATGCAGGTGTTGCGCTGATCTTTTAGCCCTGTCGGATGAGAAAAAAGGGGTCTCAAAAAAAAGGGCCTGGACTTCGATGTCTTGGGCCCTCACAAGTTCGATGGCGAGCATGCTGTCCAGCCCGCCGGAAAAAACGCACAGTGCTTTCATTCCTGTTACAAACCCGACTCAGCCAGCTTCTTTATCAGGTTTTCCTGATCCTTGTTCAGATTTTTCGGGACTGCCACACGAATTTCTACTATCTGGTCTCCCCTGCCGTTTCCACCCATCTGGGGAAGGCCGTATCCCCGCATCCGGAACTTGGCGCCATTTTGGGTACCTGGTGGAATTTTGAGTTTCAAGCGTTTCTGGCCGATGGTAGGGACCTCCAGCTCTGTTCCCAGCGCGGCATTAGAAAAGGTGATTTCTTGCCGAATGAGGAGATTGTCCTCCTCCAGTCTGAAGAGGGGGTGGTCAAGAACGTGTACCTGTATGTAAAGGTCTCCCGGTGGTCCGCCCTGAATACCCGGTCGTCCCTTGCCCGGGAGCCGCAACTTTCTTCCGGACTGGATTCCCGCGGGGATCTTCACGGAAACCCTTTCCTGGGTACCGCCCAGGTCATAGGCAATGAGCTTTTCAGTACCCTTTGCGATATCTTCAAGGGTGAGCGATAGTTCGTATACGAGGTCCGGTCCTTTCATCCCCCTTGGTTGTCCCTGAAAGGATGATTGAAAGGGAGATCCACCGGTTTGAAAATGGGCGCGGCCCTGTCTGCCGCCCATGCCGCCCCCGAAAACCTGGCTGAAAACATTATCGGACCTTCCCCCGCCAAAACCAAATTCCCTGAAAATACTGCTGAAATCGAAACCGCGGAAGATATCCTCCTGGCTGAAACGATTCTGAAATCCCTCAGCGCCAAAGCTGTCATACTGTTGCCGTTTTTCGGGATCGCTCAGGACGGCATACGCCTCGCTGATCTCCTTGAACCTGGTCTCCGCCGCCTTGTCGCCCTTGTTGTGATCGGGGTGGTATTTCAGGGCGAGTTTGCGGTAAGCCTTCTTTATCTCATCCGCAGAGGCCGACTTGGCAACACCAAGGATTTTGTAATAGTCTTTCCCGCTCATTGCGCCTCTTTTGTTCCTGGTAGCCGGTCAGGTTGTTTCGATTCCAGCCTACCTCTTAGGGACTGTCATGAAATAACTATTACATTAATGCAACGCTTATTTCATGACAGTCCCTTAAGGAGTTCCGTTCCTGCTTAAGATGCAGATGCTATTTTCATTAGTATCCATCTACTTATCAACATTAATCACCACCCTCAATAAGTCAAGGCAGGTGACATGATTTCCTTTTTAGGTTGTGCAGTGGACGCGAAGAGATGGAAAAAGTGGAATTTTTGTTGTTTCAACTGTTCGAAGATGCTACTGTTTAAAAAAATCAATGGAAACAACTTGAACATGGAAAGGGGGAATATCATGAAAAAGAAGCTTCTTCTGGGAATGGTCGTTTCGTTTTTGGTTTTCATCATTTTACCCTTGGGATTCGCCAATGCAGCGAAGCCCATTGTGCTGGGCTGTCCTCTCTCTACAGCATTCGTGTACGGATGGGATGCTGAGCGGGGCATCAAACTTGCGGTTGAAGAGATTAACGCTGCCGGCGGAGTGAGCGTGGCAGGTGTAAAACGCCCCTTCAAAGTAGAGGTCATTGACACCCGTGACCTGGAGCCGGGGGTCCCGGTGAGTGAGGCCTTGCTGGCGGTGGAAAAGCTCATCCTTGAGAAAAAGGCCGATTTTCTCCTGGGTGGACCTGTACGTTCCGAAGCCGCCCTGGCGGCCATGCCGCTGCTTTCAAAATACAAGAAGATCTCCATTGTCAGCACCGGTGTCCTGAGTCCAAAATACAGCGCTATGGTCCAGAAGCACTATGACAAGTACAAATACTGCTTCCGGATCCACGGAGAAGCAAAATGGCTGGTAGGAGAAATTCTTGCGTGCTTCAAGATTCTTAAAGAACGCTTCGGCCTCAATAGAATTTTTGTCATGGTCCAGGATGTGGCCCACGCCAGGGGTGCCGGAAAGATTATCAGCAAGGTAGCGGCAAAAAAGGGTTTTGATGTCCTCGGCATGGAGATATTTCCCACGGGGACTTCGGATTTTTCCATGGGGCTCTTGAAGGCAAAAAAGAAAAAAGCAGATATTCTGAATATTTGGATGGATATGCCTGAGAGTTCCATTCTTTTGAAACAGTGGTATCAGATGAAGATACCCGCCCTCCCATTCGGCTCCACGTTGGCTGCCGCCGAGCAGCCCGGTTTCTGGAAGGCAACGGAAGGAAAGGGAGAATATACTCTCTGCAATGTGGTCAATGCCGGGAACGCCCCTTCTGAGGCCACCCCGTGGACCATGAAGTTTTACAACGCCTACAAGAAACGCTGGAACATCGCTCCGGAAGGATTGGGAAGTTCAAGCAGTTACATGGCCGTCTATGTGTTGAAAGACGCAATAGAAAGAGCAAACACCCTGGATTCGGACAAGGTGGTTTCGGCCCTTGAAAAAACGGATATCATGGGAGTTTATGGAAGGCTGCGTTTTAACCCCAAGAGCCACCAGGTTATCCCTGCAATGGATCCTGCAAAGGGCGCTGTCGGCTCAGTGCTCCAGTGGCAGGCAGGGAAACGGGTGGTGGTTTTCCCGAAGAGTATCGCTACCGGGCAGATAGAACTTCCTCCCTGGATGAAAAAGTAGTCTTGTCGGTTGCGGATCGGTAGCATGATCCGCAACCGGTTCCTTGATTTCCCCTCACACACCGGGTTTTGCCTTTGGATGAGAGGCAAGTGCTTCCGCTCTATCAATTAAGGATGCGGGCCCGGGACAGGAGGGATGGAAGCGACTATGGATATCCTGATCTACGGACTCGTGAACAGTACTGCGTTGGCCTTGATAGCCCTTGGCTTTGCCCTTGTCTACGGCATAAGTCGTATCCCGAATTTTGCCCACGGAGCCCTTTACGTGATAACCGGCTTTTTTGTATGGAGCCTCTTGCGTGGAGCGGGATTGAATTATTTCGTGAGCATCGTCCTCGGCATGGTCATAACAGGGATTATCGGGGCATTGATGTATCAATTTATCCTCATCCGTGTGCGGGGCATGGCCATCTCCGAGATCATCGCCTCTTATGCCATCGGTCTGGCTATCCTGGAAGGCTTGCGGTGGTGGGGATTCAAGGGGATGAGTAATACCCTGCCGGTCTTCTGGGAGGGAACCATCATGATCGGCGACGTACCCATTGATATGCAGCGGATCCTGGTCGTAGTTATTGGGGTCGCTGTAGTTGCTTTTCTCTGGGTGTTTACCCATTTTACACGAATAGGCCTGGCGCTCAGGGGAATGGCCCAAGACGAACGGGCAGCGCTGATGCTCGGCATTGATTCCGACCTTATGGCGTTGGTGGCCATGGCCTTTGGAGCAATGCTCGCGGGGCTTGCGGCCGTCTTATTGTTGCCTCTCGGCAATATTGTGGTGGAAAAAGGGTACAACGTGCTTATCCAGGCGATTGCAGTATGTATTGTAGGGGGCTTGGGAAGCTGGATGGGCGCGGTCCTGGCATCATTTCTCATTGGTTTTGCGCAGATTCTGACCACGGTGTACCTCGGGGCTCATTACCAGATGGTTGTGGCGCTCCTAGCCATTATTCTGACCCTCATCCTTCGACCGTCGGGTCTGTTTGGCCGGCAGAAAGAGTTGGAAGAAAGGGTGTAACCGTTGAACATGGAGCAGCGGCGAAAAGAGAGGCTGGACCGGGGCATCAAAGTGCGAACCGACAGCATTTATGCGCTCATGTCGGTGCGAGAGCTGGCATATTTGACTTTGCCAAGGTTCGTTTTGATCGTGGGAATGCTGGTTTTGCCCCTTGCTATGCCGGGTATGTACTGGCAGAGAGTGGTCTCCATTGTCTGCATATATGCTATTCTGGCATTGAGCTTTGATTTTCTGGCCCATTTTGTCGGACTCGTCTCCCTCGGTGGAGCCTTTTTTATCGGGGTGGGTGGATATATCACGGCCATCCTGAATACCAGTTTCGGAATGCCTCCCTTGCTCAGCGTCCCTATCGCGGCGGTGGCCGGTGGGCTCATCTGTACCGTGCTCCTCTTGCCCTGCCTGCCCCTGCGGGGCGTCTATTTTGCCATCGTGACCCTCATGTACCCCCTTGCCATGGGCAGGATTATCGAGGCCCTGGATATCCTCGGGGGAACCGATGGGATCATGGGGCTGGAAAGCTTTCCGAACCGTTGGGTGGAACAATATCTGGTGATCGTCATGGTGCTTGTGTTCCTCTTCGGCTTGAGGCGACTGGTGAACCAGGACATCGGGCTGGTATTTCGTGCAGTGAAAGATAATGATCAGGCGGTGAAGGCTTCTGGAATGAGCATCACCTTTTACAAGGCCATCGCCGTATTCATAGCTTCCGGTATGGGGTGTCTGGGTGGAGCCTGCCTGGTTCACATTTATATGTGGTCAGGCATTTCTCTTTTCGCGCTCGACTTTTCAATCCTTCCCATCGCGGCAACGGTTATCGGGGGGGCGGGGACCCTGGTGGGGCCGGTGCTGGGTTGTTTTATCCTGGTTCCCATTTCCGAACTCCTGCGGGCCTTCGGAACTCTTCGCATTGTGTTCTATTCCCTGATACTGGTGGGGTTCATTGTAGTGAGGAGTGAGGGGATTATGGTGTACGGCCAGCGGAAATATCACCAGTTTCAACGGTGGGTGAAGGTATGAGTGATGAACCGATACTGCAGGTGATCGACGTTACCAAGACATTTGGAGGAATCCTGGCCTTGAACCGGGTGAGCTTTGATGTCGCTGAGGGAGAAATTCTAGGTATTATTGGTCCGAATGGCTCCGGGAAGACCACGGTGGTCAATTGCATAACCGGCTTCATCAGGATGAGCTCAGGGAAGGTCATTTTCCAGGGAAAGGATATCAGCGGAAAGCCACCCCACAAGATTGCTGATAGGGGCCTCACACGCACCTTCCAGATCATGCGGCCCTATTACAGCCTGGCGGCCTATAAGAACTTGGTGATTCCCCTGTTTTCTCCACGGGCCAAACGAACGGGAGGCTGGCGGGGTGGCGGCAAACTGGGCGACAGGGATACGGTGGGGATCGATATACTGGAGGAAATAGGATTCGAGAGAGATTCCTATGTTCCTTACAAGCTCGCTTCTACTCTTCCCACGGGATATTTGAAACGCCTTGAGTTGGCTCGATGCCTTGCACTGAAACCGGAAGTGATCATCTGTGACGAGATTTTTTCGGGATTAAGCATGAGCGAAATAGCGAGCATGGTCCCCCTTATCGAGCGCCTCCAGATGGACGGCATAACCCTGGTCATGATTGAACACCGGCTTCGTGAGCTTTTCCGGGTCGCCAACCGGGTTATGGTCCTGAATTTCGGCGAGAAAATTGCCGAAGGCAGCCCCGATGAAGTCATGGCGAGCGAAAAGGTCAAAGAGGCCTATTTTGGATCTGAAGACGTGGAGGAGGTCATGAATCATGCTTGAGGCCAGCGGATTGATGGTCTTCTACGAAAATATGCTGGCGCTCAACAATGTGAGCATCGGGTGCCACGAGGACTCCATCGTGGGGATATTCGGGGCCAACAGCGCGGGAAAATCAACACTCATGTACACTCTTTCCGGGATTATGAAGGACATCAAGCGGAAGGAAGAAATGGCTGGGGGGGAACGCATCACGGTATTGGGAGAGATACGCTACCTGGGAAATGATATCTCAGACTTGAAACCAAGCCTTCGGGCAAAAATGGGGATTATTCTCTGCCCCGAGCGGCGCAGGATTTTTCGAGAGAGCAGTGTTCTTGAAAACCTGCGCATCGGCGCATACCTCGCACCCTCATCCAAGGCCAAGGAGACCCTTGAGTATGTTTTCGAAGTCTATCCTGCGCTCAAGAAGTTGAGGAAAAGAATAGGCGGCTTTCTGAGCGGTGGAGAGCAGCAGATGCTGGCCATCGGGCGTGCCCTCATGGCCCAACCCAGGCTCCTCCTTCTCGATGAACCGCTTCTCGGCCTGAGCCCCTTGATTCAAACGATCCTGGTTCGTTCCACCAGGGAGATCAGAGATAAAAAAGGGATCTCCATTATCGTGACAGAGCAATACGCAAGACCGGTTTTGCCGATCGTTGATTACGCGTTCATCCTGGAAAACGGGGCCGCTGTAATGGAAGGGACCCGGGATGAACTCTTAAGCAATCCGGATGTCCGGTCGGCCTATTTCGGGGTTTGAAAGAGAAAAGTCATGGGGAGCAATGAGAGAATGCTGGAAAAGGAACTGACATTTAGCCGGTTTGACGCCATGAGCGAAAGATATCCGGACAAGCCTGCGGTCATATACCTTGGAAAGCGATTCTCATATGCCCGTCTCAGGGATTTGAGTGAAAAGTTCGCTGGTTCCCTTGTTGATATGGGTGTCAAGAAGGGGGACCGGGTCATGATTTATATCTCCAACTGTGTCCAGTGGTTTATCACCTTCCTTGCAGTCCAGAAGATCGGTGGAGTCATCGTCCCTGTCTCCCCCATCTATACATCGTTCGAGATCGAATACATGATCAATGATTCCGGCGCCAAGACAATCATCTGCCAGGATACGAATTTTTGCTACGTGAAGGAGGTGATTGACCGGACTGCGCTGGAGAGAGCAATTGTGACGAACCTGTCTGATCTCCTCCCCTTCTGGAAAAGAACCCTGGGCCTCCTTTTTGACAAAATCCCACGCGGTAAGGTGGATCATGATGAACGGATTTTTTCCTTCAGGGCCCTCCTGAAACATCGCCCATTTTTTCCAAAGGCGGCAATGGACCCCCGGGAAGATCTGTCCTATATCCTCTACACCGGGGGAACAACCGGCTTTCCGAAAGGGGTGCCCGGGAATCACCTGGGAATGACTTCGTATGTCAACGATGTTACGGAGGATGTAGCCGGGAATTATCTCAAGGAAGGAGACGACGTCTATATCGCTGTAAACCCCCTTTTTCATATTATGGCTCTGGGTTTGAGCATGGCCCTCGGGTTGAACAAGGGAAATACCATCCTCCTGATGCCTGTCCCCCAGGTTGACGCCATCTTGGAAACAATTCAGCGATATCGAGTGAGGTGGTTTCTGGGAGTTCCGGCTTTGTACCGAATGATCCTGGAAAATGACCGACTGGAACGGTATGATCTGAGCTCATTGCGTTATTGCTATTGTGGTGGAGATGTCCTGCCCCTGGAAGTCTTCAATCGATGGGAAGCACGCTTCGGTATCCCCATCTACCAGGTATATGGCTCCACGGAAGCCGGCCATGTCACGTACAGTCGCATCGACAGGAAACCCAAACCGGGAAGCATCGGGATGCCCCTCAAGAGCCGGGAGTGTATTGTGGTTGATCCTGAAACCCTGAGTCCTGTGTCGCAAGGGGAGAGCGGAGAACTTCTGGTCACTTCTCCCTATACCATAAAGCAATACTGGAACAAGCCCGGTGAGACCGAGCGGGCGTATGTGCATATTGACAGAAAGATTTACTATAGGATGGGTGATTTTGTTCGTCAGGACGAGGATGGCGAACTTGCTTACGTGGAACGTTCCGCCGACATTATCAAGCACAAGGCCTATCGGGTATCTGCGTCCGAAGTGGAAGCAGTCCTGCAGGATCATCCCACGGTGATTGGTGCCTGCGTCGTGGGGGTGCCGGACCAGAAGGTGGGGGAACGAATCAAGGCCATTGTCGTACTGAAGGAGGATGCGAGGGGTGTGGGTGGCGCTGAACTGCTCAAGTGGTGCCGGGATCACCTTGCATCATACAAGGTCCCCAGTTACATCGAATTCCGCGATATGCTCCCCAAGTCCAAGGTGGGAAAGCTGTTGCGGCGGGAGATCAGGGACGAGGAGCGCCGCCGGATGGATGAGTAACACGGGAGATCATTCAGCGGTTTCAAAGGCCCAATTAGGGGGGCGCAGGATATGATGTCTTCTTTTAGTTACCGGCGGGAGGGCTTCATATTTTTGTGACTTATCTATGGGGGAAACCGCAGCCAGGTCCTCAGGGTGTTTTTTCTGAGGACTGGAATGCGGAGGGGGCAAGGCTCCCCCGTGGATAAGTCACAAAAAATACCAGCCCGGGAGACTCGTAATCGAAAAGAAGACATCATATCCTGCGCTTGCTGCTATCAGGTACACTCTTGCAGGGTGAATGCGCTAATCCCTGGAGTTTTTGGAGATTGTGAATGACAGAAAGTGTTTTGAAGAACAAGCGATTGCTTGCAGTAGATGACGAACCCGACGTGCTCGAAAGCCTGGCCGAACAGCTGGAGGATTTTGAAGACCTCGTCCTGGATACGGCAACCGATTTCGAGACGGGCTATCATCTGCTCAGGTCATGGACCTATGATCTTGTCATCCTGGATATCATGGGTGTCCGCGGCTTTGATCTCTTGAATGCGTCTGTTTTCCTGGGATTTCCAACCGTCATGTTAACCGCCCACGTCCTCTCGGTCCGCGCCCTCAAGAAATCCATTGAGATGGGGGCCAGGGCCTACATCCCGAAAGAGAGCATGGGAGATATCGTGCAGTTTCTGGAAGATGTTCTGACGCTTGACAGGCGTTCCGGATGGAAGAAAGTATTCGAGCGGTTGGGAGGTTTTTTCAACAAGAAATTCGGCCCCCACTGGCAACGGGATAAGAGCACCTTCTGGGAGCAGGTTGCGTCAGGAAAGTATGATATCGGCCCGGTCATCCTGAAAAAATAGCAGGTTTCTCCACGCGGGTTTCGCCGCTGCACCTTACCGGTCCCCGTCTCTTGTATTTTCCAGGAGCTTTTTCGACCCAGCCTCCTGTTTTTTTTCTCTTTCCACATGGAAGATAGTGCCGCCAACCGGACCGAAAGAAAGGAGCAGAATATTGAGGCCGGGAATGAGAAAGGGCAGGCCGAAACCCAGGTGAAAGAGGAGATTCTTGAGGAGGAAACGGAACCTGTCCCTGAACCGGCCCATTCGTCTTGCCTGCACAAGATCCGTATTGTCCCAGGCAAGAAAAATGATAGCGGTCCCCGTAGACAGAATCATGATGATGGGGCCAATTGGGGTAACCCATCCAAGGATCATGACGATAAGGGAAATGAGAACCGGGATGACCGTCCGTGGCACCTCCTGTCTTACCAGGGTGAAGAAGAGTTGAAGAAAGGGTATTTTTGTCGACTCCCTGACCGTGCCGGTCAATAGCTGTTCCGTGACCCTGGACATAATGTCCATAAGGATGACGGCAAAAAGGATCTGGGCGAGGAGATAGGAAATGATTGCCGAAATTCCCACCAGCAAAAAGGAGAGAAACCAGGACACCGTATACCACAGCCAGACAATGAGATGGCTTTCCGGCTTTTGCCAGATGAGATTCAGGATTTCCCCGTGATAGAAAAGGATGATCCAGGCCGCGACAATGGTCACCACCAGGATGACGAAAAAACGGATCACTCCGAGAAGAAGAAGTTTCGGGGTTCTGAGCCCCAACAAGAGCCCCCGGATATTACAGAGAATGCCATTTAGAATATTCATATCTTTCCCCCTAACTTCATTGGGCCGTCAGTTTGTAATCAAACTGTGCCTTCACATGCAGTCTGGCAACGGACACGGATGAGGGAAAGGCGGGAAAGGGCGCTGCTGATCGCACGGCCCTCATTGCCTCCCTGTCCAGCATGCCGATCCCGGAGGGCTCCAGGATGCGGAGATCCACCAGCGCTCCCTTCCGGTTGAGCGTGAACAGGAGCAGGAGCTTTCCTTCCAGCAGGTTTTCCCGTGCCTTGGGGGGGTATTTCCAATGGCTCATCAGCCTTGTCTTGATGATTCCGGCGTAAGAAGCATACCGCTTGTCACTGGTATCAAGAGAGATGGTATCCTCGGTATCCTCGCTTGGTTTTTGGGAAAGCGGGTTTACCTTGGCCAGATTTGTCTCTCCGCCGGTCCCTGTTTCCAAGGGGTCCACGGGTGGCCGGACGAGTTCAACCCGGTAGGCTTGGGAGGATTCAAACGTCCAGCGAAGGGGAAAGGCCTTCTGGACAGCCAGCACGATGCCCAAGTGGCACGCAAGAGATATTACCAGGCTGAGCCTCATGACCACCTTGCCCGTATCGCGGTCAAAAAGCCCTTTAGGTATTCGAAGGATTTTCCGGACCATTAACCCACCAGTCTGTTTTTTTCTCAAACCACCAGTCGGTGCTGTCTGTTTCCATGATTTCAGCGGCCAATCGTTTTGCCCCAGCGCTCATGAGCCTTTTTAAGGCGTAAGAGAGCCATTCTTCGGCGTAGGGGTTGCCGAGATCTTTTTGTCCCTTCAATTCAAGGATCAGGTCCAGCTGGTCAGCATCTTTTGCCAGCCGGGCTTCGACGGTCTCCACTTGATTGAATTCCTGTATCAACTGCAAAATCTCCTCACCGAACCCAAGACCCTGTGCCAGGTCAGCGGCGGCCTGCTCCTCCGCTACCTGGACGTATCTCTTGTTCACATAATTTTGGTCCCCGGTCCTTGCCTCGGGAAGATCATGAAAAAGGCACATCAGCATGACCTTTTGACGGTCGGCGGTGGAATCACTCGCGGCCAGGACATAGCCGATAACCGCGGTCCGGAAGGAATGGTCGGCCACCGATTCACCTCCAGAACCGAGAAACTGGTACCCGCTCCGCGGCGTTTTCTTGAGCATACCCACTTCAAAGAGGAAATTGGCAATATTTTTCATCATGACTTTTCAATAGGGACATGGAACTGAAAAGTCAAGGGAGTTTTCTGCCCGGAAAAGACAGCACCCTCTCAAAAGTGTCGGAAGAAAAACTCTCCCACCCCACCGTTGCTGCAGAGCTGTAGGTGCTCCACTAGCCTTGATTTCTTTTGCCGGAGTGTTTAAGATAAAAAAGAAGAAATATGAGGCAGAAAGCATGAATGACGAGCATTCCGGAAATATGAAGATTCATGTCTACCCTGATCCTGTGCTGAGGGCCAAGGCCGAGGCTGTCCTGGATATTGACGGCGATACCCAGGCCCTCATAGACGGGATGATCAGGACCATGTATTCCGCTCCCGGCATCGGCCTTGCGGCAAACCAGGTGGGAAATCTGACCCGTGTGATTGTGTTTGACCGGCATCCGGGAGAAGACGACAAGACACCTTTCGTTCTCATCAACCCAGAAATTGTGGATGGCGAAGGGAAGGTCGTCCATGAAGAGGCCTGCCTGAGTGTCGTGGATTTCTCAGCGGAGGTGAGCAGGATGGCACAGGTGAGCGCCAAGGGCTTTGACCGGGAGGGGAAACCGGTAAGCATCGACGCGGAAGGACTCTTGGCCATCTGTCTGCAGCACGAAATTGATCACCTGGATGGTACCCTCTATATAGATCATATCAGCGGCCTCAAAAGGGCCCTCTATAAGAAAAAATTGAAAAAGAGACGGAAGTGACCGTGATTTCAAGAGAACCACCTATGAATCCCCTGGAGACGAAACACCTGCCCGAAAAGCCGAGGGTCATTTTTTTTGGAACGCCGCCCTTTGCCGTGCCGACCTTGAAGAGCCTTGTTGGGAAGGGGCACAAGGTCCTAGGTGTGGTTACACAGCCGGACCGGCCCAAGGGAAGGGGAAGAAAACTCATGTCCCCGCCGATTAAACAGGCGGCCCTTGAGCTTGGCCTGCATATAATGCAGCCGGAAAAGGCATCTGACCCTGGCTTTTGTTCCCGAATCGCCGCCCTGTTGCCGGACCTGCTTGTGGTTGTGGCGTTCGGACAGATTTTGAAGGAAAACCTGCTTGAGATTCCCATGTGGGGCGCGCTCAACATCCACGCGTCGCTCCTCCCCAGATACCGGGGAGCAGCCCCGATTCAGTGGGCCGTGCTTAACAATGAACCCCGGACGGGCCTGAGTGCCATGCGAATGGATGAAGGACTTGATACCGGGCCTGTCCTGTACCAGGAAGACATTCCAATACCTGAGAACGAAACCGCGGGAGAGCTGCATGACCGGTTGTCAAGCATGGCCGGCACGTTTATTCTAACGGTCCTGGAAGATTGGACAAAGGGGGAGCTCAACATAAAGGAACAGGACGATTCTCTGGCGACCTATGCCCCCAAGATTGAACGGCACATGGCCCTGATAGACTGGAGCAGGTCCGTAGCCGCGATTCACGGGCAAATCAGGGCCTTTGATCCGTGGCCGGGGGCGACCACAACTCTGGCAGGGAAACAGCTCAAACTTTTTTCTTCGCGCATGGTCCCTGGGGACGTGCAGGGTGGTGTGCCGGGAAGGGTAGCCAAGACAGGTAACACGGGTATTGTGGTGGAAGCCGGGGACGGCCTGATTGAGGTAGGGGCACTCCAGCATGCCGGGAAGAAGAGGCTTCCGGCTAATGAATTCCTACGGGGGTTCCCCCTGGCAGAGGGGATAGTCCTGGGTGAATAGGGACATGAATCCGAGGAATCTGGCACTCCAGGTGCTGAACAAACTGGACCATCATTCGGGTCATCCTGGATATTCCTTGGAGCGTGTCACTCAAGGCGACATGAGGTTCTCCGACAGGGACAGGGCCTTCGCGGTGAATCTGGTCCAAGGCGTTTTGAGGTGGCGGCTTCGCCTGGACTGGATCCTTCAACAGACCATTCGATTTCCATTCAAGAATATCCGGCCGGATGTCCTGAACGTGCTTCGTCTTGCTCTTTACCAGATCTTTTTTCTGGATCGAGTCCCGGATTCGGCGGCCGTGAACGAAGCAGTCAAGCAGGTCAAACGCATGGCCGCAAGCCATGTGGTGAGATCGGTCAATGGTATTTTGAGACAAGTGTGCAGGGAGAAAGAAAATGTTTCTTTCCCGGGCCGCTCTCCTGAACTCATACGACATCTCTCAATCCACTACTCTTATCCTGAATGGCTTGTCCTCAAGTGGGTGCGGGAAATGGGAGAAGCCGATGCGGAGAGGCTTTTGATAGCCGGGAACAGTATCCCTTCGCTTGTTGTCAGAACCAACACGTTAAGGATCGACCGAGCTCGACTGATCGCTTCCCTCAAGGAGGAAGGCGTCTCGGCCACGCCCACCAATCTTTCTCCGGAAGGCCTGCTTCTTGCTGATATGAAGGGCCCGCTTGACCGTTTATCATCGTTTCAATCAGGCCTTTTTCAGGTCCAGGGGGAAGCAGCGCAGGTATGCTCCCACTTCTTGTCCCCGCGGCCGGGGGAGACAATCCTGGATGTCTGCTCAGGCCTGGGTGGAAAGAGCACACACATGGCTCAGCTCATGGAGGACAGGGGGCTGATTGTCGGGATTGACAGGAACCGGCAAAAACTGTTAAAGCTGACTGAGAACTGTGGGCGGCTGGGTATCCACCTGGTAAAGTCTCTGGCGGGTGATGTGGAGCGGGATCTTCAGGCGTTATTGAAATCTTCCTTTGACCGGATTATGGTAGACGGTCCCTGTTCTGCGCTTGGTGTTATATCGAGGCACCCCGATGTGAAATGGAACCGGGAAGAAAGGGATCTCATCCGCCTTGGAAAACTACAGGAACGCATCTTGAACAGGACACTTCCGCTTTTGCGGGCGGGCGGGAATATGCTCTATGTGACCTGTACCCTGTCACGGGAAGAAAATGAAGGTGTCGTGGAAGGTTTTTTGCAGAAGAACAAGGGGGTGAAACTTGTGAATCTCCGGAAGAGTGGACCTGGATGTGCCCGGGATCTCGTGGATGAAACAGGATTTATGAAATCATTTCCGCATGTTCACGGGATAGACGGGTTTTTTGGTGCACTCTTTGAAAAAAGGGCCTGATTCCCCATTGATCAATCGACAACAGGGAGAAAATTACATGGGAAAAATAGCACCTTCAATCCTTTCCGCCGATTTTTCCCGGCTTGGCGAAGAAGTCCGGGCGGTGGAGCGGGCGGGAGCGGATTATATACATATAGATGTCATGGACGGCCATTTTGTACCGAATATCACCATCGGCCCCATGATCGTGAAGGCCGTCAGGAAGATGACCCAATTGCCGTTGGACGTACACCTGATGATCTCGGACCCTGATCGTTTTCTTGATGAATTTGCCAAGTGCGGGGCAGATATCCTCACCGTGCACGCGGAAGCCGTAATCCATATGCACCGGACAATCCAATTTATCAGGAGCCTGGGTGTTCGGGCCGCGGTTTCCCTGAATCCCGCCACACCGCTGGATGTTTTGGAATACGTCCTCGAAGATCTGGACATGGTGCTCCTGATGACGGTGAACCCGGGGTTTGAAGGACAGAAGTTTATCCCTTCCGTTCTTCCCAAGATCACCCGGTTGCGAGAGATGGCGGTTGCGCGGGGGTGCTCCCTGGAAATAGAAGTGGACGGGGGCATTGGTCCGGACTCCATCGCCCGAGTATCATCTGCAGGGGCAGACGTGTTTGTGGCCGGTTCAGCCATCTTCTACAGCGAGGATTACGGGAAGACAATCCACCAAATGAGAGCCAATATGGCAGTACTATAGAAGTTTATTTTTTATCCAGCTTAATCAAATTTTGAAGGGGATTAGTAATCTCAAGAATTAGAGGCTATGCTCCTTTTTCTCCGATTCGAAGTCTCCCGGTTTGCTCTTTTCAGTGACTTATCCACGGGGGAGCATTGCCCCCTCCGCATTCCAGTTCTCAGGAAGAAACGCCCTGAGGACCTGGCTGCGGTTTCCCCCATAGATAAGTCACGAAAAGAGGAAGCCCTCCCGCCGGTCACTCAGAAAAAAGAGCATATCCTCTCTGTGCTTCAAGCAAATGGTGACTTTCAAAGTAAGCAAGAGTGCGATGAACGAGTTTTTTTTTGACTCGCTGTTTGATTTTCGCTAGTATAAAAACAAATGCGAACCGGTGGAGGGATGTCCGAGTGGTTTAAGGAGGCGGTCTTGAAAACCGTTGTCCCGAGAGGGACCGTAGGTTCGAATCCTACTCCCTCCGCCAGGCCTTGTGGCGGTGAGTTATAAGGATTCGCGTGATATTGCTTCAACAGAATTGATAGGTGAATGAAGTGATCAGCTAACGGCCAATAGCCGAATGCTGATGGCTTTTGATTTGCGGAGAGATGGCCGAGTCGGCTGAAGGCGCTCGCCTGCTAAGCGAGTAACG
>CAZJRD010000015.1:25808-59533 GCA_964548365.1 uncultured Desulfobacteraceae bacterium | reverse complement strand
GAAAAAAGGACACACATCCTGCGCAAATCTCTGCCAAGCTAAACCAGCATGGCTGGACCATAGTAGTCCCAGCCATCCCTGAACATGAAAATACGACCCGTTATCTGACCACCACCGGGGGTGTTTTCACGGTAAAATGAATATCTGCGGGATGCCGGTAGGGTCAAAAAAGTTGACAAACAGAAAACCGTTCTTATTTTTCTTGACAATTCTCCTAAGGTCGTGCATAAAAAACGGCTTATTTTAAATAGTGCCCATCCATAAATGGCTATTTTGCCCGATATCATTGTTAGGCTCAAATTTTAATCCTCGAAATACCTCACTGTATTCCTGTGGTTAAAATTTTCGCATGGTTTGATCTCAAACAAACTATCTCATTTATGGATGTGCACTGAATATCAAAGAAAGGATGTGATACCCATGGTTTGTTCAAGCGTAAAAGAAGGATTGGATTGTTTTTTCATGAGCAAGGAAGGTTGCCAGTTTAACGGAGGCACCTGCCACCAGATCGTTGAGCAGTGTGAAGGCTGCCAGAAAGTTCAAGAATTTCCCACCGGCAATTACTGCCTCGTCTTTCCTGACCCTGCCGCCAAATGGCGCCTCGGGAAATGCAGCATGGCAACACACCTGAAGGAAACCAGCAATAAAGGAAATGGAAAGCTGAACCCCCTGAAGGCATCCAAACGCAAATTCCACTGATCTTTTTTTCCGAGAAAGCAGGAGAGTTCGTACCAGACTTCTGGGGCGAATGCTTCATCTTAACAGATAGATCAGAAATTCGCGGTTGCCTTTCTGTCCGAGAATGGGGGAAGGGATGCATCCTTTGACTTCCCACCCCTCGGACTCGGAGAATGTTGAAAGACTGTCGATAACCTCTCGGTGTTTGTGGGGATCCCGCACGATCCCCCCCTTGCCAACCTGCCCTTTGCCCACCTCGAACTGGGGCTTTATCAGTGCGATGATGAACGCCTCGGGGAGAAGAACCGCTGATACCGGTGGAATGACGAGCCGGAGGGAAATAAAGGAAACGTCAATCACTGCTCCGTGAATAGCATCAGGGAAATCTTCCGGCCGCAGGTCCCTGATATTTGTCCTCTCAAGTACCTCTACCCTCGGATCCTGACGGAGCATCCAGTCCAGCTGCCCGTATCCCACATCTACCGCAAATACTTTTTCGGCACCATGCTGGAGAAGACAGTCCGTGAACCCCCCGGTAGAAGACCCCACATCCATGAAAACAAGGCCCTTCACGGGGATGGAAAAATGGCGGAGGGCAGCAGCAAGTTTCACTCCGCCCCTGCTTACAAACTCGGAATGCCTGGGAGTCACGGAGATATCCGCGGACACAGGAACTTCCTTCCCAGGCTTGTCAATCACCGCAACGCCCACTTTTACTTCACCTGCCATGATCAACGCGGCGGCCTTGCTCCTGCTCTGGGTGAAACCACGCCGAACCAGGAGCTGATCAAGTCTCAACCGTTCTCTATTCTTTGAGGAGATTCCTGGCCTCCTTGAGGATTCCTTCTGCATCCAATCCGTATTTCTCTCTGAGGATTGCAACCGGCCCTTGTTCCACGAATTTATCCGGCAAACCGATTCGCTTCAGCCGCACACGCCCCACCTGGCGATCATTCAATAATTCGAGCACTGCTCCTCCCAGGCCTCCCTGGCGAATACCTTCTTCCACGACCAAAATGGATCCTATCTTTCCGGCCCATTCCGCTATCCTCGGATCCAACGGTTTCACAAATCTGCAATTTACCACGCCCGCCGAAATACCGTCGCTCTCCAGGCGGGTGGAGGCCTCCAGGGCGGGCTGCACCATGCTGCCAAGGGCCACAAACAGGATGTCATTGCCCTCTTTCAGAAGCTCGGCCTTTCCAACCGGAATCTCCCGATATTCTTTATCAAGGGAGACACCCATCCCTTTGCCCCGGGGGTATCGAATGGCAACAGGTCCTTTGGAAAACAGGGCACTGTAAAGCATGTGTCTCAGTTCATTTTCATCTCTCGGCGCCATGAATGTCATATTCGGGAGGCTTCGCAGATACATAATGTCAAAATGTCCATGATGCGTGGGACCGTCTTCCCCTACCAATCCGCCCCGGTCAATGGCAAAAATAACGGGCAGGCTGGGGAGACAGACATCGTGTATTATCTGGTCGTAGGCCCTTTGGAGGAACGTTGAATAGATCGCCACAACGGGCCTGAAGCCCTCAATGGCAAGGCCCGCTGCAAAGGCGACCGCATGCTGCTCTGCGATGCCGACATCCAGGAAACGCTCCGGGAACGTCTTTGCGAATTGGGTCAGGCCTGTCCCCTCGGGCATTGCAGCGGTTATGGCAAAGACCTGCTTATTTCTTTGTCCCAGGTCCACCATGGTCTGCCCGAATATGGAAGTATACGAGGGAATTGTTTTTTGAGATGTCTTTTGGGACGTGCCGGTCGCAATTTCAAAAGAGCCTACCCCGTGGAAGTGAGCCGGATCTTTTTCTGCCGGACCGTATCCCTTTCCTTTGACGGTCAGGATATGGAGGAGGACAGGACCTCTCAAGTGGCTGATGTTCTTGAAGGTCTCAATCAACAAGTCCAGACGGTGCCCGTTAATCGGCCCTATATACTTGAACTTGAATGCCTCGAACAGCATGCCCGGAGTGAAAAATGTTATCAGAGAATCCTCGCTCTTCCGGACAAGGTTTAAGATGTTTTCCCCAACGCCGGGCAATGCTCGGATAAAACTCTCCAATTCCTTCTTAACACTCACAAACCTCTTCCCGGTCATCTTCCGGCTGAGAAAAGAGGAAAAGGCCCCAACATTGGGGGCAATAGACATGGCATTGTCATTGAGCACAACAATCAGATCCTTTTCCGTTTCTCCGGCTTGGTTGAGTCCTTCAAAGGCCAAACCTGCGGTCATGGAACCGTCGCCGATCACCGCGATGACCTTGTCGCGCTCTCCTTTCAGGGATTTCCCGGTTGAAATACCGAGTCCCGCTGAAATAGAGGTACTGCTGTGCCCGGTATTGATCGAGTCAAAAGGGCTTTCCTCTCTTTTGGGAAAACCGCTTAAACCGCCGAACCGGCGCAGGGTGTGGAAACGATCCCTCCTCCCCGTAATCAATTTATGGGCGTATGCCTGGTGCCCAACATCCCAGAGAATCTTGTCTTTTGGCGTATCAAAGACATAATGAAGGGCCAGCGTCAGTTCCACAACTCCCAGACTCGGCGCCAAGTGCCCACCATTTCGAGATACCGTCTCGATAATCCGCTGCCGTATTTCTCCGGCCAGAACGTCAAGCTCCTGAATGGATAGTTGTTTCAGGTCCTCCGGACTGTTGACCCTTTCGAGGAATTCTTCTTTTTTCTCTTCCTGTTTCATTTTTTTCTCTCAATGATGTATCGAGCAATGAGTCTCAGCGGCTCCGCCCGCTCATCGAACTGTTCCAGAAAATCCACCGCCTCATCGACGAGTTTGACCTCCATATCCTTTGCCTGTGCAAGGCCCAGCAGTGCCGGATAGGTTGCCTTTCCTTTCTTATCATCGGATCCGGTGGCCTTTCCCATGGTTTCTCTGTCTCCTTCCACATCGAGGATATCATCCGATATCTGGAAAGCCAGGCCGATCTTTTCCCCATATCTTCCCAGGGTGTCAACCTGCTCCCCGTTCCCGCCCCCCAGGAGGGCCCCGGCCAGCACCGAGGCACGAATCAGCGCCCCGGTCTTGTGATGATGGATATACTCTACCACTGGGAAATCCACCTTTTTTCCTTCGGACAGGACGTCCGCCACTTGCCCTCCAACCATACCCCGGCTGCCTGCCGCCTCTGCAACAATCCGAATCACCTCCAGCAAAACAGGAAATGACTTGCGCCCGAAAAGAGAAACATCAGCCATCAGGCGAAAGGCCTCTGTGAGGAGGCCATCTCCGGCAAGGAGTGCTATGGCCTCCCCAAACACCTTATGATTGGTGGGTTTACCACGCCGCAGGTCATCATCATCCATGGCCGGCAAATCGTCGTGGATGAGGGAATAGGTATGGATACATTCCAGTGCACAGGCAACCGGGAGCACATCCTCCTCCCGGCCCCCAACCACCGATGCTGACGCCATACACAAAACGGGCCGCAATCTCTTTCCGCCCGCAGACAGGCTGTAGGTCATGGCCTTTGAAAGGAGTGCAGCAGGACCTTCCATCGGGGAAAAATGCTCTCGGAGACTCCTGTCTACCAGGCTTTTCCGCTCCCTGAGGTACTCGCTGAGATGTGCCCTCTGTTCCTCGGAAAGTGATCGCATCTCTTCGTTTCCTCCTCTAACCCGCATCCTCTTCCCGTATTTCAAAAGGCACTTGATCCACCTCGCCACCTTCTGCCTGTACCAGCATTGTTACCTTTTTCTCAGCTTCTTCCAGTTTGCCGGAACAGAATTTAACCAGTTTCATTCCCTTTTCAAAAGCTTTTAGGGCCTCGTCGAGCGGCAGGTCTCCGCTCTCGAGGGCGTGGACGATCTCTTCCAGTTCGGCCATTGCCTTTTCAAATTTTTTTTCTGCCATTAGAACTCCTTACTCCCGGTCCATTGTCCCTTCGGGATCATCGAGGACCGCCATCTCATTGTCTGTTTGTGACTACTCACGTAGTCAGGCTGAAGCTGTGTAGGCTGAAGGCTGAGGAGTCAGAACAGCGCGATTGCGGCGCTTTGGCAGAGAAAAAGGAAATTCTTGCATCAAACATGGATTCAAAGTGTGCAGTATTCCCATTTTTTAACAGTCTTCAGCCTTCAGCCTATCCAGCTGAGTAGTTACGTCTGTTTCTTCCACCCGGCATTCCAAACCTCCCTCTCCAAGCAGGACCTGGACCAGATCTCCTCCTCCAACAGTTGATGCCTTCCGGACAACATTCCTGTCAGGCACGGTCAAGGTTATACTGTATCCTCGTCGAAGGATCGAAAGCGGGCCGAGATCCTGTAATTGCCTCCCAAGCATGGAGAGGGACGTTTTCCTTCCGCTCAAATACATACCTGCAGCCCGGACAAGTCCCCGCTCGATGAAATCTTTTTCCTGCCGCATTGCGGGAATAAAACGCAACGGAGAGTGGGCATGGAGTGTCCTTTTCTCCGCGTTCAGCATTCTTTTCGCATTCCCGAGGAACAATTGGCCGGCATGAACGATCCTCCCGGATAGTTCATCAAGTCGCATCCATGAATCAGCCAGCCGTTTCCTCGGGTCCCGCAGCCTCCGGGCGGTCCTTTCCAGGTCTTCTGTATATTTCTTCAATACACCTTTTACGCGGTTTTCCATTCTCTTTCTCAAATCGAGAATGCGACTTACAAGAAGTTCTTTTTCAGTAACGAGCATCTCAGCGGCTGCAGAGGGGGTCGGGGCCCTGAAATCCGCTGCAAGATCTGCAATAGTGACATCAATCTCGTGCCCAACAGCGGAAATGACCGGAATATTTGACTCGCGTATGGTGAGAGCTAATGCTTCCTGATTAAAGGCCCAGAGATCTTCCAGTGAACCACCGCCTCGTGTCAAAATAATGACATCAACCGGGAGATGTCTGTTTACCGTTTCAAGTGCCTTGATAATCTCCGCTGAAGCCCCTTCCCCTTGGACGCGTACGGGGACCACCACCACCTCCATGTTCGCAAAACGACGACCAAGGACCTTCAGGAAATCCCTGATAGCGGCGCCGGTTGGAGAAGTGATAACTGCAACTCTCTGGGGAAGAAAGGGAAGAGGCTTTTTCACCGCCGCATCAAAAACCCCCTGGGCGGCCAATTTTCGTTTCACCTGCTCAAAAGCCAATGCCAGCGCACCAACGCCCATGGGTTCAAGGTAATCCAGAATCACCTGATATTCGCCCCGAGGGGCATAGACGCCTATCTTTCCCTGGGCTACCACTTTCATCCCATCTTCCGGCAGGAACTTGAGAGAGCGGGCCTGGTTCCGAAACATGACCGCCCTGATCTGGGCATTTTCATCTTTAAGGACCAGATAATAGTGTCCCGAGATTGGAGAGCGAAAATTGGAGATCTCACCTTCAATCCATACGAAGGCAAAACGCTCCTCCAGGAGCGCTCTGATCTCCTCGGTGAGTTCTGTAGGGGTATAGACTCTTGTATTTTCTTGAACCGGGCTCAACAGATTCTCTCCATCCCGTGCCCCGGGGAAGACGTTTTAATGGGCACGCATGTCACGCTTTGAAATAATGAAACCATCCCTCGACAATATAGAACCAAACGGCTCAAAGATACAAGGGCAATTTGCCCCGTCTTTTCAAATCCCACTGTGGCATGAAGATTGCAATTTTGCACGGTGATACTGCGCATACGTCAATCATTTGAATATCTGATGGAGGTGACAGCATCCAAAAATGAACAATGCCTTTCACCTATCCCGTTCGTGCCATCGGAAAGGAGAAGGGCTGAATGGTGCATGTCCTCCGAGAAAAGAACAGTGTTTCCATGGCTCCAGACGAGAATATAGACGACACCGAAATACTCTATGGCAAGGATCTACTCCGGTTCTTCCAGGAGTTGGAGAAAAACAAGACCGTCATTAAAATAAATCTCCTTGGCCATGATTACGAGCGCCTGACCATGGTTATCGGCGTTCTGAACAAGAAGCCTCCGTATCATCTTCGCATCGACTACCCAAACGGATTCAAGAGAGCCGTCAAGGATACATCAACATGGAAGATACGTTTTGAATTCAAGGGCAAAGACAGACTTGTGTACCGCTTCAGGACCTATGGCGGATACATTTCGGGCAGGGACATATTCATCCCCTTTCCGCGCCATATAGAACGGGTTCAAAGACGGCGCTATTTCAGGTTGGAAGCACCGCTTGGCGCAAGAATGGTGGTTCCAAGATACGCCAAAGAATATGAATTCAGCCTTCTCAATCTGAGCGAGGGTGGAGCACTCCTGGGTTCGGGAAAGGGCTCTCCCAGGAAACCTGTCTTTCAGGAAGGAGACTTTTTGCGGCACATGAGCGTCCTTTTCATTTCAGAAGGGCAGCAGTTCCGTATCCCTATACAAAAAGCTATGATACGGCGTCTCGATAGAGACCTCCTGACGTACCGGTACCAGTATGCTCTCCAATTCGTGGAGCTCGGGCAGGACGAAAGAAGCGATCTCAAGGAATTAATCTACCTCTTTCAAAGGGACTTCTTAAAAAAACGACAGAAGGTGGAGGGATAGGCACGAGGCGGGGAATTAAACATATATGTCAATGAGCTTGCCGGGTCCTGAAAATCTTTTTATCATTTTCCCTGAGGGGAGATATTCTCCTTTGATGCGGTTGGACTCATACCCCACATACACGATCCCATCCCGGCGCCGTTCATAGGTACCAAAACGACCTTGTTCATCACCTCGCTGAATCGGTAGGGACGGGGGAATAGTGTAAAGTGGGACGAGAGCTCTTATTGTTCCTACACTCGCGTGCACGCCGACTCCAGGGGAAAGGGGTTATTGTTTCTTCTTTCTATACCGGACTTCTGGGAGTATTACAAGAAAAAAATGGAAATACTTGAACAATACCGGTTGGATGTTCATTCCCGACCTCGTAAAAAAACATTGGGCCGCTGGAGAATATAAAAAAATGGATGAAAAATGGGGAGCAAAAAAAAGAGGTCGAGCGTCCTGAGAAGGGCCGGAACGGTCTTCGTTGCGGCCGTTTTTATAGCAGGCAGCTGGCTTTCCTGGAAGTACCGTGATGAACTCCGTGTGCCTTTGACCCGCTTTAAGAAGGCCTTGGACACTGTACATCTGAAGGGACAGGTGCGCTGCTCCGTGGCAAGCACCGTTGGCGGGACGCATTATCTGCGGATGAAACTCGCAATTCCCTGCGAAGACAGAAAACAGCGCTTACGGTTAACGCGCAATTTGCCCCGATTCAAGAACCAGCTGACGATGGAAATGAGTGAACCGGAAATGAAGGAAGCCGTCAAAAACAGGGACTTTGAGACCATCAGGCACCATATCATCAAGATACTCAACACCATTTCAAAAAAACCGGTGAGCAACATCTACTTCGAAGGCTTTATCTATGATTGAGCCTTACCTCTTGAATCCGCCGACCATTGCCGCTCCTGCCAGACATGAAATGAAGATTGCACGTGATCCCTTTCAAGCCATCCAAAATGTGCCGGTCTCTCAACCCCATACAAGGACCTGAAGATGCCCATCCCTTCCGCTTCTTCCAGATCCAGGCTTTTCACGATCTTTTCATAGAGTCTCCCGAGCTTGTCGCTGTCCCCTTCTGATTGTGGAACATGCACGCGGAGCCTTGAACCGATCTCGTACAGCCCCCCCCCGCTCGCCATGATGTCTTTAGAATATTCCTTCAGAACCCCTATTCCCTCCTTGTAGGCATAGGATTCAACAAACATTTCGCCCCAACTGTTCTTGTAGGCGATGTCCATACTGGCGGGTCTTTTTAATTTGTTGAGCTCTTCCATATCGATGATAATCATGATGCGGTCCTTTATCGCGTCATCATCCAACTTGGAGCCCGCTGTCAAACGATAGTAGGCAGGCGGAAAAAACGATTGAAAATGTTTCAGTAAATCAATCAGATCTGTCAGCCGTACCCCAGAAGGATTGGGCGGCATTTCCACCCCTGTTGCCTGGAAATCGTAGAGTCCATTGTTGACCAGCCATGCAGCAACTTTGACCACGCTTTCAGCTGAAAATATTTTCCAGCGCAGCTTCCTCCTCTCCGTCGGATACAGGGTGGCGTCATACAGATCCCAACGCTTTTGTTTCGCACGGTTCCTTTCATACTGAAAGATACACCGGTTCAATATCAACCTTCGTCCGGTTAGAAATGGTGTCAAGCGCAACTTGTATCGTTTTCTTGAAAACAGAACAATGAGTTTTCTCCCCAGGACTTCCAGGTCGTACTGATCGATTTCCTGCTTTTCCCGTGCCCGGAGCCCCTCGGAGAGGCGACGGTAGGTGGAAGAAAAAAATCGGTTGATTTCTGTTGAGAATTTGAGCTGGCGCCCGTAACTCCAGTTCCCGACTTGATTGAGATCTTCCACCATGTCCAGGTGCCAGTCCCACCGATCCATCAGTTCGGAAAATACATCCACCTTATAATCGTCAATCTTCGTCCTTATCTTCGTTCTTGTCATTCCCGGCTGTGATTTCAGGTAGAAGGCCTTTTTGACGAGGTCCATGTGGGCAACACGGTCCTGTTTTCGATAAAAATCCAAGACCGTTTCCACCATGAGCAGGTAAGGATCCATATCTTTCAGAAATCGACACTCTCCCAAAACACGACCTTTCAGTGTTTCACAAAGCAATGAGCCGTCGTATTCATCTGAAAGGTACACTTCCATCATTGCCATCTTGATGAGTGCCTTGAAAGGGTCTTTTATCCCCTTACTCAACTGCCACAGGGCGTTTCCCAGGAATTCGCTTCGGGACACCCCTTCCAGAAAGCCGAGGTCCACAAAATCGACCGCATCCATGGGCGCTTTCTGGGTGAAGTTCTCCCAGGTCATCTGGTAGGATTCCCTGTTTATGCCGGAAGGAACAACCCACCAAAAGGGAATCTTCCCGGACACCAGGAGCATGGTCCGGTAACATTCTTCTTTCAGGAATTTTTTCTGGCTCGAACCGGAGCTTTCCTCGTCAACTTTTCCGAAATCGTTTCGCCTCACCTGTTTCAGGTCCAGGATAAAAAAATGGACGTCCATTCCGAAACTGGATCTACACCAGTAGGCAATCTGAGCGGTTTTTTCTTCCAATGCCTGGATACTTCTTCTGGTGCAGCGGCGCTTGTCGATACATACCCAGTAATCAAAATCAGACTGCGCGGTCTGGGCAACAGTTCCCACGCTGCCCAGGAGGAAAAGAGACTCAATGAGGGGTCGCTTTATGAGGTAGCTTTGAAACGGAATAGTACGGCGCCTGGTTTCCGGAAAATAATCCCGGATTACCTGGCCTAACTGATAGGATGAACCGACAGCGTATACCCCGCATCCTGAATCGCCACCAGAGACATATCCAGGGAGATCCACTTCATTGATGCTCAAGAGGACGGGAATAAT
The DNA here is from genome assembly GCA_964548365.1 of uncultured Desulfobacteraceae bacterium. GTDB lineage: Bacteria > Desulfobacterota > DSM-4660 > Desulfatiglandales > Desulfatiglandaceae > B46-G9. The sequence continues at coordinate 49,475 of CAZJRD010000015.1, read as the reverse complement.
TTCAAACACGACAGACGCCTTTTCGGCATCCATATCGTACGTGTATTGGCACCGCAATCGATTGTAATTCAGGAAGATCTTCTTATTCTTCCGAATATACCTGATATCGAGAACCTTTGGAGAGCCTTTCATGCGTCACCCGGCATTATGATAAAAAAGGCCACCCCGGAGAGATGGCCTTTTTTGAATGGGTTACAATTGACCTCACGGTTTTAGAACGTCCATAAGACCCTCCAAAACCATCTTTTCAGCCACCCGGGAGGAATCAACCGCATATTGACCGTTTTCTACAGCCTCTCTCAGCTGGTTGACCAGTTCAACTCTCCCTGGTTGATCCGTTTGGGCAGCCTCCGCTATTTTCTGATATTCCACAGACGCCTTTGAAAGTTCAATTTTTGCAGCAGATTCACCGTTCTCGGCAGCCTCCGGCCTTTCCGTTTGGGTTCCTCCTGCCTTGGCCCGTGGAGCCGAATCGGTAGAAGGAGAGATGAGTCCTATCTGCTTAGAAATTTCATCAATTTTCATTGGATTCTCCCTTATTTTCCAAGTGCTTCGCTGAATATTGCGCTCTGGTTTTCTTCCGCCCCTCCATTACCGCCATCCAAAGCTCGACCCTGTTGCTCCCGGGAAGTAACTTTCGCAATCAGGTTGGCGGAAAGCTGACTGAGCACCTGCCTCTTCCGTGCTTCAACGGAAATATCCACGAGATCTGCTGATGACTGAACGGGCGGGATACCATCCTGGGCAAAACTTGCCCTCCGTTTCAGTTGATTTCCGTATGTTCTCAGAACATTTCGAATCTGGTAGGTGGTAATTGTCATTCTTTTTTCTCCACCTTACCTATCGACGCGGGTGGAAAAAAACTTAAGAAAAAAATCATCGGCCTGTTCACGGGGGGCTGAATGATGATTGTTCCGGCCGGAACTCTTTGATTTTTGGATGGAAACTAATTTGCAAACCTCCGTTCTATCCCTTGTTTCTTGATCTTTTCCACCAGGGTCGTCCGGTTCATATTCAATAATTTGGCTGCCCGATTTTTGATCCACCCCGTCTTTTCAAGGGCGTTGACGATCAATTGCCTTTCAAATTCATTCACGGCACTGCTCAGGGAAAAGCCTTCGTCCGGCACAAAGGTCTGGATCATTTGACTGTTGACACTTTTTGTGGCAATTTTTTCTGGAAGATCCTCAACACCGATGTAGTCCCCCTCGGAAAGGATAACCATTCTTTCTATAATATTCTCGAGTTCCCTGACATTCCCCGGCCAGTCATAAAGTTCCAGAGCCTTTACCGCCTCCTTAGAAATCCCTTTTATTGCTTTTTTCTTCACTCTGCTCATGCCGTTCAGGAAATGTTGTATGAGTAAGGGGATATCTGTTCTCCGGTCTCTCAAGGGGGGCAAACTGACCGGTATGACTTTCAGACGGTAATAAAGGTCCTCACGGAATTTCCCCTTTTCGACGGCCTCTTCAAGATTCTTGTTCGTCGCTGCCAGTATTCTCACGTCACATTTTATTGTCCTGGCACCGCCCAATCGCTCGAACTCGTGCTCCTGAAGAACGCGAAGAAGTTTCACCTGGAGGTGCGGGCTCATCTCGGCTACCTCATCGAGAAATATGGTTCCCCCATTCGCCAATTCAAATCTGCCTATCCGAGTTCGAATAGCATTCGTAAAGGCCCCCTTTTCATGGCCGAAGAGCTCGCTTTCCAGCAGTTCTTCCGGAATTGCACCGCAGTTGACCGGAATCATGGGCTTTTCACGCCGAGAGCTGTGATAATGAATAGCCTTTGCCACCAGCTCCTTCCCGGTACCGGATTCTCCCAGGATGAGGACCGTGCTGTCAGAGTCAGCCACCTTTTCTATTACCCTGAAAACCCGGTGCATTTCCTGGCTGTCACCGATGAAATTATGAAACTTATACTTTTTCTTAAGCTGGCGCTTGAGCGCCATGTTTTCTCTGCGCAGATCCCTGAAATCCAGGGCCCGTTTGATAACCAGGAGCACCTCATCCATCTTGATCGGCTTCGCCAGATAGTCGAAGGCCCCAGCCTTCATTGCTTCTACCGCATTGCGAATGGTGGCGTACCCGGTGAGGATAATGCCGATGGAATCCGGGTCATGCTGCGTTAGGTGCCCCAGAACCGCCATTCCATCGACCTTCGGCATATTAAGATCAATCAGTACAACATCAAACAAATCCTGCTCAATTTTCTGAATTCCCACTTCACCATTATCCGCTGTTTCCACCTCGAAACCCTGGCTTCGCAGAAAATCAGAAAAGTGATTCCGGATTTCCTCCTCATCATCAACCACCAAGACCTTCAGATCCGCCATCCTCAAATCCCCCGGGAGTCAAGAGCACTCTTCGCACTCGAACCATTCCATGACGCCAAAAAATCTAGCCAAAATTTTGGCTCTCCTCGTTATCGCGCCAATTTCCTAACATACAATAGTGAATAAATCAACACTTTTTTCCCGATTTTCCCAAACTGGAACTTTTCCCCTTTTTGGAGTATATTGATTGAGCAAAGGCTGCACAGCATGCAACCTGGTGGCTCCTGCTGGCCCCGGAACCTGACACCTGAGGCTCGATATGGACACGGACATCTTATTCCATCAGCTGGAAAATCTGGCGGAAATGCTTGGGATTGAAATCCGGTATGAAACCATTGAAAACGAAATGCCATTTTCCCAGGGAGGACTTTGCAGGCTTGGTGACCGGTACGTTCTCATCGTAAACAAAACCATCCGGAAACAAGATAAAATTCAGACACTCGGCCGTGCCGTCGCCAGGTTTGACCTCAGCAGTGTATACCTGCTTCCCGGTCTCAGGGCATTTCTTTCTGAGCTGCAAGGTAAGATACGGGATCCTGAAAAGAAGACAAGCAGGTGAACGGGAAATGAATGGAAGGAATAGAGCAACAGAGATTATGCACCATCGATGTCAATCCACCGTCGAAATATTTTCATCAAATGCGATGATGCGGTTAGGACAAGCCTCGTCCCCGCCTCTGCCGCAGCTTCAGTCCTCGAGGGGAAGACCTTCTTGCTTTTTTTTTCGGAAGATTGCCGGTCTTGCCAGTCGCCCGGCGTTCCCTGCCAGGCCCCGGCAGCACAGTCGGATATACACGGATTTCCGCTGTGCTGTGCTGAACAAACTGCAACCAGGGTTTCATAGGCCTCATTAATCTGCCTTACTTTCTCTTCGGCCCTTTTTGTCAGGCGTGGATTGCGCTCCCCAAACCGGTCGGGATGCCAGATACTCACGCTGTCCCTGTAGGCCCGCCGCACCTCTTCAAGGGAAGCACCCGGGCCAAGCTCAAGAATTTTGTAGCATTGCTCAATGTCCATGTTTGAAACCGTTCAAAGGTTCAGGGTTCAACGTTCAGGGTTAAGGGTAAGGAAAAGATTGAAGCCCCCAAGTCTTCATCAAAAATGCTCATTTTTTCAAGTACGTGCTAATCTGGCTCTAAATTTTGGTCGGGCTTGAGGAAGATGTCGTATTTGTTGTAAATACGCCGCCCAAACACAGCCTTGGGATGAGAATAGAACCTTGAACCCCTGAACCTTTGAACTCATGAACGCTTCCTCTTTTCCTAAAAATAGCGGGACGTCCCGCCCCCACCCACCATTCCCCGCAACGCGAGAAGCGTCTGATTCCTGTCTTCCATCTGCAAGGCCTGCTCCAGCCCGCCCGCATCAAGGTTCATGTTGATGGCCTCCTTCGTCAACCTGAGGCCCATGGGGTTCTTCCTGTTCATCGTCCGTGCCAGTTCCATGGCCGATTCGAATAACTGTTCTTGCTCGACCAGGCGACTCACAAGGCCCAATTGCATCGATTCCTCAGCAGACAGGTAATTTCCTGTGAGCATGAATTCGTAAGCCCTGCCCGCTCCAATGAGACGCGGCAGAAAATAACTGCAGGCCATATCGGCGCCTCCCAGCCCCACGTTGATATATGCGGCCGCAAACCGGACGTCAGGAGTCACCACCCGTACATCTGAAGCGAGGGCAAAGCTGAAACCTAAACCCACGGCAGCACCGTGCACCGCCGCAACAATAGGCTGTGGCGCCCGCCGCATGGCCAGGTTCAGGCGAGCAAGCCTGGACTGAAACCGATAGAACGCATCAGCGTTCATTGTCGGAACCAATTTCATGGTCTCCTTCATGTCAAGGCCAGCGCAGAACCCTCTCTTCCCGTTCCCTCTGAGCACGATCACGTGGGTGTCAAGATCGGCGAGTCTCTCCGCCCAGAACGTTTCAAGTTCCTCCATCATTTCCTGATTCACCGCGTTGAATTTTCTGGGGCGGTTCAGCGAGAGGAGCCCGATTCCCTTTTCCAGAACTTCGTACTCAATGGTTTTGAATTCCTTTGCTTTTTCCATGAAATGATCCCGCAATTCATGTTACCAGGTTCGCCGGGAGGTGCACAGCATAAACCCTGATCAGGGCCGTATGTGTAGCTCGTCGATACGGTTGAGGAGTGTCTTATAGCTCACCCCGAGGGATTCTGCAGCCTTTTTCCGGTTCCAGTTGCTGTTCCGAAGGGCCTGGGAAATGGCCTTCTGTTCCACCTCTCCCACATACGCCCTTGTTATTTTTTTCAAGGAAGCGCCCGGCTGCCTGAAAAATTTATCTATTTTCCCATCGCCCCAGGGCCGAATGCTCCCAAGTACCTTGGAAAACGGGGAGGATTTTCGGCCCACCGCCCCGTCCATTCTTCCAATATCATGCAGAGCCGCATCCCAGTCTCTCAAGACGATAACCCTCCGAATCACATTTTCCAGCTCCCGCACATTTCCCGGCCAGGGATACATCTTCAGAGCGTTCAAAATCCTCTCGGTGGGCTTGAGAGGTCCTTTCCTGAATTCAAAGCAATACTTGTGCATAAAGTATTCTGTCATCAAGGAAATATCTTCCCGGCGGTCCCGAAGGGGCGGGGCTTCTATGTGCATGATATTCAGCCGGAAGAAGAGATCTTTCCTAAAACTTCCCTCCCGTACTTTCCGTGACAGATCCCGGTTGGTGGCGGCAATGACTCGCGTATCCACGGTTCGGTCTCGGACTCCACCCAGCCTCGAGAAAGCCTTGTCCTCGAGGACCTGGAGGAATTTGACCTGTAATGAAAGGGAAAGATCCCCTATTTCATCCACAAAGAGGGTGCCCTCATGGGCCAACTCGAGACGCCCGGGCTTGTTCTTGTGTGCGCCGGTAAACGCCCCTTTTTGAAACCCGAACACCTCGCTTTCCAGAAGCTCATCGGGAAGAGCCCCGCAATTGATCTTGATGAGGGGGCCCTTGCTTCGACTAGAGTAGTAATGGAGTGACCTGGCAATAAGCTCTTTTCCGGTTCCGCTTTCCCCGGTAATAAGTACCGTAATATCCTTGTCCGCGACAGCGTCTATTTTTTCCCTGATCAGACAAATCTCCCTGCTTTTGCCCACAAGAACGGGGAATTCGGGCAGGTTTTCACTCTCCTGGACGCTTTGTATGGCCCCTCGGAGGATCGTGGAAAGGGCCTCGAGACCGAGGTCCGGATCAAAACACCAGATACCGCTGAACGGGGCATGCAAAGCCTTCTGTTCTAACACCTCATCTTTGCAGCAGAGCAGGACGGGCATCCCCGGCTTCACTATTTTCAGCTTCTGGATGCACTCGAACCCGGCATCCTCTCCCAGGGTCGGCCCAATGATAGCGATATCCGGGACAAGGGCCTCCAGTTGCTCCATAGTCATATCCGGTGTTCCCACGCACCTGAACGTGAAACCAAGGTGGTCCAGTTGCTCATCCAGTTGCTTCAGCACCACCGGGTTTTTCTCTATGATAAGGACATTCTTTCTGGTTTCCATCATGGTTGGGTCCCTTTCTTCTCTGTTTCCAGTATCTCGGACAGGACCAGGCTCAGTTCTTCCAGGCCGCAGGGCTTTGTAAGATACCCCATGATCATTTTCTTCACCTCTTCATCGATGCCGTTTGGTCCTGATGATTCGTATCCTGATACAATGACGATTTTGGCATTCTTCTCCAGACGCATGATCTCCCTGATGCAGGAAATACCGTCCATGTCCGGCATATTTCTGTCCATAAGGACTGCATCCGGCTGAAATTCCACGTATTGCTCCACGGCTTCCACGGACCTGGACACTCCGGCAACCTTGTACCCGAGGCTCTGGGTCATTCCAATCAAGGCCGCCAGAGAGCCCGGCTCATCGTCCACAACGAGTATTTTTCGACCATTCCCGGGTACAATGTGTTTTTCCGATTCCCTTGAACTGCCAGCCGCCTCCTTGGTCCGGGGAAACCTGATCTTAAAAGTTGTCCCTTTTCCGGGTGACGAGGAGACGGAAATTTTCCCACTATGCTCCTCTACAATGCCATGAACAGTGGACAGCCCAAGACCGGTGCCCTTCCCTACCTCTTTTCCCGTGAAAAAAGGATCGAAGATCTGTTCCAGGGTCTTCTTGTCCATCCCGTATCCTGTATCCGAAACCACCACCAATATCTCATCGCCGTCTTTCCTGGCATTCACCAGCAAACGTCCCCCACCCGACATGGCATCTCTGGCATTGGTAAAAAGGTTCATGAAAACCTGGCTGAGCAGCGATCGATTTCCTCGCAAGAACAGGTCTTTCTCCGCCTCCACCGAGACCTGGATGTTTTTATCAAACAGTCTTTCAACGATCCCATATGTCTCCTGGATAACCTGGGAAAGGTCCGTAACGACCGCCTTGAAATCAGTGCCGGCCTTTGAAAACTGGAGCAGGCTGTTGACCAGATCAACCCCCTTGGTTATGGAACTATCTATATTTTTTACGGCATCCCTGATCTCAGGCATGTCCTCATACACCATTTCCAGAAATTCCATATTCCCCAGGATGGCCTGGAGGATATTTCGAAAATTGTGCGCAACACCACCGGCGAGCCGTCCCACGGATTCCAGTTTCTGCGCATTGAGAAAACGTTCCTGTAGAACGCGCTGCTTCTCCTCCGCGCGTTTCTGATCCGTAAGGTCCACAAAAAGGGCGACAATCTCCCCGGATGGAAGCCGGTATACATCGTACTCTCGCCACCCTGATTGTCTCTCTCCCTCACAGAAGACTGGATCAACGTGCTCACTTTTCCCGGTTTCCCAGACCCTCTTGAAGACCTTGAGGAGCCCCAGGGATTCATAGTTTGGAAAGGCATCATTGACCTTTTTCCCGAGAACATCCTCTTCCCTGATGCGCTCGATTCTCTGGGCGGAATCGTTCAAATCCGCCACCGTGAATTCATCTCCGCCTTCTCCCACTTCATAGACCACCACACCGGTTTTCATATTGTCGAAGATGGCCCTGAACCTTGCTTCACTCTTTCTGAGCTTTTGCTCGGTCTTGCGCAGGGTTTTTGTGCGGTTTTCCACCACTTTTTCCTGGTTGGCATAGAGAAGCGCGTTTTCGATGGCAACCGCAGCCGGACTGCTCAATCCAACCAGCAGATAGAGGTCCTCTTTTCTGAATCCATGGGGCGCGTTGAGTGAGTCAACATAAATCACCCCATGCACATTGCCCCTGCTTATAAGGGGTACACACATGACAGACCGGATCTTCAGGGCCTTCATGCTGTCCGAGAGGTTTACCTCCTCTTCCCTGCTCGTGTCTGCCATAGAAACTGGCTTCGTCGTCTGAATAACCCGCTCTACGATGGTCCTGCTGTAATCCATCGAGGCATCCGCCTGCCCTTCCCTGCTCCTGGCGATAATTTCGGACAGTTTTCCGTTAGCGTCATCATAGAGAAGAATAGCTCCCCGGTCGATGCGCTTGAGACAATCAAAAAGGTATTCCATGAGCCTTTCAAGCACATCGTTGATCTCAATCGACTCCATGAGGACATTGGAAATGTTATAGAGGAGCTGGAGGTTCTTTGGATTGGTCATGGGCCTGTCTTTATAATAGACGGTCCCCTTGGTTTTCCGTTGCCGCACGGGAAAATTGACCGCATGATGGACAAGGGTGCCGCCAACGGTAAAGGCCTGATCCAAGACCATGAGGGTGTTCCCCGCGGCAATCGGGATGCCTTCCCTTATCTCCACCGGTTTTCCCGGGGCGATCATTTCGCCATTCATAAACGTCCCATTGGTGCTCTTCAAATCCTGGATAAAAAACCGGCCTTCCCTCTTTTCCAGTTTCATGTGCCTGTGGGATATGGAAGGATCATCGATCTGGATGCTGTTTTCCGGGCCTCTTCCCAAAGAGAGTGTCTCCTCCCCAAGATCAAAAGACTTTCCCTTGCTGGGGCCTTCTATGATATAAAGTTTCAGCATGGTTTGTCACCTCACTCTCTCAAAAACCGAGCATCCTTCTGAAAAAACGTAATGAAGCAAGCAGACATTTATGGATAAGCACTAACGCAACAGCCTCGCAATGTGTTCCTTCAGTACCCCCATACGCACCGGCTTTGACAGCACCACATCAGCCTTTTTCTCCAGGGCAACCGCCTCAGGTTCTTTTCCGTATCCGGTAATGGCAATCACCGGAATCGAGGCATGCTTTGCCTTCAGAGCTGTCACCACTCCAACGCCGCTCACATAGGGCATGACAATATCAGTGATGACGAGATCGTAGCCTTCAAGCTCCAGTTGCTTGAGGCCCTCCATGCCGTCTTTGGCACTTCTCACATTGTAGCCCAGGTATTCCAGGTGCTTAACAATCATGGAAAGGACGTCCACATCATCTTCGACCACCAGAATCGTCTCTTTTTTCTTTTTCATGGGTTTCGTATCCTCACTCAGAGTGCGTCCCTATGTATGTCAGATCCCGACTCTGGCTATTCTTCGTGCCGATAGCCAGTACTCGAATCTTGCCCTTCGTATTTTTCTGAAAATAGAGCCTGCCGGAATAAGCGAAGTTCACCTCAAGCACGTTCATCTTGCCGCCTTTTCCGAACACCTTCCGCTTGATGGAGATAAGCTCATCGTTTTCATTCAGTTGATGGATAACCTCTTCACCTTTCAATTCAAAGTCAGGGGTGAGATCCACAAAACCATCGATCGCCCGATCTGAAAACTCCAGGTTTTTGTAAAGCAACCTGAACCGTTTCGCAACATTTTCTGACGTCTTTTTTCTTTTCCCGCGCTTTTCACCCTTTTCCTTCAGCCGCTCCAGCTCCTCTCTCAGAGTCTCGGCCTCGTTTTCCAGATCTTCCCTGCTCGCCTTTTGCTGCTGCAGGCCTTCTTCCAGATCCTCCATTTCCCCCAGGAGCCCGTCAACGTCCTTGGACAGATCACGCTTCTCCTTGTTCAGCTCCCCAATTCTTCCGCGATAGGTTTTCTCCTTTACGATTACCTCTTCTAACTGTGTCTTGGTATGCTCCAGCTGAGAGGCGAGCCTTTCTATATGTTCCTGTTGTTCTTCTTCTCTCCTTTCCGTTTGGGCCAGAGCCCTTTTTACAACAAAACGGAGGGCTATCCCAGCCAAGAAGATATAGAAAATAAGGATACTGTTCGAAAGCCAGCTGTTATACTTGATCTTCAAACCCACGTCTACCAGCAGCCCATCATTCAGAATCCGGTAATTCTCGGCTGCTGTTTCCACGTAATTCAGGTCCTGAAAAGCGGCTTCACTTCGATCCTCCCCCCCGTTTCCGAAAGCCCCCGGGTAGAGGATCCGCCCGTTCTTCGTCTTTACCAGAATGGTGACGACCACGCCAAGTCTCGCCTTGATGCTGTTTTTCAGATAATGCCCCAGATTCCTGCTTACTTCTTCGCCAACAGAGTACCGTCCTTCGTATAACGCGTCAGCATGCTGAATCAGGATGTCATTGAGCGTGGTGATTTCCCGCTTCTGGAGATATCCCTCGAGGGATTGAATGGTCAGAACATAACAAACAGGCGGCAGGAAAATACACAGAAATAGAATCTTATATGGTATATTTTTCATCATTCATGGCCAAGCCCGTGAGAAAAGCGGGCTGGTTCCGGGAACCGCGGCACAGGGTCCGCACTAAGAAAACATTCCATCAGAGGGCTCAAGAAACACCCGGGCTTTTTTTCATGTTTTCAAGGGTGTTCCGGGCTTCCTCCGCCCCCCTGAAACTTCCTGAGATGCTCAGTGCCTTTTCAAGGGTCTCCTTTGCCTGCTTGAATTGTTTGTTCTTGTACAGCGCCATGCCCAAATGATACCGGATAACAGGATTTTCAGGATCGAGCGCGATACTGTCCTGGAATTCCGAGATAGCACTCAGGTAACTGCCTTTGAGGAAATAAATCCATCCAAGGGTATCCATGATGGCCGGGTTCTTGGGCATCTGTTCTTTTGCGATCTGGCCATATCCCAATGCCTCGTCGATATTCCCTCCTCCCGTGGCGAGGTCCCACGCCAGGTTATTGGCTGCCGGCGCGAAGTCTTTTTTAATCTCCAGTGCCTTCCGGTAAAATGTTTCCGCTTTCTCGCCCATTCCCTTCTGGTCGTAGATGGCACCAAGGGCCATATAGGCGGGAAGGAATTTCGGGTTCTTCTTCAAGATGTTCTCGTATTCCTGTACTGCTTCCTGCCACCTGTCACTACTCAGATAGATGCGGGCAAGCGAAACATACGGTCCCAACAGATTCGGATCTGTTCCAACAGCCTTTTTGAAATGCAGCTCGGCTGCTTGTTTCTTTCCCTTCGCCAGGTAGATCTTTCCCATAAGAGACTCGATCGCTGCCTGGCCGCGGGAAAAATCTCCGATCTTGCTTTGCTGAATCTTGCAAAGGGTTAAGGCATTATCAAATTCCTTTTTCCGCAGATGGATGCCCACAAGGAGTGCAAGGGCGTCAATCTGCCGCGGGTTGATTTCAAGGGCCTTTTTCAAGCTCTTCCGGGCCTCATTGTCCCGTTTTGTCAATTGGTACAGCAATCCCAGTCTGACATAGGCCGGGGCGTAGTCCGGCTTCACCTTGGTGACCTGGAGAAATGTGGATTCCGCCGCCTTCCTCTTTCCCTCAAGGACGTCCAAGCTTCCTTTCAGCATAAGGCCTTTCACGTGACGATGGGCAAGCTTCAGCACTGCATCAATCTGTTCCCGCGCAAGGTCCTTGTTCCTTTGCCGAAGATATCTCTCCGCAAGAAGGAGCCGGGCGTCTATGAGCCTTGGATTCAATTCCACGGCCTTTACCAGGTCCTTTTCTGCCAACTGTCCTTTTCTCTGCCCTAAAAGAGAAAGCGCCTTGAAGTAATGGGCCTCCGCATTTCGCGGCCACTCCCGCGTCACAAGATTGAACCGATCAAGGGCGCCGGCGAAATCCTTCTGGGCTAGATTCAGGCGGCCTTTCAGGAAATTTGCGGCTACGTTGCCCTTGTCCTTTTCCAGAATCCCATCCACCACCTTTTGGGCCTTATCCATCTTCCTGAAATCGAAGTGCAGCTGTGCAATGGCCAGCCGTATATCGATATTGTTCTTCTTGGCGGTGGTGGCCTTTTCAAACGCCTCGAGGGCCTGTTTGTAATCCTTCCGCCGGGCATAGAACGCGCCGAGATTCATCAACGGAGACACATCCTCAGGGGGAGCGAGGTCCAGCGCCTCACGGTATGTTTTTTCCGCCTTTTCCCATTTCCGGGTATGCTCATAAAATCGCGCCAGGAGGGGAAGATCCCGGTACCTGGTCTTGGATATGCTTAAGAGTTTCTGCAATTCCGCTTCAGCTTTTTCCCATTTTCCCTCGGCGGCATATGTATTCGCCAGCTCCACATAGGGAACCCTCGATTCCGGTTTCAGAGAAATAGCTTTGAGATACGCCTTTTTTGATCGATCAAGATCCTTCTTCAAGAGAAAAAGGCGCCCGAGAGAAAGGTAGGTCCTGAAATTATTGGGATCAGTTTTCGTTATTTTTTGGAGGGTTGCTATGGCGGATGCGATGTCTTTCTCCTGCACCTGTACCCCGGCAAGGAGAGAAAGGGCATCCGGGTCGTCCTTTGCCTTTTCCAGGAGCAGTTTCGCTTTTTTCCTGGCCTCATCTGTCTTTCTTGCCAAGAGAAAGATCTGCCCCAGCTTGAGCTGCGCCTTTAAATTTTCGGGGTTCACGGAAACTGCACGCGAAAAGGCCTGGAAGGCTTCACGGCCCTTTTTCAGTTTCAAATAGGTCTCCCCGAGCTGAGAGTAGGCGGCGTCATCTTTCGGATCCAGCTGCACCACATTCCTGAGCTCGATGACCGCTTCCTTGAGCTTTCCTTCCTTGAGATACTCTGCGGCCCGTTTTTCATGATGGGCCTTTTTTTCTTCAGAGCTCGCGCATCCAAAAAGGAAAAAACCGGTCATCGTAACCGCTAGCAGCACTCTCAAGATTATCGTCTTCCGGGTGAAACGCCTCATCGTCTTTCACTCCTTTCCTGCCTTCACAACTTCAGGTTGTTTAGGCTGTAGGCTGTTAGGCTGTTACAGGCCAACCGCAAAAAGTCCGTCCATGGACTTTTTATTCACCTATAGCCTATCTACCTGAATTAAGGCCCCGCCCCTATTATATAAAGCATACAAATAATGAAAACCAATGTCAAACCGTATCCATAGCTATTGAGCTTGTTGGCCTGAAGGTCATCACGACCTGCCGAAGCAGTTCCCGTATCCAATCCATCGGACAAAACGTTCAGGACCATGAAGACAAAACAGTGATGTTGCTATGCTTCCGTCTTTTCTGCTATATACTGTTCCATACATGGAAGTGAAAGGAATCGAAACATGTCTATTTCCGTAAAGGATATACTGAAAGAGGGGCCCATTGAAGCATCGGCTCCGTGCCGCATTGATTCGGGTGGCACGTGGGATATAAAAGCAATGGCCCTTCCCTGTGAGCACATCAGGCCCGTTACGGTAAACATGGCACTGAATCTCCGGTCCCGAGTGACCCTCTCCTCCTTTCAGGATTCCAAGATACGGATCTCTTCCAAAGGGTTCTCCCGTTCGCAGGTCTTTCACAAGGACGATCTTCCTTTTGATTCTCCGTTCGGCATCTTTCTCGCGGCCATCTCCTTTTTCAATGTGCACGGGGTTCATGTTCATATCTCCTCTGCATCGCCGGTCAAATCGGCCATGGGAGGATCAAGCACGGCTCTGGTAGCCCTGCTCAAAGCCCTGGACAAGATTCGCGTTCGCTTGGGAGGGACGAGACTTGACACGCGTCGACTGTTGCACCTGGCCTATTTTCTTGAAGATGGGATCAGCGGTGGAAATTGCGGGATCCAGGACCAGGCCGCAGCAGCCTATGGAGGAGTAAACCTCTGGACCTGGCAGTACTCCAATCCCCGGAGTCCCTTCAAACGAAAGCCACTTTTCAAGGCGAATGAGCAGCGAATCCTCTCAAGCCACCTCGCCGTCGCTTACAGTGGCAAGAGTCACGTCTCCTCCCGGACAAACAGGAAATGGATCGGTGAGTTTCTCTCAGGAAAAACACGGGAAGGGTGGATCAAGGTAAATACCATCGTGCGGGCATTCGCAGGAGAGGTCCAGGCAATGCGATGGGCGGGAGCTGCACGCCTGCTGCGTCAAGAAATGACCCTCAGGCGGGAAATAACCCCGGAAGCACTCATCCCCATAACAGAGGTCCTCATTGGGCAGGCGGAAAAGACCGACTGTGGGGCCAGGTTTGCCGGTGCCGGCGCAGGAGGCACGGTCTGGGCCATCGGAGAAATGGAGAATATCGAAAAAGTCAAGATGGAATGGGAGGAAATCCTCGCATCCGTCAGGGGAGCAGCGATCCTGAATTGTGCCATCGACAGCACTGGCGTACGCTGATTCGCATACGCTGAACATCTCCCGTTACGCCTTCCCTATTTCCCGGTGGATTTCCATGAATATTTTGTAAAACCGCTCATTCTGAGAAATGGCCCTCTGCATAACCATGGAGAGCCGACCGAGGTCCTTTCTGTTGATCACAAGATTGGCGCTCAGGGCGAAAGCCATCATCTGGTCCATAGTCTTGAAGTATTCCCCTGCGATCACCACGAACATCCGGCGCCGCACGGACATGGAAAGGTGATTCAGGAAGTGAAGAATAGGGCTCTGGTCCAATGAAACGCCGCCGAAGTCTTCCGGAAAAATCACCAGATCAAAATGGTGAAAACGCATTTTCCCGATACCTCTTCTGGTATCATCCACGAGCACACATCGAAAACCCATGGCATCAAGATGTTTTTCTATCTTATCTCTCTGTTCTGCATCATCTCCCATCACAAGTGCCAGTTTCACGCCTTCATCATAGTATTCCAGGGCCTCATCTTCAGTTTCAATAAAGTCCTTCGCCGATTTGGGATCTTTGGCCGTGAAACTCGGAGCAGCAGACCTGTGCTCATCCCTGTCCTTTCCTTTTCTGGTATCGATGGTGAGCTTTTGTTTGCACTTTGGACAGGTAGCAGCGATCTTCTGTCCCTTGGGAATCTTTTCATCAGGAATATTCAGCGTTGTTTGACAGTGCTCACAAGTGACTTCCATATTCTTTTTCCTCAAAAAATTTTTACTGAACCACCTTGTTCTCGTATTCCTCATCCAATCTGAGGCCTTCTATGGAGGTTGTCTTTTCACCCCTTGCCGCTTTTATGGAGTCGATGGCCCGGCCCACAATCGCCTTTCTGGATGCGTAACTCATGGCCGTTTCTTCTGTAATCAGGCCCTGCCGGAAAATCTCTGATATGGATTGATCGAACGTCATCATGCCGAAAGGCTGACTGCCATCAATAATTTCGTAAAAGGTCTTCCCCTCGGATTCGCCCAGGATGATACTCTCCTTGACCCGTATATTGGCCCCCATGATCTCAAACGCTGCAACCCTTCTCCCGCCGCCCTTTCGTGGAAGGAGCCGCTGGCAGGCGACCCATCTCAATGTTTCCGCAAGCCGCGAACGGACCTGTCTTTCTTCGTCCTGCTCAAACATGCCGATGATCCTGTTAATGGTCTGCCCCGCATCCACCGTGTGAATTGTGCTGAGTACCAGATGGCCGGTTTCCGCTGCGGAAAGGGCGATTTCCACCGTCTCCCTGTCTCTCATTTCACCAACCAGGATCACCTTTGGTGCCTGTCTGAGGGCCGCACGAAGGCCCGAGGCAAAACTGTCAAAATCCCTTCCCAGCTCACGTTGGTTAAAAGTGCCCATTTTCTGCGAGTGCACATATTCCACAGGATCCTCGAGCGTCACCACGTGCACTGACAATTTTTCATTTATTTCATTGAGCACCGCCGCAAGAGAAGTGGATTTTCCTGTCCCCGTTGCTCCTGTGACCAGGATGATGCCGTTTCGCTCCTCAGTCATCTTGAAAAAGGCCTCGGGAAGCCCCAGTTCTTCAATGGTGGGGACCCTGTTCGCCAATTGTCTCATCACCGTGGTATAACACCCTTTCTGGGAAAAGACATTGACCCTGAACCGGGCCTTTCCTGCCAGGTGATACGACAAATCGCACGATCCCTCCTCAAGCAGGATCTTCGTCAGACGGCGGTCTCCATCAATCAGGTTCAGGGCGAAAATTTCCGACTGGAAGGGGGTTAATCGGTGGATAGGCGGGTCCAGGGCCACGGGCAAAAGCTGACCAGAGCTTTCCACTTGAAAAGGTTTATCCACGGTTACGTTGAAATCAGAGACATTATCATAGGACTCAAGCATGGTCGTGAGTATGTGGTCCAACTCTTGCTTTTTCATGCTCCCATATCCTCCAATCGCGTTAGACTTCCGTAAAGTCCTCCGGCGGGTTTTTGAGAAAAGGCAGAAACCTGTTTTTTTCATTGGCCTTTGAGTAACCATCATCGGGGTCGATGATCTTCTTCTGCACAAGCTCCATAATAGCGTCGTCCAGGGACTGCATCCCGTACTTTTTCCCGGTCTGGAGCATGGAGGGAATTTGAAACGTCTTGCCCTCGCGAACCAGGTTCCTCACTGCGGGTGTCGCAATCATGATCTCCAGAGCCGCCACTCGACCTCTCCTATCAATTCGCCTGAAGAGCGTCTGGGCAACAACCGCCCGCAGGCCATCGGCAAGGGTATTCCTGATCTGTTCCTGCTGACTGACCGGAAAAACCTCTATGACCCTGTCCACGGTCTTGGCCGCACTGGTGGTATGCAACGTAGCGAAAACAAGGTGGCCGGTGGAAGAAGCCTCGAGCGCGAGGGCGATGGTTTCCAGGTCCCTCATTTCACCCACCATGATGATATCAGGATCCTCCCTCAGGGCACCCCGAAGCGCCGCAGAGAAAGACTTGGTGTGGATACCGACTTCCCGGTGATTAATGACGGCCCGCTCACTCTCATGGACGAACTCTATGGGATCTTCAATGGTGATGATATGGTCCTTCCGCGTC
Source organism: uncultured Desulfobacteraceae bacterium (assembly GCA_964548365.1). GTDB lineage: Bacteria > Desulfobacterota > DSM-4660 > Desulfatiglandales > Desulfatiglandaceae > B46-G9. The sequence goes on along the minus strand of CAZJRD010000015.1, from coordinate 33,184 downwards.
CTATTCGCTTCATGGACAATGGCCGCCAGGGTTGTGGACTTTCCACTTCCGGTCGGACCCGTCACCAGGACAAGCCCCCGGGGCAATGATGCCAATCTTTTGACGACACTGGGAAGCCCAAGTTCTTCACAGGTGAGAATTGCCGATGGAATTTCCCGGAATGCGCCCCCCACTCCGTTTTTCTGTTGAAAAAAATTTACCCGATACCTGGCAAGACCCGGTATCTCGTAGGCAAAATCCACATCGCCCGTCTCTTCAAATACCTTCACCTTTTGCTCAGGTGCAATCTCGTACAGCATCGCCTTCAGGGAGTCATTTTCCAGTTCCTTGTATTTGACTCGCTCCAGCTCTCCATCTATGCGGAGGACAGGTTGCTGTCCCGCGACCAGATGAAGATCCGATGCCCCCTGGTCATGCATTAACTTAAAAAAAGCGTCTATTTGAGCCATACACTCCTCCTGCTCACTCATTGACGTGAGGCGGGCATATTATACACAGCATGCCGCCTTGTTCAACCATAAATGTATTCTGCTGAGAGGCCCTCTAATCTCTCAACCGATTTCTGGAAGCCGGTCCCGGACAACACCATTGGGATCGCAGTGGATTGATATGCGACAACTAATATGCATACATTGTTCCAAATTTTTCCGATAGGCCTTGCAAAAAGCCACAATGCAGAAAAAATTTTCATTGACACTCTTCCACAAGATGGAGTAAGGTCCATTCGTTCCCGAGGCGGGTGATCCTTTTGTAGTGGCGACACCGACCTCACCGTCTTTCTCGATCAGGATCCTGCTTTTCCCGGGGTCTCTTCTGAGGGGAAGCACTTTCTTGACCGGAAACACGGAATTGCTGATCTTGCGTCAATAAATCGGCACTAACAATAGAGTTCTTTAAGAAAACCATATTTCTAAAAAGACCGCCTGGATCGTCGGCATGGCCCGACCGGGACGGATTGCTGCCCGGAAGAATCCCCAACAAGGAGCTCAGTTACTCCTCCCGGCCGAACCGCCTCACCCGGCTATCCACATGCGACAAATGGAATATGAGTGTTTTCAGTTGACCGTTGATTGCCGATAGCTCAACCTGCAAATTTTTGGCTTGCGGTTGGAAACCAATGAGGGAGGGTAAATCTTATGTCACGAAAAAAAATGACCATAGCAGAATTGCAACAAAAGAAGGAGGCCGGCCGGAAAATTACTATGGTGACGGCCTATGACTATCCAACGGCCGATCTGGCTGACCAGTCGGAAATTGACACGATCCTGGTGGGGGATTCCCTCGGTATGGTCGTGCTCGGCTATGATACCACCGTGCCAGTGTCCATGGACGAGATGATCCATCATTGCAAGGCCGCTTGCCGGGGTGCCAAAGGAAGCTTTATTATCGGAGATATGCCGTTCATGTCCTATCAGGTCAGTATTGAACGGGCCATCGAAAATGCCGGACGATTCATAAAGGAGGCCGGTTGCGACTGTGTTAAACTGGAGGGCGGAAGAGAGATGTCCCCTGTTGTGCGGGCTATCGTGGATGCCGGGATTCCCGTATGTGCCCACATCGGACTTACCCCCCAGACAGCCACCAAGTTGAGTGGTTTTCGCGTCCAGGGAAAGGATGCCGAGAGTGGTAGACAGTTAATCGAGGACGCAACGGCCCTTGAAGCGGCGGGCGCCTTCATGATTGTCATGGAATGCATTCCAGATCTACTTGCAGCACGCATAACCAAAAGCCTTTCCATTCCCACCATCGGCATAGGAGCGGGCAAAGATTGTGACGGCCAGGTCCTTGTCTATCATGACCTGGTGGGATTGTTTGAACGCTTTACCCCAAAGTTCGTAAAGCAATACGTGAACCTGGCACCCCAAATCAAAAAAGCGCTCAGCGAATACAAGAAAGAGGTTGAGGAAGGAGTCTTTCCCAGTGCAGAACACAGCTTCGCCATGAGCGCCGAAGAGGCGGAAAAACTTTAGCCCGGCTTTCTCACCAATCCCGCAAAGCGCGGGTTAGCCTTTCAGGCTATCAGGCTGAAAACAGGAAAGAACATAGTTGGAGGAAAGCCGAAAAATGCATTTTCTCATTGTGGGCCCAGGTGCCATGGGCTGCCTCTTTGCGGGCCGTCTCAAAATGGCGGGGCACGAGGCCACCCTCCTCGATTACCGGCCTGAGCGCGCCGGCCTGCTCAACGACAAAGGCATCACCATTGAAGGAATCGACGGGAAAGCCACCGTCAAGGTCCCAGTCATCACCGGAGAACCAGCGAGTACGCCTGATACGGTCCTTGTCTGTGTCAAGGCAGGGAAAACCCGTACAGCCGTTGAGAAACTTGCGCATTTCTTGCCACAAGAGGCGCATATTATTACCCTGCAAAATGGTCTCGGCAACGTGGACATCCTCCGGGAGGTCTTCGGCGGACACCGTGTGCTGGGAGGGGTCACCGCCGAAGGAGCCACTCTCCTTGGATCCGGCCATATACGCCACGCAGGAAGAGGCGATACGATCATCGGGCCCTTGGGCCCCTTTCCAGGGTCTGTCGAGAAAATTGTTTCCGCTTTCAAAACAGCAGGATTCAGCTGCCGGGGGGTGGAAGACATCGATGCCGTGATCTGGGGGAAATTGATTATCAATGTGGGAATCAATGGACTCACCGCTATAACCAGGCTCAAAAACGGAAGGCTTCCTGAGTTTTCCGGCACATTGCGGGTCATGAAAGACGCGGTCGCTGAGGCGGAAAGAGTAGCAACGGCCATGGGAATCCAGCTTCCCTACCCTGATCCCGTTGAGAAGGTTCTCGATGTATGCAGGGCCACGGCCGGAAACGTGGCCTCCATGCTCCAGGATATCCTCAACCGGAGAAAGACAGAAGTGGAGTACATCAATGGGGCGATTGTGAAACAAGGGAAGGCAACAGGCGTTCCCACCCCGGTGAACAAGACTATCACCTCCCTGGTCGAGACCCTCCAGGAAACATTCGACGAGTACATCTCCTGAAATCCAGCCGGAACAGCTTGCATTTAGCGCCAGAAGCCTTATACTGACAGGCGTAGAAGAAAGAAGCGTGTCGAACATAAACTGCAAGGTGAACAGCGCATGACCATACCCCCGGGTGTCATTGAAGTGGACCTGTTTTCCGAAAAGGTAAACAGTACCGCCCATCCGGACGCGGTCCGGTTCAGGAAGGCCCTCGAATCAGTAGCAGAGGAGTATCGGTGCCGTCTCACCTCCTTTGAAGTCAAGGAAGGGATTGTTTCATTCTCTTTTGACAGCAACGGGCTCATGGCGGACATCCTGAAAATTCTCCAGACTCCGCCGGGTCCCCCGGATTTAGATAAATAGCTTTTTGCGCCCTCTCGATGGGGATCTTTACATCTTTCGTGCATGAACACAAAAATAGACTTTTCCCATATTGGGATCATTTTGCTCGAGCCGCAGATTCCCGAGAACATCGGCTCGGTGGCTAGGGCCATGGCCAATATGGGGCTTGAGCGGCTTATTCTTGTTCGACCGAAAAACTGCGATCTCTCCAGGGTTTTAAAAACGGCAACCGGCCCTTCCTGGGACGTGGTGGAGACACTGGAGGTTTTTGAAGATCTCAAGACCGCTCTCGCCCCGTTCCACTACATGGCCGCGACTACCGCCAGGCTCGGCTCGCTGCGTCCTCCATTGACCAACCCACGCCTTCTGGCCAGGGACCTCATATCCCTTTCACAGGAAAATGAGGTTGGCCTCCTCTTCGGACCTGAAGATCGGGGGCTTTCCAATGAAGAACTTCACCACTGCCACACCATCGTAAACATCCCCACTGCCGGGTTTTCTTCTCTCAACCTCGCCCACGCTGTCATGATCCTCTGCTATGAAATCTCCATTGCATCAACCGGGGAAACAATGAAGCATGTACCCCGGCTCGCGAACACCTTTGAACTGGAAGGGATGTACGATCACATGCAGCACGTGCTCATGAAAATTGGTTTTCTCCAGCCTGAAAACCCTGAGCACTGGATGCTTAATATCCGGAGATACCTCTCACGCCTTCCCCTTCGCGCCAGGGAAGTGAGGATCATCCGCGGCATATGCCGTCAGATTGATTGGTATACGAGCCACATTGACAAAAATGATGCCGGAAAATAGCGGTCACAAAAAAGCGGCTTCATTTGAAACAGGAGAAATAGTTGACAACCAACGCGTTGCGTAATGAAATCGGGGACCGGGTGGATCGGCTCCAGGAAATGCTCACAGAGCATGCCCTCGATGGTATTATCTTCGTACAAAAGGTCGATGTATTCTACCTTTCCGGCACAGACCAGGCTGCCCACCTCTGGGTTCCTGCGCGAGGGGCCCCTCTCCTCATGGTGAAGAAAAGTATTGAAAGGGCAAAAGCGGACGCGGCCATTGACAATATCGTCAGACTTCCCGGATTTTCAGATATCCCTCGTCTCATAGAAAAAAACAGCAACTTCTTTCCCCGGCGTATGGGTTTGGAAATGGATGTCCTGCCGGTCAACCAGTACCGCATTTATCGGGGACTCTTTCCGGAAACTGAAATGGTTGACATTTCCATGATCATCAGAAACCTCCGTATGGTCAAATCCCCGCACGAAATCTCTGCAGTCAGCAGGGCGGCAGAAATGGGAGACCACATGTTCGAGCAGGTTCCTTTGATTCTCAGGCACGCGGAAACGGAAACCGATCTTGCCCTCAAGTTGGAGGCCTTCTACCGAAGCCAGGGTCACCCGGGAATCGTGAGGACAAGGGCTTTCAACATGGAATGTTTCTACGGACACGTGCTGGCAGGGAAAAACGCGGCGATCCCCAGCGCGTCTCCCGGCCCCACCGGTGGAACCGGGACGGGCCCTTTTTACTCGCAGGGTGCCGGCTTCGGCAGAATCCACCCCCACGGGCCGGTGATCGTAGACTACACTTCCAGTGTCGACGGATATGTATCCGACCAGGCACGCACTTTCTCCATTGGAAAGCTGCCGGAACATTTCATTCACGCCCACCAGGTCATGATCGAGGTCCAGGACGCAATCGCCCGGGACGTGCGGCCCGGTGTCAGAGCGGGTGATCTCTATGCACAGGCACTGGATGTGGTAAAAAGCCACGGACTGGAGAAAGGCTTCATGGGATATCCCGATCCGGTCCCGTTTGTGGCGCACGGAATCGGTCTCGAACTGGATGAATGGCCCATCATCGGAAGGAACAACACCACGATCCTCAAAGAAGGGATGATCTTTGCCCTGGAACCCAAAGTGGTCTTCCCCGGCCAAGGGGTGGTAGGCATCGAAAATGTCTTCGTGGTAACGTCAGACGGGGTCAAAAAGCTCAATCAATTTCCTGATGCGGTGTCTGTCTGCTGAGGGATAACATCAACAAAGGTAGTTTTGTAGTCTTTCCCGTGAGACCATCCCCTCGCGCAGGATACGAGGGGGTTCCTGGCAAATATCCAGAACCGTGGAACCGCTTTTTCCTGCTGTGATTCCGCCGTTGAGAATCATATCCACCCGGTCTCCCAATTGCCGAAGCACCTCCACAGAAGATCGGCAGGGCGATTTTCCGGATAGATTGGCACTGGTACCGGTAAGGACTCCTCCCACCGCCCCCACCAGCTTTGCGGCAACCGGATGACTGGAGATGCGAATTCCGATCTTCCCGGTCCCCGCTGTTATGGCACGCGGGACTTCATCCGATGCATTGAACACAAGCGTCAGCCCCCCGGGCCAGAAGTCGTCCATCAGCCCTCGTGCCACGGGCGGCACATGCCTCACAAGGTGATCAAGCGCCTCAGAGGAGGTAATCAGGAGCAGAATGGGACGTATCCTTTGCCGTCCCTTGACCTGGAACAGACGATCCACCGCATCTGCCCTCCCGGGGTCCACCCCTAACCCATAAAATGATTCAGTAGGATAGGCCACCACGCCACCTTGCCTGATGAGCAGGGCCGCTTCACAGATTTCCTTTTCTCCAGGGTTTTCGGCGTCCACTTTTCTGACAGGAGCATTGTTTTTCGCATTGCCGTTCGACACAACGTCCCTTTCTATTTACCGGACTCAAAATCCTGTGCTTTCCGGAGGGTCTCCCGGGTCATCTCTGCACGGTAAGCGGCTACTCTTTGCGCTATGGGAGAGAACTTCAAGGCAAGAATTTCTGCTGCAAATATAGCCGCATTTCTTGCACCACCGCTACCCACAGCCATTGTGGCCACCGGGATTCCCGGCGGCATCTGCACCGTGGCCAGGAGGGCATCCATGCCGTGCAGCGGAGATGAATCGATAGGGACCCCTATGACGGGGAGCGTGGTGTACGCGGCTGCCACCCCGGCCAGATGGGCCGCCCACCCTGCCGCGGCGATAATAACTTCTATCCCTTTGGCGGCGGCTGACATCACATATTCCCGTGTCTGGTCAGGGGTCCTGTGGGCGGAGAGGACCTTCATTTCGTAGGGGATCTCCAAGCTTTCGAGCAGATCCCTGCATCCCTGCATAACATCAGCATCGGATGCACTCCCCATCAGGACCGCCACTTTTGGTTCCAGTGATGCCATATCGGCTTCCTCCTTCTCTCCATCCATACATCACCAACCCTGGATGAGCTGATTCCCTTCCTTCATTCGATTGAAGCATTCACACCGAGAAAAAAATTATTATATCCTGAAGTCAATACCCTCACAGCCAGTCCCAAGGGGTACCCACAGACGGAGATCAGTGGATGGACCTTATCTTGGTGCTTCAGCAGCCATTCCCATGATGGGATAAATGATCATTCCGGCCAGCCAGGCGATGTCCTCTGCGGAGAGAATATCAGATATGCTCCGGTCAAAAAGGAGGTTCCCCTCCGGGGGAAACTCATCATCTCCTTCCCACAGAATCAAGACCACCGGGACCAGAGGGAACGCCTGTACTACCACTGAATGGTCTCCCTGGCCAAAGGGTTTGGCCCCGTAAACCTCCTGTGTTACCGGGAGGAGCCTTTCAGGATGACTCCCAAAGGCCTGGACCAGCGGATTCTTTGCCCGCCTCAGGAAGGCGTCAAGGTAAAATTTCCCGTCTGGCACCTCCTGGTATGCTATCCATTCCCCCGCTACTCTTGCTCCCGTTGCCCCGTTCAAATAATGCATTATGAGGACCTGCTGTTGAATGGGAACCTCGTCTCCCGTGTCCTTGAAAGAAAGGTCCCAATTCGGCCCCGAAATGAGGACATCCCTGTTCAGAAAATTCAGCGCCAGGTTGGGGATTCCGTCAATGATCGCCTCCAAGGTCGCCCCGGACTGATCCGCGATCCGTTTAGGATTCTTCCCCTCCAGTTCATTCTTCCCCAGTTCTACGGCTGTCCTGTAATCATCTATCCTTGCCATTTTTCGCCCTTCATCTTAAAATACATTT
>CAZJRD010000015.1:0-25708 GCA_964548365.1 uncultured Desulfobacteraceae bacterium | reverse complement strand
AGGTTCAAGGTTCCAATACATCTTCCTCGTCAACTGAAACGGGCTCTAGAAACAATCTTATTTCAGTGATACTAATTTTTCAACCCAAACCTTTCGCGAACCGGAATTGTGAACGGTTTGCCAAGGCAGGTACCCATGGGGCGGAGAAAAAAACGGAAAAAAGACCGCAATGCAAAGCCCAAAACCAGGAGCGGAGTTTTCAACCCTGCCTTGCGGGGGAGCATCGATTTCCCCCGCGAACGCACTTCAGGTTCGCCGGACCACAGCAAGGATCTGGGGCCAATAGATTCCGGCCTGGACGAAGATGAAAGGCTTTTCCATGAGGCCATGGCCGATGTTGCCCCCCTTGGTGATGAACCCAATCGCTTCGTAACGCCCCCCAATATAGAAACAAGACCCGCTCACCCCGCCCCTGATGACGAACTGGAAACCCTCGCCCGGCTGACCGAACTGGTGAGCGGATCTGTTGAGCTCGATATCACGTTTTCCGATGAATATATTGAAGGTACCGTACAGGGCGTTGACCCGAAATTGATGCGCCGTTTGAAGCGAGGAGAGTTTCCTCTCCAAAATTTTATTGACCTCCACGGACTCACCAAGCAGGAAGCCCAGGAAAGGGTAAATGAGTTTATCCTGGAAAGCTACCGATCGGGGCTCAGATGCGTGCTCGTAGTCCATGGGCGGGGGCACAACTCTGAAAATCACATCCCCATTTTGAAAGAACGTTTGCCACACTGGCTCACACGCGGTCCGGCGAGGAAGATAGTCCTTGCTTTTTCAACTGCCAGACCCTACGATGGTGGCACTGGTGCCCTCTATATTCTTCTCCGAAAGAGAAGAGGGGCCTTATGATCCGCTCCTGTGGAGATGCGGCAAAAAGGAGGATTGCGTCTCATGAAACTGGGGATTATGGGACTCCCCCAATGCGGCAAGAAAACCATTTTCGAGGCTCTGACCGGCGCGAGGGGTGCCGGCACTGATGACTCCCCTGCTCGAAAGGACGCGAAAATGGCGACAGTGATGGTCTTTGATGAGCGTGTGGAATTCCTGGCAGGCATCTACCGCCCCAAAAAGACCACTTTCGCTCGGGTAGAATACCTGCTGCCCTCTGAAATCCACGGCACCCCTGCTGACAAGTCCCGTGCGAGCCTGTGGAACCAGGTCCGCCCCTGTGACGCGCTGCTGGTCGTTCTGAGGAATTTCCCCTCCCCGGGAGGGTCTCAGCCGGATCCGGAGAAAGACTACTGGGACTTGGAAGAAGAGATGATTCTTGCTGACCTTGTGGTTACTGAAACCCGAATCGAACGGCTTGAACGTGACCGGAAGAGAGGGAAGAAGGAGCAGTCCGAAGAGTACGATCTCCTCCTATCCTGCAAGAAAATACTGGAGGAGGGAGAGCTCATCCGCAGCGATGAGAAACTTGCCTCCCACCCACTCCTCAAAGGCTTCACCTTTCTTTCCGGCAAGCCCACTCTGATGATCCTGAACAATGAAGATGAAGATGAGGCATTGCCGGCCTGGAACAGAAGTCCGGGCGGCGTTGATCTCATGGTGGTTCGAGGTCGCCTGGAGCAGGATATTGCCTCCATGTCGCCGGATGAGGCAGAGGAATTCATCGAGGCATATCACGTAACTGAATCGGCCCTGGACCGGGTTATCCGGCGTTCCTATGCGCTCCTCAACCGCATTTCTTTTTTCACCGTGGGCCCTGATGAAGTCAAGGCCTGGCCTATCTCTGCCGGGACTTCCGCGGTGGATGCGGCAGGTTCCGTCCATAGTGACATCCAAAAGGGGTTCATTCGGGGCGAGGTTGTTTCCTTTGAAGATTTGAAAAAATACGGCGGCTTTCAAGAGGCCAAGAAAGCCGGCCAAGTACGGCTCGAAGGAAAGGAATATATCATCAAGGATGGTGATATTGCCCATTTCCGATTTAATATCTGATCCAATGCATGTGAAACATTGTGAGGAGTATATGGAGAAAATAAGAATAGGAATTATTGGAGCTGGGGGCTATGGAGGTTGTGGTGCCATCGAACTGCTTTACGCCCATCCCCATGCGAAGATCGCTGTACTCCTGGACAAGCAGGACATAGGCCGTCCCATCAGTGACCTCTACCCCCACCTCAAGGGATTTTGTGACCTGCCCTTGATGGACCCCGAAGATCCTGCTGTTCCGGATGATCTTGATGTCGTGTTTTTCGCCACGCCGGATGGTGTCGGCCAGCAGGAGGCCGGCCATTGGCTGGAAAAGGGAATAAAGGTCGTCGACTACAGCGGTGATTTTCGATTCAATGATGCGGATTCGTATGAGGCATACGCTGCCCGCATAGGGCGGCGGCAGTCACATGCGTCACCGGAGCTCTTGCCCCTTTCCGTATACGGCCTTGCTGAACTTCACCGAAAAGAAATCCAGGAAACCAGCCTGGTCGGAAATCCCGGCTGCTTCGCGGTGAGCTGCATTCTCGGGCTTGCCCCTGCCGTGAAAGAGAGTCTCATTGAAAACCAGTCCGTTATCTGCGATGCCAAAACCGGCGTTTCCGGCGCCGGGAAAAAACCGGCACCCGGATTTCACTATCCCGCCCGGTATGACAATATGAATGCCTACAAGATCTCAGGCCACCAGCACGTGTTTGAAGTGGAAAGGGAACTCGGCCTCCTGTCAGGGGAAAACATGGCCCTGACGTTTACCCCTCATGTGGTTCCCTTGTGCAGGGGCATCCTCACCACCATATATGCGCAGCTCAAATCCGGAAGCGACCTCGCCAAGGCCTTGGATGCCTACCATTCTTTTTATCACGAAGATGTCTTTGTCCGGGTCTTCGGCCCGGAGGTACCGCAGGGTACCGCAAACGTGAGGGGGAGCAATTTCTGCAACCTTTCCGTGAATATGGATGAAAGGACAGGCAAGCTCGTGGTGATCAGTCATATTGACAATCTTGTCAAGGGGCAGGCAGGGAGTGCTGTTCAAAATATGAACATCATGTTCAACCTGGAGGAAAGTGCAGGACTCATGAAACCAGGTCTTTTCCCCTAAAAAGAAAGGAAGAGCCTTTTTGGGCGGAAACCGTGTGAATCTCCTCCCGCAGAGCGGGAGGCATCATGAAGCTTTCCCCGAGAGGGGCCGAGGGAGAAAGCCTTGCTGACCGTGAACCTTGAACCTGTGTAGTTACCTGATACAGACTTTCCGGACCTGGATCAGGTCCGTCAGCCCGAGACATACCTTCCGGATACCATCCTGCATGAGGGTACTCATGCCGTCCTTAATGGCTTGAGGCCTGAGTTCCTCCATCCTCGCGCGGTTCTGGATCAAGTCCTTCATTTCGTCATCCACTACCAGAAGCTCATGGATGCCTGTCCTCCCACGATACCCTGTATTTCCGCATTTGGGGCATCCATTGGCCCGATAAAGAAAAAAATCGTCGTTGTACTTGAAGCCCAAGGAGTCGAAATTCCCCTCATAGGCACGCGCAATGGCATCAAATTCCTTTTGACTAGGATGGTATTTTTCTTTGCAATCCGGACACAGGGTTCTCACCAACCGCTGGGCGAGAACGCCCAGGAGTGCGTCGGCAAAGTTGAACGGATCCATTCCCATATCAAGGAGCCTGGTGATTGTCTCCGGTGCACTGTTCGTATGGAGTGTGCTCAAAACCAGATGCCCGGTCAGGGAGGCCTCGATCCCGGTGGACACCGTTTCATGATCTCGCATCTCACCCACCATAATCACATCGGGATCAGCCCGCAGAAATGCCCGCATAGCAGTGGTGAAATCAAAGCCGATCTTGGGCATCACCTGGACCTGCCGAAGACCGTCCTGCGTGATTTCCACAGGATCCTCGGCGGTCCAGATCTTGGTCTCCGGTTTGTTGATATAAGCAAGCGCCGCATGCAGTGTGGTTGTTTTTCCACTCCCCGTTGGACCCACCACTAGGACAATGCCATACGGCTTTGTAATAATGTCGATGAATGACTGGTAGCTCCTCTCACTCATTCCCATCTTATCCAGGGGTATGGGTTCCCCTGTTGCCAGGAGCCGCATGACCACGTCCTCATTCTGCCCGGCAGTCGGTATGGTTGCCACACGAAGCTCGATATCGAGAGGCGCGAATCGCCTGAACTTGACCTTTCCATCCTGGGGAAGACGTTTCTCGGCGATGTCGAGATCAGACATGATCTTTACCCTGGAAACCATGGCTTTCTTGTACGTGAAGGGAATGGTTTGATAGATCTGGCATGCCCCGTCAATCCTGAAGCGGATTACGGCATTTGTCTTCCCCTGACGCGGTTCAATGTGGATGTCAGAAGCTCCCCGGTTGTAGGCATCAACAATCATCTTGTTCACAAGCTGGACAATAGCGTTGTCTTCCTCGCTGACCCCTTCCAGGTCCTCATCGTAATATTCTTCCGACCCTTCGAGTTGACCGAGGATATCTTCAATACTCCCTGAGCCACGGAGCATCTCTGTCCGGTCCACGTCGAAAAAGAGATCAATCATCTTGAAGATGTCTTCCCTGAGGGAGACACAATATTCGAATTTTCTGCCTGGAATAATCCGTTTGACCGCGTCCCTGGCAGGTAGATAGCTGGGGTCTTCCATGGCCACGACAACGTGATGATCTGATTCCTCAACAGGGACAAAGATATTGCTCTTCAAGTAGCTGACCCTGAGCCCCTTCAGGAGGGTGCCCGGTATGATCATCCGATCATCGTAGGGGATAAAGCGCGTCTTGTAAAAGTTGGACAGTGATTTGCCAACGACCTCCTTGGATACATGAAAGTCACTCATGAGGACCGATTCAACGGACTTTTTTGTCTTGCGCGCCCTCGACATTGCCTCGGCCAGATCCTTGCCGCTGATAATGTTATTGGTAATCAGGTAGTCAAAACGAGTGGTTTTTGTTTTCTGGACCGCTCTCTGATTGTTGAAGAACGCAATACCGAGGACCCTTGCGATATCCAGTGCAGAGGAGCAATCCTCGTCAGTAAACGCCTCCCCGGTTTTCTTGTTGATCAGCTGTATGACGCCCAGGAGATATTTGTTATACATGATGGGAGCGGCCAGGACCTGGGTTGTCCGATACCCGGTCTTCACGTCCCAACTCTTGTCAAAGCCCAACTGTTGATGGATGCCTGCGAGCTCCTGGGCATCATAAGCATTGCGCACATTGACCACCTTCCCGGTAGCAGCACAATATCCGGCAACGCTCCCATTTGCTATGGGAACACGAATCTCATTGGTTTCGCTTCCCGTCTTGAAGCGGGAGACAACCTGCTTCCGGATACCATCGACCACATAAATAGTGATCCTGTCCGCATCGAAAAGCCCCAGGATTTCCTCCTGGAGATTCATGAGGATGTCGTTCGTGTCTTTTGCAGAATGGATCTTGTTGGTGATTGAGTTTAGCTTTTTCTGGAATTGAAGCTGATGCTCGAGTACCCTCTCTGTAGGATCCGAACGATTCATTTTTCCAAGAAATGTTGCCATGGTTCAACGCATTCTCTCTGTCTTTATAGGCCCACCATGAGCAGATTTGTACTCGAAATGGGCACAAAATAGTTCACCCGCGATCTTGCGATCAGGCCTTTTCGGATCTGGAATACCCCGGGGGGAATATGTGCATACCCGCCATTGGCTTCTGCAAAGATCGTTCCATCCCGCCAAGAGATCCGGCAACCGCTTCCCTTCCTCTTAAAGAAATGAAGCTTTTTGATATTTCCAAGCCAATATGACCTGCTATTCTTGAAAAAATAGGAAAAATATGCAACAAGTTTATGAAGCAAGAGCAAAATGCAAAGCCGAACAGCCTTCAGGCTGCAGCCAAAACAACTTGGACAATTATCGTCAGTATTTTGACAGAGAGCAATGGAATTTTTCTCCATCAGCGAATCGAATCCGCTCATTCTAGCTTCCGCCTCCCCGCGACGGAAAGAACTACTCCGACAGGTGGGGTTACCGTTCATCGCAATCTACAGGAGCGTACATGAAGCAGTTCCCTCAGGAGACCCCGTCGAGGCCGCCTGTGCCCTGGCAGGGAAAAAGGCGGCATCTCTTGGTGATACCGGTTTCAAGGGCTGGATCCTGGGAGCTGACACGATGGTTGCAATTGATCACGTCATCTTCGGGAAACCCAAGAACAAGGCAGATGCCGGGCGGATGTTAACCATTTTGAGCGGCAGAGAACACCGCGTCATTACCGGCATTTCCCTTCTCGACCCTGCAGGTGCTGAAGTCTTTCGCCAGGCGGTCAGTACGCTGGTACAGGTGAAGACGCTGAACCCCGGGGAAATAGAAGAATATGTTGCCACGGGCGAACCTTTTGGCAAGGCGGGAGGATATGCCATTCAGGGCATCGGCGCTTTCATGATCACGGGTATCAAGGGATCCTACACCAATGTAGTAGGACTCCCCATCTGCGAGGTCATTGAGGCCCTGAAATCAGTCGGCGCCCTCGGTGCATTTCCCTAAGACCCGGGCTAGGTGAGCAGTCAAACGGCATATTCCAGAAGCTACGCTCCCTCCGTCGTCCATGACTCCGGTCGCTGCGGATTTCGGCCCTTCTCCCGCCTGTGGCGGGATTCCAGTGCCGAAATGACGCCGCTTCCAGAACATCCCGTTCACCTGCTCTTCATACAAGACCATCCCACACCGAAAACCGAGAACGGTGAACGGTTTGCAAGCTTCCTTATTGGTTGTGTTGCCGGCGTATTTCGCTCAGGATGACGCCGGCTGCCACGGAGATATTCAGAGATTCCATGGAGCCGAACCGGGGGATGCGTACCAGCGCATGACATCCTTTGCGAACAGAAGGATTCAAACCCCGCTCTTCGTTTCCGAGCACCAGGACAAGGTCCCGCTTCCAGTCAAACGAGTAGATCGACTGGGAACTCTCACCCGCTGTTCCGATAATCCAAAATCCCCTCTCATTTAAAGAATCGAGCACCCTGCGCAGATTCACCACCTTGCATACAGGAAGCAGTCCGGTAGCCCCGGAGGAGCGCTTGATCACTCCGGGGCTCACCTGGGCAGAACGATCCTTGGGAATCACCAGTCCATCTGCCCCAAAAAACGCCCCGGCGCGGATCAGCGCTCCCAGATTGCCCTCGTCAGTAATATGATCTGCCACCAGGATCAGGCCCGTCCCCTGCCTCATCTCCGCCTGCGTCGTTATTTCCGTCAGGCTACGATAGGAAAAAGGGTCTGACACCGCCACCATCCCCTGATGAACCACCATCGGAAAACGGTCTTCAAGTTCGGCGGTCCTGACGAAATGGACAGGGATATTTCGTTCCCTCGCCATCCCGAGAATCTCTTTTGCTCTCTGGGATTTTTTCCCTTCCGCGAGCCACAACTCCCTGACCGGGGAATGCCCATGTACCAGGGCTTCCCGAATGCCATGATAACCGGGAATAGCGCTCGATTGTTTATTTGGGCCTGATGTCACTTTGATTCATCCGACTGAAGCGTCCTTTTTGCAAAGATGCGTTACAGGGATACCGGCTATGCCCATTTTTCTTCGATGACGAGTCTCCCAGGCTGGTATTTTCAGTAACTTATCCACGGGGGAATTTTGCCCCCTCCGCATTCCAGTCCTCAGGGAAAAGCGCCCTGAGGCCTGGCTGCGGTTTCCCCCATAGATAAGTCACTAAAATACGAAGCCCTCCCGCCGGTCACGAAGAAAAATGGGCATAGCCTGCTTGGGCTTTCATAAATTTTTCAGCTTCAAAGTGCAGGACATTCGGATGAGCCTCCTTTTTTGGGGACAAAAGAAATATTCAGGCACATCATAGTCCGAAAAGCTCCTTTATGATCGGCCCTCGCCGCCCTGTCCTGGAGCGCTCTGAAAGAATGACGGCCTGAACCTCTGTTATGGCCTGTTCCAGTTCGTCGTTGATAATCACGTAATCATACCGGCTGTACTCGGCAATTTCATTTCTTGCCTTTTTGAGTCGCGCCTCGATCACCTCTTTTTCATCGGTCCCCCGATTTCTCAAACGGGCCTCCAGAACTTTCAGTGACGGAGGGAGAAGAAAAACAAGCACACTCGCGCTGAAATGTTCCTTTACCGCCCGAGCACCCTGAATATCGAGGTCCAACAATACATCCAGGCCTGATTGAAGTTGTCCTTGGAAGGCTGAAAAAGAAGTCCCATAGTAGTCCCCATAGACTTCTGCCCATTCCAAGAATAATCCCTCATCCGCCATTCTCTTGAAGGTCTGTTTGTCCACAAAAGAGTAATCCCGGCCCTCCTGTTCTCCTTCGCGCGGTTTCCTGGTAGTATGGGAAACGGAATATCCCAGGAGAGTCATCCTTTTTCGCACTTCCCCCAGGAGAGTTGATTTTCCAGTCCCCGATGGCGCTGATATGACGAAAAGCTGTCCGTTCATTTCTCCTCTTTCAGGTCTTCCTCCCGCAGATTACAGTTCGGGCTGAACCGCTGGGCAATGGTCTCTGATTGGATAGCCGAAAGGATAACGTGATTGCTGTCAGTAATGATCACAGACCGTGTGCGTCTTCCCTGGGTTGCGTCAATGAGCCTCCTGTCTTCTCTGGCTTCGTCCCGCAGCCGTTTTATGGGCGCCGCATTTGGGGAAATGATGGCTATTACCCTCTTCGAAACCACCGAATTTCCAAAGCCGATATTCACCAACTGCGCAGGCATAAGTGTATCTCCTTTCATTCCACGTTTTGGGTCTGTTCCCGAAGTTTCTCCAGTTCCGCTTTCATTTCGACCACAATGCTGGAAATGGAAGCGTCGGAAGCCTTGACGCTGAGGGTATTAACCTCTCGGCTAATCTCCTGCAGAAGAAAATCAAGCCTCCTTCCAAGGGCATCATCTTTTGAGAGGAATTCCTCAAATTGATTACAGTGGCTCTTTAGTCGCACCAATTCTTCTGTGATGTCGGCCTTTTCCGCGAGGATAGCAACCTCCTGTGCAATTCTGGCATCATCAACATTGAGGTCCCCCACCATTGACCCGATTCTTTCCTTCAATTTCGCGGCACGCCGATCCACTGCTTCGGGAGCACGTTCTTCGATCTCGCTTTCATAGCTTCTGATAGTCCGCAAACGCTCTCTGAAATCTGCTTCCAGAGCCGCGCCTTCTCTGCACCGCATGAAATCATAGGAATCCAAGGCCTTCCGGAGGACTTCATGAAATCCTGCCTTCATTTTTTCGATATCCACTGTCTCCGGTTCTGCCACAATGATGTCCTTGAATTGACAGAGGAGTTCTCCGCTGATCCGGGTCTCTATTCCGAATTCCTCTTTCAGCTGTTCGAAAATCCCCAGGTACGATTCCACGAGTACGCCGTTCAATTGGGGTTTGGAGGGAGGGACTTCACCGTTTCCCTCAATCTGCAGGAAAACCTCGATGCGACCCCTCCTCACCCGCTCTGAAATAAACCGTTTCAATTCATCCTCCAGCCGCTGAAAATTTCTCGGCATGCGAAGAACAATGTCTCGATAGCGATGATTCACAGACCGAATTTCCGCCAGGAGCACCACTTCCTCGAAACTATGCTCCGCCCTGCCGTAAGCGGTCATGCTCTTTACCACGCTCCATTGCCTCCTTTCGCTGTTTCATGTATATCTCTCTTACCTTTTCGAAGTATCCCCTGATAACAGGATCCGCGTAGTCCTTGTACGTCCACCCCAGCGGTTCAAAACGCCCCTTGCTGAAAACGAGGGTCAAGTCGGCATAGATCCCCTCTGAAAGGTATATTCTGTGTATGTAATTTTTTCCGGTGGCCAGGACCAGACGTTCCGGTGAAATATATCCCGGATCAATATTGATTCGCCTCTTTCCTTCACACAGGTATTGTTGCTCCACACCGTTCGTCCGGAGTTTCGTGGAAACAATTTGCTCTGGCCTGATGAATCTCTCGAAAGAGACAAAACGCCGATAGAGCGGCCACCCCATTTCCTTTTCGTAATATCGGGTGCGATCAAAAAGACATTCATCGCTGACCCAGTCTACCGGACCGAACATCCCGGACAACTCCTCGATCACCCGTTCCGCGAGGCCCTTTTCCAGAAAAAAAAGGCTGGCGATGAGTTTCACCGGATCCGGTTCACGTGGATGACTCATTTTTTGCTCCGCTTACTCCTTTTCCCCTTTTTCCTTGTCATTCCAAGCGCATCTTGTCAATTGTCTTTTTCAGGTCTTCCACCTTTACGGTAGAGGTGCCTACTTCCCCCACAACGATCCCGGCGGCGATATTTGAAATAACTGCCGCGTCTTTCATGCCAAGACCGGATGCCAGTCCCAGGCAAAACGTTGCGATGACCGTATCACCGGCCCCGGTAACATCATACACCTTTTTTGCCGCCGTACGGATATGCTGTACCTCTCCGCCATGCTCAAACAAGGTCATTCCCTGTTCTCCCTGGGTGATCAGAACCGCCTGACATTCGAGGTTTCCCAGTATCTGTCCCCCGGCTGCGATCAGCCCTTCCCGGTCAATGATCTCGAAACCGCAGTATGCACCTGCCTCATGGTGATTTGGAGTAATAACATCCACACCCCGGTAAAGAGGAAAACTCCCGACTTTGGGATCCACCGCGATAATCCCGTCCCAGGATTTTTTCAAATGTCGCAAACCCTCTATGACATCCGGCGCCACCACCCCTTTTCCGTAATCGGAGACAATAATGACATCCACATCCCGCGCTTTTTCCTCAACGAATGCGAGGATCTTTTCAACCATCCCGTGACCGAGCTCATTTCTGCTTTCCCGATCAACCCGAACGACCTGCTGACTATGGGCGACAACCCTGGTTTTCATGCTCGTGGGTCTCCCCTTCTCCACCAGGATACCTACCGTGCTGAGACCCTGCTGTTCCATCATGGTGATCACTTCGCGCCCTGTCCTATCATCGCCTATGACCCCGCAGAGGATGGGCGAACCACCGAGGCTCAATATATTGTTGATCACGTTCGCCGCACCGCCCAACATTTTGGTTTCCTGCTGGACATCAACAACAGGCACCGGAGCCTCGGGCGAAATGCGGGAAACTTTTCCCCAGAGGTACTGGTCCAGCATCACATCACCCAGGACCAGTGTCCGTGCACGGTGGAATCTGTCAACAGCTTCATGCAGCAATTCCCTGTCCTGCTCCGCAAAAATTCTTTCCATTTCTTGTCTCACTTTGCAATCTTGTCGAAGAAAGGATCCTCACCACCGGCGCGGAAAAGGATCTTTCTCCACTTTGCTACGTTGATGGAACTGCACTTTAGCATTCCGGACTTGACTTGTCCATCGGATATGAGAATTCTGGAGGAGCGCACTATAGAAGAATTGGAAGGCCTCAGCCGTGCATTGCCCCTTTTGAGGGGGGCTTACTCATACCATCAGTTTTATTGGAATGCTGATTGAAAGGAGGGTATCGGCACATTAATTCTCAAAAACCCCAAAATTTTCCTTGAATTAACGGGATAAATAGGCTAATTTGGGACAAATTTCATTTGCGAATTCTTATGAGGAACCGGTTTCCACTCTTTTTAAAAATCATCTTTTATGTCCTTGTGGAGGTGTTTGGTGCTGTTCTTCTGGTAGCCTTTCTTTTCCTGTTCATAGACGTGAACAGGGTTCTGAAACTGATACCCTGGATTGTGGCACTCAGCACTGCGGCAACCGGATATGGTATCCTCGACAAGAAAAATTTTGGGGGAAGACGAAAATACCTGTTTGCTGCCGGCGTTGGAAATGCTGCAGCTCTATTGCTCTATGGCGTCTTGAGTGTTTTTTTGTTGTTTTCAATCGGAGAATGCCCGTTTACTTACTGGGATCTCCTGATCTTCCTTGCTCTCGGATCAGGTTGTGGGGGACTGGGCGGTGTGCTTGCTGTGAAAAGAGTCATGCCTTCAAGATAATCTTTTTACTCAAATGCAAAAGGAGGAAAAAATGAGGAGGAAATTTGGGTTATTGAGCGTTTTGGTTCTCGCGATCTGCTTTCTGATCAGCGTCCCGTCCGGGTACGGTGCTTCCGCCAGTCTCTCTTCCACCGAGTACAAGGCGGGAGACACGGTTACCATAGAGGGAACGATTTCACCGGGACAGGATCTCTATATAGCCGTTGCTTCTCAAGCAACATTCGCCCCCAAAGATACAAAGGGTGTTAATGAGATAAAACGACTGAAGAAAGAGGAAAAAAAGAGAGGTTTCAAGAGTGACACTTCTATCCCGGATCTTTATTACCTGTTGACCACCAACCCGGAAAAATTCGGAAAGGTTGTCGACAAACGATTCGGCGGTCCCTCCTTCATCAAGGGCATCTACAAAACAAAGATGTTCAAGTTAAAAAAATTCGATGCCCTCGACGCGGGTTCCAGTGCTGTCCTTGGACCACTTCAGACCAAGGAACAGTGGAACTTTTTCAGGTTCACCCATGAGTCCGTTTACGGCATCAACACGATCACGAAAGAAAAAACCATGCGAGGGAAAGTAGTCATCTTTGCCCGAAGCGTGATCGCGGATTTTGGGAAGACCGGCAATTACTGGGATAAGAATACGGCCATCACCCTGGATAAAAAAACCGGGAAGTTCAAGGCCTCATTCAAGACCTATCGCCACACGCCCCCGGGAACGACATTTGACGTGTACATCAATGGCGCAAAGTCAGGGTCCTACACCGTGAAGGCCAATGGGTTCTGGTTAAGCATGGGCCACCGCTACATGAATCCCCTCTGGATCATCCTCGGAGCCATTATCGTCGGAGCATACTTCTCCATGATCGGTGCTGCAGGAGGGATGCTCATGGCGGCATTCCAGGTAATGGTCGTTCAAACTGCGGGCCCGGTCGGGATCAACGCGGCCAATGTGCTCCGTCCTTCCAACATGGCTCTGACTCTCTTCTCCCCGTTGGGGTCGTTCTATCGATACGCGGTCAAGGAAAGGAGGGTAGCTTGGCCTGTCGGCATATCATTCGGCGTGGGGATTTTCATCGGGTCTATCTGGCTCGGGAAATATGCAACCAAATACCTCCCCATGAAGACCTACAAGGAATGGTTGGCCATCCTGGTGGTCCTCATGGGAATCAGGACACTCTATGAGTTAACCCCAAAAGTGATGGAAAAACGCAAGAACATCAAGGCGATGGTCAAAAAGTTCAATGAGGAGGTGACAAAGGCCAAGGCAGAGGGGAGGTCGGCAGAAATGGGCCAAATAGAGCCCGTCAAGTCAGGACTTACCGACTACCGCTTCAAGTTCTGGGGAGAAGAGTTTACCATCAACCCGTTACTTTTTGGTATCCTCGGCCTGGTTATCGGCATTGTGTCACGGTCCTTCGGGATTGGCGGCGGGTTTCTGCTGGTTCCCAGCATGACAACCCTCGGCGCTCTCCCCATGTATGTTGCCGTTCCTGTTTCCCTCATCGGGACCTGTTTCAGCAGCATCGGGTCTTTCATCGGGTACTTGATCAATGGGTACCTCCCCGATGTCTGGCTGGCGATTTCGATCATTATCGGCGGCTTCGTGGGAGGTATGATCGGCAGCCGCATCCAAAAATTATTCAGCGAAAGGGCCCTGAAATGGATCCTGGCAATCACGCTGTTTTTCCTGTTTTTCCGCTTCTTCAAAATTGAGATCTGGATCTAGTCTGCCCGGGGAGGGATGCTCTTCTTCCCTCCCCGTTCCCTCCCAGAGGAAATGGAATCATATTTGGACAGCTTATGGTTCAAGATTGAAAGCGTGATTCACCATATCAAGATTTTTCTTGATGCCGCATTTTCGCCGCTCACCGCCCTTGGGCCAGCAGGAGCCATATTTGTTCTCGCCTTCCTGACCGTTGTCCTGACAAAATTCTTTTCGAATAAATTCAACACAAAAAGATACAGGATGCTGAAGGAGCAGTTCCAATACTGGTATAACCTCCGACAGGAAGCGAACCGTTGTGAAGACCCGGAAAAGGCAAAACGCCTGAAGCGGAACATTGATCAGGCTGAGTTGAACAGAGTCTATTACGATTATTTCTTCGAAGGCTTCATGAAAAGTCTCCTGACCAGATACCTTCCTCTCTTTCTCATGCTGGCCTATGTAAACGAGGCTTTCAAGCCCAGCCAACTGCTGGAACATTTTGGCAGGACATATGTCCTCAAGATACCCACTTTTTCAGCTAAGCCGGCCCTGATAGGAGGCGTTTTCTGGTTTTTTCTTTCTGTCCTTCTCAGTTTTGGCGTCTATTCGCTCTGCAAAAAAATCGTCTCCAAGGCTCGGTCACGACCTCATCCTTCACAGGGCCCATAACATATTCTCCTGTCGTAATGAAGTTGACTTTATTGTTTCAATCAAGTAAAAAAGGGGCATTTGAAACAAGTCATCGTAGCACTTCTGGAGGGAAGAGCTTCCGGATTTCCTGGAACTTGTATATGAAAAAGAAATACCAGATCATCACTGTCATCGCCCTCTCATGTCTCGTAATCGGATTTTTTTTGAGTATCTATATTACGGTCGAGGAAAAGATTCCTCCCAACGCGGTTGTGGTGATTACCCTGGAGGATAAGCTCTATCACTCCATCCATTTCGATTACAGCTGTGTCGCGGGAAAAACCGCCAAAACAACCACCCTCGAAAAAGCCCTCCAAGCCGGATATAAACCCGATCCCCACTGCCGGGAATTGGGGTATTTTCGGGGGAACAGGTTGTTCCTCTTCCATTATCTCCTTTCCAAAATAGGATTCCCCGTGAACAGTCGCTGGGATAAGGACGGGAATTGGCTATGGTAGCTCGCACTCCTCTGTTGCCGAAAAGAGGGTAACCCGCTATGCCCATCCTTCATGTCGTCACCGGAGACGGTATCATATTCGATCATCCCTTTACTGGGGAAAAGATGACATTGGGACGGAGCAAAAAAAGCGACCTCCCCCTGAAAGATATCACGGTCTCTCGCCATCACGCAGAAATCAAAAAGGACGAAGGAGGATACCTCCTTCTTGACCTGGGCAGCTACAACGGAACCAGCCTCAACGGGAAATTGATCCAATCAGCGCCACTTCATTTCGGAGACAAGGTGCAGATCGGCCTGACCCGCCTGACTTTCCTGGAAAAAAAGGCCCTTGGATCCGGCACATTTGATTCCCTGATATTGACAACGGACGGTGAATTTGAGACTGGAGAGCAGAAAATCGTCGAAAGCAGCCCCCGGAGGACCTATGGGGAGTCGCGCGAACTGCTGGCATCATTGAGGAAGAGAGCCGATCGAACCGAGGAGGGAAAAGCAGAAGAGATCAAGGCTGAAAACAGCTTGACCGACCTTGCCCGGATAAACAAGGTCCTCTTCGTCTTGTACGAAATAAGCAGACAGCTCAATCAAATTACTGATTTTGACCAGCTCCTCAGGAAAATCATGGATCTCGTCTTCATCGTCATTGATGCTGACTATGGATTCCTCGTCGTTCTTGGCGGGCAGGACGGGAAAGAACTGACCCCGGCGGTGATCAAGCACCGGGAAAAACTCAGCAAAGAGGGGAAAGAACTGAAGGCTAGTAGAACCCTCATTACGAAAGTCATCCAGGACAAAGTGGCACTTCTCACCTCGAATGCCATGGCTGATACCCGGCTGGATGGGGCCAAGAGCCTTTATTTGCAGGAGATCAAGTCGGCCATGTGCGTGCCTCTGTGGCGCAAGGACAAGGTCATCGGCGTCATTCAACTGGGAACGAGTCGGCTTGAAAACCAGTTCACCCAGGATGACCTCGAACTCTTGAAGGCCATCGGCAGTCAGATGGCCATGGTCATAGAGCAGGCCGCACTGAATGACAAGATTCGAGAAGAAGAAAGGATGCGGAACCGGCTTGAACGATTCCACTCCCCGCAAGTGATCGAAATGATATTGAAGGGTGGCCAGGAAACCAAGGACCGCATCATGGACCCGAAAGAGCTGACCGCCACCGTCCTCTTCATGGATATTGTTGGATTTACCAATCTTTCCGAACGGATGCCGCCAAGGGAGATAACGATCCTCCTGAATCGGTTTTTTTCCAGGATGACCGATATCACCTTTCACTATGACGGAACCCTTGACAAGTACATCGGAGATGGTCTCATGGCGGTGTTTGGCGCGCCCATACAGAAAGATGATGACGCGATCAGGGCGATCCAGGCTGCCCTTGATATGAAAAAGGAGCTGGGACTGATGATGGGAAACACGCCCGACGACAAGAGGTTCGATATTCGTATCGGGATAAATACCGGGAAAGTGGTGGCAGGAAACATAGGATCTCCAAAGCGAATGGACTATACGGTTATCGGAGATCCGGTAAATGTTGCCTCAAGGCTCGAATCCATCGGTGATCCGAATCAGATCCTCATCGGAGAGGAAACATATCGCCTGACAAAAGACCGATTCCGGGTCCAGCTCGTGGGTCCCAAAAAAGTAAAGGGGAAACGTGATGCAGTGATGGTCTACGAAGTCTTATAGCTTTTTCATTCTTCTTTTTTCCTGATAAACCTGGCAATGTTCTTCTTCAACAATTGATATTCATCGGCAAGTTTCTTGTACTTTTCCTTGCTGTCAACAGCAAACCGTTCCAGTCTCTTGAGCCTGAGCTTGAGATCGGTGATATCCGTGTGCGTGACCATGCACGACAGGATCTCGCCGGAGGCGTCATACTCCGGCATAACTTTCGCCAGAACATACACCGGTTCACCTTGTGTGTTATAGTACTTCCATTCCTTGCCATCTACCGTCTCCCCCTGCAGGCTCCGCACAATGGCCTCGCGAAAATTCGGCCGGTACGGTTTAGAGAGGACGGATAAGGGGTTATTGCCAACCATCTGGGAAGCGCTATACCCGAAGACTTGTTCACAGGCCCTGTTCCATTCTCTGATTTTGCCCGTTCGATCGATCTTGTACGCCGGATAAGTGGTTTCCAGGTGTTCCTCCAGCCCTGAAACAGTGGATGTCTGCTTCCTGAGCGGCCTCTCCGTCGATTGAATGGTCTGGATAGCTCCTTTTACAACCCCATCCTGGTCCACAATAGGAGCCGCACTCATGATCGCCTTCTCCCCTTCCCCCAGACACGGCAGCGTGGTTTCAAGGGAAAAGGCACCGCTATCTGTTTGCGCGAGAACCGAATCTCCATATTGGGTGTTCACGCACTCTGGATCTTCTAGGATCTTGTCGGCCAGGCTTCCCCCGTCATTGATGGCAAGTTCTTCACAGACCTCTTTTCCAAGAATCGTTTCAGGTGGTATACCGGTCAACTCCTGGCATGCCTTGTTCCACTGCACCACCCGATGCTGCCTGTCAACCACAAAGGTTGGGACCGGAGAGCGCAAAAGGATATTTTCTATGTAGCTTGTTGAGTCCCGGAGAATCCTGGCCTTCTCTTCCTCACGGGCCAGGGCTTCACTGCTTTCCTTTTCAAATAAAAAGGCAAAAAGAAGCACCACCAGCAAGCCCAGGAGATATGCACCCAGGGAATATACCGGCGAAACCGTTGCGGGAAGGAGGTTGGCAAAATGATACCCCGTGCGAAAAAGGAATACCGCGAATGCAGTCTCAAGAAAAACCAGGCAAGCCCAGATAGTGCCCCACAGATACCCCGTCGTGAAAATGGCCAGGAGAATCAATACGGCATTCCAGACCCAGGAGAGAAGCATCAGTCCTCCCGCGCCGACACCGCCCGTTTGCCAGCGAATGGCGGTAAGGGTGCCCCAAAGCACAAGGACGGCAAGATTTCCGACAAGCGCGGGGTTTTTCGTGATTCTCAGCAGTAAGATCAGGAAAATACCGGCAAGCCCGGCAAAAATGCAGAGATAAAACAGGGGGAAGGCACCCACGTAAAAATAGAAAAGCCCCAGAAATGGGGCAAATATCACGAAAGTCAGCCCAAAGGCATTGAGAACCTTAATGCGCCGCAAGATCCCGGGCTCCACGAGCCTGGCACCCGACGTGAGGAAGTTTTCAAAGGCTGAAATAGGTTCTTTGTTCATAGGCGACAAAGGTCTGTTCCTCATCTCCTCTCTGGATGCTTTTTCCCCAAAAGTTTCTCTCCTTATCCTCCCAAAAGGACAGCAAGTTCCGCAACTGATACTGGTTCAATCAGGTTCCCATCCGGATAAATTACCGCATAAAGATAGGGGTCGCCATTGCTGAACAGAGGAAAAGGGGCATCGATCTGTACCACGCAGAATGACCCACTGTTCTGGATAGTATAGTCAAGGTGATGACCCACAGGAATCACCACATGCAAGGCCTCTTTAATGTCTGAAAATGCGCTCGCCGGAGCTGCGGTTCCATCCTCCATAACCGTCACGGTAGACCCCGAACCCTCCGGAAAAAATGCATCATTCGAAAGATAGTACATGATCTCTCCGTCCATGATCTGTTTCATCATGAGTGCCGCCTCGGTTCCATAGGCCCGTTGCATCCAGGTGTGATAAAAAGGGATGGCTGTTGTTGAAAGCACCCCCAGGATCAGGAGTGTGACCATAAGCTCGATAAGCGTGAACCCCCGCTGCCATCGCATTTAGGTTCCCTCCCCCGCCGGCAGGGAATACTCTACTCCGGCTGCAGTGAGGGTTATTTTCATTTCCCCTTTTTTCACCCGTGTGAGAGAAAGCCGATACCCGATATTCGGATTAGGGTCCCTTGAATATTGGAGGTTCCGGAGAAATGCAAACTGGCTTTTCTTTAGATGAAGGTACCTTGGAACGAGATCCTTTAGACGTTCAGGATATTGATTTCCCTCGTAATGAGCGAATCTCTTGATTGATCCATTTACCAGAAAAAGGAGCACTCTCCCCGCCTTGCTTTTGTCAATCGTGGCAGCAGTTTGCTCGGGTGCAGGTTTTCCACCGAAAATAATCACGCCCCACATCGCTAAAATCAGGACGGAACAAACAACCAGGAAATATCGGAAGGGACCCCAGGCCTTCCTTTTCCGTCTCTTTTCTTCCGCCACTCTTTCCTTTCTTTCGATGATATTGGAACCTACCGTTGAAACAGTCTGCAGCATGGCACACTGAAAACAGGCGTACTCGCCCGGCCGCACCTCCTCGGCGCAATCACTGCACAGGGGTGCATTGCAACTGGCACAATAGTAGACTGCTTCTCGATCCGGGTGGTTTTTGCAGTGCATAGAAACGTTTCCTGTCTTCTGAGCCGGTTTCAAAACGCCCCCTTTTGCCCGATCTCTGCGTCAGGTTCAAATTTTAATCCTCGAAATACCTCAATGTATTCCTGTGGTTAAAATTTTCGCCTTTCTTGACCTCGAACAAAATTGAACATCTTGAAACTGGCTCTTCCGTAATTTTCTGACCGAGCGGTGGGCGCTTCGGAAGAGATAAAAAAAATGTCCACATTAGTCAAGCGGAAACCATCTGATCCCAGGGACCTATTTTCGCCCTCCCGCAGAAGGCTGGGGTTTCAGATCATTCCTGCAATAGGGGCAGACCACCCATTCCGGCTGGACAATCCGGCCGCAAGAACTGCACGTGGGAACAATGGGCTGTTCACAGAATGGGCAATCCCTGAAATCAAGACTTACTGCTTTCCCGCAACTGGGACAGATGGTCGTAAGCTCCTCTTTCTGATGAACCGCCCGCAGGACCTCTTCAATGGTCGTGATACCCGTGCGAATCTTCCGGAGGCCGCTCATCCCGAGTGTGGCCATCCCCGTCGCCATGGCGGCTTCCCGGAGCGTGTCTGCCGTGGCCTGTGCCTGAACCAGTTCACGCATCTTATGTCCCATGATCATAATCTCTTCGATGGCTGTCCTTCCTTTGAAACCGGTATGATCACAGTCCGAACAGCCTGTCCCATGAAAGAACTTGAACGGCAAATCCTCTTTGCGCATACTGATCCTTGCCAGCAATTCCGGGTTGGGCACATACTCTTCCTTACATTTCGGACAGATCACCCTCACGAGGCGCTGTGCCACCACTCCGACCAAGGAAGAGGCGATGAGAAAGGGAGGCATTCCGATATCAATGAGCCTTGTGACCGCTGTGGGCGCATCAGTCGTGTGCAGCGTGGAAAGGACCAAGTGCCCGGTCAGGGAGGCCTGCAGGGCAAGTTCCGCCGTTTCCTCATCCCGTATCTCCCCCACCATGATGACATTCGGGTCCTGCCGCAGGATAGAGCGGAGAATGAAGGGAAAAGTGAGGCCCACTTTCTCATTGATCTGGACCTGGTTGATTCCCGCAAGTTCATATTCCACAGGATCTTCCACCGTGACAATGTTCACCTCTTCAGAACGGATCTCCCTCATGCATCCATAAAGGGTGGACGTCTTTCCACTCCCTGTAGGTCCGGTAATCAGGATCATTCCCTGAGGCTGCCGCGCAAAGTTTTTCACGATCCCGAGGTTTTTCTTGTCAAACCCCAGCTGATCCAGGGTCAGAAATGCTGCTTCTTTATTGAGGATACGGATCACCGCCTTTTCCCCGTAGAACGTGGGGAGGGTCGATACCCGGAGGTCCGCGGTAAAATTCCTGGACCGTACCTTGATCCTTCCGTCCTGGGGGAGGCGTCGTTCCGCGATGTTCATTCCCCCAAGCACCTTGATCCTCGAGATAATGATAGGCTGCGTCCATTTTGGCAGTTTTATGGTTTCCTGCAGGACACCGTCTATCCTGTTCCTCACCCTGACGTTGTTCTCCTGCGCCTCCACATGGACATCACTGGCCCCTTTCTTGATGGCGTTCTTGATAATCAGGTCCACCATCTTCACAAACGGCGAATCCTGGAACTTGTCAAGCTCTTCCTCCTCTTCCTCCATCTCCTTTTCACCAGGAGAAAATTCCAGTAACTCTTCGCTCTCGAATTCACCGGTAACCTCATCAAGGGATCTTTCGGGGTGATGATATTCCTGGACACGGTCCAGGATCTGGCTTGGCGTTGAAATGGCCGGCTGGATGTTGAACCCGGTGATGAACTGGAGTTCCTTGATCATGTTCAGATCAAGCGGGTCGGCCATGGATACGTGCAATACGCTATTATTTTGATTGATGGGGATACAGAGAAACTTCTTGCATACCTCCTCCGGTATTGTTTCTACGATTTCATTGTGAATTTCCTGGTCTCGCAGGTCTACAAAAGGGATCTTGAGCTGCATTGCAAGGGCAAAGGCTATCTCCTCCTCGGTCAGGAAATGGCGTTCCATCAGAACCTGCCCAAGTCTCTTTCCCGTCCCCCGCTGTGCTTCCAGGGCCTCGCTCAAACGCGCATCAGAAAGGAGTCCTGTTTCCACCAGCAGTTCTCCCAGTTTCCGTCGTCCAATAAGGCTTTTTCTTTCCCGGAGTCTCCCGCTATCCTGTAGCCGATCATATGCCATGGCACTGTCCCTGTATTGATTTTTTCATTCGGGTAGTTAATCGACCTTCTCGCGAAAAACCTTAACAACTTGTTCCCTATCTTTCAAGGGAAATAGACCACGGTGAATTTGGCCATTTGATATTTGACATTGATTTGCACGATTGGTAGACTTTTACGGTTTTCAAAAACCCTCGTGCAGTTCCGATTTTATCCGTCTTTCGGGGACCGGTGAGCTGAAGGGGTTTCCTTTTACGGAGCGAGAAAGAGATATTGTCCCGATGAAAAAACCCATCAACAAAATAGATATTTTCATCACCATTTGTATTGTCCTCCTTTTTCTCTTTTTCTCTCTGAAAAGATACGGCCCATTCGAGGCCCTTGAGCGCTTCTTTTACAATGCGGAGATGCGGTTGGATCTCCCCACCATTTCCCTTGAAAACAAGATCGCCATCGTAAACATCGATGCCAAAAGCCTGCAACAACTCGGCCCCTGGCCCTGGCCCCGGCATGTGATCGGGGATATGATCCGGATCCTCAAGAATAATGGGGCCAGCCTTATCGGGTTAGATCTCCTCCTGCCCAGCCGCTCCCAGAATGAAGGCCTGGAGGCGGTTCAGAGTCTCTACAATCTGATTTACCGACTCCAAAGACAGGATCAGGCCAATGCATCCTACGATATTCTACTCAAGAGAGTAGCCGAGATTGAAAATCAGCTCGATGAAGACAAAGAACTCGCCCGGGCCATCAAACAGGCAGGCAACATTGTCCTGCCGGTCCTTGGAACATTTGGCAGATATGACACCGAACTGGTTCTCTCCTCTGATGCTCCACTCGCAAGGAGCGTTATCAACATTCCTAATCTCCGGAAAAAACTGAAGGAGTATATTTCTGTCAACCGGCTCATTGCCCCCTTCCCGGAGCTCTCGAGCAGCTCCCGCTGGCTGGGACACATCAATTTTCCTCCCAAGAAGGAAAAGGCCGGTCAGGTCCACCTGCCCTTCATAAATTATCGCGGAAACATCATTCCATCCATGCCGCTGATAATTGCCTTTGACTATCTGAAAAAGGATCCGCGCCAGGTGCGCATAGGCAAAAACGCAATCACTGTTGCCCACGAAGTTATCCCAGCAAGAAATGGCCAAATATTTATCAAGTTTCGGGGTGCCCAGCGATCTTTTCCTTACTATTCCTTTGTGGATATTCTGAAGGTGAAGAAAGTTCCGGCTGTTTTCGACGGCAAGATTGTGCTTATCGGCTTCACTGCTGGAGACAACAGTACGGCAATCGACACCCCGGTTGATCCTGAGATGCCCCGGGTGGAACTGGCCGCAAACATTATAAACGATCTCATGAAGGGAAGGTATCTGAAGCGCCCCGCCGCAATGCTTTTTCTTGAGGCATTTCTCTTGATCCTCCTGGCAACCGCTGCTTTTCTGTTTATTCCCCGCCTCAGTTACCTGGGTCGAACGGCCTTTACCATGTCTTTGTTGTTCGTCTTATTTGTTACCAGTATCGTCCTGTTTGTGGCAGCAGACAGCTGGTTCAAGATAACATACATCTCCCTTTCGCTCATCTCTCTCTATGCGTTCTTCATGGTGAGGGATTTCGTTGTCCGGGAACGATCCATGGAACGGACTTCCAAGGAAAGCATTGAAACCAATCGCATGCTGGGCCTGAGTTTCCAGAGTCAGGGGTTGCTGGACCTGGCCTTTGAGAAGTTCAGAAAGTGCCCCTTGGATGACGCCATGAAGGATGTCCTTTATAACCTCGGACTTGATTTCGAACGTAAGCGCATGGTGAACAAGGCCGTTTCCGTTTATGAATACATCAACAAGGGAGAAAAGGATTTCCGGGATCTCAGCAGTCGAATCCCGAAATTGAGAAAAATTAACGGTGAACTACCTGCCGGTGGGTTCAAGGGCAAGAAGGAGGCCAAGATACTCTTTTCAGAGGACCTGGAAACAAAACCTACGGTTGGAAGGTACGAAATCCTTGATGAATTGGGGCAGGGAGCCATGGGAATGGTATACAAGGCACGGGATCCAAAAATCAATCGTCTCGTAGCCATTAAGACCATCCGTTTTTCAGATGAATTTGACGACGACCGGATTAGTGAAGTAAAGGAGCGTTTTTTCAAAGAGGCGGAATTGGCCGGAAAGCTCTCCCATCCTTCTATCATCTCCATTTATGACGTGGGCGAAGACTATGAACTGACATACATGGCCATGGAACTCCTGAATGGGAAAGATCTCGATCACTATTGCCAAAAAGACACCCTCCTGCCGCTGGGGAAAGTCCTGCGCATTGTCTCGGAAACAGCAGCAGCACTGGACTATGCCCACCAGCAGGGCGTCATTCACCGGGATATCAAGCCGGGGAATATCATGGTTCTGGAAGACGGAGGCATCAAGGTGACCGATTTCGGCATCGCAAAAGCGGTCTCCAGTTCCCAGACGAGGACCGGTATTATTCTGGGAACGCCAAATTATATGTCACCTGAGCAGATCAATGGCCGTAAAATCGACGGGCGTTCCGATATCTTTTCCCTTGGGGTCGTGTTTTTCCAGCTCTTGACCGGGGAACTTCCTTTCAAGGGCAAGACCTTGACTGAACTCTTTTACCAGATAACCCAGGCAAAGCATCCGTCTCCAAAAGGGATAAATCCAAAGGTTATCAGGCCTTGTGTGCAACTGATTGACCGGGCCCTGGCAAAAAACCCGGCCGATCGATTCCAGAACGCCGGTGAATTGGCCCGCTATTTGAGTCTCCTCGCTCAAAAAATAGAGCAACTGCGTGCCAAACGCCAACAATCCTGACCCATTTAGACCTTAAAATATTCCCGGTACCAGGCCACAAAATTCCTGATACCCACTTTGACGGGGGTTTTCGGGGAAAACCCCAGCAATTTTCTCGTCTTTTCAATATCCGCCGACGTCTCCGGCACATCTCCCGGCTGGATGGGCATCATATTCTTCTCCGCTTTCTTGCCCAGCTCCTCTTCCAGCGCACCAATAAAGTCCATAAGTTCCACTGAATTGGAGTTCCCGAGATTAAAGATCTCGTAGGGAACCGGGCGATCCAGGGCCGCCAAGGTTCCGTCCGCGATATCATCAATATAGGTGAAATCACGCTTCATCTTTCCATAATTGTACACATTGATGGACCTGTTGTTCAAAATGGCATCAGTGAACAGGAACAGGGCCATATCAGGGCGCCCCCAGGGGCCATATACCGTGAAATAACGAAGACCGGTGCAGGGGATCCCGTACAAGTGGCTGTATGCATGAGCCATGAGTTCATTTGCCTTTTTTGTGGCGGCGTAGAGAGAAACCGGGGTATCAACCCGATCTTCAACGCTGAAAGGCATTTTTTTGTTGTTCCCGTAAACCGAGGAAGACGAAGCATACACAAAATTTTCCACGCCTTGCGCCCTTGCCAGTTCAAGGAGGTTCAGAAAACCCTCGAGGTTGCTTTTCTGATAAGAAAAGGGGTCTTTCAGCGAATATCTCACCCCGGCCTGGGCCGCCAGATTGCAGATCACCCCGGGTTCATGCTTCTGAAATATCCTTTGCATCGCATCAAAGTCCTGGATATCCTCCCGATAGAAAGAAAACCGGCCAAAATTTCTCAAAATGGCCAGTCTTCCTTCTTTCATCTGCACATCATAATACGGATTGAGATTATCGACCCCCACCACCGTATCTCCCCTTTCAAGGAGTCTCTTTGCGACGTGAAAACCGATAAATCCTGCGGCCCCTGTTACGAGTATGGTTCGATTCTGCGCATTCATCTCTCTTCCCCTCCCGGGTTTGCTTTCCACTCCTCAGTGCCTATCCATAATGGATAGGCACTTCTTACCAGATCCAATAAATAAAAGCCAAAAAAAAGAGACTGCATCCGGGAGGGAATCTCCTCCGGACACAATCTCTCTTTATCATGACCGCAACGGCTCGCAAGCTCCTCAAGCCGTGGCAGCAGGAAAGTATTACATCATGCCGCCCATGCCGCCCATGCCGCCGCCCATGCCGCCGCCGGGCATGCCTGGCATTTCTTCTTTGTCTTTCGGTTTCTCAGCGATCATCGCTTCAGTGGTGAGCAGCAGCGACGAGACTGAGGCTGCATTCTGAAGGGCAAACCGGGTCACCTTTGTTGGATCCAGGATTCCGGCCTTCAAGAGGTCCTCATAGGCTCCTGTATCCGCATTGTAGCCGAAGGCGCCTTTTCCATCTTTTACCTTTTCCACGACCACGGAGCCCTCAACACCCGCATTGTTGGCGATCTGCCGGATGGGCTCTTCCAGGGCACGAAGGATCATGTTCACGCCGGACTGTTCTTCGCCGTCCAGTTTTAATTTCCCAATGACCGGAATGCAACGAAGCAGGGCGACGCCTCCTCCTGGAACAATACCTTCTTCCACTGCCGCCCGCGTGGCGTTCAGTGCATCCTCGA
>CAZJRD010000014.1:0-60096 GCA_964548365.1 uncultured Desulfobacteraceae bacterium | reverse complement strand
TGGAACACCCCGAGTGTTATCACAAAGGTGCCAAGTACTGCAGATACATAGTTTCGTGGGACACGACCCCATTTACCCGGTGGCGGATTGTCCGCAACTATGCCCTTGTTTTAACATGTATAGCTACCGTGGCGTTGCTTTTCCTTGATTCCATCAAACTCTGGCCTGAAATTCTCGCCGGAAGTGCCGTCCTCAACCTCATGTTGTTTTTTGTTTCCGATCGGCTTGAAAACCTGGACATGAAAAAATCCCTCGAAATGCAGGGAGACGCGGCCAAAGAACACATGGATGAGATAAACAGCCGGTACAATAACGCGCTCCTGGTCCAGGAGATCGGGCAGGCAACATCGACCATCCTGAATCCCAGGAATCTCATCAGGGCGGTGGGGGGAATCATGGAGAAACGCCTCGATTTTGATCGGGGCGCCATCTGGCTGGCAAGCAAGGACCAGGCACGGCTAGTTTATCAATTCGGATACGGATATGAGGATGAGCATGAATTTCTTCTGCGGAAAACTCAATTTCACCTTGACAGTTCCCAATCCCAGGCACCATTTGTTACCGCCTATAGGGAACAAAAGCCTGTTCTGCTGAATGATATTCATGAAAATGGAGGCAAGCTTTCTGAGAGAAGTCTTTCCCTCGCAAAAGAGCTGGACGTCAAATCGCTCGTCTGCGTTCCCATCGTTTACGAGAAGGAGTCCCTAGGCCTGCTGACCGTTGACAACCTCCATTCCAAGCGCCCGCTCACGCAGACCGATGTGAGCCTCCTGATCGGGGTCGCCTCCCAGACAGCCATGAGCCTGGTCAATGCCCGATCTTTCGAAAAGATGCAGGACAGCGAAAAAAATTACCGGGAACTGGTGGAAAGCGCAAACAGCATTATCCTGCGGGTGGACACAAGCGGAAACATCAACTTTTTAAATGAATTCGCCCAGAATTTTTTCGGTTTCCAAGAGAAAGAGGTAAAGGGAAAAAATGTAGTCGGCACTGTTTTGACCGGAGGAGAAACGGTAGGGCGAGAAACTCGGACGCTCCTGGAAAGAATTCAGGCAAACCCGGAGAAAAGATTCACCAAAGAGAGCAGGTCCAAGCGAAAAAGCGGCAAAGAGGCCTGGATTGTATGGACCTTCCGGCCAATCACGAACAGTGAAGGGGCTATCAATGAGATCCTCTGCATCGGCAATGATGTAACCGATCTCAAGCTAGCGGAAAAAGAGCGACGTGAATTGGAGTTTCGCTTACAGCGTGCCCAGAAGATGGAGGCCATAGGCACCCTGGCAGGAGGCGTGGCTCACGACCTCAATAATATCCTGGCGGGCCTGGTCAGCTATCCCGAGTTGTTACTCATGCAGATCCCGGAAGACAGCAAGCTCAGGAAGCCCATCGAGACCATCCAAAAGTCAGGGGAAAAGGCGGCGAGCATTGTCCAGGATCTTCTTACCCTCGCGAGGAGGGGGGTCGCGGTCACTGAGGTACTGAACATCAATCAGATTATTTCAGGTTATCTCGAAAGCCCGGAATTCGAAAATCTCCAGGAAAATCATCCTTCAGTTGCTGTAGTGTTAGACCTTGAAACGGAACTCCAGAATATCATGGGATCTCCTGTTCACATGTCGAAGACCATTATGAATCTTATCTCCAATGCGGCCGAGGCCATGTCGGACGGGGGAAAAGTGATCGTATCGACGAGGAACAGCTACCTGGATGTTCCGATCAAAGGATATGCCCACGTGGACGAAGGGGAATATGCCGTGGTGACCGTCTCCGATACGGGCATCGGAATACCTGAAAAAGATTTGGACCGGATTTTTGAGCCATTCTACACCAAGAAGGTCATGGGGAGGAGCGGAACCGGTTTGGGCATGGCAGTGGTGTGGGGAACAGTAAAAGATCACAACGGGTACATTGACGTGAAAAGCACTGAAGGCCAGGGCACGACCTTTACCCTCTACTTCCCCATTACCCAGCGTCATGCCGCAGTAAAAGGTCATAAGGTCTCTCTGGAGGACTACCAGGGGAAGGGGGAGAGCATTCTCGTGGTGGATGACATCCAGGAGCAGAGAGATGTGGCGACCGGTATCCTGGGAAGACTGGACTATAAGGTTACCTGCGTGTCAAGCGGAGAAGAGGCGGTGGAATGGCTGAAATCGAATACAGCGGACCTTGTGGTCCTGGACATGATTATGAACCCCGGAATGGACGGCCTTGATACCTATAAGGAGATCCTGAAATTACGCCCGGGACAGCGGGCGATTGTCGCGAGCGGCTTTTCAGAATCAGGCCGGGTGAAAGAAACGCAACGCCTTGGAGCAGGGGCCTACGTAAAAAAACCATACCTCATGGAAAAGATTGGGATGGCCGTCAGAAATGAGCTGGACCGTTAAATCAATTCCAATTTTCGTTTTTTTGAACAGGATACACAGGATTGACCGGATTTGTTGCCTGCTTGCCGGAGGCAACCAGGCAAACAGCCGAACACATTATTTGGATCACGCGGCGCGAGGGCAAATGATCTCTTCGATCCTTGTTGATCCTGTCGAAATTTTCTTTTTGCTACCATTTCGCAAGCTCCCTATCAACCATCTCCAGGTTTTGTAATATCTTGTCGCGAGAAGGGGATGATGGAAATTTATCAAGTAATTTTTGAAGGATATCGTGGGACTGTCGAAGGTATTCTTTTTTCTCCAGGGAACTGCCGGCCGTTCTGGCACGCAGGAAGAGGGCGGCAGCCCTTTTTCTTTCGCGGCTGATGAACCCTTCTGTTGCGGCCCGTTGCAGGTCAGTGACTTGATAGTCTTGGATCCCCTCTGATTTCAGACCTTCCAACAGTGCCAGAGCATCAGCATAGTTCTCATTTTCAACCAAGCCCCGGATTTTTTCCAATGCCTCTTTTTCACGGCCCTGGGAAGCCTGTTTCGTCTTTTCCACCCGCTCCAGAGTGTGGTCAATGGTATCTCTTTCAGCGGGAGAAAGAGCTGTATCCTGCCTTTTTTGCTGGAGCAGTATTTTCGCCTGATCAAACGCGTGGGCCTGCAGCTTTTCTTCAACCATGGTGAGAATCCTGGGGAGGGGCATGAGTTGCGCCTCCTGCTGGTTCGTGGTCGTATGGAAATCTTCCTTCAAATGGTTGAGTAATGCTGTCCTGTCATCCATCAGATCGTTCATTTTGTCATACCAGAGCATGGCGGCATCTTCCCGGCCCAACCGGGAATACCAGGCGGCAATTTTACCTTCTAGGACAATGAGATCAGGACCTTTTTCGAGTTCTCTTACAGTGCGTTCCCCGGTTTCAATGGCTTCTTTGAACATTCCCTGATTCGCAAGGGACAACGCGAAAACCAGGTTTATGCCCGGGGTGAGTGCGCCCGGACCGAAACGGTTCTTGAGTTCAAGTACCTGGTTGATGACGCCCCGCGAGTCCCCGGAGAGATAGGTTTCCAGGATTTTGTGCCGCTTGTTGGAAAAGAGATCCAGGGTGGATCTTTCTCCGGACGGCCCTCGCGCTCCCGCGGGCTGGAAAGCTGATTCAACGCGTTCCAGCCGCAGGTATATCCTGGCAATGAGACGGCGGTATTGGGTTTCGTTCGTAGATGGAGCAGCGGCGCCTTGCAGGAGTTTGTAGATCTCCAGGAGCGCCTCGGCTCCAGGACGATCTTCCTCGGAGATGCTGTTTCCCTGGAGTTTTCGCTGGAGAGCGACCATCTTACCGGTAAGCTCTTCCTGATCGATCAGAGGGCGGGAGGCCACCTCTTGGTCGGTGAAAACCGGGCCCCTTTCTCCAGGAAACTGGGCACACCCGGCTGCCAGGAGCATGAATACAATGACAAATTTAAGACAGGTTGCTTTCATTTTTTTCTCCATCGATGTTAGCCATGACTCCGGTGAGCAGGCGAACGGCATGTTCCCGAAGCTACGCTCCCCCCGTCGTCCATGACTCCGGTCGCTACGGATTCCGGCCCTTCCACTGTCCTGTTCCAGGGCCGGAATGACGCCGCTTCAGGAACATCCCGTTCGCCTGCTCTTCATAGAAAAACCGGCAAACACCATATTCTCTGGGTCTCTGTGTGAGACATTTATTCAACAATATTAGGCAAGTCCGAGGGTTCAAATTTCCTCCTGAGTTGATACGCATCTCCGGAGATTTCCGCGGGTGCACACAAAAACGTAATAGGATTGCTTTCGTCCCGGGTCGCTTGCAAATCGGTCGGCATCCCATTCAAGGCGGAAACAGGAATGGCCTGAAAGCCTTTCGGGCAAACCGGCACACCACCGATAGCACGCATGGCCACGGCTTCGGTGTCAATTGCTTCTTTGTACTGGGGAGTATGGGCAATGGCATTCATGGTATCAATCCACAGGGGGAGAGCGCCTGAGGACCCGTAAATAGCGAAATGTTTTCCTTTCATTGGCCGGTTATCATCATATCCCACATAACTGGCGACCACATACCCATTCCTGATCTTCAGTTCTCCCGTAGGATTACCAGGCGCTGGAATGAATCCCACAAAACTAGAGTTCCTGAACCGATTGGACGTTCCTGTCTTTCCATACAGGGGAAGATGATAGTTGTCTACGCGGACGGCGTCTCTGGCCCTGAGGCCGGTTCCCACTTCCATTACCTTTCTCAGGATTTCCCGCACAGACTCCGCAGCGTGTTGTGAGACAACCGCGTCCGGTTTTTCCTTGTATTTCCATATGGTTTCACCGTCCCGGTCAACAATTTTTGTGATGATGGGCACCGGCTGTGGTTCGCTGGTTTCCGATAGTGGAAAAACCCTTCCCGTCATGATGGTCTGGTATGCAGTGGCGGCCTCAAGGATACTGATGGCATTCGCGCCAAGCGGGAAAGACAGAACAGGGTCCAGGCGAGTACCAATCCCCATCTTTTTGCCGAGATAAACCACATAGGAGAGATTCACAAGCGTCCTGAAGTCTCGGACCCAGAAGAGGACATCGAGATCATAGCGTTTGCGGGTGAGGAGTTCCTTGTATTTCCGCTTCAAATTTGTCTGGAGATCATCAATCGTTGCCGAGGTGAGCAGGTCATCCACCCATATTTCTTCCATTTTCGGGAGCGAATCAATACCAACCATCTCTTCAGGCTGGACCGGCAAAAGTACCGTGTATGGAATCCCGTTGGGATTTTCCGTGTAAATCATTCTATCATGAGCCCCGTCATCCTTCTGGACCCAATAAAAATGATGGACCAGGAGGAGTTTTTTCGTGATAGATGGCATTTCGTCGGGGGCTTGAAGGGCCGTTGCCAGTTCGGTCCAGTGACGTTTCATTATCAGGTTGAGACGATTGAGCCGGGTGAAGTCGTGTCTGAGTATTTGCTCTTTTCCAACGCCGAGCTGGTTCCAGGCCTTTGGTGGGATAAAGTAATGGAGGCCGTGCAGGGTTTCCAACATACCTTCCTTTCCGCTGAAGATAATGTCTGGCTCCACGTCCTTCTTTGCCTGCTCAAAGGCCGCTTCGAGGAGTGCCTCACGATTGACGACAATTCCTTTTTTATCACGAATACGGCGCTTGTATTGGAGGTAGCCCTCGTCTTCGTTTCGGTCCAGGCCGAGAAGATGTGCAACCTGCCGGAATTCACTCAAGTTCAAATGGTCAGTGAGATGATAC
The DNA here is from genome assembly GCA_964548365.1 of uncultured Desulfobacteraceae bacterium. Classification (GTDB taxonomy): domain Bacteria; phylum Desulfobacterota; class DSM-4660; order Desulfatiglandales; family Desulfatiglandaceae; genus B46-G9. The sequence goes on along the minus strand of CAZJRD010000014.1, from coordinate 54,465 downwards.
AGGAGCCAGACCGTCGCCAGATTTTCAGATTTGGCACCGGCCCAGGCCATTGACACCGTTTTCTGCTCCGGCTCGTGGTCAGGTCTTGGACAATAATAGGTCTTTTCAAACGGAAAAAGATCCCTCTTGTTCACGAGCGGGTCAAGGGGGTTCCATTTGAGCTCCATGGCGGCAGTATAGACGATGGGTTTGAATATGGACCCAAGCTGCCGCTTCGCGTCAACAGCCCGGTTGAAATAACGATTTGAAAATCCGCCGACCATTGCCTTTATCATGCCTTCATGGAGGACCACGATGCCGCCTTCAAGCTCCGGGAAAACCGCGAGTTGTAATTCCCGTTCTTTTCCCGTTTCTTCTCCGGGGCCCCATTTGACGGCAACCAGGTCTCCTTTGTGAAAGGAGGCGAGGAAAGAATGCACACGCTGGCCGGTGAAGCTGGCCTGTCTCCCCAGTTTCCATTTCAACCAGGCCTCGAGCACGGGCTTCAGCCCCTGGTACCCTATGATGCCGCCGCCGTTTTTCCAACTCACGATCATGGTGCCTTTTTGATCGTGGGCGTCAATATTGGTGATACGGGCTAGAAACGGGAGGTGACCGTTGTGGTCATTATCCAAGAGCCCAAGCTTTTCCAGTTTCTCATATTCTTTTTGCCGTTCCTGTTGATCATACCCGGCAAGCTGCACGTCGAGGCCGGGCAGATGGTATCGAAGGCTTTGCAGAGCTGCGTCCTGCATTTCCCGGTTAATCGAGGTGTAAATCTTGATGCCGGAGGTAGCGATATTGTCAATCCCCTGGTCGCTGAGGATCCTCTTGAAAAAGGGAGCTTCGAGCTGGTCGCGCACATAATCGAGGATGACATTGAGCCGATAGGTGATTTTTCCCTCCTTGAAAGGGATCTCACGTGCTTTCGCCTGCCGGTATTGCTCCCGGGTGATGAAATGCAGGTTGAGCATGTTCTTGAGAACATAATCCTTTCTCAATCTCGCGAGCCTGATGGCTTCTTTTCTTTCTCCCTCTGTTTTCTTGATAAAAGGATTGTAACGGTTCGGTGATTTCACTGATCCCGCGATGAAAGCCGATTCCACCAGGTCCAGGTCCTTTGCGTCTTTGTCAAAGAAATACTGGGCGGCTATCTGCAGTCCTTTGCCGAATCCTGTTACGAAAAACTGGTTTGCATACATTTCCAGTATTTCCTGTTTCGTGTACTGCCTTTCGAGCAAGAATGCCTGGATCAACTCTTTCAGTTTTGCCCTGTAGGATCTTTTTTCCCTTTTAAAAATGTTTTTTGCTGTCTGCTGGGTCAGAGTGCTTCCACCCTGGACGACTTTGCCGGCTATCAGGTTTGTGATGAGGGCGCGAAGAATTCCCTTGAGTTCAAAACCGTGGTGCGCAAAAAAATCGTGATCTTCAGCGGCAACAATGGCCTTCACAAAATCCCTTGGTATCTGGGAATAAGGCACATACTGGCGGTGGGTCGTCCCAAAAAACACGCCGATAGGGGTCTCGCCATCATCATAGAACACAGGGCTTTCAGACCCGATCACGTCCCGGATAGCACCTTTCTGGATTCGCTTGGCCGTTTCTCTGGTGACCTGGAAGGAAATGCCCAGGAGGAGCAGGGCCGGGATGACTACCGCCGACACCAGTGCTACAAGAATGATTTTGGTTTTTTTCTTCATATTTTTCTATGCACTCAACAGTATCCTCGGAATGAATCGGCAGCGGGAATCTCTCCTGAAAAAAGCTTTGCCAGGATCAACTGCTTGATGTCCAGGCCTTTCATCTTCAGCCCCTTTCTGCCGTATTTCATGTTGGCTTCAATGACATACCAGTTGTTCTTATGCCGGATCAGGTCCATTCCCACATCATCAAACCTGCACTTCAAGGCGGCCTCCCGGGCAAGCGCAATGCCGTCCAAGGGAACATCGTCAAAGCTGATTCTGCCTCCTTGGAAGACGTTGGCCCGGAATTCTTCCGCTTCTCTGATCCGCCAGTAGGCAAGCACCGGATCGTAGTTGAGAAGGATGACCCTGAGATCCTTTTCATGGGGCAAATATTCCTGGATATAGGCAATCTTGGTCAGGCTGAGGTATTTTTTCATATCACCCTCATCCCGAATCAGGAATACACCCCTTCCCTGGGCGGAACGCCGTGGTATCTTGCCTACAAAGGGAAAGGTAAAATCTTTCAGGATATCATTGTGATGAAGCGGGTAGTAAAACCTTGTGCGCGGGTGAACAATTTTCTGCAAATAGAAGAGCGTGGTCTGCATGATTTTCTCATCGGCATAGAGATGGGTTTCGAGGCTGGGAAAGATCGTCTTCCCCGAGGTGTTGAAGAACTGGGCGTACCCGAGCGTTGGAAACAGGATAACATCTGCCGCATAAATCATTTCCCTTTGCGCGGGCGTATAATCAAGAAAATTCGGTTTTACGCCCAGGGTCAGGACTTCCGGAATCTCCTGGAGGCGACTGCCAAGCGCGATAAACTGCTTTTGCCCTTCCATCACCATGTTATGTCTCGACCCATCGCCGGATGCGGTTTGCCTGGTCATGAACTCTCTGAAAAATATCAGGCAATGACAGGGTCAGCAGCTGCCGGTCTTCCATAACGATCCTGCCGTTGATGATCGTGTGGCTCACGTCATTTCCCCTGGCCGCATAGACGATATGGGAAAAGGGATTGAAGAGCGGGGTCAGGTGCGGTTTGCGCGTATCCAGGATGATGATATCCGCCTTCTTCCCTGCCTCCAAGGACCCAGCGTAGTGCTCTAACCCGAGCGCCCTTGCTCCTTCGATGGTTGCCATGCGAAATACCGTGACCGCGTCCATAACGGTGGTATCCATGCAGTAGACTTTGTGGAGCTTTGCCGCCGTGTCCATTTCTGTGAAAAGATCCAGATTATTGTTGGACGCACACCCGTCCGTCCCAAGTCCTACGGTGATTCCGCGTGCAATCATGTCGGGGACAGGGGCGACTCCTGAGGCAAGTTTCATGTTGCTTTCAGGGTTGTGAATCACCTTTACATCATTGTTGCTGATCAATTCCATGTCCTGCTCGCCAAGGTGCACACAGTGATCCGCGACCAGGTGCGGTCCCAGCATCCCAAAAGAATTCAGGTGGGCAAGGGGTGTTTTTCCGTATTTTTTCTGAATCTCTTCAATCTCGCTGCGGGTTTCGGCTACATGAGTCACAAGGGGCACTCCATGCCTGCGGGCTATCTCGTGGCACGCAACCAGAAGATCGGGGCTGCAGGTGAAAAGCGAGTGGGGCTCCACCGCGACCGAAACAAGCGGGTCACTGTGCCAATCGCGAATCAATTCTTCTGTGTACTGCAGTCCCTTTTCCACGGACCCGTAATTGGGGGATTCAAAGTCATAAAGAACTTCACCAACAATGCAGCGCATTCCGGCCTCGTGAGCGCCGCGAGCCACTTCCTGTTCGAAAAGATACATATCGCAAAAGGTGGTGGTCCCAGACATGATCATCTCTGCACAGGCAAGCAGGGCGCCGGTATACACAAAATCCGCATCCATGCGGCTTTCCACGGGAAAGATGTAGTGGCTAAGCCAGTCCATGAGGGGGAGATCATCTGCCAGTCCCCTGAAGAGGGTCATGGCGGCATGGGTGTGGCCATTGATAAGACCGGGCAGGACAAGACCGCCCTGTGCGTCGATCACTTTTTTCCCCTCCGGTACCGCGCTTCCATGGTTCTGCACAAGAGAAATGGTATCGCCCGTAATACCCAGCACCCCGTTCTCAAGGACACTGTTTTCTTGGTCCATCGTCAAGATGGTCCCGTTTCTTATCACTATATCCAATTTTTCCATCCTCCAAAAAGCAAAAACAGCATCTCACACAGAGACGCAGAGATCACAGAGCTTTATCAGAAAAAATAAGGTTCATCGGGATCTTGCGGACTTTTGAAATCAAGGACTCCCAAAAAGTCCAAACCGGCTATGCTCCTTTTTCTTCGTGACTGTCGAAAGGGCTTCGTATTTTCGTGACTTATCTATGGGGGAAACCGCAGCCAGGTCCTCAGGGCGTTTTTTCCTGAGGACTGGAATGCGGAGGGGGCAAGACTCCCCCGTGGATAAGTCACTGAAAATACCAGCCCGGGAGGCTCGGAATCGAAGAAAAAGGAGCATAGCCTGTAACATCCAAAATTTTCTCAAAGTACGGTTTAGCCTGATGAACCAAAAATAAGTTGTTTTTCTCTGATAGCACTGCGTCTCTAACGAACGAAGTGAGTGAGGGTGAGGAAACGGTTTTTCCTCGTAATTGCTTGTTCCTTCCTGCAAACTTCGGCCCATTCAGCTCAAACCGGCCACAATGGCCTCCCATAACTTCGAAAGCTTGGGGCCGCATCCATCGGCGGCTTCAATGACCTGTTCCACGGATGTCTCTTCCATGCAATCAGGGAGATTAACATTCGTGACGGCTGCAATTGCCATGATCTTCATGCCGCAATGGACGCCCACGATTGCCTCAGAGACGGTTGACATGCCCACTGCATCCGCGCCCGCCATTCTCAAAAACCTGGTTTCCGCCGGCGTCTCCAGGCTGGGCCCGAGGATTCCCACGTATACCCCTTCCCGCAAAAGGATGCCGGATCGCAGGGCCTGCTCACGGGCAAGATCGAGTAGTTCATCAGGATACACATTACTCATGTCAGGAAACCGGGGGCCGAACTCATCCAGGTTGGGGCCCACAAGGGGGTTCCTCCCGGTGAGGTTGATATGATCGGTTACCAGCATCAAATCACCACGATTGAACAGGGGGTTCAGCCCTCCCACGGCACTGGTTATGAACAGGTGCGTAATCCCTAGAGCTGACATAACTCGCACCGGGAAGCTGACCTCCGCGGGAGTGTATCCCTCGTACAAATGGAAACGGCCCTGCATGGCAATAACCGGTTTCTCCGACAACCTGCCCGCAAGAAGCATTCCTTTGTGCCCCTCTGCCGTTGCTTTGGGGAAGTGAGGGATATCCTGGTACGGGATACGAATCTTCTCCCGGATCGCCCCTGTTACTTTTTCGAGTCCCGTGCCGGTGATCAGGGCTATCTCCGGCTTTTCTTTCAGCACGGAACGCAGATATTGCGAAGCCTCCCTAATTTGTTCCTGCATGGCATATCCTTCCATTGGGTGTCGATATTCTCGCGCAATGATTCCTTTCCCCTTAAGCCAGTTGAATGAAAATGTCAACCTGCACAAGGGCTGCCCGTGCCAATGGAATCAATCCGGGGTTGAAAATCCTTGACACCATTTGTGCGAACCAATAGTGTTCAAAACGAAATATTGAGCTACATCATGTCATTGCACTCTGTAGGAGCGACATCCCGGTCGCGAATAAAAAACCGGTTCCGAGAGCTCATCGCAACGGGTAGGCTGCTCCCGCAGCATGGTCTAATGAAAGAGCAGGAGACATGAAAAATACCGATTACGAGGGGCAGCAGGCCCTTATTGAGAAGGTGTTAGATCGGGGAATTTGCGTGAAATGCGGTGCATGCGTGGGACTCTGTCCACACTTCAGTTACTGGGACGGGCAGGTGGTTGTCCTGGACCGATGCCCAGCCGATACCTGGAGATGCCTGCAGTACTGTCCCCGCGCCGGGTATGAAGGGACTGCTCTTGAATCTGGGAAAGCGCAAGGAAACGGCAGATTAGGCCCTTTCAGGGAAATATGGGCCGCTCGCTCTACTGACCACGATATAGGTGAACAGGGGCAATATGGAGGCGTGGCGTCGGCACTGTTAATTTCCGCCATGAAAAGGGACTTCATTGCCTCCGCAGTGGTAACTGATTCAGGGAGTGACGGACTTTCACCGGCTGGAAGGCTGCTCAAATCACCCTCCAAAGTTCTTGCGTGCAGCGGGTCTCGCTATGCGTCCGCGGGAACCCTCGCAACGCTGAATTGCGCGATCAACGAGGGAGAAGAACGGATTGGCGTGGTGGGACTTCCGTGCCAGATGGAGGCCCTTGCACGGATGGCCAGATCGGAACCGGATGGCCGGGAGAGAACGGAGCGGATAAGAGTCAAAATCGGCCTTTTCTGCACCTGGGCCCTCGACTACCGCATGCTCAGGGCGTTCCTTGCTGAAAGGCAAATAAAGGGGCCCGTGAAAAAATATGACATTCCACCTCCACCCGCGGAGACCTTCATGCTCCTGACAGAGGGCGGTTGGATACAAATACCGCTGGACGAAGTCCGGGACCTAGTGCAGAAGGGATGCGGTCTCTGTACTGATATGACCGGCGAATGGGCGGATATTTCGGTGGGCACGGTGGAGGGGAGGAGTGACTGGAACACGGCGATTGTTCGCACGGAAACCGGTGCCAAAGTGTTCAGGGAGGCGGTTGACGAAGGGTCCATTGAAATTGAAGAATTGCCCGGGGAAAACCTCGATCACCTGAAAGAAGCGGCGGCGAACAAGAGAACGCGCGGCGAAGCAGCTCGCCGAGAACATCAGTGAATCTCCTCCAGCAGAGCGGGAGGCACAATGAAGGAGATCAGTAACAGGGAGGGGGGAGCGACCTTGCTTCTCCAGGGAAACCAGGCCATTGCCCGGGGCGCTTTGGAAGCAGGAGTCCTTTTCTGCGCGGGATATCCCGGCAACCCGTCCTCGGAAATTATCGAAACCCTTGCAGAGGCATCGGGCGAATTACCCATTTACGTGGAGTGGTCTACCAATGAAAAAGTCGCGTTGGAGGCTGCCACAGCCGCGTCGTTCGCGGGATGCAGGGCTATTGCCAGCATGAAACAGAACGGCGTCAATGTCGTCTCTGATTTTCTCACCAACCTCACCCTTTCAGGGACCAAAGGAGGAATCGTCCTGGTTTCGTGCGATGACCCCGGCGGGATTTCCAGCACGAACGAGGAAGATGCCAGGGTATTTGCCCAGATATCTGATATCCCGCTCCTGGAACCTTCCACTCCCCAGGAGGCCCTGGATATGACCAAGTGGGCCTTTGAGCTGTCTGAGGAGATCCGGAATATCGTGATGATCAGGAGTGTTTCGAGGCTTTCCCACACGCGCTCCAATGTGAGGACAGGAGATATTCCTGAAACCACTGAACGACCTCATTATGATGTGAACGGTCCCGCTTTCAACACCTTCCCCATTCTCCTGAAACACCGGAAAAGACATGAAAAACTGGCCCATGCAAGGGAACGCTTTGAAGAGTCCACCTTCAACCGGTACGACGGGCCTGGTACCCCACAATTCCTCATCATCGCATCGGGATGTGCGTGGAACTATGCGGCGGAAGCAGTGGAAATCCTGGACCTCCAGGATAAGGTGGGAATCCTCAAACTGGGGACCACATGGCCCTTGCCCCGGATTCTCCTGCAGAATTTCCTGAAGCGATCCGAAACAGTCCTCTTTGTGGAAGAGGTGGAGCCTTTTGTGGAGTCGAGTGTCATGGCCTTCGCGGCAAGCGTTGGAAGAGACATCGGGCTCAAGACCTGGCTGGGAAAAGGTTCCGGTCATATGCCTGATTCCGGCGAGTTGAGTCCCCGAATACTCATCAAGGTCCTTGCGGACATTTTTCAGGTAGAACCAATGTCGAGTTCATACGCTTTTGTGGATCGGATCAGGCCCCAACTGGAACCCAAGGTCCCTCCGCGTGAATTCGGCTTTTGTCCCGGATGCCCGCACCGGGCGGCATACTATGCCATGAAGACAGCACTGGCATGGGACAACCGGGAGGGCTTCGTATCCGGAGATATCGGATGCTATTCAATGGGCATGTGGCCCACTGGTTTCAACCAGGTAAAGTCCGTTCACGCCATGGGTTCCGGGGTCGGCCTGGCGAGCGGGTACGGCAAGCTGGAAAAGTTCGGATTTGATCAGCCTGTTCTTACTGTTGTCGGCGATTCGACCTTTTTTCACGCCAGCATCCCCGCCATCATCAATGCGCAATTTAATCAATCCGACATGTTTCTCGTGATCCTGGACAACAGCGCTACTGCCATGACCGGATTTCAGCCCCATCCCGGTACCGGGATGACAGCCATGGGTGACCAAACAGAGATCGTGAACATGGAGGCTCTCTGCAGTTCACTCGGTGCGGAAGTGCGGGTTGAAGATCCATACGACATGGAACAGACCGCACGAACCATTTATGAACTCCTGCAGAAGAAAGGGTTGAGGACACTCATCCTCCGGAGGAAATGCGCACTCGTGCAGGGCAGGGAAGGGGGATTTCTCTTCCGCATGGAAGTGAACCAGGAAAAGTGCCTGGGAGAAAGCTGCGGGTGCGGGAGATATTGTACCCGAATTTTCCGCTGCCCCGGCCTTGTATTTGATGAGGAAAAAGGAAAGGCAAGAATCGACCAGGTTATTTGCGTGGGATGCGGGGTCTGCGCTCAAATCTGTCCCCAGGGTGCAATCCAGGTGCATGAGATTGAGGATATTCAATGAGTATACAATGCTGGTTAATGTAATTATTACAGGAGTAGGCGGCCAGGGAAACGTTCTGGCGTCTCAAATTCTCGGCAGGGCGGCCGTCGGAAAAGATCTGCAGGTGACCATCGGGGAGACCTTCGGCCTGTCCCAGAGAGGGGGATCGGTCATGAGCCACATCCGTATATCCGACCGGAAGCAATACGGCCCCCTGATCCCTCCCAATAAGGCGCATGTGATTGTTGGTCTGGAGCCCCTGGAAACTATCAGAATTTTTCCCGAGTATGGGAACGACCAGACGGCCCTGCTGATCAACTCCAGGCCTATCTACCCATTGAACGTCATTGCGGGGGACGTGCGCTATCCCCCACCGGAGTGGATCAGGAGTGTCATCGCGGAAACGGGAACGCCGCTGTTCTGGCTTGACGCCACGCCGATGGCCGTGGAGTTGGGTGGGCCGATCATGCTGAACATGATTATGCTTGGAGCCCTGTGTGAATCAGCTTTCGTGCCGGTGGAAAAAAGAGACCTGGAAGGTGTCTTAACCACGTTTTTCCCGAAGCAAAAGCTCAAGGCAAATTTCAAGGCCCTTGAAATGGGAGGGGAGCTCATCCGCAACTATGAACATTGATCTTCACATACACTCCAGAGATTGTTCCGATGGTAAGATGAGGCTGGCAGACATCTTTCGTGAAGCGGAAAAGCGGGACATTCAGGTCATTTCCATCACCGATCACGATGCTGTTGAATGCCAGGAAACAGCGGCGGAACTTGCCGCAGAACACGGCATCCATTACCTTTCCGGCGTGGAGTTGAATATCACATTTTCCCATCCGGCCTACCGGGAAGGAAAACCAATTTCCCTGGATGTACTTGGGTATAACTATGACATCCAAAACAGAGCTCTTAGGGAAAAAACCCACCAATTAAGGGAATACCGCACCATGCGGGCAAAAAAAATCCTGGACAATATAAATGAAGAGCTTCTGAAAGAGAAAAAAGTGCCCATGACCAAGGGAGACGTCAAGGCGATCGAGGAATCAGTGGATGGAGCCTTTGGAAGACCGCATATTGCTAATTACATGGTCAAAAAAGGGATCGTAACCACGAAGCAGGAGGCCTTTGACCGGTACCTGGTGAAATGCAATGTCCCCAAGCTTCCTGTGTCACTGGAAGACGCATCTGCGCTCATCCATGAGGCAGGAGGCAAACTGATGCTTGCACACCCCAATGATACAAATGGGACCTCCCTTGTATCGCTTACCTCGACTATTCAGGAACAGCTCGAAATCATCAAGACAACGATGCTTCCGTACCTGGACGGGATAGAATGCTTCCATTCTCGGCTCACCGAAGAGACGACCTCGGCTTATCTTGCATTTGCCCGGGAAGAGGGGTTGATGGTCACCGGAGGATCCGACTGCCATCAGCAACCGGTCATCATGGGGACCGTTGCCGTCCCTGATTTTGTGGTACTGCAATTCGGCATTAATCCGGACTGAGGAGTTGATATGAACACCTTGATTCAGGACCTGTCGAGACCCGATGCCCTTCCTGACAAAACCAATAAAGTTCGTGTTATTCAAACCCACATATCTATTGTGTTTATAGCGGACCATTTCGTCTACAAGATAAAGAAACCGGTCAACTTCGGGTTCCTCGACTTCTCCACCCTGAAAAAACGAGCGTATTACTGTCATCAGGAAGTGGCCCTGAACAGGAGGCTCTCAAAGGATCTTTACCTTGGGGTCCTTCCTGTCTACTTTAGCGGCAAGAGCTATTCCCTGGTACAGGGCATAGGCGATATTGCCGAATATGCGGTGAAAATGAAAAGGATTCCTGAAGATCGACTCATGGACAAGGTATTTGAACGCGGTGAACTGGACGAACAATCCCTGGCGGACATCGCGAGGGTCCTTGCGCGCTTTCACTCAACCGCGGAAACCTCTTCCAAGATTGCTGAATATGGCCGGCCTGACAGATTCAAGGTCAATACCGATGAAAATTTTGAACAGGTGGATAAGTACCGGGGAACCACCATTGAGCAAGAAAATTTCAGGGCCCTGAAAAAATGGACCGAAGCTTTTTATGACAGGTTTCAACCCCTCTTTTTTGATCGCATTTCCCAGGGACGAGTCAGGGACTGTCATGGGGACCTCCATATGGAGCACGTCTGTCTTATCCCCGATTTACCCATTATTGACTGTATTGAATTTAACGAGCGATTCAGGTACAGTGATACCATTGCGGATATTGCTTTTCTCCTGATGGATCTCGAGTATCACGGGGGATATAAAGAGGCACGGACGCTGTGGGACAGATATAAGCCCCTTGCAAAAGAGGAAGGGGTGGGAACTGACAACCTGCTGACCTTCTACAAGGTTTACCGGGCTTTTGTTCGGGGCAAGGTGAACTGCTTTCAACTGGATGACAAGAGCATCGGGGAGGAAGAAAAGGAGAAGGCCATAGAAACTGCAAGCAGGTATTTCGCGCTTGCTTATTCTTACATTGTCTAGGGCCCAGAAAGACAGGAAGAACAGCGAGGATCATCGAGCTTTTCTTCCCTGACGAGCCTCCCGGGCTGTTGTTTTCAGTGACTTATTCACGGGGGAGCATTGCCCCCTCCGCATTCCAGTCCTCAGGAAAAAGCGCCCTGAGGACCTGGCATGGAGGAATAGATGAAAGAACCTTTTCGAGATTTTATGCAGCGGGAACTGGAGCCAGGGACGGTCCTCATTGCGTGTGGTCTTCCGGCATCATACAAGACCGAGACCACCGAGGTCATTGCGATGCTCAAGGGATACAGGGTCCTCCGTACTGACATGATCAGGCTTGAGGTCCTGAAACATGAGGATATTTTTGACGAAAAAGTGGCCTCTAACATGAACAAACGAACCCTTGTGTACGATGAGATGTTCCGTCTCGCAGGTGAACTGGCCGCAAAAGGGAGCGGGCTCATCCTCGACGCGACCTTTGTCACACAGGAGTTGCGACACCGGGCTGCAAGAGTGGCGGCCGAACACAACATGACGTTTGTTATTCAGCAAACCCGGTGTCCCAAAGAAGTGTCCCTTCGAAGGATCTCAAAAAGGACCAAGGAAAACTATGAATCAAATGCCCTGACAGAGCAGGCTTATATCAACAATGTCAACAAGTTTGAACCGGTTGACCTGGCAGATCTAAAGACACTCTATCCCGCTCTTCCCGTGGTGCACCTTGTCGTTGACACGTCCTCGGATAAGGAAGAGGAATGGTTTGTCGTCGAGCAGGAAAGGAGGGCATGAGATGCCTTCCAAGTCAGCGGGAATCATCTACAAATATCGTCACAAACCCGCACAAACCCAGGCGAGAAAACTTGAAAAATGGCTGAAACAACAAGGGGTTACGGTTTATTCCGAAGAAATGGAGGTGCGTGACTCTCTGGAAAGCTCCGTTGAAGAGCGCTCTAGCATACCAACCACGGTCAACTGGGTTGTCGTACTGGGAGGGGACGGCACCCTGCTCGGCGCCGCACGCAAGGTCGGCCGCTTCGGGGTTCCCATCCTCGGGGTTAACCTGGGAGGGCTGGGATTCCTTACGGGTATTCCGCTCAATCGACTGTATACTGTTGTCGAACTGCTCCTGGAGGGAAAGCTTCAGGTCGAGCAAAGGATCCTTTTGGAAGCCCGGATCTTGCGTGACGGAGAAGAGGTCCATCGATTCCAGGTTCTCAACGATATGGTCATCAATAAGGGGACACTGGCCAGGATCATAGACCTCGATGTCTCCATAAACGGCGAGTTCTTGACCACTTTCAGGGCAGACGGGCTTATTGTGTCCACCCCCACGGGCTCGACCGCGTACAATCTATCAGCAGGTGGGCCCATACTTTACCCCACGATGCAGTCTTTTATCCTCACCCCCATTTGTCCCTTTACCCTGACCAACAGGCCCATCCTGCTGCCTGAGACAGCGGCCATTGAAATCCGCCTCGGAAAAGAAAGTGAAGAGCAGGTCGTCCTTACCCTTGACGGCCAGTTGGGATTAGACTTCCATTATGGTGATCACATCGTTGTGCGCAAGTCGACGGAGAGTATCAAGCTCTTCAAACCACCGGATTACAGCTTTTTCAAAATTCTCAGGACAAAATTGATGTGGGGCGGCGGAGCATATGAGTGGAAACCAACAGACGAGTGTTCCAGGTAGACCGCAAGGATATCTGTTACCTGCGGTATACCCTTGAATCTTACGACGGCATGGCTGTGGTGAGGACCATTGATCCCCACGCCGCACTGATCGAAGTGTCTATCGCACCGGGCTGCGGATCCATTGTTGATCAGCTGTTTGAGGATCTGAGGAAAAGGGAAGGGCTCCATATAAAGACAAAAGGCTAAAGGTCAAAGGCTGAAGGAAAACGCTGAGGATAGGTGCATTTTGGAAAAAGGCTTCTACATTGCCACCATGGGCTGCCAGATGAATGAATATGATTCGGAGTTTCTGGGACAACAGCTCATGGAATACGGGTACACGCCCGTCGATGATCCGGAAAACGCAGACGTGGTGCTCATCAATACCTGCACCGTCAGGGAAAAGGCGGATCAAAAGGCAATGAGCCTCTTGGGCCGTCTGTCACGTATCAAGGCAAAGAAAGGGGAAGGTATGGTCCTTGGCGTGGCAGGATGCCTCGCGCAAAAGCAGGGGAAACGGTTATTTCATCGGTTTCCCGAACTGGACCTGGTAGTCGGCCCCCGGGAACTGACGGAGATCCGCGGGATCCTTAACGCTGTTCTTTTCCAAAAACGGAAAATGATCGCAACACGCCTTGATCTTCCGCCGCTGAACGCTTCAAAGACGACCCATCAGCTTCAGGAAAGCCAAATCTGTGCCTATGTTTCAGTTATGCAGGGGTGTGACAACTTCTGTACATATTGTATTGTTCCCTACGTACGGGGAAGAGAAATCTCGCGATCCCCACAGGACATCCTGGAAGAGGCCTCGTTTCTTGTGGGGCAGGGGGTAAAAGAGATAACGCTTCTTGGGCAAAATGTGAATTCCTATTCCTGGAAGGATTCCAGCAAATCATATAACTTCGCCTCCCTCCTGCATATGCTCAGTGAAGTCGATGGACTTCTGCGCCTCCGCTTTACCACCTCTCACCCGAAAGATCTCTCGGATGATCTTATTCGCTCCTTTAAAGACAATCAGATTCTCTGCCCGCATATCCATCTTCCGTTTCAGACAGGTTCCAATGATATACTGCAACGGATGAAGAGAGGGTATACACGCGAACACTACATGGAACTGGTATATAAATTACGAGATATGGTGCCTCATCTGGCCATAACAAGTGATGTGATGGTGGGATTTCCCGGTGAATCCGCCGGGGATTTTGAACAAACCCTTGACCTTATGGAAAAAATACGGTTTGATACACTTTTTTCCTTTAAATATTCCGACAGAGAAGGTACAGTGGCGGCGTACATGGATGGAAAGATCGGAGAAGGAGAAAAATCCAGGCGATTGAACCGCTTGCAAACCCTGCAAAAAGAGATAACACTTCAGAAAAATATGGAACTGGAAGGAAAAATGGTCGCGGTGTTGGTGGAAGGTGAAAGCAAGAAGGGCGGCCAGTTAATGGGGCGCACCAATACTAATAAGATAGTTAATTTGCCCAGTAATAAAGGCCTGATAGGGGATATCATTAACGTTATAATTAAGAAAGCTTTTGTCAACTCCCTTCTAGCGGAATGACCGACAAAGGCGGTTATGATGATTAATATTCAGCACATAGATTATACAACTGAACGATGTCTGGTTGTGGATGACGAAAAGCAGGTCCGCGAGAGCACTGTGGAGAGCCTTCTCCTCCTTGATCTTGACGCCGACGGAGCGGAAGGCGGTGAAGTGGCTCTTGGTATGCTTAAAAACGCTGGAAATTTCACCTTTCTCATCACCGATATGATAATGCCCGGCATGGATGGTCTTGCGCTCATTGAAAGAACCCGAAAGCTGTACCCGGAAATGTGTATTATTGCGATGACAGGAAAGGCAAAGAGCTACAAGTATACAGATGTTATCAATTCTGGTGCTACCGATTTTATCAACAAACCCTTTTCAACGGACGAGCTCGAGGCGAAGATCAGGCGCGCAATCGTTGAAAGAAACACCAGGGCCGAGCTGAATCGCTTGTCCATTACTGATTCTCTCACTGGCCTCTTTAATCAGCGCCATTTTTATACCCGCTTGCGTGAAGAAATAGTGCGGGCGAAGAGGCAGAAGCGTGAGTTATCCCTCATCCTCCTCGATCTTGACGATTTCAAGGGCTACAACGACACTCATGGACACCTTGCCGGGGACGAAATCCTGAGTAAGACCGGGGGAATTATCCACGCGAGTATCCGTGAGGATGTTGATTCGGGCTATCGATACGGAGGAGATGAATTCGCCGTCATTTTGATAGACACGAGCGACACTGCTGCAGAGGAAATCGGGCGCCGCATCGATGCAGTCATTCGAGAACGCTTGGGAATCAGTGCAAGCATGGGCTTTTCACAATTTTCGGAAGACATGAGCGCAGAGAGCTTTGTAAATACGGCGGATAAAAACCTGTACAAGTCGAAGGAAAATCGGCCCCAAACACACACCACAGTATCAACCAATGAAGCACCCATCTCTCAAGTTCCAAGGCCTTAATATTAATTAGATGCATCACTGGGGGGTGAGACAATATCTTTTTCTGTATATTTGGGAGTTTTGTAACGTCTGATAATATATATTATGTCAACTTACCAAAAGAACCTTTTTGTTCTGTGCGTTTTCCCCCTTCTCTCTTGAAGGAGTTGAAAACCCAAAAGATTTGTTGACAGGAATATACTGCGTGTAGTAAAGTTATAAGATAGGTCTTTTTCAAAAGGCTCAATTTTGTTCGAGATCAGGAACCCTTACCCGGAACCGGGCAAAGGTGGGCGTTTTGGAGGTGGATTGATATCTTAATGGAGGTCATGTTGCATGGGAAGTGTTGTCAAGAAGAGACGAAAAAAGATCACGAAGCACAAGCACCGGAAACTGAAAAAGAAGATGCGGCATAAAAACAAGTAAGGCACCTACAGTGCCACAGTCTTATATAATAAGAAGGCAGCCTGATTAGAGGGCTGCCTTCTTTTTTAGAGACACGAGCCATCGGGAGGTTCCTTGCGCCCGAAGCCCTGCGCCTCTTTAAGCCTATCCCTTATTTACTGTAATCGTACCATCCTCCCCCGGTTTTTCTCCCCAGTTTCCCTGCGCGGATCATGGTCTTGAGCAAATTGGGTGATACCCACTTCGACTCCTTGTTCAATTCCTTGTAGAAGTACTCCGCAACAAAATAGGCAATATCGATACCGGTGAGATCCATCAATTCAAATGGGCCCATGGGGTAGTTGAGCCCGTTCTTGACCGCAATGTCTACGTCTTCAATGGAGGCGATACCCTCTTCCACAATCTTGATTGCTTCGATCATATGGGGGATCATTATGCGGTTCACGATAAACCCGGGAGAGTCTTTTTTCACTTCCACGGTAATTTTACCCATCTTTTTGGCGAGATCCGTTGTAATAGCTACGGTCTCATCACTGGTAGCGAAGCCACGGATGATCTCTACCAGTCGCATGAGAGGAACAGGATTGAAAAAGTGCATGCCGCAGACCTTGTCGGGCCGATTCGTGGCGGCGGCAATTTCCGTCAAGGACATGGAAGAAGTGTTTGAAGCCAGGATGGTTTCCGGCGGGCACAATTCGTCCAGTTCCTTGAAAACGCTTTTCTTGAGATCAATATTTTCAATCACTGCTTCAATCACAATGTCTGCGTCCTTCAACGCCGACATATCCGTGGTGCCTGTTATTCTTCCCAGGATAGCGTCTTTTTCTGCGGCCTCAAGCTTCCCTTTTTCAACACTCTTGGACAGGAATCGATCAATACTTTTCATTCCCCGTTCAACGAACGCATCTTCAATATCCCGCATCACAACTTCAGAGCCGATCTGAGCCGCCACCTGGGCGATACCGTTCCCCATGGTGCCGGCACCGACAATACCGATTTTCTTAATTTCCATAATGCGTTATCTCCTCCTCTTTCACATAGCTGGTTTTGATTAAACCTTCCACTACCCTTTATCTCTTGACTATTTCTCATACCGGTGTCCACCCATAAATGAGATAGTTTGTGCGAGATCAAGGCATGTGAGAATTTTAACCGCAGGAATACATTGAGGTATTTCGAGGATCAAAATTTGAGCATAACGATGATATCGGACAAAATAGCCATTTATGGATGGACACTGCTACACTGATTCCACGGACGTAACTTCCGGCACATTTTCCTTCAAAATCCTCTCAATCCCCATTTTCAGGGTCATCTGACTCATGGGGCATCCACCGCACGCACCGGTGAGTCTCACCTTGACCAATCCGGAGTCTTCCACATCCACGAGCTGAACATCGCCACCGTCAGCCTGAAGACTGGGTCTCACCTTGTCAAGGGCGTCCTGCACTTTTTCTTTTATGGTCATATCTTCCTCCTTCTGTCTATGCTCCTGCATAATATGTTGTTCTGTTTATCACAGTTTCAAGGTGAAAGCTATCCAAAAAACTTCTTGACGCGGTCGTCCAGGAAGCGTGAAAGGCCCTTTGTATCCCCGGGAGACCAGCCAAAGCTTCTGCTCCATACATCGTCGGACTCCATGCAGAGATAGAGTCCCAAGTCGTTATGCCACGCTTCCAGATGCTCTCGCATGAATCGATACAGTTCCATTCGAATGGGTTTGAAATAACGCATCTTACCATCAAGGCCGGGAATAAATTCTCCATCGAGAACAGTTGTATGCGGGTGGCGTTTACGGATAACAGCCTTCAACTGAGGCATGAACCGGAAAGAACCCATGCTAATCCAGATAACTCTCCTGGGATCAATATGCCTGTCCAGCAGGTCCAGGGTCCGCAGGTACTCATCCCGCCAGTTGGAATGGGGAATCAGCGGATCAAAATGAAACCCCACGATGAAACCTTCAGACTGGCACCTCGCTGCTGTTTCCAGTCTTTGCCGCAGGGTCGCCGCCCGGTGTTCTTCCCGGGCAGTGATGAAGGGACTATTGAGTGACCATGAAATAATGATCTGTTTCCGCTCGCGTAATAGACTCAACCGTTTGATATTGCAGGTCTTGGTCTTTAATTCCAGTATGGCATTTTTCCTTTTTGAAAATGCAGGGATAAGCAACTCGCTCCAACCGACGATGGGATCAAGGGCGAGGCTGTCTGTGAATTCACCGGTACCAATGCGAAAGATCATGTCAGGATGGCAGTCTATGCGATTAAGGACTTCTCCAAGGCGTTCCTCAAGATTCACAAAGACTCTGAGGTTCGGTTCCGTGAAATATGACTGCAGGATACAGTAACTGCAATCCAAAGGACAGTTCGTGGCAACATTCAGGATCTGGTATCCGCAGCAGATATGGGCTTTGGTGCCCGGACAGGGTTTCAGCAGGTCACCGGCGTACGGAACCAGGTGAAGCGTTTTCTTACCCCTGCCCAGATCCATTTCTTGTGCCTGTATCTCCTCTCTGTCCTGCCGGGAACGACTGATTTTGATCCTCTCAGAAATTCCGGAGAAAAGACGGTACTGTTCTGCACCTTTGTCGATGAGTACCTTGTCAACGGGGAAAACACACATCATTCAGCCCCTTCCCAAGGGTCCTCCAGATGTTCCAGTTCCTCTATTTTTAACAGGTGTTCAATCTTATCTTTCAGATCCTTCCCTGTCTTGAAAAAAATTTCCATGCGGTAGAGGTCAGCCTCGAAATACGGTGAAGCCTGAATTTGAACGTTTTTGGGTAGACAGAGCCTTGAGACTTGTTGCTTGAAGGTCTTTTCAGCAAGGGTCAGTCGAGGGTACCTCTGATGCCTCCACAGGCCCAGCAGCGCCTTTGTTTTTTGGGGATGATTCAAGGAAGGCGCTGAAATAATCCTTCCGACTTCTTTTTCCCCAAGGAGATCGGCAATTGTTGCTCCTGTTATATGAGATATATCAGTCAATATCTCTATAACTTGCTTCTGTTGATTCATGTTAAACCTCAAGGCCAAAAAAAAGATTCCCATGGCCTTTCGATCGCCCGGGTTCATGTCCAAAAGGGCCTTTGCTGTCTGCTCGGAGAGTCGGCCCTTGGCTAATCCCTGTTTCATGGATTCATCAAAATCATTATCGAAAGAAATATACAGGGTAAGAATGGATTTGTTCGAAGCCAGGCCCAGCAGCGGCATATACTGGGTCAGAATCTCTTGGGGTGACAGGAACCGGGCCAATCTATTAAGGATCATCCCTTTTTCCACCGGGTTGAATTCCCTTGTTGCTAGATTCTCAAAAAAATTTATGAGAAGCGCATCAGAGGGTGCAAACGTATCTTGAATGCACATCCTGCACCCTATGGACTCTTTTCCCATGGCTCGAAATGCTGCTATCCTCCTGTACCCTGTAATAATTAGGATTGCCCCACCCTCCCCTTCCATCACGATTGGGCTGTTGACAAGTCCGACGTTCTGTAGTGAATTGATGAGCGGAGCAAGTTCAAAACCGTAGCTCATGGAAAATGGCCCCGGTTCGGTGCTCAATCTGTCAAGTGAAATCTGTATCGGTTTCATGAGATCTATTTTGTGGTGCATTTTCAGTTCTCGTCCTTATGATCCTTTTTTCAGGTCCTTAAATTCACAATTACAACGTATCACCATACGCAATGCTCGTAAAGGATTCCTTACGGGGAAGTCTCAGAGAGCCTCGGATCCACTGTAGGCCTTTAACCCGGGTTAAAGTTATTGGCAAATAGCTGAAAAACGATTGCTTTGCAATGATAAAAATGCTACCCCCTGAATATCTGATGACTTCGCAAAAAGTTCATCGCACCCCTGAAGAGGTATGGAAAGAGATGATTTCTATAATGCAAAGATACAGGATCATTTGCTTGGGCGTTCTGTTCGTGTTCGCCCTTTCACTGATTGTGGAAATATCCCCCGGTCATGCGGCCGATGAGATAAAGATCGGGATAGTATTGCCACTCACTGGAACCTTAGCCAAAATCGGGGAAATTGAGAGAAAGTCATTTAAGATGGCTATTGATGAAATAAATGCAACAGCTGGAGTCAACAGGAAAAAATTGCATTCATTCATTGAAGACACGTCAAGTCGCCCGGATGTGGGTCGCGCGATGGTTGAAAAGCTCATCAAGAAATACAAGGTCCAATTGGTTTCAGGGGGTTGCAGTAGCTCAGTTGTCTATGCGGTTGCCCACGTTTGCCAGCAAAATCAAATCCCCTTTTTGGTCAGCACGGCTGCTGCCGACAAAATTACCGCATCGGGTTGGGATTATGTTTTCCGCCTGAATCCGCCGTTCAGTAAATATGCGAGCGGCATGGAGTCCCTTTTTTCCGAGATCATCAGACCTAGAACTGCTGTCATTTTGCATGAAGACTCGCGTTTCGGTGCAAAAAGGGCCAAGTCTTTTGCGAATATTTGCAAAAGGCTCCACATGAAAGTTCTCATGAACGAAAAATATGAATACGGTGAAATAGATTTCATCCCTGTACTTACCAAGATTAAGGATAAAAATCCTGATATTATCTATATGATAGCCCATGCCATGGATGGTTCCTTGCTCATGGTGCAAGCGAAGGAATTGAAATTGACCCCGAAAATGTTTATCGGTGACGCCCAGGCTTTTTCGTCCCCCGCATTTCAACAAGACGCCGGGATTGCAGCAGAAAACGTTATTGCAGGCACCCTCTGGCATCAGAAACTTCCCTTCCCGGAGGCCATGGATTTTTACAACAAATTCAAAGCAAGATATCATACGTCCGTAGACTATCACGGTGCCGAGGCATACGCTGCCTGCCAGGTGATCGCCGACATCTTGAATCGCATAAAATCCTCTTCAAATACTGATATTCGGGAGGCACTTCTCAATACGGACGTGAAAACCGTCTTTGGTCCGGTGAGGTTTACTACTTGGGGAAAAATGAAAAACCAGAATAAGGCATCGACGTATGTCGTTCAGTGGATCAATGGAAAGCTTGAGGTGGTTTGGCCGAAAAAAAGCGCCACCAACTCCTTTGTCTATCCGGTGAACTGGTTGAAGAATTGGGGATATTAGAATGACCCTGAAAATCCTGTAGATCCTGCTAATATCTAATATATTCTTACTATTTTCGTGGGAATCAGGGATAGGTTCGCGGCTTTCAGATTCAGATTTATAGCCCCAGATAGACATCTTTAATTTCTTTATTCTGTATCAAATCCCCGGAAAGACCCTCCATGGCCAACCTGCCTGTTGAAAGGACATATCCATAATTGGAATTGTCCAGGGCCAACTGTACATCCTGTTCTACAAGTAATACCGTGGTCCCGCTGGCATTTATTTCTTTCACAATATCAATGAGATCATCAACCACAAAGGGGGCGAGGCCGAGGGACATCTCATCAATCAGGAGTAACGCTGGGTTTCCCATAAGCCCGCGCGCAACTGCGCACATCTGTTGCTCACCACCTGACAGACTTCCTGCTTGCTGTTGATAGCGCTGCCTGAGGATCGGAAAAAGATCATATACCGTGTTCATTTGGGGGGTCAAATCCTTTGATTTCTTCCGTCTGAATGCACCCATCATCAGGTTCTCCTCGACGGTCATTTGTGGGAACAGCCGTCTCCCTTCGGGGACATGGATTATCCCCTTGCTAACGATCTCTTTCGAGGGGTGCTCAGTAATATTTTCTCCTCGAAAAATGATGCTGCCATTGTATGGTTCGAGCAATCCTGAGATGGTTTTCAGCAGTGTGGTCTTTCCGGCCCCGTTTGACCCCACTAAAGCTATTATTTTGCCCTCTTCCACGTGCAGCTTTACATCCCACAGGACCTGGACATCACCGTATCCCGCGTTAAGACTCTTTATTTCCAGCAACAGCAACGGCCTTTCCTCCTATCGAGTGTCCATCTAGAAATGGAATATTTTGTTCGAGATCAAGGCATGCGAACATTTTAACCACAGGAATACCTTGAGGTATTTCGAGGATTAATCCCGCCATGGCGGGATTGAGCATAACAAAGATATCGGGCAAAATAGGCATTTATGGATGGATACTGCTAAGCAACGAGCGCTTTATACCTTCTCCCAAGATAAGCCTTGATCACTTGTTTGTCATTAAGGACTTCTTCAGTGGAACCGTCTGCAATTTTTTGCCCATGGTGCAAGACAAATATACGATCACACACACGCTTGATCGCCCTCATAACGTGCTCTATAATGAGGATGGTTATGCCACTGTCCCTGATTTTTTTTATCAAATCGATGGCACGATCAATCTCAGTAAAATTCAGCCCTGCCATCACCTCATCCAAAAGCATTACATCAGGGCCCATTGCTATCGCCTTGGCGATCTCCAGCCTTTTTCGCGAAGCGATATTCAATTTATCAGCCAATATATCCATCTGGTCGCCCAGTCCCACAAATCCAAGAATCTTTTCTGCCTCTTTTATGGCCTCTTTTGCTGACCTTTCTTTTCCTTGTGCTCCAAACATGGCTCCAACAGAAGCGTTTTCTTTGACGGTCATGCCGGGAAATGGCTTCACAATTTGAAAAGTCCGGCTTATGCCGAGCCGCCCTATCTGATAGGCCTTGAGGCGGGCAATCTTGTCCCCCTTAAAAAACACCTCTCCTTCAGTAGGCGGATACGTCCCGGAAATAACATTGACAAGCGTTGTCTTCCCTGCTCCATTGGGACCGATTAACCCAAGAATTTCCCCTTGTTCCAGTTCAAAATCCACCTGATCCACTGCCACGAGGCCGGCAAATCTTTTTGTTATATTTTTTCCCTTCAAGATGACCATATCAAAAACCTTTTCAGATCCGATTTTTTCGGATATTTTGGAGGAAATAAACCAGACCAATTTTCTTCTGGGTGAGTATGTCGGTGATGCCTTTCGGAATAAAGACAATCGATAAAATCACCAGAGCACCGAAAAAAAGCGTATGGGCTACCAGAAAATAATTGGAAAGAATTTCAGAAATCACCTCGATGCTTACTGCCCCCAATAAGGGGCCGAAGAGACTCCCGATACCTCCAAAGACTGCCATAACAATCATTTTGAGGGTACTTCCTACTGTAAATACCGGCCCTGGTTTGATAAATGCCTGTTGATAGGCGTAGACACTCCCTGCGAGTCCGGTAAAAAGACCACTCAGGGCAAAGGCGAGTGTTTTCGCGTAGGTTGCATTGATACCAATGGCATTGGCTGAATCTTCGTCTTCCCTGATGGCGATCAAAGAATAGCCAAACTTGGCGTTCAACACCAAATAGGTGACCACCAGGGTCGCCACCAGGGTCCCCAGCATCACATAAAAGAAAAAATAGTACTGGCCCTTGACTGAGAGGTCAAGCATAGGAAGGTATATCCCTGAATTTCCTTCCGTTATGTCAAGATTTTGGACTAAGGCCTTCATGGCCTCAGCCACACCCAGCGTCGCAATAGCAAAATAATGGCCGCGCAAACGGAGAACAGGAAGTCCGATAATGACTGCAAATATGGCTGATCCCATACCGGCAGCAATGAAAGCAAAGGCAAAATTGAGACCGGCCTTTTCCATTAATACTGCCGTGATATAGGCCCCGATGCCAAAAAAGACGACATTCCCGAAGGACGCGTATCCGGTATAGCCGCCTATAATATTCCACGCGCTTGCCATGATTGCAAACATCAGGATGTCAGTGCCGAAGCGGATAATAAAGTTATTGGCAAACAATGGAAAGAATGCCAGACTGAGCAGGATGAGGCCACAAATAACATAATTTCTCAGTGTCTTATTTCCCATACCTAATCAGCTCCTCCCATAATGCCCTTGGGCCTTATGATCAAGACGAGAACAAGTATCGTAAAGCCGATCAGATTTTCATACGTCGCTCCGAGCCAGTTTGTCCCGAGGGCCTCTGTTACTCCCAAAATAAGCCCGCCGATTAATGGGCCCAGCATGCTCCCCAATCCCCCAATGATAACGACCACAAAAGATTTTAATGTCAATATCCCTCCCATCATGGGGGTGATCGGAAAGAGTATGGACCACAAAGTCCCTGCAGCTCCGGCGGCGCCAACACCCAAGCCAAATGTCACCGCGTATGTCTTGGCCACATCAACTCCCACCAGGCGCGCCGCATCGAGATCCTGAGATGTTGCGCGTATGGATCGTCCAAGATTTGTTCGGTTGAGGACAAAAAACAAGATGATGCTGATAACGATAACGAGGAGAAAGGCGATAAGGCGCATAATAGGTATTGTCACGAAATTCCCAATGGAAAAATTCGTGGCTCCGTAAGGAATCTGAACCATTCTTACATCTGCACTCCAAAATACCTGGGCCAGATTGTTTACGAAAATCTCAATGCCGAATGTCAGGACGAGAGTAATAAAAGCACTGGCCCTAATGATCAGGTTTATCAGATATTTTTGGACAATATACCCAAGAATAAAAAGGATTCCAATTGAGGCAATTAAACTCAGGACAGGATCAATCCCCAGAAGTGTAAAGAGCCAGTAGGTGGTAAACGCACCCAACATGATGAAAGAGCCATGGGCAATATTGATAATATCCATGACCCCCCAGATGAGAGACATCCCTATCGCCATTAAGGCATACAGTCCCCCTTTCAAAAGTCCGTTAATGACAATCTGAAGCACCATTGTGTATTGGCCCTATGTTATACCAAAGCGGGGGAGAAGAGTGCGTATCTCCTCTCTCCCGCGTGGCAGGATTATAACTACGCTAAAGAGAAATCAGGAAACGATCTATTTCCGGTCTTTCCAGCAAGGAACTGGATAAACAGGCTTTTTATTGCCACTCGGATAGACCTGATAGACCTGACCGCCCTGGATTTGCAGGGCGACGCTTGTCCCCAGTATCTGGCCATTTGGGCTGAACTTTACGTGTCCGTAGATTGTGTCCAAGGATGTAACCGCAATGGCATTGCGTACCTTCACCGGATCCAGACTGCCTGCTCGCTCGATAGCGTCCTTGAAGATCGCTATATCTGCGATTCCACTGGCATTATGATAATCCGGATCATAGTTGTACTTTCCCCTGAAGAGGCTTACAAATTCTTTGGTATCTTTGAATAGGTACCCCGTAAAATCCATTTGTGGAGACCAGCTGGCGACACCATAGATGTATTCAGCATCTTTGCCGAGGGATTTGCGAAAGTCGGCCTCGGATGGCCCCACAGTCATACTGATCATTTTCGGGCACACATTCAATTCCTTTGCCTGCTGCGTAAAATTGAGTGCTTCCTGAGTATGGCCTGCAACCAGAGCAACGCTGACATTGAGGGATTTTATTTTGGTGAGAACAGACGTGAAATCTGACGCATTTTCAGCATACTTTTCAAACAAGACAACATCATAGCCCATCTTTTTCGCAAGCTTTTGTGTCCCTTTTCCAACGCTGATATCGAATTTATCATCTGAATAGAGGATTGCAATGGTCTTCGGCACGGGGCTGAATGTTTGAAACATTTCCAGGGTAGTCTTAAAATATTGACCGGCGGGAGGCAGGGTGCCAAAAATATACTTGTTTCCGCGACTGAAAATTTTCCCTGACGCTCCACCGCCTTCTATCATGGGAATCTTGTAACGCTGGGCAACGATACTATTGGGGATGGTAATGCCACTGGAATAAGGGCCAAGAAGAAAATTGACTTTATCTGTACTTATGAGCTTCTCGACCAAGCGGGAGCTTTCGGTTGGATCACTTTTATCATCATAATAGACAATCTTCAGCATATACATTGCATTGCCGACTTTTATCCCACCAGCATCATTTATCTGTTTTACCGCCATGTTGTATGAATCCCTGTAGAGTTTTCCGGTTCTACTCTTCCCTCCGGTAAAGGATATTGCACAACCGAGCTTAATGACCTTTGCACTTGCGAAGGCCCCGAATGTAAATATCAGTGCCAGAGCGACAAAGGTGACCAACAAACATTTTGTTGCATTTTTCATATTCTTTTCTCCTTCTGTTAACTTGGAATTCCCTGCTGCTTGCAGCAGGGATGATGCCAAGACTTACCTGAAATCCTTTTTATCGGATCTGCCGAGCAGATTCGACGTGATACCCCGCAGCTTGCTGCGGGGAGAGTTCATTTGATGGATTATTAAATCATATGAATTAGACTTGAGGGAACGGAATTTAAGGCGGAATTCCAGCGTAGAAAAAATGGCCACGCTGTTGATTTTTTCCTATCTCAAACGGCATAAAAAAGCAATCCAGCAACCACATGATATTATCGGCCTTTCTTTAGCGTAAAAACGAGGAACACAAACTTAGAGGCTATCCGAGAATGCCCTTTTGCTCCAACTCTTCGTCATGCTCAAAAGATTATCCTGGGAATATTAACTATATGCCTGCGGTATTTCCTTGGGATTCCTTGATTTGAAACAAAATTGCTATTCTCGGACAACCTCCCAGGGGATAAGGCTTCTCTTCATTCCATCCAAAATTCTCTGGAAAATCTCTTGGCGACATGTCCATCAAAGGTCCTAACTCTTGATGCCCAAATATCTTAAACATTTATAGATTATATCAAAACTCCTATTTGGTCAATAGGAAAGAAAGTTGTAATACTTTTTCCTTGAAGTTCCCGTGGCAATTAGCCGGAATCCTTATTGCACGTGCGTTTTCTTTTGGAATTTTCGCCTTGACAGGTTTCTCGCTAGGAGTTAGGCATAACTAAAAAGGATGAAAAAGAATACGCAGGTTCACACTTCACATGAACAGGTATGCAGAAAACAAGAAACTTGTAGACTGGGAGGTTTTGTACGATGAATGATTTTCTAGAAGGCGGGACCAAAAATCCCCTCAAAATCCAGGACAACACCTTTCGTGACGGGCATCAGTCGCTCTTGGCTACCAGGATGCGGACCGAAGACATGATTCCTATTGCGGAAAAAATGGATAACGTGGGCTTCTGGGCCATGGAGGTCTGGGGCGGTGCAACCTTTGATACCATGCACCGCTTCCTGGGGGAGGATCCTTTCGAGCGGATTCGAACCCTCAAAAAACATATCAAGAAAACGCCATTCTCCATGCTCCTGCGGGGACAAAACCTGGTTGGATACCGGAACTATGCTGATGATGTGGCCAGGCTATTTGTGGATAAAACCTGTGAGGCAGGAATGGACATCTTTCGTGTCTTTGATGCCCTGAATGATTTCAGAAATTTTCAGACGGTGGTGGAACGTATCAAGGCCAACGGCAAGCACTTTGAGGGGACGATCTGCTACACCCTCACCGAAAGGCGCATGGGCGGTGAAGTGTTTAACCTCGAATATTATATCTCCAAGGCAAAGGAGATCCAGGACATGGGGGCCGATACCCTCTGCCTCAAGGACATGGCAGGCATCATGGCGCCTTTTGATATTGCGAAGATTGTCACTGAGTTGAAGAAGATCATTACTATACCCATCCATCTTCACACCCATTATACCAGCGGCATGGCGTCTATGGTCTACCTGAAGGCTATTGAAGCGGGTGTGGACATCGTGGACACCTGCCTTGCACCGTTTGCGCTCCGAACCTCCCAACCCGCAGTAGAACCTATCGTGGCAACCCTGTTTGATACGGATCGAGATACGGGGCTGGATCTCCACGATCTCCTGGAACTGGGCGATTACATGGAAACAGTTGCACCCAAGTACCGCGATTATCTGGCCAAGAATAAGATGTCCGTCATCGATACCGGCGTTCTGGCCCATCAGATCCCGGGGGGCATGATCTCCAACCTGGTGAGCCAACTAAAAGAGGCCAAGGCCCTTGATCGTCTTCCTGAAGTGCACAAAGAGATTGCCGTGACCAGGAGAGAACTGGGAATGCCACCCCTGGTTACCCCTACGAGCCAAATTGTTGGCGTTCAGGCAGTCCTGAATGTCCTTTTCGGGAAATATAAAATGGTGACAAACGAGGTGAAAGATCTGGTTTACGGCCTGTATGGGAAGACACCCATCCCGGTGGATCCCGAGGTACAGAAAATAGTACTCAAGAATTACAAGCGAGGCCAGACGCCGGTGACGGGCCGTGCCGCTGATTTTCTAGAGCCGGAGCTCGAAAAGGACAGGGAGGAGATCGGAGACCTGGCAAAGGATGATTATGATCTCCTCGTCTATGCCCTGTATCCGAACACTGGCGAACAATTCCTGAAATGGAAATACGGGTTGGAAGAAAAACCGCCGGAAGTCAAGCCCAAGACGTTTGAGGATATCCGGAAGGAAGACGAGGCAATGGCGGCAGCCATAGAACAGGTCTGCAAAACAATGTAAAAGACAGGCATAAGGCGTAATTCACAGGGCATAAGGCCAAAGGGATAACGATCATTTGATTGAGAGCTGTTCAACCGGCAAACGAGTTAACGGGGGAACCGGCAAACGCGTGCCGGAAAATAAAGGAGTAATGGAATGAGAAAAAAGGTAACGGTGGTGGGCGCTGGAAACGTCGGAGCAACCGCCGCGATGCGCGTGGCAGAAAAGGAACTTGCCGATGTAGTCCTGGTGGATATCCTCGACGGGGTCCCTGCCGGAAAGGCCCTGGACCTCATGGAAGCGGCCCCGGTCGAAAAACATGATTCCAGGATTACAGGCATCACCGGGGATTACGGCAAGGCCAAAGACTCCGATATCGTTATTATTACCGCAGGCATTGCCAGAAGGCCTGGAATGAGCAGGGACGATCTTCTGAGCACCAATATGAAGATCGTTGGTTCTGTTGCGCAGGATATCGCCTCCGTCGCTCCCGGGGCGGTGTTGATAATGGTAAGTAATCCGCTGGATGCCATGTGCCATGTGGCTTACGACATGAGCGGATTTCCCAAGACAAAGGTCATTGGCATGGCGGGAGTGCTCGATTCGGCGAGATTCAGTGCCTTCATCGCCATGGAACTTGGTGTTTCCGTGGAAAATGTGCACGCCTTTGTGCTGGGAGGGCATGGGGACACCATGGTTCCCCTTCCCCGCTATTCCACGGTCGCAGGCATTCCCATTACTGAACTCCTGCCAGCCGATCGAATAGAGGCCATCGTGCAGAGAACGCGGCAGGGAGGGGCGGAGATCGTCGGGCTTCTCAAGACGGGCAGTGCTTTTTATGCCCCCGCTTCTTCAGCAGTCCAAATGGCGGAGGCCATCCTGAAAGACAAGAAGATGATTCTTCCCTGTGCCGCCTACCTCGAAGGAGAATACGGAATCGACGATCTCTTTATCGGGGTGCCGGTAAAGCTCGGTGCGCAGGGTATTGAAGAGATCATAGAAATCACTCTTACCCCTGAAGAAGAAAAGGCCCTCAAGGATTCAGCCGCCGCGGTAGAGGGACTGGTTGCTGACATGAAACGGCTGGAGAATGCAGGGGAATAGGAATGGGGGGGAAAATGAATTGGTTCATTGCGACGTTTACGTCATCCATTGGCAAGAAACTGGTGATGGCAATAACGGGGCTCAGCTTCTCTCTTTTCCTTGTACTCCACCTTGTTGGAAATTTCTTTTATTACGGGGGAGGACCCGCCTTTGAAGGATACTCGGCCCAGCTTCACGAGCACCCTGCCCTGCTTCGTCTGGCCGAAGGAGGACTCATTCTTTTCGCGCTGCTCCACATCCTTTTCGGCGCGTTTTTGTACTTTCAGAACCTGGCAGCGCGCCCCCAGGGGTACGTGATGAAAAAGAGCGTCATCCGAAAAAAGGCCCCTGGAGGGCAGACCGTATCGTCAAGGCTCCAGGCCTATACGGGTCTGTACATCCTGGTATTCGTGATTATTCATCTGTTTGCCTTCACCTTTGTGGACAGAAACGCCGTCGGCGGACTGTACCGTATGGTTACAACAGCGTTCCAGAACCCTTTTTATGCTGCCTTTTACGTGTTTTCGGTCATCGTAGTGGGTTTTCATATCAACCATGGATTCTGGAGTGCCTTTCAGACCATCGGGGCCAATCATCCCAAGTACATGCCGGCCATCAAGATGATCAGTGTGCTCTATGCACTGATTATCGGTGTCTGTTTTTCCTCAATACCGGTTTTCATCTACCTGAGCGCATAAGGAGTTTGCCATGACATTGGATGCAAAGGCCCCGGCAGGGCCTCTCGAGACCAAATGGGACAGACACAAGTTCGACATGAAACTGGTCAGTCCCGCAAACAAACGAAAGTTTGAAATCATCGTGCTTGGAACAGGCCTTGCCGGTGCATCAGCTTCCGCGACCCTGGCGGAGCTGGGCTATCATGTCAAGTCCTTCTGCCTGCAGGATACACCGCGCCGAGCCCATAGCATCGCCGCCCAGGGGGGCATTAACGCGGCCAAGAACTATCCCGGCGACGGGGACAGTATCTGGCGACTGTTCTACGATACCATCAAGGGTGGAGATTTCCGCGCCCGGGAGGCGAATGTCTACCGCCTGGCCCAGATCAGCAACGAGATCATTGATCACTGTACGGCCGTAGGAGTTCCCTTTGCCCGAGAATATGGCGGACTCCTGGCCAACAGGTCCTTTGGCGGCGCCCAGGTTTCCCGTACTTTTTATGCCCGGGGGCAGACCGGGCAGCAACTCCTTCTGGGTTGCTACAGCGCAATGATGCGCCAGGCAGCTCTGCACCATATCGAGATGCTTCCCCGCAGAGAGATACTGGATATCGTGGTGGTGGACGGCTGCGCGCGCGGCGTGGTGGCCCGCAATCTTATTACGGGTGAGATCGAAAAACATGCCGCTCACGCGGTGGTCATGGCCACCGGAGGGTATGGCAATGCTTATTATCTCTCCACCAACGGCATGCATTCTAATGTCTCGGCCACCTTTAAGGCCTACAAAAGAGGCGCATTTTTTGCGAACCCCTGTTTCGTCCAGATTCATCCCACCTGCATCCCGGTCCACGGGACCTATCAGTCCAAGTTAACCCTTATGAGCGAGAGCCTCAGGAATGACGGTCGGGTCTGGGTGCCGAAAAATCCCGGGGACAAACGCTCCCCCAACGAAATCCCCGAAGACGAGCGTGACTACTACCTGGAAAGAAAATACCCGAGTTTTGGGAACCTTGTTCCGCGTGATGTAGCGTCCAGGAATGCAAAGGAACAGTGCGATGAGGGGAAAGGGGTTGGCCCCACCGGCTATGCCGTGTATCTTGATTTCAGGGATCCCATTGAGCGGGACGGAAGGAATGTCATCGAGCGGAAGTACGGGAATCTCTTTGACATGTACGAACGGATTACTGGCGAGAACCCCTATGAAACGCCCATGATGATCTACCCGGCAGTCCATTACGTGATGGGCGGATTGTGGGTTGACTATGACCTGATGAGCACCATCCCGGGGCTCTTTGTGCTCGGAGAGGCCAATTTTTCGGACCACGGGGCAAACCGGCTCGGAGCGAGTGCCCTCATGCAGGGGCTTGCGGATGGATATTTTGTCATTCCTTACACCATCGGCGGATATCTGGCAGGCACTCCTCTCCCGGACGTGAATGCCGCGCATCCCGTGTTCGAGGATGCATCGCAGCAAGCCAGGGGAAGAATTCAGAAGTTATTGACGCTGAAAGGACATCGCACGGTTGATGACATACACCGCAAACTCGGTCATATCCTGTGGGAATATTGCGGAATGACCCGGTCCGGGGAAGGCCTTTTAAAGGCCAGGGAATTGATCCCACAGTTGCGCGAAGAGTTCTGGGAGAACGCTCTTGTTCCCGGTGCATCGGATGATCTCAACCAGACCCTTGAACGTGCGGGGCGGGTGGCCGATTTTCTGGAGTTTGCCGAATTAATGGTAGAAGACGCCCTCTCCAGAAAGGAATCCTGCGGGTGTCATTTCAATGTGGCCTATCAGACAGAAGAACACGAGGCCCTCCGCCAGGACGATACGTCGTGTTATGTGTCAGCCTGGGAATACGCCGGGGAAGGAACCCCCCCGGTGCTTCACAAAGAACCTCTTGCCTTCGAGAATGTGCACCTGACCCAGAGGAGTTACAAATGAGCGGAATCATCAACCTCACCTTGAAAATCTGGCGCCAGAAAAATGCAGAGGAGAAAGGGCACCTGGAAGTTCACAAGGTGAAAGATATTGATACGGATATGTCATTCCTGGAGATGCTGGACGTCCTGAATGAGAAACTGACCCTGGAAGGCAAAATACCTGTGGCTTTTGATCATGATTGCAGGGAAGGCATCTGCGGTGCCTGCGGCACTGTGGTGAACGGCTATGCCCATGGTCCCCAGCCGGGAACGACCCTTTGTCAACTCCACATGCGGCATTTCCAGGACGGAGACACCATTGTCATAGAACCGTTCCGGGCACGCCCCTTTGGTATCGTGAAAGACTTGATGATAGATCGAAGCGCGTTTGATACGATTATCCAGGCAGGGGGCTATATCTCCGTAAACACCGGCCAGGCCCCCGAGGCGAACAGCATCCCCGTTTCAGCGGAAAAATCTGAGCTCGCCATGGACGCTGCCGCGTGTATCGGCTGTGGCGCATGCGTTGCAGCATGCCCCAATGCCTCAGCCATGCTTTTTGTGGGGGCAAAAATATCCCACTTGGCCCTCCTCCCCAGAGGCAGAGTAGAAGCGGCCAAACGAGCCATATCCATGCTCCGAAAAATGGGTGAACTGGGCTTCGGGAACTGCACGAATCACACGGAGTGCGAGGTGCAGTGCCCCAAGGAGATCTCTATCACGAATATCGCCCGTCTCAATCGGGAATTTCTCAAGGCGAGTTTCGGATCAGCCTTCAAGTAAATGATTCCAATTGCCAAGCTCGTCCTTCCTGAAATCCAGGCAGATATCCTTCCCGCTTTCTTCTTGACAACAAGGCTTATTTGCAGAAAACTAGCATACCTTATCCGTTGAAAAACTTGGTCCTCTGGGACCTACGAAGATCAGGCATGCCATAAACCGTGCGCCTTAACCGCGAATATTTTGCATTTTTGGCAAGGAGTAGCCAGACAAATGTTTTTTAATAAGAAGCAAAAACAAAATACCAAAGAAAAGAATCCCCAACCCTCGGAAAAAGAAGGCTCAGAACACGAGAACGTGAATATCTGCTTCGATGGCCAATCGTTTGCAAACATATTCGAGGCATCACCCATTGGTATCTTCATCGTCCAGGACAGGAGGTTCTCCCTTGTGAATCGGGAGTTTCAGCGCATATCAGGTTATTCGGAAGATGAACTGCTGGGAAACGAGGCATCCAAATTGGTTTTCGCCGAGGACTGGGAGGAAGTAAGGACAAATGCGATAGAGATGCTCAAAGGGGAACGTTCTTCTCCCTACCTCTACCGTGCCGTGGACAAAAAGGGTGATCTGAAATGGATCATCGAATCGGTCACCTCCATTTCCTACAATGATAGCCCTGCCATCCTGGGCTATTTTATGGACTATACTGACCGGGAACACGCAAATGAGGCCCTTGCCCGGTCCGAGGAGAAATTTCACAAGGCGTTTCGATCCAGCCCTGACTGGATCGTTATCAGCACCCTCGAGGATGGATTTTATATTGATGTGAATGAAGCGTTTCTCGAGACCACCGGCTACCGTCGTGATGAGGTCATCGGCCGCACATCGGTAGCACTGGGTATCTGGGCTGAGCCTGAACAACGAAAAGAGATGGTCAAGGTCCTGCGTGAACAGGAAATGGTCCGCAACCTGGAAGCGAAATTTCGCATGAAATCAGGCGAAATCAGGTACGTACTCTGGTCGGCAGAAGTGATCGACTACGGGGATGAAAAATGTCTCATCGCGGTGACCCGCGATATCACGGCACGGAAACGCGCCCAAGAAGAACGCCTGGAGAAAGAAAAGCTTCGGGGGGTCCTTGAAATCGCCTGCACCACATGCCATGAGTTAAACCAGCCTCTTCAATATATCTACTATCTTCTTGATGAAATAGAGGAAAAACTCTCTGATAAAAAAGCTGTACAAGAGCTGAAAAAGCAATGTGATCGAATGAGAGAAGTCATGGGCAAGGTAGAGAACTTAACAACGTATAAATCGACTGAGTATGTAAAAGGGGAAAAAATGATCGATATCTACAATAACCCGAGCCCCCAAGAAAAGGAGTAGGAAAAGTCCATGCATTCGCTATTCACCCCGTTTCAGATTCGGGGCGTTAAACTGGAGAACCGTATTGTCATGCCCGCCCTGGCTTCTTTCCTCATTGAAGATGATGGGAGTATTACAGAAAAAACAGTGGAACACTACCGTTTGAGAGCCGCTGGGGGCCCGGCCATGGTGATCATGGAGGCCTGCGCAGTTTCTCTTGAAGGCGTGGTTTCTCCCCATCAGGCAAGAATTTATGATGACCGTTTCCTGGAGGGTTTGTCGAAAATTGCCAAGGTGATGAAAACAGAAGGTGCTGTTCCCGCCCTGCAGGTTCATCACGGGGGCAGGCAGACATCTGTCAAGGTGATTAAAAGGAAACCCCTGGCACCTTCACCGCTTCCCTGCCCGGTTATCCACGGCGAAGTGGAGCCACTCACCACTGAAGGGATTCAAGCACTGGTCAAGAAATTCGGTGATGCCGCCGAACGTGCCGTATCCGCAGGCTTTGAACTCATTGAAATACACGGTGCTCACGGCTACCTCATTAATCAATTTTTGTCCCGTTTTTCCAATATCAGGGAGGATGAATACGGAGGAGATATTCTTGGAAGAACGCGCTTCGCCAGAGAGGTCGTGGAGGAAATCCGCAGGCGCGTGGGAGAAAATTTTCCCATTTCATTCAAAATCAGCGCGCAGGAATTCTGCCCTGATGGGCTGACCGTCCAGGAAAGCATCCAGGTCCTGAAACCAATTGTAGAATCAGGAGTCGATGTCGTACAGGTCTCGGCGGGAAATGATGCGACCCCCGAGTGGATTGCCCAACCCATGTTCATGAAACAGGCATGCCTGGCTGACAGTGCGGAAAAGATAAGAAAGGCACTTCATATCCCCATCATGGCCGTTGGGAGAATCAATGATCCGATCCTTGCGGATGATATCATAACCAAGGGCAAAGCGGACCTTGTTTGCATCGGAAGGGGACTTCTTGCTGATCCGGAAATGCCAAGAAAGGCCAAAGAAGGCCGGTTTGAAGATATACGTACCTGTATCGCCTGCAACACCTGTATGGAATCCATTTTCCGAAGAGGAAGAATCGAGTGTCTCGTGAATCCGACTCTGGGGCGGGAAAATGAAATGGTCATCGTTCCGGCTGAACAGGTTCGGAAGATCATGGTTATCGGTGGAGGACCCGGGGGGTTGAATGTGGCGTGGGTTGCGGCCAGGAGGGGGCACGATGTGCACCTTTTTGAGAAGGCATCACTCCTCGGGGGCCAGCTCGTCATGGGAAGCGTTACCGAATACAAGAAAGA
This sequence comes from uncultured Desulfobacteraceae bacterium, assembly GCA_964548365.1. Classification (GTDB taxonomy): domain Bacteria; phylum Desulfobacterota; class DSM-4660; order Desulfatiglandales; family Desulfatiglandaceae; genus B46-G9. Next base: position 19,653 of record CAZJRD010000014.1, on the reverse strand, counting down.
ACTGCTTCATCTTATCCGGTTTCAAAAACGGCAGATTGAGAAATTCGGCGTCAAGTGCCATTTGAACCAGGAGGTGAGCGTCGATACCATAAAGCAACAAGAACCCGATGTGGTTATCCTGGCAACCGGCTCCCTGCCTGTGTTCCCACCGGTGGAGGGGATCGATAAATCGATTGTTACCTCTTACGTGGGTATGCTCGAGGGAGATACCCCTACCCCGAAAAAGACCGTCGTGATCGGCGGAGGTGCCACCGGCTGCGAAGTCGCACATCACTTGGCCGAATCAGGCTCTGCTGTGACTATTGTTGAGCTTCTGCCTAAGATTGGAAAAGCGCTGGAAAGTATGACGAGAAAGATCCTTCTCCGGAAATTACGTTCCAACAAGATCAGGGTAATGCCCGAGACCAAGCTGAAAAAGGTGGAGGACAATGGAGTATTCGTGAGTGACAAGGACGGAAAGGAGACCTTCCTGGAGGCTGAAAGGGTTGTCATTGCCATCGGGAGCCGGCCGGATAATACGCTTTATGAGCAGCTTCAGCCCCTGGGCTATGAAATACATCGAATCGGTGATTGCCTGGAACCCAGGAGCGCAAAGACCGCCATCTATGAGGGGGCTGTGCTCGGACGATCTATTTGACCCGGAGCGCTTCGTATGCCTCCTGAATATCTTTGAAGCGCTTCTCGGCCAGGGCTTGAAATTCCTGGCCGAGGTGTGAAACCTTGTCCGGGTGATATTTCCCCGCCAGTTTCTTATAGGCCTTTCTTATCTGTTCCTGCGATGCATTCCTGCTCACCTCAAGGACCTGGTACGGGTCGGGGGCAAAGCCGCTCCTCCTGGGTTGCTCTTGCTCCTGGTTAGAATAGGAGCGGAAATCGCTCTCTTGAGAAGTCCGTTCTTGTGCGGATTTACGCTTGCTATAGCGATACAAATACCACCACAGGAGCCCCAGGATCGAGATATCGTCGATCCACCCGAGCCCCACTAGCCAATCGGGAAGGAGATCGTAGGGACATACGGCATATGCCAGCGCTAGTATTGTTAAGAAAAGACGCATGATTTATCCAGTGCTCAAGGCACAGGGCACAAGGCATTGGAATTTAAATCCAAGGGATCCTGTTTCTGCCTGCCTAATTTTCTGATGCCTCCCGGATCAACTCTTCTCCGAACAGGTCCAGGAATTCATTAAGGTCTTCTTTCCATTCCCGCATCACATTACTCCCCTGTTTCTTGAGCAACCTGTTCTCGAGGATAGAATTTACGGGCCTTTTCGCAGGCCTGGGAAACGCTTCTGAACTGCAGGGCTCAAGGGGGGTGCCCAGCCCAAGTTTTTCAAGGATAAATGTTGCCCATTCGAATCTGCTGCAAAATCCCTCGGCAGTAGCGTGATAGGTCCCTCTTCCTCCACGATTTAGAAGTGCCTCGATCTGGTGGGCGAGACGATATGCCCATGTGGGAGATCCAAACTGGTCATCAACCACTTTCAAGACTTTTGTGCCTTTTTTCATGGCAGCAGAAAGAATTGACTTGATGAAATTGCTTCCTCCTCTGCTGTACAACCAACCCGTGCGAAGGATGATGTAGTTGGGAGAATTCTCCCGTACCGCGATTTCGCTTTCCGCCTTGCTCTTTCCATACGCTGAGAGGGGCCGCACTAAGTCATCTTCGAAATAGGGTTGGGGTAGCGTCTTTTGTCCATCAAAGACATAGTCGCTCGAGATATGGATGAGCTGACTTCCAAATCTCGCCGCCCCCTGGGCAAGATTTCTCGGTCCCTCCACATTTATTTTTCTGACCACAAATTCGTTGTCTTCACATCCATCGACATCAGCGAATGCCGCGCAATTCAAAACTATTTCGGGGGAGATCTTTTGCAGGCTCTCTATAACCTCATCCCAACTTACGATGTCAAGGGCATCATGACCCGGCACAATGATTTCGTGCTTTCGGCTCAACAACTCTCTGCATTCGCTCCCTAACATACCGGTTCCACCCACAATCAATATTTTCATCGTTGACTGTCCCCCTCTTCCTCGTTGTTGAACATTCGTGACTACTCAATCAGTCTTCAGTTCTCAGGCTAAAGACCTGGGTTCTTACAAACATTTCTTTTTATCATATTTGACAAAAAAATCCAGATATTATTGCACAAGCCTTGCTTAGCAATGCCGTAACAACTTGGTTTATCTAGAAAAATGAATATTCTCACAAAAGGTATATGTCTCTTTTACCATATCCTTCTTATGGATGCCTCTTTCAGGAAAACAGCGAAACAGCGGCACCTGCTTTTTGAAAAAGAGTTGACATGCTCCTCATGCTTTGCTCTCTTGGCATAGTACATTATCCCGTTAAATAGTGCCTTTCCACAAATGGATTTCGAGCACTAGTGAGTTTCCAATCCAGAAATGAGATATTTTTTCAAAATAAATCGGGGCAATGGCGTTGGGGCTCCAACTCGACAACGAAGAGAAGGAGGTGGAAGTATGGATATCGTGGCCTGCATAAAGCAGGTTCCCGAAGTGGCCGAGGCAGAACTGGAGATTGGCAGGGACGGTTCAGAAATCGACCGGGAAGATCTTGTTATGGACATCAACGAATGGGACAACTATGCAGTTGAGGAAGCCGTCCGCCTCAAGGAAAGCCATGGCGGTAAAGTGACTGTTGTTACGCTGGGTGATGAAAATGCCGAAGATGTGCTGAGGCGTGCCCTGGCCATGGGTGCTGATGAAGCCATTCTTATTGACGAAGAGAGTTTTGAAGGTTCCGATGCATTCGGCGTCGCCAAAGGCCTTTACAGAGTGGTAAAAGATCTGTCCTATGACCTGATTCTCACCGGTGCACAGGCATCCGACAACGGATGGGCACAGGTTGGCCTGATCTTGGCGGAATGGCTCGGCCTGCCCTTTGCTTCTTTGGCCATGGATATTGTCATAAACGGTGACAAGGTAATCGTCCACCGGGAGCTTGAATCCAACACCCAGGAAAAAAGTGAACTCTCTCTCCCTGCCCTGATCACCGTACAGACAGGAATCAATGATCCCCGATACGTTTCCATCATGGGAATAAGGAAAGTGCGGAATATTGAAATTCGAGAAACGGATTGCGAGAAGCTCGGGTTATCAGAAACAGAGATAGGTTCAGAGGGATCGAGTGTGACTTCAAGAACGCTTTCTCTTCCCTCTTCAGGAGAAGGCGCTGAAATGCTGACCGGCACCCTGAATGAAATCTGTGAAAAGACGGCGCAAATCATCAGGGATAAAGGGGGAATCGATTAAGATGGAAGAAATACTTGTCCTCGCAGAGCACAGGAGAGGGAAACTCCGTGATATTACCTTCGAGATGTTGAACTTTGCAAGCGCATTTGCCTCCCAAAATGGGGTGCAACTTACCGTCTTACTCCTGGGACAGGATATTTCAGAAATGGCAGGTCGTCTTGAAAATTCCTGCGACAACCTCCTGCTGCTAGATTCTCCGGAACTTGGGTCTTACAGCCCCGGCCCTTATCTCCAGGCCCTTGAAAAAACCATACAAGAGCGAAGTCCTTTCTTAACCCTCATCGGCCACACCGCAATCGGCATGGATCTCGCCCCCCCATTGGCAGCCCGCCTGACTATCCCTCTCATGAGCGATTGTCTTGACGCAATGCTTGACAATGGGCACCTAGAGGTGCAGAGGCAAATCTACGGGGGCAAAATCAACGCGAATCTCCGACTGAAGCCATTTGATCAATATCTTGTGACATTGCGTCCCGGGTGTTTCTCCGCGTCTGTCAGCCACGACAGGTCCGCGGAAAAAGTGGCAATTAAGCCTCCTGACTGGAGTGATTTCAGGCGCAGGTTTCTTGAGTACGTGGAAGCAGAATTGGCGGATGTGGACATTACTGCGGCCGATATCCTTGTTTCGGTGGGAAGGGGCATTGGGAAACCTGAAAACATATCCCTGATAGAGGAATTTGCGGATGCAATTGGCGCCACCCTGTCCTGTTCCCGGCCTGTTGCCGACAAGGAGTGGTTACCAAAAAGCAGGCAGGTGGGAACTTCCGGGAAGACCGTCCGGCCGAGGGTGTATATCGCGCTGGGGATCAGCGGGGCATTTCAGCACCAGGCTGGTATGAAGAATGCAGAAACAATTATTGCCGTTAACAAGGATGGACGAGCTCCCATATTCAATGTTGCGCACTACGGAATCGTGGGAGACCTCTTCCAGGTCATCCCGGTACTCAAAGAAAAATTTGCAAAATAGTTGTGCCCAATGAAAAGATCACGAAGTACCTGCAGCAAAACCAAGATTTCGTGTTTCTTCGTGTGCTTCGTGGTGAATAAACCCCTGCCGAATGGGAAGTGATCTGAAACTATCGACCTGGCTTTGCTGAGAAAATACTGGTTCTCGAGATTCTCACGCTTTTCGAAGCTGAAGAATCTGTGAAAGCCATAACAGGCTATGTCACTTTTTTCTTCGATGACGAGTCTCCCAAGCTGGTATTTTCAGTGACTTATCCACGTCCCGCCTATAGAGATCTATAGGCGGGACGCCGCATTCCAGCCCTCAGGAAAAAACACCCTGAGGACCTGGCTGCGGTTTCCCCCACAGATACGTCACGAAAATACGAAGCTCTCCCGCCAGTCACGAATAAAAAAGCGGCATATCCTGTAATCCTAAAAGTCACATTTGCCCAAAGGACGCTTCGATTGACTGAGCCAGAATAAAGTTATTGGAGGAATACCGTATGGATTTTACGCTGAACAAGGAACAAAAGGATATTGTAAAGGCGGCACGGGAATTTGCTGAAGGGGAATTCCCCGATGTGGCCGTGGAATTTGACCGCAACGAGACATTTGACCTGGGACTCTGGAAAAAGGCGTGCGAACTTGGGTTTGTAGGGGTGTTTATCCCCGAAGAATACGGCGGTCTCGGGTATGGTTTTTTCGAGCATTGCCTGATCACCGAAGAATTCTGGACCGTTGATCCAGGGATCGGCCAGGCTATCTTGTCCACCACCTTTGGATCGGAACTTCTCGGCCTGTTCGGTTCTGAAAACCAGAAAAAGCAGGTTCTCCCTCCCTTGGCTAGCGGGGAGGCTATCCTTGCGACAGCAATTACCGAATCCGATGCCGGTTCTGATGTGACGAACGCAACCACCACGGCCGTAAAAGAACAAGGGGAATGGGTCATCAACGGATCAAAGATGTTTATCACGAACGGCAATCTTGCCAACCATGTCCTTGTTTTCTGCCTCACAAACCCTGAAAACCCCTCACGCCATGACCGCCACAGTTTTCTCCTGGTGCCCACGGATGCCCCTGGGTATGAGGCGACGAAAATGCATGGAAAACTGGGCACGAGGGCCTCTGATACGGCAGAAATTTCTCTCGTAAACGTCCGGGTCCCTTTGGAAAATCTGGTAGGTGAGGAGGGAAATGGATTTCGCGAATTAATGGCCTTTTTTAACCGGACCAGGCTTCATATCTGCGCCCAGGCCGTGGGCCTGGGACGCGCGGCCCTGGAGGAATGCCTTCGCCATACCAAAGAACGGCGACAATTCAATGCTCCTCTGGCCTCGTTTCAGGTCACGCAATTCAAGCTTGCCGAAATGGCCACGCGGATTCGCGCGGCCAGAAATCTCTATTACGAGGCTGCGTGGTCCGCTGATCAAGGGAAAATAGATCACGCGTTGATTGCCATGGCAAAATGGTTTTCTGCCGAGATGGCAGTGCGATGCACTGATGAGGCAGTTCAGATGCATGGCGGATATGGCTATTTTGATGAATCCAAGGTGCAGCGCCTTTACCGCGATGTCAAGATCCTTGAAATTTACGAAGGAACCAAGGAAATGGAAAAAACGATCGTTGCCAGAAGCATCTTGGGGTGACGGTTTTTTGAATTTTTGTTTGAAAACAGCCGAAGAAGGATTATATTAACAACATAGTGCAGGTACATATGTGTTTCATATTCTGTTCGGGAGGTTTGAAATGCCCATCTACGAGTTTAAATGCCGCAAATGCGGCGATGTATTTGAACGGCTTTGTTTTGCGTCAGACGATGAGAGTGATATAACCTGTCCAAGCTGTGAGGGCAATGAGGTGGAAAAACTCCTTTCTTCGTTCAGCTCCGGGTCTTCGAGTTCAGGACTCGGCCAGGCCCTCTCATCTTCAAGCTGCTCTTCCGGCGGAGGCTTTTCGTGAGCTGGCTAGGAATGAACGGCCGTGTGCCGTTTTCGTTTCACGAGACGAAAGAACAGTTCGTTGAACAATTGAGATGGAAAAATAGAAAAGGAGTAATCGAATGAGTCTTTGGATCTTTTTATTGATTATCGTGGGCTGGGTCTTGCTTCAGGCCTATGTCCTTCCAAAATTCGGGATTTCCACATGAATGAAGCCGAGCTGCCAGGTTGGTGGCCCGGAATCCAATGCCCCGCCCTTAACAACCATCAACACGGACAAACCAGAAAAATAAAAATGCGGGGCCCAGGAATTGAGCAGCCTGGGCCCCGCTCTATGACAACCGCCCTTTTTTTGTTCGCTCAACGGCGTCACCAATCCTGTTGAGCAAATCCACATCCTTTTTTCCTTTGACCTTCATACTCTGGTGATCACCGATTCGTATGTAATACAACTTGGATGTCTTCAGGATCCCCGTCGGACTTGTTTCTATCTTCCACGGGGTGTCCAGGGGAAGCACTGTGTTCCGAAAAGAGAGTATTCCGTAGTTAACTTCAATCCCCCGCCGGCTTACGATAACCTTGCTGAACCCGAAAAAAGGACTGTTGAAAAACCAGACGGCGATGCAGAGCCAGATCAAAAAAACAATCACATGTTTAGCATTTTTCTTGAAAAAAGCACGCCCAAGGAAACAGAGTACAATCCCCACGGAGAAAAGCATAATGGTATTTTGTACCAGGAGAGATTTTATGAAAAACATTTGCGTTTCCATGGTGTTTGAGTAGCATGGAGCATCTCCAATGTCAATGAAACTGCTCGGTTGTATTGCATAAGAACTTCCTCCCTGGTCTTGAACCTGAGAGAAAATTCTCAACCTTTTTCTTGACACGTATCACAACCTTTTGTAGAGTCCCACCCAATTCATTTTGCTCCCCAAGCCACCCTGTATGGATGGGTTTAGGTTGCTTGCAGATACGAAAGGAATTGTGTAACTGAGGAGGATATTCGCCCATGCCCAGATCAAAAACAATTTTCATTTTTTCACTGTTGCTCTGCATCATTTCTCTGGTCTCGACCTCTTTTGCCAGTGAAAGGGCCGTGGGTAAGCACAGGAAAGCCCTTATTCCCGGTGCTGATACCGTTAGCATCTCAGGCTTCGTCCTGGATAATCACAAGGAACCCGTTGCGGAAGCAAAGGTCTCCATCATGGTCAACGGGAAAGAAGTAGACCATCTCGAAACAGCCCATAACGGCAAATATGTCTCCCGGTTTCAGCTCGAAAAAGGGGAAATTCAATCCGCCACTGTTGAAATCAAGGTGTACAAGGCCAGTTTTCAGGGGAAAACCCTGACATTCAAAGGCAATGAACTGGCAGGCAAGGAGAAACACTTTTACATCAGCGAGGATATCGTCCTGGGAAGAGTCCTTGGGCCGGCCTTCTGGATCTCGACTGTGATTTTTGTCCTTGCCTATATCTTGATAGCCTTCGAACTCCTCCACAGAACCGTGGCCGCCATGATCGGAGCGGCCCTGATGATGACCATATCCTACACCATCGGGACCATCAATCCGGCCTACCATATCTTCTCCTTTGGAAGGGCTATCTCGGCCATTGACATGAATGTTATCTTTCTCCTCATGGGCATGATGATCATTGTCGGGGTGCTCAAACACACGGGGGTGTTCCAGTGGTGCGCCTATTTCGCGTATAAGCTGGCCAAAGGCAAGGTATTTCTCCTTTCTATCTACCTCATGATTTTTACTGCGATCACCTCCGCATTCCTGGACAACGTGACCACCATGCTCCTGCTCACCGGAGTAGCAATCGAAATATGTGTGTCTCTGAACCTGAATCCCCTTGATATGCTCATTCCCTTGGTTATGGCCTCCAATGTCGGGGGCACCGCCACGCTGATTGGCGACCCCCCCAATATCATGATCGGATCCTATGCGGGACTGACCTTTACAAATTTTCTGTTTGCCCTGGGCCTGGTCTGTGCACTTTCCCTGGTGGCACTGTTCATCTTCTGCAAGATTTACTGGGGGAAGGATTACGCGGCAGCCAAGGTGGACAATATTGAAGAACACATCAAGACCCTCAAGGAAGAATATAAGATCACCGATCCCGCCCTCCTCATCTACGGGCTGGCAGTACTGGGATTTGCGGTCTTTCTGTTCCTAACCCACGGGTACTGGCACATGGAAGTGAGCATAGCGGCACTCATGGGTGCATCAATCCTTGTGACCATTGCCATTCTCACGGACAAAGTAAATCTCATGGAAGTGATTGAAAAGGATATCGAGTGGCCTACCCTGATGTTCTTCATATTCCTCTTCATGCTGGTTGGAGCTGTAGATGAAACCGGCCTCCTGGCCGTTATTGCCGACTGGGTCGTACATCTTTCACACGGCAGTTTTATCCTTTCGGTCACCCTGATAATATGGGTTTCCGCGATCGCCTCAGCCTTCGTGGATAATATTCCCTTTACTGCGACCATGCTCCCTATTGTCGCCTATCTCAGTGAAGTCATCCCCGGTGCCGGAGATCAGCTCTGGTGGGCCTTGGCGCTCGGCGCATGCTTTGGTGGGAACGGGACCATCATCGGTGCCTCCGCCAACGTGGTGACCATGGGGATCGCGGAATCAAGGGGCTATCGCATCAGCTTCGTGGGTTTCATGAAGAAGACTTTTCCCTATATGATTATCAGCGTGGCCATCGGCCAGGCATGGCTGCTCATCTTTCGACCGCAGTAAGAGCCAGAGATTGGTCTGTTGCCACCAGAGCGGCAGGAGTTTAAGGAAAGCAATATCAAAATCAGCTTGCCTCTTTGGAGAGAGGGCAAACTCAGCCTAATACCGAAAAACTGCTTTCCGGATTTATCTCTCTCAAGCGCGAATAGAAACCCGCATCTAACGTTAGCCCCGTATACTTACATTTCATCTCCATGGGACTTTTGTCGTGGTCATGGCCATTTTCGCAGGTGTCGATCAAGGTGGCCATCATCAGGCCTACAACCGGAGCGTTTTTGAACTGATTCCCGCTGGTGCCAACGGCCATATAAAAACCATCCAGGTCAGCCCTGTCGTAAATGGGAATCCAGTCATCAGATACATCGTATAAGTCCGCAAGACCCACAGGTTTTTGTGGAATACCTAAACTGGGAACCCGTTTGGCAAAGCGATAAACCTGTGCCTTCCATCGTTCCATGGTAACGTCTCGGTTATAATTATCCGGATCATCAATCCATACCTTGGGATCACATTCAGGATCTTCGCTCCCCACTAAGATCTTGTTCCCAACCTCCGGTCGCGAGTAACAACCTGCATCACCATCGGAACAGAGATAGCCGTCTTTTTCATAATTGAAGCCCTCAGGAGAAGGCACAAAATGGACCTCATGTCGAAGAGCACGGGTTTTGATGTTCATTCCGGCCTCTACGCCGGCCAAACGGTTGATAACGAAGGAGTGGGGCCCTGCAGCATTCACGACGATGGATGCTTCGATCTTTTCACCATTACCTAAAGTTACACCGATGACTCTGCCTTTGGATTTTTGAATCCCCACGACCTCTTTGTTGAACATAAACTTTCCTCCCTTGACTTCAGTGGCTCGTTGCAGATTGTGTGTGGCAAGCTGAGGGTCGCTGATATATCCGGAGGAAGGAGTAAAAATGGCTCCCGTGATCTTCTCTTTGGGTTTTTCCCAAAACCGCCGATCTTCAGGCCTTCTGGGTGGCCAAAAAGAGTCCTGGGAAAAAAAAGGGACCCTCTCTTGTAGCTTAGCAGAATCCCACTGCTCATATTCAATGCCCAGATCTTTGTGGTAACGTAAGCTTTTATCTGCCTCATGGTGCCTTGATTTTATGATGAGACAGCCCTTGTTGATGTAGTCAATGATTCCTCTCTCATCTTTTGCTTCGATGTAATTGGCCCAGTCTCTCCAGTAGTGCAGACTTTCATAAGCCATGGCCGTTCCATCCCAAGTCGAATAATGGGTGCGGATCACGGCACAAGAATTTCCTGTAGAGCCATAGCCGGCGGCTGGCAACTTATCAATATTCAGGGTTCTGTAACCCATCTTAGCCATTTCAAAGGCGATGGCTGTACCAATGATTCCTGCGCCGATAATTACGGCATCATACGTTTCATCCACCACGATCATCCTCTCAAAATTCCAAAGGAATATGACATAAGAATTGCTTCACTTGGTTCCGAGCGTTGGCACACAGAAGGAACATTGATCTTGACTGAGGCTAACCAACCCTCCGTGATTCAACATTGAAATACGGTGTTATGGATCATATTGTTATTTCCATTCTTGCGTTATTGAAGAGCAAAGGTGTGTTCAGGAAAGCAGCGTCTCATCCTTAAGATCAGCCCCGAACCGCCGTACAACTTCCTCAACAGTAAGTTCATGCTTCTTTTCCTCTTTAACTTTAAACTTGAGCTTCCCCTCATGCAACATGATCATACAGTTTCCATAGCGTATTGCCTGAGTCATATTGTGGGTGACCATAATAGTCGTCAGATTGTTTTCTCTCACGATTTTGTCCGTGAGATCCATTACCTTCTGCGCGGTTCTCGGGTCAAGGGCTGCGGTGTGCTCATCGAGTAATAACAGCTTGGGTAATGAGAGAGTCGCCATAAGCAAGGTGAGAGATTGGCGCTGCCCCCCGGACAGCAGGCTTACGGAATCTTTCAGTCGATCTTCCAGGCCGAGTTCCAGCGTTTTAAGCGTATCTCTATAAAAAAGCCTACGGGCCTTGGAAACCCCCCAACGGAGCCCTCTTCGCTTTCCACGAAGGTCGGCCATTGCAAGATTCTCTTCTATAGTCATCGTGGACGCAGTTCCCATCAGAGGATCCTGGAATATCCTCCCCAGGTATTTTGCCCGGCGATGTTCGGGAAGTCGAGTCACCTTATTTCCGTCTACAAAAAGATCACCCTCATCCGGTATACAGGTGCCCGATATGAGGTTGAGCATAGTGGTTTTCCCTGCTCCGTTGCTGCCGATGACGGTTACAAAGTCTCCCTTATCGATATTGAGGCTTAACCCATCAATAGCGACTTTTTCATCAATAGTTCCCTTTTTGAATGTTTTTCTGATATCCTTCAACTTCACCATTGAACAACTCCGGTTTTATATTCCCCTTAAATGGAGTTTACCTTCCTTTTTCGACTTGAGGGCCGGAATACCCAACGCCAGAATAACCATCACACCGGTCGCCATCTTGAGGTCTGTCGGGGCCAACCCCAGTCTCAACCCAATAGCAATAATGAGCTTATATACAACCGATCCCACAATGGCCGCAAGAGTCATCCGGCCTACCGTCTTTTTTCCAACAAGGGCTTCACCAATGATAATAGAGGCCAACCCTGCAACGATCATCCCTATGCCCATCCCAATATCGGCAAAGCCCTGATCCTGTGCTACCAGGGCTCCGCTCAAAGCGATAAACGCGTTTGATATGCCGAGGCCCAGAATAGTCATGTTATCGGTATTTACTCCAAGGGTGCAGATCATTTGTTCATTGTCACCGGTGGCTCGCATGGCGAATCCGAGCTGAGTGTGCAAAAAAAGATCGGTCAGGAACTTGAAGAAAAAGGCGGTAAAGAAAAAGAAAGCGATGATGGGAATGAAGCGGTTCACATGCAGATCTTCCAGGGGAGTTAAAAGGGTGTGCACCGTTAACAACTGTATATTTGACCTGCCCATGATTCGCAGGTTGACCGAATATAATATGGTCATAACCAGGATGCCTGCCAGGAGGCTGTTGATCCTTAATTTTGTATTGAGAATGCCCGTGCAGGCACCCGCAAGAAAACCGGCGAGGATCGCGAGAAGGATGCCGTATATGGGTGGAACTCCTCCTACAATAAAACGTGCCGTAACGGCCGCACCGAGTGCAAAGCTGCCGTCTACGGTCAGATCAGGAAACGCAAGGATCCTGAAAGTAATGACTATGCCCAGGGCAACCAACGCATACGCCAGGCCCTGCTCAAATGAAATCGGGATAACGCGATAAAAACCCATCAATACCATGCAACCACCTCAAGGAGGGGAGGCGTCATGCCTCCCCTTTCAGTATCCGGATTGACCTATTTTCCTTTCACCACGTTTCCTTGTTCATCCCAAAGTTTATCTGCCGCCTTTTTCACCAAGGCTGTGGACATCTTAAGGCCTTGCTCCTTTGCGTGCTTCAAGCTCACCCAGAGACTGTACCCGGAGGCAAGCCCTGCCGGGATATCGCCGGGCTTTTCACCTTTAAGAATACGGGCGGCCTTTTTGCCTGCCGAATATCCAACCATGTAATAATCGAGTCCATAGGCTGCTATGGCCCCCCTGGGAACGCTGTCCCTGTCTCCGACAAACAGAGGAATTTTATTTGCATTGCAAACCTTTACAATTGATTCAAATGCCGACACAGCAGTGTTATCTGAGGTAATGTGAATCGCATCCACTCTTCCGACAAGGCTCTGAGCCGCCTGCATCACCTCCGAGCTGCCGGAGATATGGGCTTCGATAAGCTTTCCACCCATCTTTTCGATGGCCTTTTTCATCTCTTTGATGTGGAAAGTGACATTTACGTCCCCCGGATTGTAAATAGTCCCCCACCTTTTTGCGTGAGGCACGAGGTCCTGATACATCTCGCACTGAAGGGCAATGGGCCATCGGTCACTTACACCGGTAACGTTGGTTCCGGTTTTCCCGAGTCTGGGCGCAATACCTGTCTTTACCGGATCGGTCACGGATGAAAACACGATGGGTATTTTCTTGGATACCTTGACCTGCGCCTGGGCGTCGGGAGTGCTAATGGCATGCACCAAGTCCACTCTGTCGTCTTCGAACTTGCGGGCAATAATTGCACAATTCGATTGGTCGCCTTGAGCGTTTTGCCGGTCAAATTTCACATTCTTTCCTTCGATAAATCCCTCCTCTGCCAAGGCATCTTTGAACCCCTTGGAGTCATTGTTTAGTGCAGGATGAGAAACGATCTGGGCCTCTCCAATAGTAATCATCTTGGCGGAAACGCCTGACCCCAAGAAAAATCCGATCAAAAGAAAAAATGCCAAAAACAATACTGTCCTTCTCATGATGCTACCTCCCTTAATAAAGTGTTAGAATAAAGAGCATACTTCCCGAACCATTAAGAAGCCATAGAACGATATCAATTTCCACCTTCTGTCCAGTTTTAGGGCAAAATCATGTTCTTCCTGGTGAGAAAAGATCGAAAGCAGCAAATATCAATATTTTTCTTTAAGTCATCGCGAGGATGAAAACGCCGGGCTTAGTTCAACAGCGATTTTTTTACCGTATTGATTTTTCTACTATTTTTTGAATTATTACTATGCGAAGCATGGCCTGTCAAGCTTATATTGACAAAGCACGGCAACTCCGGCAGCAGGCATGGAGAGATTAAATACAGATGACCAAAGTATCAACTCAAGCTCGCATTTTTTACCTTTAATTTGGCCTCGATAAGCTGGCGGTGGCTGAGGTGCAGGAGATCGGCAATCTTATGAACCAGATAATCTTCTTGCTGGTCAACGATTCCGTCCGCATAGGCGATTTCCCAGATTTCTTCGATGAGGCGGGATTTCTCCTGGACGGAAAAGTGTTGGTTAATCGCGTTTGTAAACTGCCAGAGATCAATACTTCCATCAAGCTCCGACCTCGACTGTGAAAGAAGGGACGCTACCTCCTCGCCTGAAAGGTTATAATCCTGGTGGAGTATTTTCAGAACCTTCTCCCGCTCAATAGGACTCGACGCGCCGTCAATAAGAGACATTTCCAACAATAAAGCGCACGCAGCAACCCGAAGATCACCATGGGTTGTTTTGCCCGAATCTGTGGCACCGTATTCATCAAATATTCCAAGAAACTTCTTTGCTTTATTAAACATCTTCATCTCCTTCTCTATTCATACGCAGGCGATACTCTCCTGCGCATTTTCTTTGTTTCGGATCGCCGCCGCTTGCCTTCCATCCGTCGTTTTTTAGCGGCCATTGATGGCCTTGTCTTTTTCCTGGGTTTTGGCCTTTCCGCTGCCAAGCGGATCAATGCGCCCATCCTCTCCAGCGCATCCCGGCGGTTTTGGCCCTGAGTCCGGTATCTGCGCGCATCAATGATGAGTATCCCTTCCGCCGTCATCCTCTTTCCTGCAATGCGAATCAATCGTTGTCGAACGCCGTGGGGTAGTGAGGAAGAATTGGCCACATCAAATTTCAGTTGAACGGCCGTCGCAACCTTGTTTACATTCTGCCCTCCCGGCCCCGAAGCGCGAATAAACTCTTCCTTGATCTCCTTTTCATCAATGGCGATATTTGGCGCTATAATGATCATGGTAGTTTTCAGAGCTTTGAAAAGAACTCCTGGAAATCTTTGATCACGGTGACCCTGGTCTCCATGGATGCATCTTCTTCAAAAATAAACATCAAAAGGAACGTAAGCTCATAATCTACTGCAGACGTTTCATAATGCGTTGAGGCTGTTACACCTATATCTTTCAGCTGTTTGTAATCATCCAGACCGGTCTTTGACATTTTTCTCAAGATGAGACCAATCGCTTCTGTCGCATCCTCGGTCGACTCAAGCTCAACTTCGATGCCATACATCTTTTTGACGGCTTTCATGATCTTTTCGCTCTTCACTTTTATTTTCATACCCATTCCCTCTTGCTGGTGAAACATCTGATTCTCCTCGTGCGAGGATTCGCCTTGTTGACGACATACATCATACCGTATCCGTGACAAGAATTCAAAGCATCCTTTTCTCCCTTGCTGTTGTCTTTGAAATGGGATATTTTTGGTTCATCCGACTAAAGCGTACTTTGAGAAAATTTTGAATGCAACAGGCTATGCTCCTTTTTCTTCGATTCCAAGTCTCCCGGGCTGCTCTTTTCAGTGACTTATCCACGTCCCGCCTAGAGATCCATAGGCGGGGCTCCGCAGTTACTCCGCAAAGGGGACTTCTGCGGTTTCCTCCATAGATAAGTCACGAAAAGAGGAAGCCCTCCCGCCGGTCACGAAGAAAAAAGAGCATATCCTGTTTGGACCTTTTGGAAATTCTTGATCTAAGAAGTACGCAAGATCCGGATGAACCATATTTTTCATTGCTAATTGAGAAATCTTGACTATTCGTTCCCCCATGGAGGTTTATTTTGTTTTTTTATCTCATTCAAGGAGCCACACTGGCCCTGCCCGCAACCTTGATGCCGGGGCCTTTCCAGGCGTTCCTGATTTCCTATGCCCTGAGGAACGGGTGGAGGCGTACCCTTCCGGCTGCCTTTGCACCGATCCTTACTGACGGGCCTGTCATTATTCTGGTGCTTGTTGTGCTCACCAAGACCCCTCAATGGTCGTTACATATTCTTCATGTGGCAGGTGGCTTTGTTATTCTCTATCTTGCCTGGCGGATCTTTATCTCTCTTAAATCTCAAACCAATGAAATCAAGCCAATGCGCAACGCAGGGAACAAAACTCTTCTTGGTGCCGTCGCATTGAACATCCTGAACCCGAACCCCTATATTTTCTGGAGTGTGGTTGCAGGACCTATCCTCCTGGAAGGATGGCGGCAATCGAAAAGCATGGGTATCGGATTTGTCACAGGCTTCTATGGTACCTTTGTTTTGAGCCTTGCAGTATTCATTCTCATGTTCGGAACAGTCGGAAAAATCAATCCAAGGCTCAACCGCATATTGAGTATTATTTCCGCCTGGGCGCTTTTGACATTCGGGCTCTATGAGCTGGCGATGGGCATTGTGAAACTCGTCATGTATTTCACGATATAAGTCAATGTGAGGAAGGTTTTCCAATCGGACCGGTATTGCTCCTTTTACTGGGGACCGGACTTTATGTGGGAAGGAATATCGGTGCCAATGACACGGCAAACTGTATCGGCACTACCCAGGGCTCTGGCCGTGGCTTGCTATTTCAAAGGCGAGTGTAAGATCGATATTTTGAAAGGGTATTCAAAGGATGTAGATTTCCAGGAATCACAAGTGGACAAAGAGGAATGCGATCTGACAAAAAAGATTTTTACGTCCGCTCTGGATTTCAGCCAGAAGCTGCACCGGAAACTCTGTCTCGTCAGCATCGTGGAGGTGTCCGACCGGGCTGAAAACGCGGCGGATCAATTAGAACTTGTCGCCTTAAAAGCAATTATGTAATGTGAAAGCGTGAAGGTAAAAAAGAAGTCGGGTCCGCAGGACGAAGGCTTTCGAGATCCCCGGAGGGGAGTCTGAATGGCTCAAGGGGCAGGGCTTAAGGCGCAAGGGAACTACTTCTATGCGGGAGGAAAGACAATGGAACAGAACATCACGGTCTCAAATGCAATGACCATAAAGCTTGAAAGTATTTTTGACAAACTGCCGGAGATGCCCGAATTTGTTAAAGGAATCAGGAGGGCCCCCAAGAGGCATTTTGCCCTTTCAAAGAGCGATACCGTTCTGGCCCTGAAAAACGGACTGCGGTATCTTCCCGAGAAGTGGCATGAACAGCTGGCGCCCGAGTTCCTCGATGAACTGCTGACCTGCGGCCGCATATACGGCTACCGGTTCAGGCCGTACGGGCCCATAAAAGGGCTTCCCATTGATACATACCGAGGCAGGTGCGTTGAGGGCCGGGCATTCCAGGTGATGGTTGAGAACAATCTTGATTTCGACGTGGCTCTCTACCCCTATGAACTGGTAACGTACGGGGAAACCGGCCAGGTCTGCCAGAACTGGATGCAGTACCACCTCATCAAGCGCTACCTGGAAGAACTGAGCCAAGAGCAGACCCTGGTGGTCGAGTCCGGACACCCCTTGGGCCTCTTTGCCTCCCCCCCTGGTGCGCCGCGTGTCATTATTACCAATGCACTCATGGTAGGCATGTTTGACGACCAGGAAAATTGGCACAGGGCCATGGCCCTTGGCGTGGCCAACTACGGGCAGATGACCGCCGGTGGCTGGATGTATATCGGTCCCCAGGGGATCGTACACGGGACGTATGGCACGATCCTGAACGCGGCAAGGAAAAAATTCCACCTGCCCGCCGACGGCAATTTCTCCGGCCACCTGTTCGTCTCTTCAGGCCTGGGAGGCATGAGCGGCGCCCAGGGAAAAGCCGTGGAGATCGCAGGTGGTGTGGGAATCATTGCAGAGGTGGACTTTTCCCGCATACGGACCAGGCAGGAACAGGGCTGGGTGAGCCGGGTCCTTGATTCCCCTGCTGAGGCATTCCGTATTGCGCGGAAACATCAGAAAAGTCGTGAGGCCATTGCCATCGCATTCTACGGGAACATTGTGGATCTCCTCCAGTACGCGGTGGAAAATGATGAGGGGATTGATCTCCTGTCGGACCAGACATCCTGCCACGTGGCCTACGAGGGTGGTTATTGCCCCCAAGGCTTGACCTTTGACCAGCGGACAGAAATGCTCAAGAGTGACCATGACGGTTTCGTGAAGCTGGTGGACCGGTCTTTACACATGCATTATGGTCTTATAAAAGCCCTTGTTGACCGGGGCACCTATTTCTTTGACTACGGCAACAGTTTCCTCAAGGCGGTATTTGACGCTGGCGTGACTGGGATCTGCAAAAACGGAAAAGATCCCCTGGATGGCTTTATCTTTCCTTCCTACGTGGAAGATATCATGGGGCCCATGATGTTCGACTATGGCTACGGCCCCTTCCGCTGGGTATGTCTGAGCGGGAAACCCGAAGACCTGGACAAGACAGACCAAGCCGCCATGTCCTGTATTGATCCGGAACGCCGTTTCCAGGACAGAGACAACTACAACTGGATACGGGACGCCAAGAAAAACCGGCTCGTGGTGGGCACGCAGGCCAGGATCCTTTACCAGGATGCAATGGGCAGGATGAACATTGCCCTCAAATTTAACGAGATGGTCCGTAAGGGAGAAATCGGTCCCGTGATGCTGGGGAGGGATCACCATGACACGGGAGGGACCGACTCGCCTTTCAGGGAAACGGCCAGTATCAAGGATGGGAGCAATATCATGGCGGACATGGCCACCCAATGTTTTGCCGGCAATGCAGGCAGGGGGATGAGCATGGTCTCTCTCCACAATGGGGGCGGCGTTGGGATCGGCAAGGCCATCGACGGCGGGTTTGGACTGGTTTTGGACGGGAGTGCACGGGTCGACCAGATTATCGGGCACAGCATTCCCTGGGACGTGATGGGCGGAGTCGCGCGCAGGGCGTGGGCCAGGAACCAAAACGCCATTGAAACAGCCGTTGATTACAACAAGGATCACCACGACAGAGACCACATCACCCTTCCCTTTATCCCGGATGAAGAGATGGTGCAAAAACTGGTGGAGGAGAAACTCTGATACCCATTCATAGGAGCAGGCGGACGGGATGTTCCTGAAGCGGCGTCATTTCGGCATTGGAACAGAATAGTGTAAGGGCCGAAATCCGCAGCGACCGGAGTCATGGACGACGGAGGGAGCGTAGCTTCTGGAATATGCCGGCTGCCTGCTCACCGGCGTCAGATCCAAAAAAGAGGAAGAATTTGAATGGCAGAAAAAAAGAAGATTATTGAATGTGTCCCAAACTTCAGTGAAGGGAGGGATACGGAAGTCATGGAAAAGATCGTGGAGGCTTTCAGGGGACGTGAGGGAGTCAAGTTTCTCGATTATCAGAGCGATAAAGACCACAACCGGATGGTCGTGACTGTGGTTGGAGAACCTGAACCTCTCAAGGAAGTGGTAACGGCTGCCGTGGGAAAAGCTGTTGAACTGATTGACCTGCGGAAACATGAAGGGCAGCACCCCCGTATGGGTGCCGTGGACGTGATACCCTTTATCCCCATCAGGAATGTCGACATGGTGGAAGCAATAGAGCTGTCAAAGGAAGTGGCGGGCAGGATCTCCGATGCCTTTGGTCTTCCCGTTTTTCTCTACGAGGAATCTGCCACCGCCCCCCATCGGAAGAACCTTGCCTCCATACGAAAGGGGCAGTTCGAAGGCATGGCCGAGAAAATGACGCAGCCCGAGTGGCGGCCGGATTTCGGCCCCGAAACCATACACGCATCAGCGGGCGCCACCGCCATCGGGGCGCGTATGCCCCTGGTTGCCTTCAACATCAACCTAGACACGCCGAAGCTGGAGATTGCCGACGCCATAGCAAGAAAGGTCCGCTACCTTTCAGGTGGACTTCGCTACTGCAAGGCCATCGGTGTGGACCTCAAGGATCGCGGGATTGTACAGGTCTCCATGAACATGACCGATTTTACCAGGACCGCTCTCTACCGCTCTTTTGAGATGGTGAAAATGGAGGCGCGTCGCTACGGTGTTAATGTCGTGGGAAGCGAAATTATCGGGCTCGTTCCCATGGCGGCCCTTGTGGACTGTGCGGAGTACTACCTGGGGATAGAGGATTTTTCTCCTGACCAGGTGTTGGAATCACGCCTCATGGAATAACATGGAGCACATGAAGGGATACCTCTTTTTCGTTACCAGCGGGAGGGCTTCGTATTTTTGTGACTTATCT
>CAZJRD010000013.1:0-60667 GCA_964548365.1 uncultured Desulfobacteraceae bacterium | reverse complement strand
TCAGGGAATGCAGACTAACACCGCGGAGCGGCGATGTCAAGATGGCTTGGGCTTGCGCCATTGGTTTACATCCCTTATTCGCTTGTGATAAAATCCTGTCTATCGAAAACCTCAAAGCGGATCTTTTCATGGAAGCTGATTTCAGTCTCGCAAGAGAGCGCATGGTAAAAACACAACTTATTCCCCGGGGAATCAAAGCTCGCCGGGTCCTTGCGGCCATGAAAAAAGTCCCGAGGCATCACTTTGTTGAAGAAGCTCTCTGGGGAGAGGCATACAATGACCACCCTTTGCCCATAGGACATAAGCAGACCATTTCCCAGCCGTACATCGTAGCGCTCATGACCGAGGCACTTGAGCTGGCCGGCAACGAAAACACCTTGGAGATCGGCACAGGAAGCGGTTACCAGGCTGCCATTCTGGCAGAGCTCAGCCATAAAGTTTATACTGTTGAAAGAATACGACCGCTGATGACGACGGCCAGGGCTACCTTGGCTGGCCTCGGATACACAAATATCCTCTTCAAGGCCTTTGACGGGACTCTTGGCTGGGAAGAGTATGCACCATATGATGCCATCATGGTGACTGCAGGGGCTCCCAAAATCCCCGAACCGCTCCTTGAACAACTGGCAATAGGAGGCCGGCTCGTCATTCCCGTCGGAAATCGCTTCACCCAGGAGATGATACGAGTTACTCGCAAAGAAAAAGAGGTTTTCACTCGGAAAGAATTCGGCGGATGCAGATTTGTTGATCTTATCGGGACCCATGGATGGAAATCATAGTCTGTGCGCTTCTTTTGAATGCCTCCCCTCTCAGAAATCCCCTTGCTATTCCAGACAGTTGCCCCAATCAACCGCAGCTGGAATAGTGAAGAAACCAGCTATTCTGATTCCTGCCTTCTCACTTCCAGCCCGCATTTCTCACGGGTCTTCGTAGCGAGGTGGTGGAGAGTCTCATGGATAGCAAGTTGAGCTTGCGAAATCCCGCTATCGGGAGCGCGCGATGAAAAATGGATGAAGGCCACTATCAGTACGTCGAAGTCATTTTTCGAGCACAACGCAGGAGACATGGGGCTATCCGCCGCCACAGTCCCGCGCATCGCGGGATGAGAAATGCGGGCTGGCTCCCGAGGCATAAAATTGCTCAAGTCCAGGCAGGTCCATTCCGATGAACATTTGTGAGGAATGGACACGAATGCTCATGCTTTGAAGGCATTTGGAGAGGGAGAAAGAGGGCCAGGATCCAGTCCAATGGAATTCACTATTCTCATAGTTGATGATGACACAAGCCTGTTGTCTGTACTACAAAATTCATTTAACGAAAACAATCAGCATGTTACCGTTTCTTCAAATGGTCTGGATGCCATCGAAAAGTGCAAAGCAAATGGTTATGACCTCATTATTACAGATATCATGATGCCCGGCGCCACCGGCCTTGAAGTGCTGAGCGCGGCAAAAATGATTAATCCCAACACTCTTGTCATCTTGATCACCGGTTTTGCTTCTCTGGAAACAGCAGTGAAGGCAATCCGGGAAGGAGCTTACGACTACATTACCAAGCCGTTTAGGCTGGAGGAAATAAGGATCGCGGTGAAGAACGCTCTGGAGAATGTTCATCTGTTGCGGGAAAATAGGAGGTTGATGCTGGAATTAGAGGAGGCCTACCAACAGCTCCACTTTGTCAAAAGGATCATGGCTTCCCACAATACCACGGCTTCAAAGAGCCGCTCATTTTCGTCCGGGACTGCCCAGGGCAAAACACTTATTGGGGGAGATGTCCTTTCCCACCACCTGATGGGCACCAAGGGAATGGGTGAGCTCGCGTTGATTTCAAGTCTCGAGCGTTTGTCCCATTTAAAAGCAAAAGGTCTTCTTTCTGAAAAGGAATTCGAATTATGCAAATCGAAGCTGTTGCAAGATCGGCAGTAGAAACTCACGGTGGTCTTGGATCGCTGAAGGTCCTCGTGGTGGATGACGAAGCCAGCATCCGGGAGGCCCTTGAATCCTATCTCTATCATCTCGGTGTTCCAACCGTTCATACCGCCCAAAATGGAAAGATTGCCCTTGAGGCGCTGAATACAGAAAAATATGACTACCTTTTCATGGACCTCATGATGCCTGAAATGGACGGCATGGAGCTTCTCCAAAACCTGGAAAGCAACGGACGGCCCATGAGCATCATTGTCATGACCGGCTATCCTTCCATGGAGAAAGTCATCGAGGCCATGCGAAACGGGGCCTCTGATTTTCTGATAAAACCCTTTCGTCTCCAGGACCTGAAGATCTCAATGGAAAGGGTCCATCGCCTCCATAAGCTAGCCAAGAAAAACTGGTTGTTGAAAAGGCAACTGGAACAAAAACGCCAGGTAGAAAAGCTGAATCAGGAACTTCAGACGAAAATACGGGAAAAAACCCTCTTGTACAACATCATTGATTCTCTCTCCAAGGTGAACAATTCTGATGATCTCTATGAATATCTCATCAATAAAGCTCTGGAGGTTTGTGATGCTACCAAGGCTTGTTTTTTTCTTTACGATCAAGAGAAAACAGATCTCATTGCCCTTTCCCAGAAAGGATTAGACTCTGTCCATCCCGGTTACAGGGTTCATCTTGATCCTGACAAACAAACAAGCAAGCGCATATCCCTCGATTTCGTAAAAGAACATTTCTCGGTAACACATACCCACGGTTTTTCCGTTGATTCCCCCTCATATTCGCCGGATCTCCTATCCGTCCCTTTTCACATCCGCAGTGAGCTTTTTGGCGTGATGCTCATCGGGGAGAAAGGCAACGGAGGAACCTTTTCCCAGGAAGATCAGTCCCTCATGAATTTTCTTGCGGAGCGGACCGCCCAGAATATCGAGAATCTGGCCCTCTATGACAGCCTGAAGGAAAATCTCTTTGCCACACTTGGCACGCTGGTCAGTGCCATAGAGGCACGTGACCCTTACACACGCCAACACTCTCAGCGCGTAACACAGATGGCGCTGCGTATTGCCCAGGCCATGGATCTCCCCTTCGAGGACTGCAGGCGACTCGAATCGAGCGGCCCTCTTCACGATATAGGCAAGATAGGCATTGATGATCATATCCTGAAAAAACCGGGTCGTCTTACGGACGAGGAATTCAAGAATATCCAGGCTCATCCTCTTATTGGGGTACATATTGTATCTCCTCTCGGCCTAGACGAACAGGAACTTGCGGTTATCAGACACCACCATGAGCGATGGGATGGAAAGGGATACCCGGATGGGCTGAAAGGAAAAGATATTCCCTTGCTGGCCCGGATTTTATCAGTAGCGGATGCCTTTGATGCCATGAACTCCGATAGAGCTTATCGGGAAGCCCTTCCTTTTGAACACTGTCTTGAGGAATTGGTGAAAAATAAGGGGGCCCAATTTGATCCGGAAGTGGTTGACGCGGCACTGCCTGTTCTCAAACCCTATACCTGGGAAGAATCAATGCCACCACCAAAACTTGTGGCATGAGGAAATATCTGATATCCTTTTTTGCTTTGCGGCTGCTTACTATTTTTATTGCAATTGATATTGATTTATGCTTTTTTCAACATGAGGATTCCAACTGGCTGAAAGCGAGAGGCTCCATCCCAACATCTCTGATATGCGGATGGGCGTAACCAATATTGCAGACATTGGGGGAAAAAGATGAACCCTGAAAACCAGCGTGAATATCTGCGAACCGATGTGCTTATATCTGCTCGATTACAAGCCTTGACTCAGGAAGAGTTGACCCTGCTCGAACTAGGAGATGCCAATAGTGTTCTCGAGGGCAACGTCTTTTCCAGCCCCATTGACGAAATCATTGATCAGGTGCCGACAGGGTCAAAAGAAGAAACCCTTTACCGCTGCCTGAAAATGATGGACAAAAAGCTCAATTTCGTTATTGAGCAAATGACCACCCCGTCTGATCAGCCAGGCAGATCATTGAACGACGTTGTGGAGCTCAGTGGATCAGGGCTTAAATTCCTGAGTGAAATTCCCTATCCTGAAGGCACCCTCTTGAAAATGGACCTGATCATGCCCGGAACATTTGAGTTTAAGGTAACTATGATCGCAAAAGTTATCCGCACAGACACATTGGAGCACATGAAAAAAGGAGACACTGAATTGTTCTCCGTAGCTGTTCATTTTGCTGAAATCGATGAAAAGGCAAGAGATGCCATTATCGAAACCATATTCAGAAAACAGAGAAAATTAATCCGGCTGGAAAAAGAGAAAGAGGGGGAATGAATGGAATCGCTCCAGGTATCCGTGGACGAGCTCGCTCACCTCTGCCACCTTGCCTCGCTCGGGAAACTACTTGGAGGGCTCATTCACAATCTCAATAGCCCGCTGCATAGCCTGGGAATGCAGATGGACGTCACGCAGCATTTCATCCTCAAGAAAACAGACAGCAGCGATGACCTCTTGGAGAAGCTCTCGGCACGCCTCGTGCAGATGAATAATGAACTTGAAAACTTGAACAATCAGATCAGGATCGCGGGGATGCGAGCCGACCTCATGGAATTTCCCCCTGAAAGACTTGACATCAATCATTTTCTTCATCAAGAGGTGCAATTTCTAAAAACAAACCTCTATTTCAAGCATAACGTTGAAACCACATTGGAATTGTCCCCATCGCTCCATGCGATAACTGCCCCTCCCCTGCATTTCGGCCTTGCTATGGCTCTCTTTCTCGAAAGACTGGTCGAAGAGCTCGAAAATCTCAAGAGCAGCGTCCTTTTCCTCGGTACCAGTGCAGAGGAAGAACATCCTGTCATCGCTATTCGGATGGATAATACCGCGCTCTCGCAACCCTTCCGTGATACCCTGGAAATGAATCCCAGGGATCCCCTGCCAATATCGGAGATACCGGGAGAGATGAATCTCTTCATCTCTGTTCTGTTGTTAAGAAACGGGGGAATCCAATTGGAAACAGAATTGAATAATCAGAGCACATCCGTCAAACTCCTGTTTCCCCACGAAAACGGTACGGCATAGGCAGTCAGGAGTAATCCCCCCGCCTGAATTTCGCCACTTCTGTACCCACCGCGAGATCTAATTCAGAAACGATCCCTTTCAATTCTTTGTCTATGTTTCCATTATTCTTAAGATCACGGAGCCCCTCCATTTTCTCCTCGAGATGGGTTACGAGTGGCTCCAAAGATGCTGTCTTAATTGAGGAATCCTCGAGTTTTTTCGTGTAGAAGCCGGTGAGGTCCAGCATAGATTCAACTTCTTTCATAACCTGTGCGCCTGAGGGAATGGGATTTTGTCCTTCGATATCCCGGATCAATTGAGCCGGCGCTATGATTGAGGAAGCTCCTGGTGAATTCATGGAAGCAGGTTCTGCAGTTTTCCCGTCCCGTTGTTCCATCGCCTGACTCATCACTTCCTGGAATGCACCTTTCGTCTTCGATTTTTCCGCTCTTGTCCCGTTTATCCCAGGCATCATTGAACCATTTGCATCGGAAATTTTCATTTTTCTTCTCCTCTTCTGGTCTTTCCAGGGAACCACACTTCCTGTTTTCTGTCACCTGCTCAAGGAAGATTATCTTACCATCTCTCCTCTTGGATTTCCGTTGGTTCTTTGTCATTGCTCTTCTTTGCAAAAATGCTGCCAATAACAGCATTCAACTGAACTGAAAACGCTCGCTTAACGTAAACCTACAACGGAGGCTCCTTTCGCGTTAAGCATAGAATTTAACCCGCATTTCTCACCAATCCCGCGAAGCGCGGGACTGTGACGGCGGAAAGTCCCATGACTATTGCGTTGAGCTTGAAAAATGACCTCGACGTACTGTGAAAGTACGCCTGCGATCATTTTCCTGCACGCGTCTTCTATTCACGGGACTCTCCACCGTCTCGCGACAAAGATCGGTGAGAAATGCGGGTTAACCACCGTCTCCAGTAGGCAAAAACTTCCGATCGGAAGGCAGAAAGAGCCCCCGTTTGAAAAACAAGTGATATGCCGAAATTATATCCTTGATCTGCCTTGCATATTACGTTAATCATTTTCTTGTATTTGTCCCTCTTTCTATGGAGCACGTATGAAAATCGCCATCTGCCAGATAGATCCTGTTATCGGAGACTTTGTATATAACACCTCTTTGATCCTGGATGCCATTGAAAAGGCAAAGGCGAAAGAAGCCGACCTGGCAGTTTTTCCTGAAATGTCCCTCATCGGCTACCCCCCGAAGGACCTCCTGGAAAAGCCTGCATTTGTCCGTGAAAACCTTGTGCAGCTCAGAGCGCTCGCCTCGAAAATAGAGGGCATTTCGGCCCTCCTGGGGTACGTGGACCGGAACCCCGGGCCAACCGGAAAAAGGCTCATCAACGGTGCCGCCCTGCTCAAAGAGGGAACCATCGCCGGGTCCGGTGGGAAGCGGTTGCTCCCCACCTATGATGTATTTGATGAAACCCGTTATTTTGAACCCGCCCAACAAAGTCTCACCTTTGAGCTGGGGGGAATGAAGTGTGGGGTTACCATCTGTGAGGACATTTGGAATATCGATGGTGTCAGCGGTATACCGAGGTATCCCCTGGACCCGGTAGCGGAACTGGTTTCAGAAAAAATTGATACTCTCATCAATATCTCTGCGTCTCCCTATTCTCTGAAAAAGGAACAGGTGCGGTTGAATATCCTCAAAAAATTGTGCGCAACACACAGAATACCCGCCATTTACTGCAACCAGGTGGGCGGCAATGATGATCTCCTTTTTGACGGCTCCAGCATGGTCCTTGACGCTCGCGGCAAACTCGTCGCACTTGGGAAGGCATTCGAGCCCGACATCTTCACCTGGGACACACATCGCCAAAATCCGCAAATTCAGAACCCATGGCTGTCGGATGAAACCGCAATACTGAAGGGATTGATCATGGGGACCCGGGACTATACCATGAAATGCGGTTTCAGAAGGGTGCTGGTCGGATTGAGCGGAGGAATCGATTCCTCCCTGGTAGCATATATCGCCGTTCAGGCGCTCGGCGCTGATAATGTATTGGGTGTCAGTATGCCATCACCATACACTTCCCTGATGAGTAAGGAAGACGCACGGCGCCTTTCTAAAAATCTGAATATTCGTCTCGAAGAAATACCTATCGGCAAGCTGTTTGACTGCTACAAGGATGCCTTGGGGGAAATATTCTCCGGGCTCCCTGAAGATGAAACAGAAGAGAACATACAGGCCCGCATCAGGGGAAACCTCCTCATGGCACTCTCCAATAAGTTTAACGCGCTTCTCCTGACGACAGGGAACAAGTCGGAATTGGCTATGGGGTATTGCACTCTCTACGGGGATATGAGCGGCGGATTGGCAATCATCTCAGACCTTCCGAAGACCTTTTGTTATCGGCTGGCAAGACACATAAACAGGGACTCGGAGATCATTCCTACCCGAATCATTTCCAGACCCCCCTCCGCGGAATTGAGACCGAACCAGACAGACCAGGATTCTTTACCGCCTTATGAAATATTGGACGAAATACTGGAGGCTGCCGTTGAAAGGAATCTCGCGCCGCAAGAAATCGTGGCCAAGGGACATGACCCTGCGGTGGTCAATGACGTCATGCGCCGGCTGTTCATGAATGAATACAAGAGACGCCAAGCCCCGCCAGGGCTCAAGATTACCTCAAAGGCATTCGGATATGGGAGAAGATATCCTATTGCCAGGGGCAAAAAGGCGTTTTAGCCCGCTTTTCTCACGGGCCTGCGTAGCGAGGCGGTGGAAAGGCCCGTGGATAAAAGGCGCGGGAAGAAAAATGGATGAAGGCGTACTTGTAGTACGTCAAGGTCATTTTTCAAGTGCAACGCACTAGCCATGGGACTCTCCGCCGCCACAGTAGATTGCCCGTGAGAAATGCGGGTTAGCCCGGGCCCTACACACGAGACAAAAAAGCCCTTTAGATTAGAGAGAGATATTCCGATTATACAACAGAAGGTTCACTGGAGAGATCTGGAAAAAGATAACCCTCTGCTTTTTCTTGGAAGACTATGACATTTAAGAAAAAAATTTTTTACTGGGCAATAGCATTGGCTGCGGCCTATTTTCTGCTCAGCTACCATTTCATATTTTTCGGAAAACGCCCCAGGCTCCTCAAAAAATCACACCTGACACTCAATTACACCTTCTTCAGTATCCAGTCGAGGCCAAACAAAAAGATCATGTCCATCGATGATCTCCGTGAGGACGGCATCGCTGATCTCCTTGTTGATGAAGGGAGAATGAGTGAAGAGGAGCGTGATTTGTTTCTCGAGCGATATGGTGGAGAATCTGAAGAGACTCCTTAAACCTCGAAATCCACCTTTATTTTGAACACCTTGACCGCAGGAAGGTTCAGAATTTCTTCCACCCCGCTCTCTTCCGCTATCTTTGCCAGTGCGGAGCGAATATACTCTCTATCTTCTGCGATAAAAGTGAACCAGACATTGTAGGTATGGTTTCTCAAGTAGTTATGGGTAACACCGGGGTATGCGTTCACCGCATCAACAAAGAGTTCCAATTTTTCTTCCGGGACTTTGGCCGCGCAGAGTGTGCTGGCAAAATTGAGGCGGTTTGAATGAAAATTCCCCCCTATCCTCCGGATAATCCCCATTTCTTTTAACTTCCGCACCCGTTCCAGCATTTCTTTTTCAGAAAGTCCAACTCTTTTCCCAAGTGCCTGGTAGGGACGTGACACCAAGGGAAAGTCTGACTGAATCTCGTTAAGAATATCTTTATCCAACGTATCCATTTTGGCTCTTCCGGCTTTTCCTGCTTTAAACCTGGCAAAATTCATGAAAACTCAAACAGGGTATGACCTTTTTTCTTCGTGACTGTTGGGAGGGCTTCGTATTTTCGTGACTTATCTATGGGGGAAACCGCAGAACTCCGCTTTGCGGAGTAAATGCGGAGTCCCGCCTATAGATCTCTATAGGCGGGACGTGGATAAGTCACTGAAAATACCAGCCCGGGAGACTCGGAATCGAAGAGAAAAGGTCATTCCCTGTTTCCCCTGTTCAGCCTCCGTGTTATACCCGTTTGGAAGGTTCGTACACGCACAGTGGTTCTTCCGCGAGAAAATCCCCCGTCGCCTCGAAGGCACGCGCTCGGCACCCGCCACAAACGCTGATGTATTCGCATCGGCCGCATTTTCCCTTGTACAGGGAAAAATCTCTCAGCTTGGTGAAAATCTCCGCATTTTCCCAGACTTTCTTGAAGGTATTCTTCCCTACGTCTCCGCACTTCAATTCCAGGTATCCGCAGGGTTGAACGATACCATCGTGACCGATGAAACAGAAGGCTGTTCCACCCAGACACCCTCTGGTCACCGCATCAAGCCCATAGGTATCAAAGGTTACCTTCTCTCCCTTTGCATGAGCTTCTTGGCGCAATATTCTATAATAATGTGGAGCACATGTTGCTTTTAGATGAATATTTACTTTATCTCTCATCCGGTAAAACCAGTGAAGCAGCTTTTCATATTCCGCGGCCTCTATTTCCTGATTCACCATCTCCCTTGCCCTGCCGGTGGGGACGAGAAGGAATAAATGATGGGCCGCCGCGCCAAGATCTACGGCCAACTGTAATATCTTCTCGGCAAGATGGGCGTTATGTCTTGTAATGGTGGTATTGATCTGGAACTCAATTCCTTGCTCTTTCAGGAGGTTAATTCCAGCGATGGCCGCATCAAATGCCCCTTCTACCTTCCTGAAGGCGTCATGTTCCCGGGCACCGGGGCCGTCAAGGGAGATACTCACACGCTTGATTCCTGACGCCTTCATCTTTCGGAGAACAGGAGGGTTGAGCAGGGTGCCGTTTGTGGCCATAACCATGCGAAGGCCAAGTTCCGTTCCATAGTCGGCAAGCTCAAACACGTCCTCTCTCAGGAGAGGTTCCCCTCCCGTAAGGATGACAATGGGACTTCCAACCTCCCGGATTTCTTCCAGGAGTTTCAGACACCTTGCAGTGGAAAGTTCTCCCGGATAGGGGCCCCTCTCTGCTGCCGCCCTGCAGTGCACACAATTCAGGTTACAACTGCGCGTGATCTCCCACGCCACCAGCCGGAGCTGATTTCCTCTTTCGGCTTTTTTCTCCATACGCAGCCCATGTATTCCCAGATACGATGACTTAATTCTTTGCGTTTATCCTCATGTATTGAAAAAGATTCTTTATCACCGAGTCACACAGGACACAGAATTTCCTTCTTTTGTCCGATCGCGAAAGCCCGATCGGACAAAAACCGTTCCACAGGCTACGAAGCCAAGTCATTCTCCTATTTTGATTTCTTCCGGATTCATTTCTATGGAACTCCGGGTCAAAATATGCTGTTTCCTCGTTTGTTCAGAATGCCTTTTTTTCTGGACAAACGAGGAAGGTTGCTCTCTGTGCACTCTGTGGCTCCGTGGTGAACAAATCAGAGCAGTTGAGCGGCCTCTTTAGCAAAATAGGTCAGGATAAGATCAGCGCCTGCGCGCTTGATGGACGTCAATGACTCCATCATGACACGCTTTTCGTCAATCCAGCCATTCAATGCAGCAGCCTTGATCATTGCATATTCACCACTCACGTTATAGGCCGCAAGCGGCACAGCACAGATTTCCCGCACACGAGAAATGATGTCAAGATAGGGAAGGGCCGGTTTTACCATGATCATGTCAGCCCCCTCAGCCAAATCCAGCTCCGCTTCCTTGAGCGCCTCAAGCCCGTTAGCCGGGTCCATCTGGTAGCTGGAGCGGTTTCCGAACTGGGGAGCAGATTCGGCTGCGTCCCGGAAAGGACCGTAAAAGGCAGAGGCATACTTAACAGCATAAGAGAGAATTCCTATCTGGTGGTACCCTTCCCTGTCAAGGCTCTCCCTGATGGCCGCGACCCTGCCGTCCATCATATCGGAAGGAGCGACCAAATCCACCCCTGCCTTTGCATGGGAAACGGCCTGTCGTGCCAGCAGTTCCAGGGTTGCATCATTGTCCACATCACCGTTCTTAATCACACCACAATGGCCGTGATCGGTGTACTCACAAAAACAGACATCAGTAATAACAACCATCTCCGGCACGGCGGACTTCACCGCAGAAATGGCTTGCTGAACAATACCGTCATCCGCCCATGACCGGCTGCCCAGGGGATCCTTGCTGTCCGGCAGACCGAACAGGATAACGGCCGGTATTCCCAGCCCTGCCAATTCGCTGATCGCAGTGACCAAGGTATCCACCGAATACTGATATTGCCCCGGCATGGAAGGGATCGGGTCTCTTGTGCCATTCCCGGGTTTTACAAACAAAGGCGCTATGAAATCCTTCACTGAAAGATGTGTCTCCCGCACCATGTCCCGCATGGCGGGAGTTCTTCTCAACCGTCGCGGCCGAATAATCATGTTATATTTCCTCATCGGTTAGATAGCAGGCAGGATCCGGCGCCCAGATGTCGCCACTCACCGCCTCGGCACGAACACGAAAATTGCCCCCGCATATATCCAGCCACTGACATTGCGCACAGCGTCCCTTGACATATTTCTTCTTATCTTTCAATCGCGCCATTAGCGGGTTGGAAAGATCAGTCCAAATCTCGCTGAAGGGTTTCTGGAGCACATTCCCAAAGGAATAGTGCCGCCAGAACTGGTCCGCATATACGGAACCGTCCCAGCTCACACATCCGAACCCCCTGCCCGAATTGTTCCCCTCGTTCATTTGAAGGAGTTCTAAGACCTCAGATGCCCTTGGATCCTTTTCTTTGACCATTCGGAGATGGACATACGGCCCATCGGCATGGTTATCCACAGTCAGGACTTCCTTCATGATTCCCCGCTCATGGAGTGCTTTTGTGCGGTCAATGATAAGATCAACTGCCCGGCGGGTTTCATCGTGGCTGAGATCCTGCTCCACGAGTTCCGATCCCCGTCCCGCATAAACCAAATGATAAAAGCAGACCCTGGGGATATCATAGGTGTCAAGAAGGTCGAAAATATTGGGGATTTCCTGGGCATTCATCCGGTTAATGGTGAAGCGCAACCCCACCTTCAACCCCACTTTCTGGCAGTTCCTGATCCCTTCCATTGCCTTCTGAAAGGCGCCTTTCTTCCCGCGGAACCGGTCATTCACCTCTTCCATGCCATCAAGGCTCACCCCGACATAAGAGAGACCGATATCCTTTAATTTCCGCGCCTTTTCCCGGTCAATAAGGGTGCCGTTGGTTGAAATGACCGCCCGCATTCCTTTGTTTACCGCGTATTTCGCAAGATCCAGAAGATCCGGCCGTGCGAGAGGTTCACCCCCGGAAAATAATACCACGGGGACTCCGAATTCCGCCAGATCATCAAGAAGGGCAAGTCCCTCTTCATGGCTCATCTCCCGTTCCCTGCTCTCCTCCACAGCCCTTGCATAGCAGTGCACGCAATGCAGGTTGCAGGAACGGGTCACATTCCAGACCACGACAGGTTTCTTGTCTTTTGAAAACTGGAGCAAATGGGCAGGCAAATCCCCTGAACGCCTCCCGTAACGGAGCGCGTCAGATGGCTCGACAGTTCCACAGTAGAGTTTTGATATTCCAATCATTGTTATCAGTCACGGACCTTGAAATTGGGTATTGGTCCACCATATTCTTCGTGATAATATTGTTTCAAAAGATCATTGACGAATTTCTCCATATTGATGATTGCCTCACCATTGATGGAAAAATGTTCAATCCCCGAACGATCTCGAACCAGCTTCAGACCATATTCAAGTTTCTTGGCGAGCTGAAATGCCAGGGTGCCCGCTTCTTCATCCTTCTCTATGGCCTGATGGATGACTTCATCAATGGCGCTGTCCTCAAAAGAAACACTGACTTCGAGTTTCTCCGGCAGAGACGCTTCCTCGATCTTTATCTGCTGATACATCGCCTTGAAATCTTCAAAAACGCTGTTAACATCAGAAATATTTTTCAAATACAATTCAGAAAGAAGTTCAATCCGTCGTTCCCCTATTTCCAGGCCGAAATTCTTGCGAAAATTTTCTGCGCTCTCGGCAATATGGGCCTGAATATTCACGAAGTCCTTCTCCTTTGCATCCTGAAACCTGGAGATAAGCACAGGATCATCGGGATTTGCCAAGAGTTTCTCCAGTTCTCCTACAGGGCTTTTTACCACATTAGAGGTCACCAGGAAGTACTTAATATCCGTCGACGGCAGGGTTTTTTCAAAGGGGATCAGCACTTTCTCAATGGCGCTCACCAATCCTCTAGCCCCTGTCTTTTCTGCGGCAGCCATCTCGGCTATCTGGTCCAGCGCTTCGGGTTCGAACTGTATATCAATGCCGTACGCCCTGAAATCTCTCCTTTTGCTGATGAGGATCGGGTTGTTCGGATTGTTCAGGATCTCCAGCAAATCTTCCTTCTTGAGTTCGTCAAAAACCACAACCACTGGGAGCCGGCCCACAAATTCCGATTCAAAGCCGAACTCGACCAAATCCTGTGCCTTTACTTCTTTCAGGATCTCCCAGGGTACCTCGGTAGACCGCACATCAGCTTCAAATCCGATCCCCTGCTGCTGCAGCCGTTTCCGAACAATTTCCGTGAGGTCGCCGAACGCCCCGCTCACGATAAACAGGATATTTTTCGTGTTGACCACGCGCTTTTCTCTTTTTCCCGTTCTCCTGTACTGCTCGATGGCCTGAATCTGGGAAATGGGATCGTGAGGGACCTTCAAATCAACGTCCGTCTCTTCCATGGGTTTCAGAAGTGCCCGCTGGACACCGCTCCGTGAGACATCATGCCCGATCAGATTCTGGGCGGAAGCGATCTTGTCTATTTCGTCGATGTAGACAATCCCATTTTCGGCCAGCTCAATATCATCGTTCGCCTCGTAAACCAGGTCTCTGACCAAATCTTCCACATCCCCGCCCACATAGCCGGTCTCACTGAATTTCGTGGCGTCTCCCTTCACAAAAGGGACGCCCAGCTTATGGGCGATCAGCTTGATGATATAGGTCTTTCCCACCCCGGTCGGTCCGATCATGAGGACGTTGTTCTTAATCATTCCAACACTGGTTTTTTTTCTCCCCTGTGACGTATTGCTATAGTACTTGATGCGATTGAAATGGGTGCAAATCTTGGTCGAGAGTACCGCTTTTGCGTCATCCTGCTTGATCACAAAGCCATCCAAGTATGCCTCCAGTTCCTCTGGAAGCAGGTCAAATTCAGGGCATTTTTCTCCGTGTCTGGTCTTCTGATCGTCGTCCATTCTTTCTTCACCAGGACGCGGGACCACGAAGGGAGAAATGACTTTTACCCTGTTCCCGTACTTCTTTGAAAGGTACTCACTCAGTTCCTTTTCAAGCTCTTTCTGGTTCGGAATCTTGGTCTGCCCTTCATTCCCCTCCAGATAGTCCTTTTTATCATCCATAATCTATCCCCTCCAAGGAGATTGAGTTCATATTAGCCTTGAGACTTATGTCTTAAACCCTTAGCCTCAGATTTGTTTGTCCCTAATTTATTGAGTTGTTTGTTACTTTTAACCTAAAGACCTAGATTCTTGTCCTGATATTTAATATAGACACTGGCTTTCAGTAATGCAAGCTTCATGTAGGATATAGGAAATCGGACTATTTCTATTGACTCATATCCCACGGGTTTATTATAAATATTCACATTGCCAGGTTCACGGGTAGAGTAGAGGCCCAAAAGCGCCTGTTCCCCATTTTTCCCTATTTCACACTTTCCCGGCTCGCTGGGGAGAAGGCTGCAGTTGAAAAGGCGGTCAGAGCAATGCTTTCAAGGTTGGAGATACGTCTCAAACAGGAACTGATGGACGCCGAAGGACAATCCATTCGGCGAAAGGCAAAAGAATATTTTGCGCTGGAAGTAAGAAATATCCGCGTGATACGGGTCCTCACCATGGAGACGTCTTTGACCGAAGAGCAATTGGAAAGGGTTCGCACCAAGCTGTTTACCAATCCGGTTACTGAAACATCTTCCTACGTGCCTCTTGCCCGGGAGTTTGACTGGCTCATTTGGGTAGGGTTTCGCCCTGGTGTCAGGGATACTGCCGGCAGCACCGCCGTGGAGGCAATTGAAGACCTCCTCCAGCTCGAATTCGGCCAGGGAGAAGCGGTGTACACTTCAAAATTATATGAAATCACGGGGAACCTTTCTCGAGAAGACGCGGAGACAATCGCGAACGAACTTCTTGCAAACGGGATCATCCAGCAATGGAAAATATATGGGAACAATGAATGGTCTCGGAATGAGGGGATCGGGTATCCAGTTCCCAAGGTCATCCTCGATCACGAACCCCAGGTAACAACCATTTCCATTGAGAGTGATGAAACCCTCAGGGAGCTTTCTGAAGAACGAAATCTGGCCCTCCATGAGAGGGATATCCCCGTCATAAGAAACTATTTCCTCAGGGAAGATGTCCGGCAGGAAAGGAAAAAGGTAGGACTTGACATTCCCACTGACGTGGAATTGGAGTATCTTTCACAGGCAAGGAGTGACCATTGCAACCACAACACCTTTAGAGGGCTTTTTCACTATCATGACCTCGATACCGATTCACGGGAGACGGTGGACAATCTTTTTAAGACCTGCATCGAACAGCCCACCCTTGACATTCAGACGAAAAAGGACTGGGTCATATCGGTCCTCTGGGACAATGCGGGAGTCGCAAGATTCGATGACGATCATTATTATGCAATCACCGGTGAGACACACAACAGCCCTTCCAATATGGAGGCGTATGGAGGTGCAATCACCGGCATCGTTGGAATTTACCGCGACCCCATGGGAACGGGTAAGGGAGCAAAGTTGATCCTGGGGCTCTATGGATACTGTGTCGGGCCGCGCGATTACAACAAGGAACTGAAGCCCCATCTTCATCCTCGGAGACTCCTGGACGGTATTGTTGAGGGAGTGCGGGACGGAGGAAACAAGAGCGGTATTCCAACGGGGTATGGGCTTCTCCTGTTTGATGAAAGCTATATCGGCAAATGCCTGGTCTTTGTCACGGCCCTTGGTCTCATGCCCGCCAAGGTGGGAAACAGATCTTCACACGAGAAAAAAACACACCCCGGTGACCTGATCGTCATGTCAGGAGGCCGGGTCGGGAAGGACGGCATCCACGGGGTGACGGCCGCGTCGGAAACCTTTTCCGAGCACACGCCTGCCGGACATGTACAGATCGGCGATCCGTACACCCAGAAGAAAATGCATGACTTTCTCATGGAGACCCGGGACGAAGAGTTGATCGAGTTTATTACGGATAATGGCGGCGGAGGTCTCTCTTCATCTATTGGGGAATCTGCTCGATTCAGCAACGGATGCCGCGTTGATCTGGACAAGGTGCCGCTAAAATACGAGGGCCTGGACCAATGGGAAATCTGGGTATCAGAATCACAGGAAAGAATGACCATAGCTGTTCATCCAAAGAACATTGAGCGATTCATGGAGCTCTCCAGAAAACATTCAGTGGAAAGCACGGTGATCGGCGAATATAACGACAACGGCGTCCTTGAACTGGACTATAAGGGGAAACCCTGCGCCTATGTGCGGATGGAATTACTGGAGTCCGATTTCCCCCAATGGGAATTCGAAGCGGAGTGGACTTCTCCTGAACGCAGGGGGCTCACAGAGCCTGTCTTCAGCGAGCCTTCCCATCAGGGGGCCCTGTTGAGAGCCATGTTATCACGGCCGAATATTTGCTCCAGGAACTGGATCCCCAGGCAATATGACCATGAAGTCCAGGGTGGCAGCGTCATTAAGCCACTCGTGGGGAAAGGGAGGGACCTCCCGAGTGACGCATGCGTGATACGGCCTGTTCTCGAATCTAAGAAAGGAATCGCGGTAGCACAGGCCGTTAACCCGTTTTACTCAGAAATTGATACCTACCACATGGTCGCCGCGACCATTGACGAGGCCGTTCGGAAGGTGCTTGCAGTGGGCGGATCCCCTGAACATCTCGGGGGGGTGGACAACTTCTGCTGGCCGACCATTCAATACCATCCCATCCAGAATCCGGACGGCAAATACAAGGCCGCCCAGCTCGTTCGAGCGAACTGGGCCCTGCGTGACTACTGTAAAGCTTTCGGCATTCCCCTTCTGTCGGGAAAAGACAGTATGTATATTGACGGCAACCTGGAAGGGCCTTTTGGCGAACGAAGAAAAGTTTCAGGGTTGCCCACACTTCTTTTTAGCGTAAGTAGTGTGATCCAGGACATTCATACCTGCGTCACCATGGAAGCCAAATTTCCGGGGGACCTTGTGTATGTGCTTGGAGAGACCCGCAACGAACTGGGAGGAAGTGAGTACTACCAGATGATGGAGGAAACGGGCCTTAACATGCCCAGGGTAGATCCCGATTTCGTGCTCCCCCTGTACCATGCCCTTGCAAAGGCGGTGCGTCAAGAGCTTGTCACCTCCTGCCACGCGGTTACCAGGGGCGGGCTCGCCGTTCACCTGGCACTGGTTGCCATGGGTGGCGAGCTGGGCATGGACCTTCACGTGGAAGACATACCCAAAGATGCCGGAATGAGCCCAACCGCGACCCTCTACTCCGAGACCGGTGGACGATTTGTGGTTACCGTTGATCCCTCCAAAAAAAATATTTTCGGCTCCCTTTTTTCAGGACTAAATATCTCCCGGATCGGGGCGGTAACCGCTTCTCACCGCTTCATCGTAAGAGATTCCCAGGGAAATCCCTTCATTGATGAAGACATCCTGGACCTGAAACAATCCTGGCAGAAACCCTTTGGAGACCTGGTATGAACCCCATAAAGGCATTGCTATTTACCGGCTATGGTTTGAACTGTGATTACGAAACCCAATATGGACTTACACTGGCCGGGGCCAAACCGGATCGGGTACACATCAACCAGGTCATCTCCGACAAAGCGCTCCACCTCGAGGATTATCATATCCTGGTCTTCGGGGGGGGGTTCAGCTGGGGAGATGATCACGGAGCGGGCGTTATCATGGCGGCCAAAATAAAACGGCGGCTCGGAGACCAAATCGCCCGATTTGTAGACTCAGACAGGCTTATCCTCGGGATCTGCAATGGATTTCAATGCCTCGTGAATCTTGGGCTATTGCCGGCATTGAACAACAGGTACGATGAACGGCGCGTTGCACTCACGTACAACGATTCAGGGAATTTTGTGGATACCTGGGTAACCTTGAAGATCAACGGCGAATCGCCCTGTGTTTTTACCAGGGGAATTCCGTCCATAGAGCTTCCCGTGCGACACGGAGAGGGAAAATTCTTTGCTGCAGAGAGCGACCTTGCCGATCTCTTTCATCAGAACCAGGTAGTGCTCCAGTATGCGGGTCCTGAAGGAAATGAAGCCAATGGGACCTACCCTTGGAATCCAAACGGTTCACTTGGAGATATCGCAGGGATCTGTGATCCTACCGGCAGAATTCTAGGTCTTATGCCCCACCCGGAGGCGTACAATCATTTTACAAATCACCCCGGATGGACCAGGGACAAAGAAACCCTGCTCCGCAAGGGAAAGGCCCTGGAAACGGAAGAGGGAAAAGGGATTCAACTTTTCAGGAACGCCGTTGAATACCTTAGAGAAAACTTTTGATGCGCAGGCATAAGGCTTCAGTCAAGAAAAAGAGGAAAACATCCTTAACCCCAATCCATGGAAACCTGAAATGAACAAATGCCAAAGCTCAAATGTCAAATGAAATCCAAATGCCTCAATGACAAAACATATTTCGCTCACCAGCCTGCTGGAACCGCGGACGATGGAGGAGCCCAAAGCACTGAGAATTTTTTGCCATTTTAGTCATTTGGTATTGGTCATTAATTTGACATTTGGATTTTGGCATTTGGCATTAATTGCGACTGCGACGGACATTTTCTGTCCTTAATTGAACGCAAGTTTGCCGATAAGCTATTTAGTCGACCCGAAGCCTAATTCACATTTCCCCTTGACCCTTTTGTCTCATCATAGTATGCTCACGTGCAATTTTCTGAATGTAGAGCCGGTTTCCAAATGCTCAATTTTGTTCGAGCTTAAGGAAGGCAAAAATTTTAACCACAGGAATACATTGAGGTATTTCGAGGACTAAAATTTGTGCCTGACGCAAAGATCGGGCAAAAGGGGGCGTTTTGAAACTGGCTCTTGTAACCAGCCCGTTTCCGGGCGGATGATGACTTACAACAAGTCATCAATTTTTTTATGAAGGAGACAAAAAACAATGGCTTCCAATTCCAAGAAAACCAAACTCATCAGGGCGAGAAAAGCCAGGTCCAACAAGAAAAACCTCAAGGTGAATATGAAGCGCCTCCAGGAAAACACGAAAATCCTGAAATCACTTACCGA
The DNA here is from genome assembly GCA_964548365.1 of uncultured Desulfobacteraceae bacterium. Taxonomy (GTDB): domain Bacteria; phylum Desulfobacterota; class DSM-4660; order Desulfatiglandales; family Desulfatiglandaceae; genus B46-G9. The sequence continues at coordinate 41,393 of CAZJRD010000013.1, read as the reverse complement.
ACAGAAGCAAGACTAGAAAAGGAGCAACAATAATGCAAGACGTTGTAATAGTTTCCGCATGCAGAACAGCCGTAGGCGCCTTTGGAGGGACCCTTCGCGACCTGAATGCGGCCGTTATCGGGAGTGTCGCCATGAAGGAGGCAATCCGGAGAGCGGGCATTGAGCCTTCCATGATTGACGACGTGCGATTCGGCTGCTGCGTGGAGCCGGCAGATGCATTGAATGTGGCACGCGTTTGTGCATTGATGGCCGGAATTCCAGATACTGTGACCGCCGTAACGGTAAACCGGGTCTGTATTTCCGGGATGGAGGCCGTCATATCAGGGATGGCTATGATTCAGGCGGGCATGGCGGACATCATCCTGGCAGGCGGTGTGGAACACATGTCAGGAGTGCCTTATTCCGTTCCCAATGCCAGATGGGGGTGCCGACTCCAGGACCACGTGTTCGTGGACAACATGATACATGCGCTCCACTGCGGATCCCATCTCATTCCTCATCCCGAAGATGGGCCCGTGAAAGAGGGCATGCCGCTTGAGCTTTTCAAAGGAAAGCCATATATTATGGGGCATACTGCTGAATTCATTGCTCAGCTCCATAATATCAGCCGGGAAGAAATGGACGAGGTAGCACTTCGCAGCCACAACAACTCGGAGAGGGCCACCAAAGAAGGGGATTTCAAGGACGAAATCGTTCCCATTGAAGTGCCCCAAAGGAAGAAACCGCCCATCATTTTCGAGAAGGACGAACATTTCCGTCCCGGCCTCACCATGGAAGACCTTAAGAAGCTTTCTCCCGCCTTCGTACCAAAAATAGGAAAAGTTACGGCGGGAAACTCCTCGGGGATCAATGACGGCTCAAGCGGCATGGTGATCATGTCTGCCGACAAGGCCAAGGAATTAGGTATAAAGCCCATTGCTCGAATCAGGGCGATCGGGCGAGGGGCCTGCCATCCTTCGGTCATGGGTTTGAGCCCGGTGCCTGCGGTGCGAAACCTGTTCGAAAGGAATCCCGATATCAAGCTGGAGGACTTCGAACTCATCGAGGTGAATGAGGCATTTGCATCCCAATATCTCGGCTGCGAAAGAGAACTGGGCCTCAACCGGGAAATCACCAACATCAACGGTTCCGGGATCGGTCTCGGTCATCCGGTGGGTTCAACCGGATGCAGGATTATGGTTACCCTTCTGTATGCCATGAAAAACCACGGGAAGAGTCTTGGTCTTGCGACCCTCTGCGGTGGAGGCGGGGTATCCATGGCGTGCGCCCTTGAAATGATATAAACCACAAACTCCGCTGTCAACCACCATGTACAAACTCCCCGGTTACAGGATGTGCCCTTTATTCCGAGTGACTGGCGGGAGGGCTTCGTATTTTCGTGACTTATCTATGGGGGAAACCGCAGCCAGGTCCTCAGGGCGCCTTTTCCTGAGGACTGGAATGCGGAGGGGGCAGTGCTCCCCCGTGGATAAGTCTCTGAAAATACGAAGCCCGGGAGACTCGGAACCGAAGAATAAAGGACAGATCCTGTTCGTGATTGAATTGATTTTTGACGCAAGAACTCCTTCTTTCTCTCCTGTACGGTGAAACAGGGAGGCGTTCATCAGAGGCACGTCGATGTCTTCAGGCGTCTTCCGATGCGGTATTCGATGTGCCTGGTGAGGACGGGCCGGAGTTCCTGTACCACCTCCTCATCCAGATAAAGTGATTCATGTTCCGGCCACCACCCCGACTGTAATTTATCCAGCATCTTCACGCTCAGGGGATTCATCCCGGGGGTTTCGGCCGTCTCCCGTGCGCACTTGAGACAGGCAATCCCCCCTCCCTCGCATTTGAAAACGGCCCTGCCCTCTCCTGCATAGGATCTCTTACAGATGCTGCACCCGTGCAGCTGGATCCCATACCCCCCAAGAGTCATTGCCCGCGCTTCAAACAGAACCCGAAGCATATCCCTCTCTTTTCCCTCATGAAGAGCTCCAAGACATTTCTTCAGAAGTTCGAACATAGCAGGATCAGTGACCCGGAGGGGAAAAAGAATCTCGGTAAGCTCAACCATGTAACTGGCCAGGGAAAGCAGCGTATAATCGGATCTCAGGGAAAGGAAATTCTCGAGGAGTTTTCCGGATTGGAGAAAGCAGAGATCACGTCCGGGCTTTTCGGTGAATTCAAGCGCAGAGAGACAAAAATAATCCAGGCAATTCACGAATCGCCTCCGGCTTCGCCGCGCACCCTTTGCAATGCCCCGCAATCGACCCCGGTCCGCGCTGAAAAACGTGACGATCAGGTCCGATTCACCGATCTCTTTTATTCTCAGGATGATGGAAGGAGAATCATGTGCTTTCATCGCACAACTCAACCCGCCTCCTGCTTTCCTCCATACAGTTCCTTTATCTTCGCTCTATCGGGGCTTCCATCATCCAGGCGCGGAAATGTATCCACAAATTCCACATACTGCGGTTTTTTGTACCTGGCAATACGCTCCCCGACAAACTCGATAAGCTCACGGCTTTCAAGACGCTCTCCTTCCTTCAGGAGGCACACCGCTTTTATGCCTTCTTTCCACTTGGGATCGGGGACCCCGAAGACCACTGTCTCTTCCACCGCAGGATGTTCCAGGATGGTTGTTTCAACCTCGGCCGGGTACACATTCTCGCCGCCCGGCTTGATCAATTCCTTTTCCGGTTTCCTCCCCGCATACCAGAGAAAGCCATCTTCATCAAAACGACCGAGATCCCCCGTATGATGCCTGCCGCCTCTGAATGTATAGGAAGTATCCTCGGGGAGATTCCAGTACCCCTTGAACACCAGAGGTCCCTTGACGGTTATTTCTCCAACTTCTCCCGTTGCCACAGGGTTTTGATCGTCATCTACAAGCACCACATCCGCCAGGGGAAACATCCTGCCTGCTGATCCGGGTCTCTCATTATACGCCGACAACGTAGCAAAACCGGAGGTCTCCGTCTGCCCGTAGAGGCAATAAAAAGTGCCCCCTGTCTGTTCCTGGTACCTTTCGATGGTTTCCGGTGCCTCGAGGCCGAGAACCGATGACAAAGAGCTGATGTCTCCTCCTTTTTTCTCGTGCACATCCAGTATGGAAGAAAGGATGGGGGCGAAATCAAACATGAACGATACCTTTTTCTCTACAATCAGCTCATAGGCCTTTTCAGCGTCAAACTTACTCATGTTTACATTGATTGCTCCGGCATGAAAACTTGTCATGGCCATAAAAAGCCCGCCCACATGAAACAGGGGAAGCAGGTTCAAGTGCACATCCCTGGGGGTGAGGTTGCAAAGCCAGCCAAAATGCATATCAATGCAGAGGACATTTCCATGGGTCAGCAAACCACCCCTCGGCCTTCCCGCAACCGCGGCCGTGTGAATGATCACAATGCCGTCGTCGGTGGAAACATCCGCAGATCTAAAATCTTCGCCATTGGAGAGAAGAGTCTCAAACTCTGCAAAAAGCCCACCACCATTTCCCAGGCCATAAAATTTCTCTACCGAGGCAAGTGAAGCTTTGAGAGACGAAATTGTTTCCTGGAACTCTTCTCCCGCGAAAACGAGCCGCGGTTCGCAGTCATTCAAGTTGTATCCCATTTCCTCCGGAGAGAGCCTCCAGTTGATGGGGAGAACGATGGCACCCAGGGCCGCGGCAGCACCATAGAGCAGAAAATATTCAAACGAGTTTTTCCCCACAACACCCAGTCGGTCCCCCTTAACGACCCCCGCATGCTGGAGACCGCACGCCACACGGTCCACTTGGTGCTTTACCTCGGCAAAGGTGAACTGCCTCCCGTCATCCACCTCAAACCACGCAGGCCGGTCCGGGTAACAGCGGGCATTCCGGTTGATAGCATCATAGATACTAAAATCAGTAAGTCCCATAATAGTTTTCCTCATTAAAGAGGGGCCAGGCATCAGCAAATAGGCGAGCCCGGCCCCTCTGTTTACTTGCTGCTATTTTACAGTCGCTTCAAAGGGGAGAACCTTGATGAGCCCGTCCGCCTTGAAGTTAAACGCACCTTCCGTCACCTTCACGGGAACTGAATAGTCGGGAATCCCTCTCCACCATCGCTCCAGGGCCTTCCAGGGGCTCCATCCACGATCCTTTAACTTATACCCTCCTGTTACCATCAGGCTCAGCAGGGCGGAGCGCGTCGTAATCATGGTGTCCACCCGTACCTGATTCGTCTTTCCTGCCGGAATCCAGATGGAATCGTCATTGTTGACGGTCACTACCTGAAAATCATTGTCGAATGCCACCGTGAACGTTATCCCTTCCAGCAACACGGGGAAAGGATTCGGGTTCTGGATGTCAAAAAGAAAGCTCATGGGGAGCGGAGCACCTCGATTCCCCGCATCTCCCTTGGTAGGTTTCACTTTACTGGAGATATACCAGTATCCATCATACTGGGGAACTTCGAAAGAATCCAGCGTGATCACCGGACTCTTGAAGTTTGCGGCAGTGGGCGTGACCTGCATGCCTGCACAGGATGCAAACACCACACCGAGGGCAAAAATCATCACGGTCAAAAGAACCAGTTTTTTATGCATAATAAACCTCCCTCTTTTAAATTCGGAACTCGGAAGTCGGAAGTCAGAATAAGCAAATAGATCCTCAATTCCGCATTCCTCCTTCCCCCTTCCAACTTGAATTATGTTTCTGTTCAGGAGAGCCACCTCTTTCTTCGCTTGTAATGTTTCACGTCACGAAAACTTTTTCTCTTCCCACTCTTGTCGCTGAGCCCCAGGTAGAAATCCTTAATGTCCTCATTTTCACTCAGTATTTCAGCAGTGTCATCCATGACGATCCTCCCCGTTTCCATCACATAGGCATAGGGAGCCACATTCAAGGCCAGCTTCGCGTTCTGCTCCACCAGCAAAATGGAGATACGCTGTTCCTTGTTGAGCTGCATGATGATGTTAAAGATCTCATGAATGAGCATGGGGGCCAGACCCATGGAGGGCTCATCCAGCAGAACCAGTTTGGGCTCGGTCATGAGGGCACGCCCGACCACGGTCATCTGCTGTTCACCGCCGCTGACAAACCCGGCCGTCTCGGTCCTCTTCTCCCGCAGCCGCGGGAAATAGTGGTACACCATCTCCAGGCCTTCACGGACGGACCCGGTCTTCCTGAGATGGGCACCCACCTTCAGGTTTTCCTCCACGGTCAGGTGTTCAAAGACACGGCGGCCTTCAATGACCTGGACAATCCCCATCTTGGCGATGTGGGCGGCCTTCTCATGGTGAATGTGGCGGCCTTCAAAATCGATGGCACCGTCAGTCACCTCGCCGTCCTCCACCTTCAGGAGTCCTGATATGGCCTTCAGGGTCGTGCTCTTCCCTGCGCCATTGGCCCCGAGCAGCGCAATGATCCCGCCTTTCGGGACCTCGATGGAAACCCCTTTCAGGACCAGGATCACCTCATGGTATCTGACCTCGATGTTCTTGATTTTCAAAATGGGTTCTGCAGCTTCCAAGTTTCAAAAACCTCCAAGGGATCTGTAACAGTTTTTCGTGACTGAAACAGAAGCGAATATCACCATCCAAGCCATTCCTTGGCCCATTTCTCGGGCCAACGCTTCTGAAGATCAACGCGTTCGACTTCCTGAAACTTCCCGTTTTTCCATTCCTGGATCAGACAGCCGGTGGTGGGCCGGTGATCTGTCGACGTAAAGCTGATGGGTGAGGCACCAAGACCAATATCGTAATTTCTAAAGGTCTCAAATCCCTTGGTCATAATTCCCGGACCCGACAGGTCTCCTGCCTTGTCCGCCCGCTTCAGGGCCTCCCAGGTGATCATTGCATCACCCCATGCCTGAACTGTGCGAATGAGCCTTTTTTTCAGGGGCACACCGGGGTTGTATTTCTTTGCTGTTCTTACCACGATATCCATATTCTTGTAGTCCTGGCCAAAAAACGCGCAGGGGGTTGCGCCCATGACACCCTCTGCGGCGTCTCCTGCCAACCGCGGGAGGTTCTCGTCAAATCCCCAGTTATTGATGATCCAATCGGCAGTAAGCCCGAGGGCATACGCGTCCCTGATGGTCGCCGATACCGACATGGTGGTGTTCCCGTGCCAGAGGACATCCGGCTTGAACTTTTTGAGCGCCATGATCTGGCTCTTGGTATCCAGGGCAAACAGGGACACATCCTGGTCAGGACCTACCTCGAAGCCCAGCATTTTTGCCTGATCCTTGATCGCCTTTATAGGTGCGCTGCAGTATGGAGAGGCAAACATGTAACAACAGGCAAGCCGGGGTTTCCGCTTCCCGTAGTCCGGTTTGGTGGGCCATTTTTTATCAAACCAAGCCGTTAGAGCGGCACGTGCATTGGTGGAATAATCAGAGGAAAAAAAGAGGTTGTACCGGGTCTTGGCCGGATCGGTCAAGTGCGCGGAATAGGAAGCCGACACATAGGGTATCTTATCTTTATTAATGGTGGGTGAAAGGGCCTCGGTATCACCGGTCCCCCATCCCATGATAGCTGTGCTTTTCAACCTCTTAAGAAGCTTATATTTGGTGATTGCCTCAGGGATACGATACCCGTAGTCGAACCAGGTGTACTTGATCTTTTTCCCGTTCACGCCCCCCTGTTCGTTGATGTACTTGAACGCCTCGTCCATGCCAATAGCATAGTCCTTGCCCACATCGGACGTAGCGCCGGTAGTGTCCATAATGCCGCCGATCCTGATCGTCTTGGCAACAGCCATAGAACTGAATCCAAGAAGAAAGATCCCTGCCAGAAACAGCGCGATAAAACCCAGAAGGATACTCTTTTTCATAACTAACTCCCCCTTTGCGGTTAAAAAAACATGAATTCCAACAAAAACTCAACAGTTTACCCAAAAAGATTCCTTTTCACCTCCTTCCTAATATGAAAATGGCCAGAGATTAAAATAGTTCTTCACCTGCCACCATCGGTAGGCAAGCCCGTTGGGCTCATAGATGAGAAACGCACAGATGGCCAGTCCAAAGGCCATATCTTTTATGTAGGCGAAGTCGAAGAGCAGTTTCGGATAATAATCGGCAAGAGGAATAGCAACCATCTGGAGCAGCTCCATGATCACCACCATGAAAATGGAACCAAAGATCGCCCCGTGGATGGATCCGACACCACCGATAAGGATCACGCCCACCAGCCACAGGGACCAGAACCAGGGGAAGGCCTCCGGGCTGAGCGCGGCCGTATTGCTGACCCAGAACGCACCCGCGACACCGGCCATAAACCCTGCCACGAAAAAGGCAAGAAGTTTATACCACACGATATCGATGCCCAGGGCCTCGGCTGCGATATCATTGTCCCTGATGGCCACCCAGGCACGCCCCACCTTTGACCGGAGAAGATTGGTCAGGATGATAACCATAAAGGTTAGGAGAATTGCCATGAGGTAGTAGACCTCAACATCACTGTCTATAACCCATGGGCCGAGCTTGATGGTCCCGGGCGGCAGGGAAAAGGCCTGCCCCCTCCCGCCGATCTGGCTCACGTACTGGGTGAGGATAAAATCCACCGTGATAAACTGGGCGGCCATGGTGGTCAGGATCAGGTAGAAGCCTTTGACTTTGACACAAGGGAGCCCGAATAGCACACTCCAGAGGCCGGCCGCAATGCCGGCAACTGCAATGCTGATAGGATAGGCCAGGCCCCAGTGCACAATAAACGGCGGCCAGGGAAACTGGAGGACCAGAAGCGTGCTCGTATACGCTCCTACGGCAATGAAGGCCGCATGGCCGAGTGTAAGCAGTCCGGTGTATCCGATCAGCAGTTGCACACCAAGGGCGCCCATTGCCGTATAGCCCACCATGGTGGCAACCCCGAGCGAGTAACCAGGTGCAAGGAGCGGAATCCCGACAAACATGATTGCCAGGACCAGGAGCATCTTCCCTTTTATGACTCTCGACTGCCACCATCCCTGGTCCTCAGCATAATCCTGATGATAATCACCACACGGCAACCACACACTGGACATAAACTACCCCTCCTTGAAATCAAATCCCGAACTTCCGCCTTCCCACTTCCGAATTCTTCCTAGACCCTCTCAATCCTCTCCCAACCCCAGAGGCCGTAAGGCTTAAACAGGAGGAAGACCGCCATGAAAGCAAAGGGCATAATCTGTTTTACCCCACCGGGAAAATATCTATCCAGATAGGTCCCGGACAGGTTCTGAAGGACCCCGATGATAATCCCGCCGACAATGGCGCCGGGCACGGAATTGAGCCCACCCAGGACCACGGCAGGCAGGACAAGCAATCCCAGGTACCCCACCGAGATATTTATCCCATTAACATTTCCCAGGAGCGCTCCGCCGACCCCCGCGCTCATGAATGCAATGGCCCACGCGGCAGCGTAGACAAAACGGGCGCTAACCCCGAGGGACAGGGCGGCCGTTTCATCATCAGCAGTGGCCTGCATGGAAAGGCCCCACCGCGTATATTTGAAAAAGGACACCAGAATAATGAGCAACACGATAGAAAGGATAAAAGACCAGAGGTAAACCGGAGAAACCTTCAGAAAACCGACGCTGATGGGTTTAAGTGCAAAAATCGGGGGAGTAAAGACCCGCGTATCGGTTCCAAAGACAAACTCGATTGCGCCCTTGAAAAAAAACGAAAGGCCCACGGTCACCATGATGACGCTGAGGATCGGTTCACCGATCAGTTTATCCAGGAAAATTCTTTCCGTCAGAAAACCCAGTATGATCCCCACCAACAGGGTGAAAACAATGGCAATGATAAAAGGTATATGCATCTCATAGAAGAAATAGGTCACATAGGCGCCAATGAGGGTCAATTCCCCCATGGCCAGGTTCAGGACTCCCGAACACTTGTAGATCAGCACCCACCCAAGGGCCACCAGGCCGTAAACCCCACCGATCAGGATGCCGTTGGTGAAGGTCATCAGGAATAGCTCCATTCTCTTCCTCCTAGACGTTGATGTTCTGGATCCGCAAATCAGTTCTTATCCGTTGTTCCCGTCCGTCCTCATAGGTAATGGTCGTATCCATGTGGACCACATCCCGGTCCGAATACAGCCCGTCAACGATATCCTTATATCTGTTTTCCACGAAGGCACGCCGCAGCTTACTGGTCCTCGTCAGTTCCTCATCATCAGCATCGAATACCTTGTAGAGGTTCACGAATTTGTGAATCTTGGCGGGCCCGGGCAAATCCTTATTGGACTCCTCGATCTGGGCCTGCACGAGATTGTACACAGCGGGTTCCTGTGAAAGCTCCATGTAGCTCGTGTAGTTGATCTTCCGGTCATCCGCCCATTTTCCGACCACCGCATAATCAACACACATGACCGCCACGATATATTCCCTTTTGTCACCAATCACCCATGCTTCCTGTATAAAGGGGCTGAACTTTAGACGGGTTTCCAGGTACTGGGGAGAAAAGGGTCTCCCGTCGTTCAGGGTCATGACGTCCTTTGATCGATCAAAGACCACCAGGTGGCCGTCCTCATCAATAAACCCCCTGTCCCCTGAATAGAGCCAGCCATCTACCAGGGTTTTCCTTGTGGCCTCATCATTCTTGTAGTATCCCAGGAACACGGACGGGCTCTTGGAGATAATCTCCCCTTCATCGGTGATTTTCACCTCTGTCTCAGGGATGGGTGTCCCAACGGTGTCGAATTTGACATCCCCATCCCGGTGCACGATGGATATTCCCGCTATCTCGGTCTGGCCGTATATCTGCTTGAGGTTCACCCCCAGGGCGTGAAAAAAGCGGAAATGGTCGGGTCCCATGGCAGCGCCCCCCGTGTAAGCATGTCTGAGTCGCGACATCCCCAGGTGGTCTTTGAGCTTTTTCTGCATGACAATGTATGCGATCCAGCCAAGGAATTTCCATGACCAGGACACCGTTTTTTTTTCAAACTTCATGTTGGCGATCTTATAGCCCACCTTGGTCGCAAATTCGTAAATATTTCTCTTGATCCAGGTGGAGTCCATATATTTCACCTGGACTTTCCTCGTCATTCCCTCATACAACCTCGGTGGGGCGAACATGACGTGGGGGCCGATTTCCCTGATATTCTCCTGGGCGGTCTCCGGCTCTTCGGGAAAATTGATGGTATATCCCACCTGGAGCCCGCAGGAAATGGACATCATCTGCTCCCCGATCCAGGCAAACGGCAGGTAGGAAACAAAATCGTCCGTGTCATAGCAGGGGTCGACGGCCATGAGGTTGTGACCCATGGTCAGCATGTTCCAGTGGCTCAGGAGGGCGCCTTTGGGCAACGCGGTGGTGCCGGAAGTGTAGAAGAGCAGGCAGATATCGTCCCCATGTCCGTCACTGATCCTTTTTTCAAAGAGATCAGGTTCCTTTTTCTCGAGCTCCCGACCGAGTTCCTGTACCTTCTTGATGCTTATCAGAAAATCCTGGTGATAATTGCGCATGCCTTTCGGGTCATCCCAGACAATCCATTGCAATTTCGGGCATTCATCCTTAATGGCCAGGGCCTTGTCGACCTCTTCCTGGGTCTCTCCCATAAAGAATTTTGCGTCGGAATGGTCGATGATATATTTGACCTCATCCATCATGCAGTCCTGAAAAAGCCAGACCCCTACCCCTCCGGCGCACATTGCCGCCATCTCTGCCCAGAGCCCTTCTGGCCGGTTGTCGCCGATCATGGCAACCTTGTCTCCGGGCTCCAGACCCAGGCTGATCATGCCCAGGCAGAGGTACTTGACATTGTCATAATAATCCTGCCAGGTAAAAGGGCACCAGATCCCGAATTCCTTTTCACGCATGGCAACCTTATTTGCCCCGTATTTTTTGCACTGCCTCGAGAATAACTTCGGTATGGTGAGGTCCTTTGTAATCTCTATGTCAGGGCCGCTCATAATGGTTCACTACCTCCTTGTGGAATACAAGTCCTCTTCACCCAGGTAAGCTTTAATAACATCAGGGTTTTCCTGGACCTCCTCCGGTGGTCCGTCCGTAATCTTGTTCCCGAAATTCAACACGAAGACACTGTGAGAGATGTCCATGACCACGCCCATATCGTGTTCCACCAGGATGCAGGTCACCTTCCAGCGCGGCTCCTCATTGATATCCAGAATGAAGCGTGCCATATCTTCAACCTCCTCCAGATTGAGGCCCGCCAGGGGTTCATCAAGGAGAAGGAGCTCGGGGTTGAGGGCAAGGGCCCTCCCCAGCTCAACCCTTTTCTGGAGCCCGTACGGCAGCATGTGGACCGTCTTGTCCCGGATACTCTCTATTTCGAGAAGGTCTATGATTTCTTCCTCAATGAATTTCCTGGACTTCAGTTCTTCCCGCTTTGTCTTGCCGATATATATGGAGCCGCTCACGATGCCCGACTTGAGGTGGATGTGCCTGCCCAGCCGGATATTGTCGAGCACCGTCATCCCCCCGAACAGTTCAATTTTCTGAAACGTCCGGGAAATGCCGAGTTCCGCGCGATGGTGGGGCCGCAAATGGTTAACCTGTGTTCCCTTGTAGGAGATATTTCCCTTTTGCGGTCGGTACAGTCCATTGATGCAATTCATCATCACCGTTTTTCCAGCCCCATTCGGTCCGATGATCGAATGGATCTCACCTTTTTTCACTTCAAGGCTCACGCCGGCCAAGGCGGCCACTTTTCCGAAATACATGTGGATATCTTCGAGCCTTAAGAGAGTATCGCCCTCTTTCACCTCCCCCACTTGCACCATATGATCTGGCCTCCATTCTCGCTAAGTCTAAATAATGAACTTCACGGTATTAGATATGGAATAGATTGGGTTGGATTAATAGAATAAATGTCTGTATATTCGACAAAAGGAAAATACCGGTGACTTCTCCGGAAGCCACATTACGCTCATATTCTTTACTGATTCCACTCTTTTTTGTCAACACCTATTTCGAAAAACCCTAAGCCGGATAAACCGGAAACGACACCAGCTTGTACTTTGGCTCATCCCTGATCCCTCTGTTCAAAAAAACGCCTGGTTCTAATTTGTGGTATGAGATTTTTTCTGCATTGCTCCAGAAAATATTCATCCGTCATCCCGGCAATAAAATCACGGACTATGCCTGCAGGGGGTGTCTTGGCCTCATAATCGGAAGACATTCCCTCAAGAAACTCCCGGTAGATGTCAGAGATCTCATTTCCCTTTTCAAGATCGCTGAGATATCGCTCAAAAAGGAGTTCGAACATAAGCCGCACTTTTTCCGTCTGGTCTTTTACCTTGGGATTCCGATAAATATGTTCCTGGTTAAAGCTTTTGAGTTGCCTCAGGGCCTCACCCACCACTTCACTAAAGCGAAGATACGGTCTGTCGAGGCTGCCCGCCACCAAGTCCTCCACCAGTCGATACACAATAGTCCCGTTGGAATCTCCCAGGACTTCTTTACAACTCCTCGGGAAATCGTTCCGGTGGATCAGACCCAGCCGGATGGCATCCTCTATATCCCGCCCTACATAACTGATGCTGTCCCCCATTCGCACCACGCAGCCTTCCAGGGTCATGGGTAACATGTCCCGCTGCGGGTTCGCCGACTTTTGCGCTATTTCCCGGGTGAGCATTTCAAAGCTTTTTTCCCTTTTCGGTGCAAGGGCCTGGGAATGGATTTCCCCGTCATGGCAGAAAATCCCGTCAAGGACCTGCAGGGTCAAATTCCATCCCCGCCCCTTCCTTTCAATTTCCTGAAGGAATCGAACCCCTTGAATATTATGAAGGAAGGGGCCTATCTGGTGCTGCTGGCAAAGTTGGGAGAGAAATTTCTCGCCGTCATGACCGAATGGGGTGTGGCCGATATCATGCCCCAGGGCAATGGCCTCAATGAGGTCCTCATTCAGCCGCAGCAGGCGTCCTATGGTACGACCGATTTTCGAAACGAGCTGGACGTGCAATACCCGGTGGGTGATGTGGTCGTTCTTGATCAGATAGAAGACCTGGGTTTTATCTATGTAACGTGAGTAGGCCAGTGAATGAAGAATGCGGTCCGCGTCGATGGAAAAATTCTGCCGGTGCCCCCCGTTCACAACCGGTTCGTCTCTCATTCTCACAGCGGCACTGCTCAGGCACGCGAGAGGGGACAGTCTCGTCTGCTCGGAATGATCAAGCGCAACCCGTATTTCCCGAAGGGAATCCCCGCCTTTCAACCGTCGTCCCCTCCCTTTTTGTCTTTCTGCCGTGCATACACATTCCTGAGCTCATTCCACACACTCCTGCCCCTCCTGGCGATTATTTTGTGTGCCTGGTCAACGACCTGTTTTGACTGACCTTCAAGGGCATCATCAGGGGGTAAGGGTCTGCCTTCTTTCTTGTACTTCCAGCGAATAACTGATCGAGTGATCCCGCGCTCGGCTCGATCCAGGGCACGTCTCATTTCATTTCTGTTTTCTTTGCCCACAGGGCACTCTCCTTCTGACTAGCCCGAAAAACATTTTACTTTTTTCTTGCACAAAAAGGTCTTCAGTGCTAATTATATTTGTTTACATTATTTACGCCGACGCCCGTGCGACTGCTTCCGCAAATCCTCGTGATAAGACATACCATTTCCGCGCGGAAACTGCAAGAGGCTGCCTTCTCGATAAACATCGTACAAGGGCGTTATGCGCGTAAAAAATTCGCAGATCCAGACAGCCCCGGTGCCCTGTGCCTGTGAGGGTTTTCTTTGATCTGGATCGAGGAAAAAACTGTGGGAGGGAGATAATGATTTATCCCCCGAGAAAAGGAGAAAATTATGCTGGCAATTAACATGAAACAACTTCTAGAAGCAGGGGTCCACTTTGGACACCAGACCAGGCGATGGAACCCGAAAATGAAACCGTACATATTCGGGGCCAGGAATGGGATCCACATTATCGACCTGCAAAAAACCGTTAGGCTTTTCAGAACGGCCTATGATTTCATCACCAGAATCGTGGCCGACGGTTACTCGGTTCTTTTTGTAGGCACGAAAAAGCAGGCCCATGATTCCATTGTGGAAGAGAGCGAGCGTTGCGGTATGTTTTACATGGTCAGCAGATGGCTCGGCGGAACACTTACCAATTTTCAGACGATCCAAAAGAGCGTGTCACGGCTCAAGGAACTGGAGGCCATGAAAAATGACGGCACCATCAGCCGGTATACAAAAAAAGAAGCGCTCAAGATGGAAAAAGAGCTGGGGAAGCTTGAAAAAAACCTCGGGGGCATCAAGAATATGGACGAACTGCCCGGTGCTGTATTCGTCGTTGACCCCAAGAGGGAAAGAATCGCGGTGAACGAGGCGAGAAAACTGGGGATCCCGGTCGTTGCCATCGCTGATACTAATTGTGATCCTGATGAAATCGATTTTATCATACCCGGAAATGACGATGCTATCCGTGCCATACGATTGATCTGTTCAAAGATCGCCGATGCTTCTATTGAAGGACACAATCTGGCAGAGGAGCGTTTGCGGGCCGAGGCCGAGCAGCAACAGGAAAAGGAGGAAGAAGAGCCTGAAGTCCAGGTCCCGGAGGAACGTGCGGCAGAGGGGCCGGAGGTAATTGTCGTTTCCAAGAAACAGGAAGCTCCTGCACAAGAACCCTCAGAACCCGCTGAGGCAGCCTCGGAATAGCGGGCACATTCACTTTTAGCTCGATGCCGACTTAATACCTGAACAAGGAGGCACCTTTTTGCCTTTTCCCTTTAACGGGGTGAAAAATTATACGGAGGAATCGAACATTGGAAATATCTGCAACACTTATTAAGGATTTGCGTGACAAAACCGCCGTCGGCATCATGGACTGCAAGGAAGCCCTTACTGAATGTGAGGGTGATATCCAGAAGGCGATCGAATATCTAAGAAAAAAAGGCATCGCAACCGCCAAGAAGCGTGGGGGCAGGACAACCTCTCAAGGACAGGTACAATCGTATATCCACGGCGGGGGCAAGATTGGTGTGCTCATAGAGGTAAACTGCGAAACCGACTTTACCGGGAAGACAGAGGACTTTACGCATTTTGTCCGGGACCTGGCCATGCAGATCGCCGCCACCAATCCCGTTGCCATTGACCGGGAGCGGGTCCCTGAGGAAACCATTCAAAATGAAAAAGAAATCTACACCAGCCAGGCGCGAGAGACGGGCAAACCTGAAAAGGTGATCGAAAAGATTGTAGAAGGGAAGTTGAAAAAGTTCTATAGTGAAGCATGCCTCCTTGAACAACCCTTTGTGAAAAATCCAGATATTACGGTGCAGGATTTGGCAAATGAACTGATGGCGAAGACCGGAGAAAACATTGTGATAAAGCGATTCGTGCGCTTTCAGCTTGGGGAGGAGGATGCATAGAACCTCCCCGCCATTCAAGCGCGTCATGCTCAAGCTGAGCGGAGAGGCCCTCATTGGTGATCATGCCTATGGTATTGATCCTTCCGTCCTTCGGTCTGTGGGCGAAGAGATTGAGTCGGTCCATGCGAAAGGCATTCAAATTGCAGTTGTCGTTGGAGGCGGCAATATTTTCAGAGGCCTCGAATCCTCGGCGTACGGTGTAGGAAGGGTGCCGGCCGACCACATGGGCATGCTGGCCACTATCATCAATGCGCTGGCCCTTGGAGAGATCCTGGTTCGGCTGGGAGCCGAAACGAGGGTTATGACGGCAATCGACATGATCAAGATTGCCGAGCCATATATCCGCGGAAGGGCTATCAATCATCTTTCCAAGGGCCGGATCGTTATTTTTGGAGCGGGTACCGGAAACCCTTATTTTACCACGGACACCGCGGCAGCCCTGAGGGCCATGGAAATAGACGCGGATATCCTGTTAAAGGCCACGAAAGTGGATGGTGTATTCGATTCCGATCCTGAAAAGGATCCTGATGCCCGACTATTTTCCAGGCTGACGTACAGGGAAGTACTGGAGAAAAGCCTGAAGGTCATGGATTTAACCGCTGTTTCTCTTGCCATGGACCAAAATCTGCCCATCAGGGTTTTCAACCTGAAGAAGAAGGGGAATATCCTGCGAGTTGTTGACGGGGAAGATGTGGGAACCCTTGTTAGAGGAGAAGAACGATGAAAGAAGAAATACTTTCTGAACTGGGACAAAAAATGGCTAAAACGGTTGAGGCAATTGGCAAGGACTTCAAGAAGATAAGGACCGGCCGGGCATCTACCGCCCTCCTGGACGGAATCAAGGTAGAGTGCTATGAAACCCAGATGCCTCTCGAGCAGGTCGCTTCCCTGTCCGCTCCGGAACCGCGTCTTTTGACTATTCAGCCGTGGGATCAGTCCGTCATTGGCGAAATAGAAAAGAGTATCCTCAAATCCGAACTGGGCCTTACGCCCATGAACGACGGAAAATTGATACGAATATCCATTCCTCCCCTGACGGAGGAAAGACGCAAGGAGCTGGCAAAACTGGCGAGGAAGATGGCGGAAGAGAGCAAGGTTGCTATCCGAAATCATCGGCGCGATGCAAATGAAATGTTCAAACAGATGAAAAACGATAAGGATATTTCAGAAGACGAATTCTTCAAGGCGCAGGATGAGGTTCAAAAGATCACGGATGAATTTATTGAAAAGATAGACACCGTTACCAAGGAAAAAGAAAAGGAAATATTGGAATTCTAGGACAGCCCAGCCGCAAACACAATTGCTGACTGCTCACCATCTTCATTCATCACTCGCAAGGCCAATCAGGCGTTTCCCTGCTGTGCCCGGACAGGGACCGAGTGTAACGCCCAACATATCTGAAGGAAAAAACATTGATTGACCCAAAGAAACTTCCGGAACATGTAGCCATTATCATGGATGGAAATGGCAGGTGGGCCAAGCGCCAGGGCATGGACAGGGTCCGCGGACACCGGGTGGGTGCTGAATCTGTACGGGAAATTGTGCGGACCAGTCGGGAATTGGGCATCTCGTGGCTGACCCTATACGCATTTTCAGAGGAGAATTGGAAGCGGCCCAACTTTGAAATCCGTGCGCTTATGAAACTCCTGAGAGAATTTCTCAAGACTGAGCTTGACGAAATGCTTGAAAACGGCATTCGTTTGCAGGCCATCGGAAGGATCA
Organism: uncultured Desulfobacteraceae bacterium; assembly: GCA_964548365.1. Lineage (GTDB taxonomy): Bacteria > Desulfobacterota > DSM-4660 > Desulfatiglandales > Desulfatiglandaceae > B46-G9. The sequence goes on along the minus strand of CAZJRD010000013.1, from coordinate 24,406 downwards.
GGAAGCTTGATGAAAAGACCCGGAAGACTCTGGCAGCGGTCATGGAACAAACCGCGGAAAACCGGGAGATGGTTTTGACATTGGCCCTGAGTTATGGCGGCAGGCAGGAGCTCCTCGACGCCTTTCGTTCACTGGCCTTGCAAATCCAGCAGGGAACCATTTCCCCGGAACAGGTTACCGAGGAGACGATCTCCCGATCTTTATATGCATCCTCCATGCCCGATCCGGACCTTCTGATCCGGACGAGCGGAGAATATCGTGTCAGCAACTTCCTTTTGTGGCAAATCGCTTATGCGGAGATATACGTAACGCCGACCCTCTGGCCCGATTTCAGAAGAGAGGAATTTGTGTGTGCCATCGAGGACTATGGAAGCCGAGAAAGACGCTTCGGCGCCACCTCCGACCAGATGGATCAAAAAGCATGATTTCCTTTAAAAAAAAGGGATTAACAACATGCACTTAAAGCGATGGATTACCGGCATCATTGCCGTGCCTGTACTTGTATTACTCGTGGGTTTCGCACCCAGGTGGATGTTTTATACACTCGCCTGGTTGGTATCTGTGGGCGGGCTCATTGAATTTTACCGGATGACCAGCCCTGAACTTTCTCGGGTTATGAGTTGGTCTATTACAGCAATCACAAGCTTCCTTTTCTTCCTCCTGGGAATCAGAGAATTTTACCTGGCCTTAGGTTTTGTCCCTTTTCTTCTCATGCTGGCCATGATCCTGTTCATTTTTTCCCATCGATCCATTGCTGCTGAAAACACGGGATTACTGGCCAAAGCAATGCTCGGACCGGTTTATATTACCCTGCCGCTCTCACTCTTTCTCCTGATCGACCGTTTCCCTGGAGGGAAATTCTGGATTTTCTTTCTCCTGGCTGTTATCTTTTCGAGTGACATGGGCGCCTTTTATTTTGGAAGGCTTTTCGGTTCTCACAAACTCTGCAAAAGACTCAGCCCGGGAAAAACATGGGAAGGGGCAATAGGCGGGTTGTTGAGCAGTGTCTTCGTGGCAGCCCTTTTTTCCAGGCTGTTTCCCCTGGGCCAGCACATTATTTGCATATTGCTTCTCGGCGCGGGGATATCCTTAGCAGGGCAATTTGGGGACCTTTGTGAATCGATGATGAAGAGGAATCACGCACAAAAAGACTCGGGCCGAATCCTCCCCGGCCATGGAGGGCTCCTCGATAGAATCGACGGTTTGCTTTTCGGCATACCGGTCCTCTATGGGTATCTGTCTTTTGTCGTGTTCTTTAGGTAGACAGGCTGTAGCATAGGCACACACTTATGAAAAATATCACATTACTGGGGTCCACCGGATCCATCGGAGTCAATGCCCTCAAGATCCTTGAAAGGTACCCCGACCAATTCAGAGTTTTGGCACTGGGGGCAGGGAGAAATATAGAGCGGTTAGCAACGCAGATCGAGCAATTTCATCCTTCTGCGGTCGCGGTCCAGGACGCGGAAAGCGCTCATCAGCTTCGCGAGCTGTGCCCGGATAAGCAGGCATGCAGGGTTCTTTGGGGAAATGAAGGATTCATGGAGCTGGCTGCTCTTGAGGAATCTGACACGGTCATTTCAGCGATTATGGGCGCCGCGGGCCTCCTTCCCACCTTCTCTGCAATCCGGGCCGGAAAAGATGTGGCCCTGGCCAATAAAGAAACCATGGTCATGGCCGGGGGATTGGTCATGGCAGAGGCAAGGAAACAGGGCGTGTCGCTCCTTCCCATCGATAGTGAACACAGCGCCATACTCCAATCCCTGCAGGGACATGCACGTGAGGACGTAAGGAGAATCATTCTTACCGCTTCGGGTGGACCTTTCCGTACTTTCTCTCTTACACAAATGGCAGAGGTGACCCCTGATGATGCACTTAATCATCCCAACTGGCTTATGGGTCCCAAGATTACCATCGATTCTGCCACGCTGATGAACAAAGGACTCGAAGCGATTGAGGCAAAATGGCTGTTTGACCTTTCCATGGACCAGATTACCATCCTGGTGCATCCGCAGAGTATTGTGCATTCCATGGTCGAATACAGGGATGGATCCACCATCGCTCAGCTGGGGGCCCCGGATATGACCATACCCATAGCGTATGCCCTCTCCTATCCGCGACATCTTGAGAGCCTCTTGCCTCCCCTTGATCTTGGATCGCTGGGCACCCTCAGCTTTGAGGAACCTGATCTCAATAAATTCAAGTGCCTCTCCCTCGCCCTTGAAGCGGCCTCTACGGGAGGTACCATGCCCGCGGTCCTCAACGCTGCCAATGAGATTGCGGTTTCTGCATTTCTGTCGGGAAAGATCCGGTTTCTCGCAATTCCTGATCTCATTGAGCAAACCATGCAAAAACACGCGCCGTTGCCGGGGAAAAGCATTGAAGAGGTGATGGATGCGGATGGCTGGGCCCGGAAAATTGCAAAGGCCCTTTTGAATGAATTTGACTTAAAGTAATACCTTCAAAATAACGGAGTAATTATGAGTTTTATTTCTTATTATCTTCTGCCATTTGTTGTAATCCTGGGAATTCTCATTTTTTTCCATGAACTGGGTCATTTCCTCGTGGCCAAATACTTCGGGGTAAGAGTCCTGAAATTTTCCCTCGGGTTCGGGAAGAAGATTATCGGCCGGAAATTGGGAGATACCGAATATCTTATTTCCATGATACCGCTCGGCGGATATGTGAAAATGCTCGGTGAAACGGACAATGATGACGCTGAACCTCTCACCCCGGAAGAAGAGGAACGGTCTTTCAGCCATCAGCATGTGTTCAAGAGAATGGCTATCGTTGCTGCAGGGCCAACGTTTAATCTTCTTCTGGCACTGATCATCTTTTCCCTCTTTTATATCGGTGTTGGAAAGCAGATCATGGAACCGGAAATCGGGCAGGTTCGTGAGCATTCCCCCGCAGAAACAGCAGGGCTCAAAAAGGGCGACTTCATTATGGCCGTGGACGGGAAACAGGTCCAGTCCTGGCATGAAATAAAGGACGCCGTTCATGATCGAGCGGGAAAATCTGTAAGCATTGCTGTTCGAAGGAACCAGCAGTTGTTTACGTTCACGGTGGTTCCTGAAGAAAGCGTCTCCAAGAACATCTTTGGAGAGGATATAAAGACTGCCCTCATCGGCATTGTTGCCTCCGGGAAATTTAGGACCCTTACGCTCCCAACCGGCAGTGCCGTGGTGGAGGCAGGGAAAAAGACCGGGGAAGTTATCTGGCTCACCTGTCTCACCGTCATCAAGCTGTTTGAAAGGGTAATTCCGATCCAGACCATTGGTGGTCCAATTCTTATTGGCCAGATGACCGGACAGCTCGCACAGGAAAGCTTTCTCTATTTGATCCCGTTCATGGCCGTCATCAGCATAAATCTCGGGATACTCAACCTGCTCCCGGTTCCTATTCTCGATGGCGGTTTTCTGGTTTTCCTTTTTCTCGAACTCATTATCGGGAAGCCTTTGAGCCTGAAAAAACGTGATATGGCGCAGAAGGTCGGGCTTTTCCTGTTAATCATGCTCATGGTGGTCGTCCTGTTCAATGATATAACCAGGCTGTTTAAATGAGGGTTATGGCGGAAGTTCTTGAGGCTCAGTGAAGTCATGATTCTTGCAATAAATACTTCAACACTCCAGTTCAGCCTTGCACTGTCGCGAATGAACGGAGACTTGTTGGCTGAATGTACACTCTCTACCCCGCACAAGCACTTCGGGGGACTTTTCCCCACCCTTGATTTTCTCCTTGATCTTTCCAAGAAAAGCCTGGCCGATATCCGTGCTGTTGCCGTTGCAACGGGACCGGGGAGTTTTACCGGCCTCAGGGTGGGTTTTTCCATGGCCAAGGGAATATGCCATGGGCTACATCTCCCTTTGATAGGCATATCAACCCTTGAAGCCCTCGCAAACCAAGTCCCGTGTTCTGATCTTCCTGTCACGCCTGTAGTTGATTCCAGGCGAGGAGAGGTATTTGTCGCCCGCTTCCTCTGGAATACACAGACGGGAAGCATGGACCGAATCATGGAGGACCGGTGCGTGAAGTTTGAAGATATCCCGCGGATATGTGAGGAAGCTACTATCCTGATTGGAAATCACGTGAGTAAACAGGCCCCGATCTTGCACAACATTTTAGGACTACAGGGCGTCTTTGCCCCTGAAGACAAGTGGCACGTTCGAGCAGGCACCATAGCGAACCTGGGGTATCAGCGGTTCAGGAGTGGCGAGACAGATAATCTAGAACACCTCTCCCCGCAATATTTCCGCCCCCCCGACATTCGCCCCAATCCTCATCCTGTTCTGGAGAGGAATGGGGGGAATTAATTGACAAGCAGGCATAAAACGTACTATGTTCTCCACATGTGACTGGGCGTTGAAAAACCCAACACCGAAAAATGCTCATGCTCTTCATTAACAGGAGCCGGTTTCAAAATGCTCAATTTTTTCGAGGTCAAGTCGAAGATCTCGGACTCTGAGCGGGGAAAGGTGATCCCGCCGTGGCGGGATTAGCCACAGGAATATGTTGGATATTTCGAGGATTACAATTTTCGCCTGCCGCATAAATCGGGCAAAAGGCGGCGTTTTGAAACTGGCTCACGGGGATATTCTTGATCACAGATGGATGCTTCACGCGTGAATAATAACTGGCCTTTTGCCAGGGAGGGGCTCCCTTTTATCCTGATAGGAGCCCTCCTCACTTTCCTCTTCTTTGTTTTTGGTATTATATTTTTGACAATATTATCAGGATTCTTAGCTCTATTTACAATGTATTTTTTTAGAGATCCAAATCGCGCCTGCTCCTGCCCTCCCAATGCGATGCTGACCCCTGCTGACGGCCGGATCGTAAAAATAGAGCGGTTGGAAGGAAAGGACAACCCACTGGGAGAACCTGCTGTCATGATCAGCGTTTTCATGAGTCTTTTCAATGTGCACGTCAACCGTATCCCCATCTCCGGAGTCATCCGGGGAATCCAATACTATCCCGGAAGATTTTTTTCAGCGAATCTTGACAAGGCATCCGAGCAAAATGAGCGGAACAGCATCATCATGGAAACCATCAATGCAAGGCGAATAGTGGTAACGCAGATAGCAGGACTCGTCGCCAGAAGGATTGTCTGTTGGGCAAGACAAGGTGACCAGGTGCAAACAGGACAGCGATTCGGTCTCATTCGATTCGGATCCCGCCTTGATGTCTTTCTGCCTGGCGACAGCCAGGTAGCCGTGCGCAACGGGCAACGGGTCAAGGCAGGCCAAACCATCATCGGGTATATGTCATGAGACGAAGACGAAAAAAGCGACCGCGAAATAGCAGAAAGAAAGGGATCTATGTGTTGCCGAATCTCTTCACCTCTGCCAGTCTCTTTGGGGGATTCTATGCCATCATCGCCGCAATACAGGGTAAATTTTCCCTTGCCGCCACAGCAATACTCATCTCCTGCGTCTTTGACGCCCTGGACGGAAGGATTGCCCGTTTCACCAACACGTCCAGCCAGTTTGGATCTGAATACGATTCACTCTCTGACCTGGTAGCGTTCGGGGTTGCCCCGGGTGTCTTGGCATTTCTCTGGGCCTTGAAACCATTTGGAAGGCTTGGTTGGTTGGCGTCATTCATGTATGTTATCTGTGGGGCACTTCGTCTGGCTCGTTTCAATGTGCAGAAAGAAACGGTTGAAGCAAATTACTTCAAGGGGCTCCCGATTCCTGGGGCGGCAAGCCTCATCGCATCTCTCGTCCTTTTTGCATCAGCACTGGGGGACATTCCTGAAGGGTCGAAACACATCCTGATCATCCTCCTCATTTATGTCCTTTCATTCCTGATGGTGAGCGCCGTTCAATATCCGAGCTTTAAAGACCTGGAATTCAAGCACAGGAAATCGTTCAATGTTCTCGTTTCAATCATATTGGTCGCCCTGGTTATTGCCTATAAACCCAGGGTTATGCTCTTTTTCGTCCTGGCAGCCTATACGCTTTCGGGGCCGGTGATCACCCTCTATCGCATGCGGGCGAAACGCACTGCAGCGAAGCAAACAACAGAAGGAGTCCATCCACCGGTACAACAAGAACCAACGAAAACAGGGGAAAACGGGATTTCTCAGTAAGCCCCATGAGAATCACTGGCGGCAAAGTCAAAGGCAGGCATCTGGCGGCTGTGAAAGGGCTCAGTATCAGACCAACGTCCGACCGGGTCAGGGAGGCAATTTTTGATCTTATTGGACAGCGCTGGGAGGGAAAACGCGTTCTTGATCTTTTCGCTGGCACCGGCAGCCTGGGACTGGAGGCATTGAGCAGGGGTGCTTCTGAAGCTTTTTTTGTAGACTCTTCCCCTTATGCGCTCAAGCTCCTCAAGAAAAACATTGAACGGTGCGGATTCGCCCATTGCAGCAAGATCATGCGAAGGGATCTGCGGAAAACGCTGCCGGGAAAGCACCCTTTCGGAAAGGAATTCTTCCATTTGCTTTTTATGGATCCGCCCTACCGGAGAAACCTGATTCCAAGGGTGGTGGGACACTTGGGGGTGTCTCCGCTGATCTCTCCCGGTGCGTTGCTGGTTGCCGAATGCTCAAAAACGGAAAACCTGCCTTCCACCATCAACTCCTTTGCCATGAATGATTCACGCACCTATGGTGACACGAGAATTACTATCTATATGAACGAGGTTGATGAATGAACGGGAAATCAGCGATTTATCCTGGAACGTTTGACCCAATTACAAACGGCCATCTGAGTATTATCGATCGTGCGTTGACTATATTTGACAAATTGATTATTGCCATTCTCAACAATCCGCAAAAGGAACCACTGTTTACTATCGAGGAACGAATAGATATGATAAGAAAAAGCCTCAACGGCGACCGGAACGTGGAGGTTGATACCTTTGATGGTCTTTTGGTGGACTATGCGGTTGAGAAAAATGCCAACGTAATCCTCCGGGGTTTGCGGGCTCTTTCTGATTTCGAATATGAATTCCAGATGGCACTCATGAACAGGAAGTTGAACAGAGATGTACAGTCCATTTTTCTCATGACCGATTACAAATGGTTTTACATCAGCTCCACTATTATCAAGGAAGCCGCCAGCCTTGGCGGTGACACGAGCGGTCTTGTTCCGGAAATCGTAGACAAAAGGCTAAAAGAAAAATTTAATTTTGCAAAAAATACTTGACACATCTTTTGCCATGCGCGATAGTGCAAGGTCAAAAGATTGAAATTAATGGGTAATATTGCTGAAAGTACGAGACGAGGAGGATGAAAAGTGGCCCTGACGAAAGAAAAGATTATCAGCAGCATTTATCATCAGGTGGGACTCAGCAAGAACCGTTCCAGGCTTGTCGTCGAGACGCTTTTTGAGATCATCAAACAGACATTGGAACAGGGGGAAGACCTCCTAGTCAGTGGTTTTGGCAAGTTTGTGGTCAAGGAAAAATCGGCCCGGAGAGGCAGGAATCCCCAGACAACGGAGGACCTCCAACTGAGGGCCAGGAGGGTAGTGGTTTTCAAGACTTCCGGTGTGCTGAGGAACAAGATCAACCAAGGCTCTAAAGACTCACAATAAAAGCCTCCTCAAACCCCATATCTTCCAGCTTTTTTTCTACTTTCCCTGCCTGCTTCAAGGTCGTAGATCTTGAAACCCGAAGCCGGTAAAGATGGGCGCCACTTGGCGTTTGAAGGACGGTTATATCGACATAGTGGAATATCACTTTTAGCCGCTTTGCCAGTCGCAGGGCATTTTCTCGCTCACTGAACGCGCCGACCTGTACCGTAAAAGCTCCTTTTTCAAGATCTCTCGCTTCAACCACCGGCTCCTTCCCGGATTTCAGATCATATTCTCCCACCTGTCTCCCAAGTGCCTCTATTCTAACCCTTGCAACGCCCGGCCCGACTAAGCCAATATCCCGTGCAGCAACATAGGAAAGGTCGATGATCCTCCCCTTCACAAAAGGGCCCCGATCATTTATTTTCACGACTGTCTGTTTTCCGTTTTCCAGGTTGAGGACTCGCACATAGGTGCCCAGCGGTAATGTCTTGTGGGCCCCGGTTTTCTGGTACATGTTATAGGCAGCGCCACTGGCCGTAGGTCTCCCGTGAAAATCCTTCCCATACCAGGAAGCTTCCCCAGTCTGCACAAACCCATGGGAGTGGGGAAGCGGAAAATACCGCTCCCCATTGACAATGTAAGGCCTGAAACCAGGGCCCTGTTTCTTGGGGGTGATGACTATGGTTTTTTTCCCCGGCGGCACCATTACAATATGATTCCTGGGCCTGGCGCAGGAAGAGAAGACGAAAACAACGCTCAACAAAAGAGGAAGAAAATATTTATTCACAGGCGTTCTCCTAACCCGGGTTTCTCACGGGCCTTCGTAGCGAGGGGGTGGAAAGGCCCGTGGATAGCAAGTTGAGCTTGCGAAATCCCGCTCTGCGCGGGGGCGCGAAGAAAAATGGATGAAGGCGCACTTGCACAGTACGTCAAAGTCATTTTTCTAGCGCAACGCAGGAGACATGGGGCTATCCGCTACCACAGTCCCGCGCATCGCGGGATGAGAAAAGCGGTCTAAATATTTGTGCGATGACAAAAGTCATCCCCGATCCTAGCAGAGACATGGATTTTTTCAACCAAAATTCCTCCTGTTCCTTTTTGCTTGACACACTTGTGAATTTTTTCTAAAGTTCACATCGTAACTATATTGTAATTATAATGTGATTACTCTTTCCAGAGGTTTTCCACTGAGAAAACGTCATTTCAAACCATCCTAAGGGAGCGTGCGTCATGAAATTAGCAGAAAAAATCGCAGTGGTGACGGGAAGCAGCCGGGGAGTAGGCAGGGCGGTTGCCCTGGGTTTTGCCGCGGAAGGCGCCAATGTGGTCATCAATTATACCTCCAATGAAAAGGCAGCAAATGAAGTCGTTGACATTGTTGCGGACATGGGCCGTAAAGCGATTGCCGTTAAGGCCGACGTGGCCAACAGGGAGGAGGTTGACCGACTCTTTGGGCAGGCCCTGGATAGCTTTGGAAAAATAGATATTCTCGTGAACAATGCGGGATTCACCCGCCCTGCCCTGATGCTCAAGATGACGGAAGAGCAATGGGACCAGGTGGTCGATATCCATATGAAAGGTGCATTTCTCTGCGCCCAGTCTGCGGCAAAACACATGAAAGAACAGCAGGGCGGAAAGATAATCAATGTTACTTCAGTCGCCGGTCTCGTGGGTACCGTGGGTCAAATTAATTACAGTGCGGCCAAAGGAGGCATTATCAGCATGACCAAGTCCATGGCCCGGGAACTGGCAAGATACAATATCTGCGCCAATGTCATATCCCTGGGTATTGTGGCAACCGACATGACCGAAAAAATTCGGACAGATGAAAAACTCAAAGATATTTATATGAACAGGATCCTCCTCAAGCGCTTTGCTGAACCGGAAGACATCACCCCGGCCTTTGTTTTTTTGGCCGCGGATGAAAGCAATTATATCACCGGCCAGCTTCTGTGCGTGGATGGAGGCTATGGCATGATCTAGGTGCCCAGGAAAGACTAGGATTGGGACATTCGACGATCCGTGAAGGCAGATTTTATCATTAATTAACATTTGCGATGAACGAACAAACAACCATTAAGAAATCAGTAAGGAGGGAAAAAATGGCGACAATACCAGACAAAATCCTGACATGGCAGATGGTTCAACCAACTTCACGTGACAGGGAAACAGGCGAAGTAACGCCGGGAAAAATTGAAAAAACAGAGGTTCCCGTTCCTGAACTGGGACCGGGCGAGGTCCTGGTGGAAGTGGCCGGGTGCGGGGTCTGCCACACCGATCTCGGCTACTTCTACGACGGTGTCCCAACAGTTTCCAAGCCGCCCCTGACCCTGGGTCATGAGATCGCAGGTACCGTGGTAGCGGGAGATGAGGCCTGGATCGGAAAAGAGGTCATCATCCCTGCAGTCATGCCCTGCCGCCAATGTATCCTCTGCAAGACGGGGCGGGGAAATCGATGCCTGAACCAGAAAATGCCGGGGAACAGCCTGGGGCTTTACGGCGGATTTTCCAGCCATATTCCTGTCCCCAGCATTGATCTTTGCGAAGTCAAGGACCGGGGAGAATTTCCCCTTTCACACCTGGCGGTGGTAGCTGATGCAGGCACCACTCCGTACCAGGCCGCCAAGCGGGCTGACCTGCAGCCCGGTGACAACGTGGTGGTCATCGGGATCACCGGCGGGGTCGGACAGTATGTGGGCCAGATCACAAAGGCTCTCGGTGCAAAGACGGTCGTAGGCATTGCCCGAAACCAGGAAAAACTTGATCGATCCCTTAAGTACGGTGCGGACTTCGTCATTAACTCCACGGACAAGGACGCCAGAGCCATCTCAAAAGAATTCAGAGGACTCTGCAAGGAAAACGGACTTCCCACTTTTGGATGGAAGATATTTGAGGTCACAGGGGTCAAGCCGGGGCAGGAAATCGGCCTCGCGCTCCTTGGTTTCGTAGGCAAACTCATCGTAGTGGGATACGGCCTGGCCAAGACTGAATACGCCATCGGCCGCCTCATGGCCTTTGACGCGGAGGTTATCGGCACTTGGGGATGTCTCCCCGAGTATTACCCCATTGTCATGGATATGGTGCTGAACAAAAAGATCGATATTGGGCCCTTTGTGGAAACACGGCCTATGAGTTCTATTGTGGAAACCTTTGAAGAAGTGCACAAGGCGGGTTCTCCTGCCAAACGAATTGTCCTGACTCCCGATTTTTAGACAATTGGGCGTCCGCATGGGCGTGAAAACCGCAGGAGAGATTTTTTTCAACCGGGCTGTCTGTCAGCCCAACAGCCGCCGTTGGCGGAAAACTTAGAAGAAATGAAGGAGGGAAAGACTATGAGTTTGGAATGGATGCCTAGAGATAATGGAAAGAAGGATCACCTGCTGCATACCGATGTTCACTGGGGGACCGAACCGCCGTGCGTTGTGTACGAGAAAAAGCCCCTGACGGACCCGAAAGGCAACGTGGTGGAAGGCCTTTATGTGGCCTGGATTCGCCTCAACAACCCGAAGCAGTATAATTCCTATACTACAGAAATGGTCAAAGGTGTCATCGCAGGCTTTGATGATGCATCCCTTGACAGAAGCGTTATCGCAACAGTCTTCACCGGAACAGGACCGTTCTCCTTTTGTACCGGTGGAAATACGAAAGAATACAGCGAGTATTACAGCCTCAGATCTGACGAGTACGGCCAGTACATGGAGCTTTTCAACGGTATGGTGGATGCCATCCTGCGGTGCAAAAAGCCCACGATCTGCCGGGTCAACGGCATGAGAGTCGCCGGGGGCCAGGAAATCGGCATGGCCTGCGATCTTGCCATTGCATCTGACCTTGCCATCTTCGGCCAGGCCGGCCCGCGACATGGTTCCGCGCCCGTTGGAGGATCTTCAGACTTCCTGCCCTGGTACCTCAGCATAGAGGATGCCATGTGGAACTGCATCTCCTGCGAGATGTGGTCTGCTTACAAGATGAAGGCGAAGAACCTTATCAGCAAAGTGGTGCCGGTCCTGAAGGTGGATGGCAAATGGGTACGCAACCCCATGATCGAGACGGACAAGTGGGTCGAGGACGGCGAGATCGTCTATGGCGAGTATAAGAAAGGCGATGCGTTCAAAGAAGCCCGCGCTTTGGTTAAAGAACATCAACCGAACGCCGATTTCGAATTGCTGGACAAAGAGGTAGATAAAATTCTCTGGACCTTTGCTAACCTCTTTCCCGGATGTCTTATAGAATCCATTGATTCCATACGGCAGAAAAAGAAATTCTTCTGGGATACGAGCAAGAATTTTCATCGTCACTGGCTGGCCGCCAACATGGGTGGTGAGGCATTCCTGGGCTTCGGCGCCTTCAATACCAAGAAAATCACCGGCAAAGATACCGTTGATTTTCTGAAGTTCCGCCAGAATATCGCCGAAGGCAAGACCTGGGATATGGATATGTTTTCAGAAGTAATGGGCAAACCCCAGGAATAACCGTTCAGACACATTGTTATGCTGTTATGGCAGGCCGGCTCTTTCCAGTTCTCGGCCTGCCGTTTTTCTTGAGACTCTTTACTCTCCCTAAAAGGAAAGGAGCAATAAACGTGGGCTATGAACACCTAGAAACCAGCTTCGAGGAAGGACTCGGAACTATTACCCTCAACAGGCCGCCCGTGAATATCCTCAACATCGCCATGATGGAAGAAATCAATCATTGCCTGGAATCCTGGCAAGGTCAGAAGGACCTCAAGGTCGTCCTTTTCAACGCCAAGGGCAAATGTTTTTCCGCGGGTGTTGATGTGGGTGAACACATGGGGGATCTGGCCCCCAAGATGATAGGAACCTTTCATAAGATGTTCCGTTTGATGGACAGCCTCGGCGTCATGACCGTCGCTTCTGTTTTTTCCTCCTGCCTCGGCGGGGGATGTGAGCTCGCCGTTTTCTGTGACCTGGCGATCGCCGCGGAGAACAGCAAGATCGGACAGCCCGAAATCCAGGTCGGCGTTTTTCCTCCCATTGCCGCGTATATCATGCCCCGGATCATGGGCCGAAAAGATGCCCTGGAGCTCATCCTTTCCGGCAGAATCATCTCGGCGGCGGAAGCAAAACAGATGGGACTCATAAACAAGGTCGTTCAGGACCAGGAACTGGAAGCAGAGACGACTCTTTTTCTAAAGCCATACCTGAAGCTGAGCGCCGAGGTCCTCCGAAAGACGAAAAAAGCTATAACCGCGGGGTTGCGAGATGATCTTGAACCCGCCCTCAGTGCCATCGAGGAAATCTATCTCAACGAGCTCATGAAAACAGCGGACGCCCAGGAAGGATTGAGAGCATTTCTGGAAAAGAGAAAACCAGCCTGGAAAAATGAATAATAGGCAACCCGGATCCACCCTCCCGCGCGGATCTCCCCTGCCCCTCCACTGAGAGGTTGGATTCCCACACCAGGGGAAGGAGCCTGTTCATTATAAAGCTGGGCTTTTTTCACTATAAGCGGCAGGGTGGATCTTCAAGTTCTTTCCCAGCGAAAATACTCCGCCTTGCAATTATATTTTGCGATGAAAGGATCCCTGTCTCTTCGATTGCTCGGGCCGATCCGTCCACCTTTTATATTCGTATCGTAGTCGTTACTTCTGAGCGAGGATGAAAACGGTAAGTTTGATAATACTATGCTTCACTTTTCGGCACTGCTCAGGTTCAAGGATTTGTTGATAACGCCCAGCATGAGAGGCGCGAGGTCACGAGCGCCCTAATCCATGCTGTTGTTCGCCTTTCAAAGGTCAAGTTGAACCCCAACTTCAATAACCTGATCCAAAGGAATACCGAAAGAAGAAATGACGTCCATTGAATTTCTGGAAAGAAAGATAAACAGATTTGAACGCCATCGGCTCATTTTGGGATTATCGCTAATCCCAATTTTTTCACGGCCGAGAAAGAAGCTGGCGTCTTTCATTTCCAGATTCAACCCCTTGTCGCGGGATAAAGCAAAAATGGTGTCGATTTTCGGCTCTTCCATAAAGCCGTAGTGCGCGATGATGCGATGGACCCCGGCTCCCAGTTTTTCGATCTCGATCTTCTCAAAATTCGGGACTCGCGGTATTTCCTCGGTGCGAATATTTAAAAAAACCAAATTAGATTGCAGGATCTTGTTGTGCTTCACATTATGCATCAGGGCCGCAGGAACAATATCATGACTCCGGGTCAGGAAAACAGCCAAACCCTTGATCCGCTGCGGGGGGTCGTTTTCGAGCATTTCTTGAAACTTTTCAAGCTTTGGCGTCAGGCTCTTCATCTTGCTGCGGAGAATTTCGCTGCCGTCCTTCCAAGTTAACATCACAACAAAAATCATTGCCCCAATGGCCAGCGGGAACCAGGCCCCGTGAAAAATTTTGCTGATATTTGCGCCGAAAAAGGGGATGTCCACCAGATAGAAAATACCGGTCAGCAGTAAGGCTGCCATTGCATTCCACCCCCATTTTTTCCGCATCACCACGAAGAAGAGTGTCGTGGTGATCAACATGGTCGCAGTAACAGCCACACCGTAAGCAGCCGCTATTTTGCTTGAAGACTGAAAGCCGGCAACCAGGGCGATAGCGCATATCATGAGCACCCAGTTTACCGGAGCGATGTAGATCTGGCCGATATGACTAGCCGAGGTGTGCGTGACCCTGAGACGCGGAAGATATCCGAGCTTGATTGCCTGTTGGGTCAGAGAAAACGCCCCGCTAATTACTGCCTGAGATGCAATAATTGTGGCCACTGTGGCTAAAATAACCATGGGAACCATGGCCCAGCCAGGGACAAGAGCGTAAAAGGGATGATGCGACATCTCCGGTCTGGCTAAAAGGACCGCGCCCTGGCCAAAATAGTTCAGGATCAGCGCCGGGAACACCAGCCCGATCCATGCCAGACGAATGGGGGTTTTGCCAAAGTGCCCCATGTCGGCATAAAGGGCTTCGGCCCCGGTCACAACCAGAAATACGGCGCCCAAGACAACAAAACCACCCAACTTGTTGTGGATGAGAAACCTGATGCCGTGCCACGGAAAAACAGCCACCAGTATTTCGGGATTAAGCACTATCTGGGTTGTTCCAAGAGCGGCAAGGATTAAAAACCATGCCAAGATGACAGGGCCAAAAAGGCTTCCCACCTTCGCCGTCCCCCGCCGTTGCAGAAAAAACAACCCTCCGAGGATTACAATGGTAACGGGAATCACATACGGTTTAAACACCGGGGTAATGATTCGAATACCTTCAACGGCGCTGAGAACCGATATGGCGGGGGTTATCATGCCGTCCCCATACAACAGGCAAGCGCCAAACAGGCCAAGCAGCGCCAGGCCGAACCGGCGCCCTGTTTTTTTAGGATTTACAGGCTTCAGCAGCGCCGTCAAAGCAATAACCCCACCTTCACCATGGTTATCGGCCCTGAGGACAAAAGTCAGATACTTTACGGTCACGATCATAATAAGCGCCCAAAAAATCAAAGAAAGAACGCCCCAAACATTTTCATGGGTTACGGCGATCCCGTACTCTCCATGAAAGCATTCACGGATGGCATAAAGCGGACTCGTCCCGATGTCTCCGTAAACAACCCCCAAGGCCGCAAGGGTCAACGGTGACAGCCTGGCGCCAATTGCTTTTTTGGAATTTTCATCCCCGATAGATTGCCCCAAGGCGGTTTTCAGGCTTTCAAAAAATCTACTCATTATGTTTCCTGCATTGATTTTGGTATTTTCGCTATTTTCATCTGAAGGCGAACGCTGAAGCTCACTGGCGGTGATTCCGCTACGCTCCATCACCGCCAGTGAAGCGCCTTGTTGTCACTTTCCGAATTTCTCTTCGATCCATTCACGCAACGACGCGCCACACGCGGCCACGAGTTCTTGCCAGAATATGACACTGCAATTCACTCGACTCTGAACATCCCGGAGACAAGACACAGTGTCCATGTACCTCTTGACAAGATCGGGTCGCCTTTCATCGCAAAGAAGGATGTGTTTTTTGTTGTGCTGAACGGATGCTAAGACATTTTACAATCTTTTTGTAAGCGCTTCTTGAGGGCTATGATTCTTGCATAATCCTTTTGTCCTGCAAAAGTCAAGTATACCAAAATCTATGTTATCAATTGCATAAAAAATTGGCTATGTTCCGGGTCGGGTCAGATTTGAGGATTGGATAACGGCAAAATTACCAGCGGGGTAATCACTTGGGCTTTCTCTTCTTTTCTGAAACAAAAGGCCCCTTCTTGTAAAAAGGACTTGGAATTTCCTGATAGAGTCTTATATTGTTCTGACGAAGGGATGCTTCATCCCTTTTTACGGTATGAAAACGAGGAAACAATATGACGCAAAGAGATTTTTACGAAATACTCAACGTTCAGAAGGAAGCGGGACGGGATGACATCAGGGAGGCCTACCGAAAGCTGGCCCTGCAATACCACCCTGACCGGAATCGCGATGATCCCGCTGCCACCACTAGGATGAAGGAAATAAACGAGGCATACGCTGTTCTCTCCGACCCTGAAAAGCGGAAGCAATATGATGGCCTCTGCAACACCTATGGTTCTTCGGCTTACGATCATTTCAGAAACGCCTATTCTGAACAGGACATATTCAGGGGATCCGACATCCAGGAAATCCTCGACCAGCTCAGCAGGGCCTTCGGGTTCAGGGGGTTCGATGACATTTTCCGCGAGACGTATGGGTCCGGGTACCGCTCCTTTGAATTTCAAAGGCCTGGATCTTTTGGACGGATCTTCGTCTCAGCATCAGGAAAGGAGCCGGGGCACCGAAAACGTTCAGCACTTCACGGCCTTCTGGGCAGGGCTGTCAAATACGGCCTCAAGAAAAAATGGGGCATAGAAATCCCTGAAAGGGGAAGAGATCTCCATGACATCATCACAATATCGCCGGGACTTGCACAGCGGGGCGGAATGCTCAGGTACGTCAACAGGAGTGAAAACAAAGAACTGCTCGTCAGCGTTCCACCCGGGATAAGGCCAGGCCAGCGTATCCGCCTTAAAGGCCTCGGGGCTGAAGGAACGGGTGGTGGAGTACCGGGTGACCTTTTTCTGCGGGTTCGAGTGCGATCAGCGTTTTTCCAGAAGTTGAGGGATTTCCTGGACCAGTTGCTGGTTAATCTGTCAATCAAGACCCATTGAGCCAGATTCAAAACGTCCAATTTTGATTCTGGCTCCCTCAAGCCTTCAGTCTATCCATCTACTGCCAAAACGTCTATGCTTTCTTTCGCTTGCTGCGGCGGGAAATAGAGGGTAAAGCTAGTACCCCCCGATGCAAGGCAATCATCCCTGCTTGCGCAAAACCTGCAGTCGCTGATCTTTCCGGGGCAGTGATCTTCTACACCGGGGATGAATCTACAGCGTGACGATTCCATGTTTATGGTAAAATCGAATCGTTCGGAGAAGATCTTCATGCGCAGGAGGTCAGCGCCGTTGCCTCCCGCGTTAAATTCAAACGGTTTCCCGGTCCGGTAGTCGGAGGTCTGCTGGGTCGAAAAAAAGCCTTCAAAAATACGACGCTGGGCCTCTTTTACAATCCCCACTCCATAGTCATGAACCACAATCAGGGCTCCTTTTCCTTTTTGTCGAACAAACAGTTCTACTTTTCCTTCATCAGGGGTGTTTTCTATAGCGTTCCTGATAAGGCCGTCAACAACCTTTTGCAATGTATCCGAAGGCATCAATACCGGAGGCGCTTTTTCAAACTCCTCCACTATGCTTACTTTGCGCCGGGAAAAGGAGGGGCGCAATGTCTCGAGGCGGTTTTTCACAAACTCGTGGAGATGGATTTCCTCTGCCTCTCTCTGATTTTCCCCGAATAATTCATCAATTCTCTTTCTGATGCGTTCGGTAAGCTTCCCGTTATGAGACTCCTCTTCCACCAGCACCGCCAGTTCGTCCTTGCATTCTTCCAACAACACGTTGAGGAGATCACGCGCCCGGTAATGCCGGTCCTGCATGATATCACTCACCTCGTATTGGATTTCTATAATCCGATCCAGGTTTCTTTTCATCCTTTCAATGTTCTGCTCCCACGTGTTTTGAGGCAGGCCTGTCAATGTCCGCTCCAGAATTTTCAAAGAACCCCCAAGGATTGAGACCGGGGTCTTCAGCTCGTGGGAAAGGTGATGAATGACTTTATCTTTTGCCCGGTTGAGACCCCTCACTTCTTCGTAGGCCCTCTTGAGCTCGTCGTTGACTCTTGCATTTTCCACCGACAAGGTCACGGTACCGGCTATGGTGCTCAGGAGTTCGATATCCGTTTGGTCGAACGATCCCTCCTTCTTGTTCAGCGCGCACAGGACACCGGTAATTCGGTCGCTGGCACGAAGGGGCACCAGGGCCAGGTTCCGCGTCTTGTAGCCTAGCTTTCTATCTCTTTCCCGGTGGAGCGCGGCATTCTTCGAAGTATCAGAAACAATGATCGGCTTTCCCGTCCGTATGACGTCCCCAGCAACCAGCTCATCCATCCTGAAACGAATCTCTTTCACCCGCTTCTGGGTGGCGCGATCATCATACGCCGCCCCAAACACAAAAGCTTCCTGTTTTTCTTCATCCAGCAAAATAGCTACAGACCCCTCGGTCTCAAGGTTTTGCTTGACTTCATTGTCAATATAATCGAGCAGTTCTTCCAGGTCGCGGTGTTCAGGGAGTGCAGTGCTGATCCGCAATATGGTCTCATTGATCTTTGCAATTCGTTTTTGTTCGGTAACATCCCTGAAAATCAGCAGGAGGCCAGCCTGTTCGTACTCTGATTCATGGTAGTATGCTATCCGCATTACCACATCAAGGACACGTCCCGCCCGGGTAATTCGCTTCGATTCCCGGCGTAGTTGTGTCTTCTCCTCTATGACTCTTCTGATATCTTCCTTTGCTTCCTGCATCAGCTCCCGGGGCACAAAGGGGATCTTTTTCCCTTCCATTTCCTCCGGGGTCCAGCCAAAAAGGTGTGTGAATCCAGAGTTGAGGTAGCGGACTTTCTGATCAAGACTGAGTACTACAAGGGGATAGGCGACAAAATCAAATACCGTATTGAGTCTTCTCCTGGTGCGAAGGAGGGCCTCTTCCACATTTTTTCGTTCGGCGAGTTGCCCTTCCAATTCGCGCACACGGCGTTCGAGTTCCTCGTAGGTAGGTTTTCTACTCACTGTTTTTCTCGCTTTCACAGGCTTACCAACGCTACGTCACCCCATGAGACCATGGTATCCCTAAGAATGGCCACACCACCCATAATGCCGGTAATATCGCGAGCGGCGGCAGCAGCCGCCTCAAGGTCCTTCCTGTCCAGGATAGTGTTCGCCAGGGCTGTTGCAGCGCTGTCGGCCAGAGTGGCCGATCCCGCAATGATGGTTACCGCGTGGGAAACGCCCAGGCTCAAGGAATGTCCGATTCTTCCTGAAGAGGTACATACCCCGAGCGGCATCTGATTCTCTGATATGCCCAGGCCGACGCGCTCGCTCAAGGGGGAGTCCCCGGCAAAGATAGATACCGTGAGAGGGCGATCCGCCTGCAGGTAGATGTCTCCCCCGTTTTCAACGATGACTTCTTTCGAATATTCCATGAGTCCCGTGCCAACGTATTCTGCAATTGCCCCTGCCACTGCCGCCATGGGACCCACCCCTACCCGCGCTGTAGTTTCAAGCATCTCCTTCACGACAGGGGGGGCATAAGGATCGGGGGGAAGGGGCTGGAGAGCTGTTTTGAAAAGGGGGTGGGTTCGTATGTAGCTTTCGATTTCATAGCGGCACTGAAAAACCAGATCCCGTGCCTGCTTTTCAAGGTCCTGACCGGCGCTTACCCACAGATCGGTTTCCTTAACACACACGCTGAATGCATGCAGCCCCTGCGTGCGAATCCTGCCGCGATAGGTACGCTTTTCATAACCACGTCCCATATAACATTACCACTCAGCATCACTCCCATTCAATGGTACTGGGGGGCTTTGAAGAGATATCATAGACGACCCTGTTTACCCCCTTGACACTGTTAATGATCCGGTTCGAAATTCTGGCCATGACTTCGTAGGGGATGCGTGACCAATCGGCGGTCATGGCATCCAGGCTGTCCACCACCCTCACCGCAACCACGTTCTCGTATGTCCGCTCATCGCCCATGACGCCCACGGTCCTGATGGGCAAGAGAACCGCGAAGGATTGCCAGACCTTCTCATAGAAGCCCGCTCGGCGGATTTCATCTTGAACAATAACATCGGCAGAGCGCAGTATTTCAAGCCTATCCGGGGTAATTTCTCCTAAGATTCTCACCGCAAGCCCGGGGCCTGGAAAGGGTTGCCGCATCACCAGCTCCCGCGGCAGTTCCAATTCGACACCTACCTGCCGCACTTCATCTTTGAACAGTTCTCGCAGGGGCTCTATCAATTCCAGTTTCATCGTTTCTGGAAGACCGCCCACGTTATGGTGACTTTTAATGGTCGCGGAAGGTCCTTTAAAGGAGACGCTTTCTATCACGTCAGGATAAAGGGTCCCTTGGGCGAGATATCTTGCTTCCCCAAGTTCCTTGGCCTTTTTCTCAAAAACAGCGATAAATTCATGACCGATGATCTTCCTTTTTTCCTCTGGGTCAACAACCCCTTTCAGCTTTTCCAGAAAGTATTCCGATGCATCCATCAGGTGAAAATCCATTCCGTAATGATCTTTGAAAAGATCGACAACCTCGTCGGCTTCCCCCCGCCGCAGGAGTCCGTTGTCCACGAATATGCATGAGAGTTGTTCTCCGATTGCCTTGTACAGCATCACCGCCGTTACCGAGGAATCAACTCCACCGGAAAGCCCACAGATAACCCGGTCATTTCCCACGGTCTCCCGGAGGCTCTTCACGGTTCGCCTGACAAACGATGACATGGTCCAGGACGGCTCGCATCCACAGACGCGAAACAGAAAATTCTTAACAATTTTTATTCCGCTCGGGGTATGAGCAACCTCGGGATGGAATTGCACGCCAAAGAGTCTTCTCCCCTTGTCTGCCATGGCGGCTATCGGGCTGTTCTTGCTGGAAGCCAGGACCTCAAAACCTTCCGGCATTTTCTCAATACGATCACCGTGACTCATCCACACGGTTTCATCCCCTTCGATTCCCACCCCGTGGAAGATATCCTGGTGATCAAGGATGCTGATCTGTGCATTGCCATATTCCCGGTCTAGCGCCTTTGCCACTATTCCGCGCAGCACATGGGTCAGAAACTGCATCCCGTAACAAATACCCAGCACCGGGGTACCCAGTTCCAGGATTTCTTTTTCTGCCAGGGGTGCATCCGGGTCAAAAATGCTCGCGGGCCCACCGGAGAGGATGATCCCCTTTGGGGCAAAGGCCTTGATCTTTTCCGTTCCCATGTGAAAGGGGTGAATTTCGCAGTAAACCTGGGCCTCACGCACTCTCCTCGCAATGAGCTGGGTGTACTGGGATCCAAAATCAAGGATCAATATTTTCTGCTTGTAAAGTTTGCTGGTCATGTATCCTCTTTCCCATAGGCCGCAGAGGCCGGATATTTATTCAACCCTATAATTGGGGGCTTCCTTGATAATGATGACATCATGGACATGGCTTTCCCTGAGCCCTGCTGGAGAAATCTGCATGAATTTCGCCCTGGTCTGGAGCGCACTAATGTCTTCGCATCCCAGGTACCCCATGCCGGCCCGCAGGCCTCCCACGAGCTGGTATACCGTATCAGCAAGCAGACCCCGGTATGGTACGCGGCCGACTATTCCTTCGGGAACCAGCTTTTTCTCAAGCTCCCTGTCTTCCTGAAAATACCGGTCCTTGCTCCCCTCTTTCATGGCCTCCAAGGAACCCATTCCACGATACACCTTGTAGGTCCTGCCCTGGAACAGGATCGTCTCACCGGGGCTCTCTTCAGTTCCGGCAAAAAGGCTCCCGATCATGACCGAGTCAGCCCCCCCTGCCAGGGCCTTTGTCACGTCCCCGGAATACTTGATCCCTCCGTCTGCAATAACCGGAACGTCCGCCTCCCCCGCCACAGCGGCACACTGCATGATGGCACTCATCTGCGGGACCCCTACCCCGGCTACCACGCGCGTTGTGCAGATGGAACCCGGGCCCACGCCGATTTTCACCGCGTCCACCCCGGCATCTATAAGTGACCGGGTGCCTTCAGCAGTGGCCACATTCCCCGCGATCAGTTCAAGGTCCGGGAATCTCTTCTTGACACTTTTGGCCGTTTCCAGCACTTTTTCCGAGTGTCCGTGGGCGGTATCGATCACGATGACATCCACATCCGCCGACATCAGGCCTTCTAGCCTTTCCATGGTATCCGGACCGATTCCCACCGCGGCACCTACCCGAAGTCTTCCCAGACCATCTTTACAGGAATCCGGATATTTCTTTATCTTCTCAATATCCTTGATGGTGATGAGGCCTTGCAGTTTGCCCTTATCGTCAACAACCAGTAATTTTTCAATGCGTCTTTGGTGCAGGATCGCCTTTGACTCCTCAAGGGTGATTCCTATCTTTGCCGTGGCCAGGTTTTCCTTGGTCATCACCGCTTCCACTTTCTGATCAAGGTTGGTCTCAAACCGCAGATCCCGATTTGTTATGATTCCCAGGAGATTGCCCGATTTCACCACCGGCACCCCGGAAATCCGATACTTTTTCATGATTTCAAGGACTTCATAAATCTTCTGTTCCGGCTCCACCGTAATAGGATCAACGATCATTCCACTTTCTGATTTCTTGACCTTTTCAACCTCAAGGGCCTGACGCTCAATGGGCATGTTCTTGTGGATAAAACCGATCCCTCCCTGCCGCGCCATGGTAATAGCCGTATCTGACTCGGTCACGGTGTCCATGGCTGCGCTCACAATGGGAATATTCAACGTAATATTTCGGGAAAGCCTGGTCTTTACCCTGACTTCACCCGGCAGTACCGATGAACGCGCCGGCATCAGCAACAGGTCATCGAATGTAAAGCCAAATTGAACGTCCTTATTATGTATATTCATTGTCCTCCACCTGTTTCCATATCAGCCCTTCAAGAAGATCTGAAAAGCAGACGGTCAGTTGATCCAAGGAAAAAAGATTCATTATTTCAGTGGCCAGGAGAACACCCGCCGGAAACACATGAGCTCTGCAGACATCCAACCCATACCTGTTCACCCTTTCTTCCCGTTTCAAGGTAATCATTTCCTCGAAGAGCGCCTGGATGGATTCTCTCGTAACCTGCAACCCGTTGACGCAATCCGGGTCCAGCTTCTTCATGGGAATCCCGTGCAGCAGTGCCCCGAGGGTTACAATGGTTCCGCCCGTCCCCACCATTGAAAATACCCTCGAAAAGGGTGTCCGGTCAAGTCCATTCATAAGGCTTCTTGTGACGAACTTGCGCAGGGAGCTGACAGCCTGCTCTCCCGGAGGATCTCTTTTCAGATAGTTTTCGGTGAGAACCGATGCCCCTATGGCTATGGACTTGACCCACCATTGATCGTTCTGCACAAGCACGAACTCGGTACTACCTCCCCCCAGGTCCACCACAAGATGGGGCTTGTTTCCCCTATCAGCCGCATGGTGAACAGCGTTAGCAGTGAGCCGTGCTTCTTCTTCACCGCTGACAACCTTGGCATCAATCCCTGTTTCCTCCCTCAAAACCCGGAGAAAATCATCCCTGTTTCGGGCCTGCCGGATAACTCCGGTGACAACAGCGATGGTTGTTTCCACCCCGTATTCATGAAGACGGCGCTCAAATTCATGCAATGTGTCCACAACACGAACTGCCGCGTCCATCGATAAAAATCCGCCGCCGCTCGTGTTCTGAAAAGCATCGCCCAGGTGGACATAGGTGCGGTATCTCGTAACAGGAACGATGCGTTGGGAAGCCTCATCCCATTCTGCTATCAGTAGCCTTGCCGTATGGGTCCCGAGGTCTATGGAAGCCAGTTTTCTGCTCATATTTCAACCCCGTCAGTGCCTATGGCGAGAGCAGAATCTGGCCCCCAATCATCAGCGGTCATCATTCCATCCGTATGCAACCATTTCGGCGCTATCCTTTCTTCCGTGGGATTGCCCAAAAAGGGCCGGTCTTTCCTATTTCCTGCAGGACTTCCATAAATTCCGGCCCATATTCACGAAAATGGGACATATAATCGGTATCCATTCGCCTGCGGAACAGGTTGCACGAAAACAGGCTGGCCAGATCAGAAAGGGGTAAGATCCCATCTGCTGTTGAAGGGTTGTATTGTGCCCAGTTTTCAAGGTGATCTTCCGACCGGAAGAATGTCATGGTACTTCAGGCATAGGCCACATCCTGGCCCCACTTTGCGAAAGGTACCGCCACATACCCGATCACCCCTTCGGGCTCGCCGACGAGGAGTCCCCCATCACGCATCTCAATGTGTATCGGCTCACCACAATCCAGGCACGGGGTATCAATGTGAACGACTTTCCCCGGGAAAAGCCAGCTGACCGCCAGCGATTCAAATGCTCACTGTGCACACCATTTTTGTTCCCCGTCAACGGTGACGCGGAACTGGGTTGGGAGGTTATTAAAGGGTGCAAACGAGGTTATGAAATCAGTATTTGGATAGAGCCACCCATGGATCCTTGCAGAAAAGAGCCTATGAAGTGCTTGCCTCCCCTCCTCCATGGACACGCCCAGTTCTTTCGCAATCTCCGTGTAATGGGGAGCCTGTCCTGTCTCCACCATCCGCTTCATAATAATATGAAATACTTTGTCCAGTTCGCTGAGTTCTGCCATCGTTCTCACCCCCGTGTTTTGTGTTAAAAGATTTCTGTAAAGGAATTCTATTCCATTCCTGTTTCCGGATCTCCAGTACGAGAAACTTGTTTCAACATCGCCTCAAGCATTCTTTTTGGGAGTATAAAACATGTCCATGAGCGACCGCAATTCCTGCGCCCGCAGGATCC
>CAZJRD010000012.1:7042-61273 GCA_964548365.1 uncultured Desulfobacteraceae bacterium | reverse complement strand
CAGCATTCTTGGTAGCGTTGAAATACGTTAGCGTATTTACGAATCAATGGACTAAGCGTACTTTGAGGAAAGAGAGAATTTTGAATGTACCAGGCTATGCTCTTTTTTCTTCGATTCCAAGTCTCCGGGGAGGCTTTTTTTGGACGGGATTCAGTCAGGAGGTGTCAGCAGATGTTCGTTTGACACAGGTATTATTTTTATCTACTATAAAAAGATAACTTGATCAGCGACGAAAGGAGTTCAGTATATGGATCTAACGGCCAAGGAAATCATGGAAAAGGATTTTTTAACGACCCATCCAGATACCCCGGTGAGAGATGCAGCACGACTGATTTTTGAGGGAAGTGCGAGAAAGACCGGCTACAAACCTTTCGGATTGATGGTGACCGATGAAAACGGGCTTCTCGTGGGCATGATTTCCATGTTTGATATTATCTACCATCTTCGCCCCCCTTTCATGAATTATGAGCTTGAAAGTTTCAAGCTCGAGCATGGTGAGCTGGAGCCTTACCTTGATCACTTTAAAGATCTGAAAGTTGAACAAGTGATGAGCAGCCCGGTTGTCACTGTTGCCCCAGACAGTGATATGATGGTTCTTTTGGACACCATGGTTAAAAAGAAGGTCCGCCGTGTGCCTGTAGTGGTAGATAGTCAAATACTGGGGATAGTGTATCTCTCAGATGTCTTTTATCATTTATGCGGCCTCTGGCTGGCGTGTCCGGCGGGTCCTGAATGATTTTCCATGAAAGCGGTGAGGCGGTACAGGATGAGATGGGTGGAGATTCTCGGGAGATCATGAATGACTGTGGAAAAGGGGAGTTCCATGAATGTTGACCGGCCCATTGTGCTGGCCACAAGAAACATGGGAAAAATCAGGGAATTCAAGCGCCTCCTTGGTACTTTTCCCGTGCAGATCAAGAGTCTGGAAGATTTCGGCCCCATTCCTCCCGTGGTTGAAGAAGGCGAGACTTTTGAGGACAACGCAGTCATGAAGGCACGTCACACCGCCAGGATACTGGGCCTTCCAGCCATCGCGGATGACTCGGGTCTCGAGGTGGCAGCCCTTGGCGGAGCTCCTGGAGTCAAGTCAGCACGGTACGCGGGAGAAAAGGCCAGTGACGATGAAAGGAACCTGAAACTTTTGGACGCTCTCAAGGGAGTGGTGGATCGAAGTGCGAGGTTCGTGTGTGTTCTTGCCATTGCAGTCCCAAGGGGGCCCGCCCTTCTCTATGAAGGTATTTGTGAAGGCAGCATTACGGAAGAAATGCAAGGAAGCAATGGATTCGGGTATGACCCGGTTTTCTATTATCCCCCTTTTGGCAAAACATTTGCGAGACTTTCAGTAGATGAAAAAAACAGGGTGAGCCATCGGGGAAAGGCCATGTCGGAGCTCCGGGAGGAATTCGAGAAGGTACTTATTTGGCTGAGACAGAGACTTGCAGAAGAACCATTTTGATGGTCTTTTTTAGCCGGTCCTGACGATAAGAATTTGACAAAAGCAGATTGAGTACCTATCTTAGACCTACAGTATTTGTTATGAAGAAGCGAGTACACATTGACGAGAAGAGCTAAAAAGGAGGAATAGAATGTTTGAAGTAACACCGAAGGCAAACGAAATGGTAAAGGAATTTCTGAAGGATCGTGAAGAGATCCCGCCCATAAGGATTGTGCTGTCACAGGGTGGCTGATCCGGGCCCTCTCTGGGCATGGCTCTGGATGAGCTGAGAGATGAAGATGAAGTCTTTGATCATGACGAGATCAAATATGTCGTAGAAAAGAATCTGTTGAATCAGGTGAAACCCATTAAGGTTGATTATGTAAGTTCAGCAATGGGATCAGGATTTTCCATTACATCCAATATGAGTATGGGAAGCGGTTGCGGGAGTGGCTGCAGCTGCTAGGTATTTCCCACCATTTTTCCAGGCCCCCATCTTTTCTGACCGGCTCGTGCGGTTTCAAATAAGGATGGGGGCCTTTTTTTTGTAACTTCCTGTCCCGGCCGGAGAATGCCCGGATCAGAAGGCACCGAGCTGGCAAGGCCTGATCTTGACTCCCAGTGTTTCACACGCAGATGAGACAGCCATTTTACCGATACCCATCTCTGTCGCGATATCCCATGCAGCAGCGCACGGCAGTTTCCCATTGATCAGACTGGATCGAATGGATTCCTCCATCTCTTCAGGGACGCTTTGAGCCGGTTTGACAATGCTTTTCTGGGGAGTGTACCCGAATAGGCCCAATTGGCATTTGATCAGCCTGATTTCAAGTATATCAATGGTGAAACCCACTTCCTCAGGGGCGACTCCGAGGTCTGCGGCAATGCTGAATGCTACCGCACAGGCCATTTTCCCCTCCACAGCGCGGTTTTTGACGGCATCAGCAACGGCCGGGTCTATCTTTTTGTCAGGAGCGTGTTTTTTCCCGTAATGTCCTCGATCTTCTCTTGTCATGTGCGTCCCTCCATTCTCAGTTCCTCATTTATACCAGCTCGAAAGCAACTAATTGAAATGAGAGGCTTTACCAAGGCTCGTTTGATCTTAATAAAATATCTCACACACAGCCCGCAACGCTCACAGAGTTTCAAAAACCAAAAGCAAGTTGTTTCTCTCTGACAGCTCAGTGTCTCAAGTGAGCGAAGCGAACCCCGATAGCGGGGTCTTCGCTTCGCTGCGACGGGCGTGAGATAATGTCTTTTTCCGTATGGCGAATAATGAATGTTAATCCATTCGAGGGCGGGAAGTCCAGCAGGAAATGGGAGATGTGCCAGGCAGGCCCCTTACCCGGATTTATCATCCCGCGATGCGCGGGACTGTGACGGCGGATAGCCCCATGCCTGCTGCGTTGCGCTTGAAAAATGACCTCGACGTACTTTGACAGTACACCTGCGGCCATTTTCCTGCACGCGCCTTGCATTCATGGGCCTCTCCACCGTCTCGCGACGAAGATCGGTGAGAAAACCGGGTTTACAGGATTGGGGAAGTCCTGTATGAATGGAAAAAACGAAAAGGGGGCGCACAATGATTGGCGAGAATGTGAAGAGAATCCTGCAGGAACTTCCGTCCGGTGTTCGGTTGGTGGGTGCGGCAAAGACCAGGACGCCGGAAGAAATCGTGGAGGCTGTAGACGCCGGACTGGAGGTCATCGGTGAAAATTATGTCCAGGAAGCCGAGGCTGCCTTTGCGGTCATCGGACATCGTGTCAAATGGCACCTGATCGGGCATCTGCAGCGAAACAAGGTGAAAAAGGCCGTCCCGATTTTTGATATGATCGAGACCGTAGATTCCATGAAACTTGCCAGGGAAATTGATAAAATGTGCCTCAAGCTGGACAGGACCATGCCGATCCTCATCGAGATAAACAGTGGCGAAGAAGAGCAGAAAGCAGGGGTGTTTCCCTCGCGTGCGGCTTCCTTGCTGCGGGAAATCGCCACATTGGAGCAAGTTCGGGTGCAGGGACTCATGACCATGGGGCCGTTTACCGGGGACCCCGAGGATGCCCGACCGTATTTCCAGATTACCAGGAAGCTGTTTCAAGAGATAGCCGACCTGAAGATCCCCGGCGTGGAGATGAAGTATCTTTCCATGGGCATGTCCAATTCTTACAAGGTGGCCCTGGAGGAAGGGGCAAACCTGGTCAGGATCGGAACAAGGATTTTCGGCGAGCGGCACTATGGGTGATAGGGTATGAGTAAAAAGCTGAACGCGAGTAACGGAGGCTGGAAGCTAAGTCCATTGATTCGTAAATACGCTAACGTATTTCAATGCTACCAAAAATGCGGCTTCCGGGAAGGCAGGGGAACGGGATGTTCCCGGAGCGGCGTCATGTCGGCCCTGGAGTCCCGCCATGGGCGGGAAAGGGTCGACATCCGCAGTGAGCGGAGCCATGGACGGCGAAGCGAGCGTAGCAGAGGGAATATGCCGGTTCCCTGCCTGCAGGGACTCAATGTGTTGGTGTAATTGCGAAACGGTGCACTAAGGAAGTTGTTTCTATGAGTTATGCGGCAAAGGAAATGAAACGGCTGATGGGGAAGGCGATCCATCGCCACCAGATGATTCGAGATGGTGATCATGTCCTTGTGGCCGTTTCAGGAGGGGGCGATAGCTTGAGCCTGCTGTGGCTCCTCAGGGATCGGATCAGGCGGATCCCTATCAACTACCGCATAACAGCAATCCATGTTGATCCGGGCTTTGGAGGGGACGGAACAGATAAAGTCGAGAATTTCCTGGAAGGGGAAGGGTTTGACTACCGGATAATCCGGACCCGGATTGGACCCATGGCGCACAGCCCTGAAAATCGTGAAAATCCTTGCTTTCTCTGCTCGCGGCTGCGACGGAAAGCACTGTTCGAGGCCGCAAGGGACCTCGGGTGCAGAGTCCTGGCATTCGGCCATCATAAGGACGACCTCATCGAGACTTTTTTCCTGAATGTGTTTTACGGTGCCTCTCTCAGTACCATGTTACCGGTCCAGCCGTTTTTTGATAACACCTTAACCGTTATACGGCCTCTGTATCTGCTTGATGAACAGACCATCCACCGGTTCGCACGGTCCATGAATTGGCCGGAGATCCGCCTTGGGTGCCCCACGGCAGGCAGGTCGCGGCGGGAAGATATCAAACAAATGCTGGCCCAGTTCTATCATTCGAACAGAAAGATAAAAGGGAATATTTTTCATGCGTTACACAATGTAAAGCCGGAGTATCTGCCTACTTCTTTAAAGTCTTGACCGGAAAGGTTTTTCTTGCATATAATCCGGCCCGTAAAGATGAGGAGCAAGATCTCTCTTCATGAATAGAAAAAGGACCGAAACGGAGGAACTCGAAATGGATCTGCCCAGGAAACTCGGTATACTTATTGTCGTGATGGTCCCGGGGTTTGTGATTGGAGGGGCTCTCTGGAATCTCACACATTCATGGATCGCGGTTTGGATATGGGAAATTCTCGTGGCAATCGGATGTGGATACGTTCTCTTCGGAAGGAAGAACTCCGGAAGAAAGGCATAGAATGGAGGATTTTTCGACGTGATGCAGCCTCGGACCCTGAAGCTGCGCCACTCTCTTTTTGTAACTACCCAGGTAAACAGACTATGGGCATTTAGGCTGAAAATGGATCGGTTGAAGGCTGGGCGGCCCTGAACAGTCTACCAGCCTCTGAGCAAACCAACATGAACCACTACCTTCGCTTGCGTTCAAGGAGTTGAAGGCCTGTTTTCACCATATTTTTTGCCGTGATTCCGAATTCCTCATAAAGCTTCTGAAAGGGCGCGGAGGCTCCGAAGTGATCAATCCCCAGAACAACCCCTCCTGCACCTGTATATTTCTGCCATCCTTGGGTGCATCCTGCCTCGAGAGACACCCGGGCGCTGACCTTTTCGGGCAGGACTGATTCCCTGTAATCGATCGGTTGTTCATCAAACAACTCCCACGACACCATGTTGACTACCCTGGCTTTGATTTTCTGCTTTTCCAGTTCCCGGGCCGCTTCCAGGGTAATGGGGACCTCTGAGCCGGATGCCATGAGAATGATTTCCGGGCGTCCGTCATCCGTATCTTTCAGTATGTACCCACCTTTTGCTACAGACTCTGCCGGCCCAAGGGCTGAACGGTCTAAGGTGGGAAGGCTCTGCCTCGTGAGGGCGAGGGCGGAAGGGCCGTTTTTTCTCTGGAGCGCGATGCGCCAGACTTGAGTTACCTCATTGGCATCTGCCGGGCGCAGAACAATGAGATTTGGGATGGACCGCAGGCTTGCCAGTTGCTCAATGGGCTGATGGGTGGGCCCATCCTCCCCCAGACCTATGCTGTCATGGGTGAAGACATAGATGATTTGCAGGCCCATCATAGCGGCCAGCCGTATGGCTGGTTTCATGTAGTCGGAAAAAATGAGGAAAGTTCCGCCATACGGGATAAGGCCGCCGTGCAGTGCCATGCCGTTCATGATGGAACCCATACCATGCTCCCGCACCCCGAAATGGATATTTCTTCCCTCATATGTCCCCGCGTGGAAGTCTGACTCATTGCTGATGAGGGTCTTGTTGGAAGGGGCAAGGTCGGCCGAACCCCCTACCAGATTCGGGATATGGGGGGCGAGTGCATTGAGCACCTTCCCTGACGCTGCTCGTGTAGCAATCCCTTTCGGGTCCGGGGGAAAAGAGGGGAAATATTTTTCCAGGTCTTGCGGGAGTTCTTGGCTCATCCAACGATGCCAGGTGTCAGCCAGATCAGGAAAAGACTGGGAGTAGGCGTGAAAGGTTTCATTCCACTCTTGTTCCATTGTGTTTCCCCGTACCTGTGCCTGCAGGAAATGGGTGGAGGCTTTCTCCGGGATCAAGAAGGATGAATCAGAAGGCCATCCCAGGTTCTCTTTGGTGCGGAAAACTTCTTCCGGGCCGAGGGGCTCGCCATGAGCGCTGGGGGTATCCTGTTTGTTGGGGCTGCCGAATCCAATATGGGTGCGAACGGCAATGATGGAAGGCTTGTCGGTCTCTTTCTGTGCCTTCTCAATGGCACCTGCAATTGCAACAAGATCGTTGCCGTCCTCTATTTGCTGGACATGCCACTTATAGGCCTCAAATCGCTTCATGCGGTCCTCTGTAAAGGCGATATCCGTGCTTCCTTCGATGGAGATATGATTGTCATCGTAGAGATAGATAAGCTTTCCCAGGCCCAAATGTCCGGCCAGCGATGCTGCCTCGTGAGAGATGCCCTCCATGAGGTCTCCGTCACTGACGATCCCGTATGTGTGATGATCAACGATCGTAAACCCCGGTTTGTTGAAGCGGGCTGCCAGGAACCGTTCGGCAACGGCTATGCCGACCCCGTTTGAGAAGCCCTGTCCAAGTGGACCGGTGGTCGTCTCCACACCCGGCGTGCGCCCATATTCCGGGTGGCCGGGGGTCCTGCTGCCCCATTGACGAAAATTCTTGAGTTCGTCCAAGGGGAGATCATACCCGGCAAGGTGAAGGAGACTGTAAAGCAGCATGGAGCCGTGCCCGGCGGACAAGACAAAGCGATCCCGGTTCGGCCAGCTTGGATTCCGGGGGTTGTGACGCAGGAATCGTGTCCACAGGGTATACGCCATGGCAGCGGCGCCCATGGGCATTCCCGGGTGACCGGAATTGGCCTGCTGAACCGCGTCCACGCAAAGCATTCGAATGGTGTTGATACACAGGGTGTCCAGATCGTTCTTCATAATTTTGACTTGATCTCCTTTCATTGCTGAATTTGGGGCTTCCGCCCTCCGGATCCAAATTTTTATTTCTTGCAATTATTATTGTTTTAGGTTAAATTGCTCGCAAATCGTTTTCGTAGACCGTAAATAGACGGTTCGCGGGTTGTTTATACCTGGTACCCTTTGCAGCAGGATTTTG
Organism: uncultured Desulfobacteraceae bacterium; assembly: GCA_964548365.1. GTDB lineage: Bacteria > Desulfobacterota > DSM-4660 > Desulfatiglandales > Desulfatiglandaceae > B46-G9. Next base: position 53,910 of record CAZJRD010000012.1, on the reverse strand, counting down.
CTCCCATGGAAAATGTTCTGATGTTAAATATCACGTATGAGCCCCTGAAGATTGTCGATTGGAAAAAGGCGATTACGCTCCTTTTCCTTGGCAAGGTCGAGGTGCTTGAAGAATACGGCCGGGAGATCCATTCGGTCAGTTTTACGGTCAAGCTCCCTGCGGTTGTGCGCCTCCTGAGAATGGTGAAACGGCCGAAGACACCGGTCAAATTCTCCAGACAGAATATCTATGCCAGGGACAAGTATCGCTGTCAGTATTGTGGCCGAACGTCCTCCCCGGAAGAGCTCACCTATGACCATGTCCTACCCCGGTCCCGGGGTGGAAAAACCGAATGGCGCAATATCGTCACCTGCTGTGTTGAATGCAATCGCCGAAAAGGGGGGCTCACCCCCGGGGAGGCAGGCATGAGACTCATCAGGAAGCCTTCCCGCCCCAAGTGGGTTCCCGCGCTTCGGATCACCATCGGCGTCCATGAAATACCACAATCCTGGAGAGATTATCTTTACTGGAATGTGGAACTCCTTGAATAAGGGGCCCCCGGAATATCCCGGTTGCTTCCTTTTTCACCCAAGTTTTGCCGCTATTTTTTGCGCCAGGCGGGCAATGGCATCCTGGTCTCCCGGTTTCAATTCCCAGCTGCTTACCGGCAGCGGTTCACTTCCTTTGATGCGTGGAATGAGGTGAAGGTGGTAGTGCATGACTACCTGATTCACGCCCCTGCCGTTCAATTGCAGGCATGCAACCCCCTCAGGATTCAATACCTCTTTCATGGTCTGGATGATTTTTTTTGAGGCCATGTGTACCGCTGCCAAGTCTTGTTCTGGAATTTCCCACAGATTTTCGGCATGGGCCTTGGGAATTACGAGAGCGTGGCCTTCGGATATGGGGTTGATGTCCAGAAAGGACAGGACCTTTTCATCTTCATAGATCCTGAAGCAGGGTATCTGACCCGCGACAATTTTGCAAAAGATGCAGTCTTCCATGAGCCTCTCCTTAGCACAGTCATTCCTCAATACAATAACACAACGCCTTCCGGTTCATCTGATCAATATCGAAACAGATTCTCTGCCACAGTCACAGAGGCCACAGAGTTTACCTCATTTTGTCCGATCGCGAGAGCCCGATCGGACAAAAACAGAACTGTTCCGGAATCCAGAGCCAACTCATTCATCTCTTTTGAATTCTTCCGGTCCGTTCCTATGAAACTCTGCGTTAAAACGTGCTGTTTCCTTGTTTGTTCAGAATGTTTTCTGAACAAACAAGGAAGGCTGTTCTCTTTGCTCTCCGTGACTCCGTGGTGAACAAATCACAAATAAAATACGTTACCGTAATTATGAATATCACAACTTCGCAAGTTTTTCACGTCACCCGGAGAGTTCATCCAGCAGGGATTTCAACTGGATCTGCTTTTCTGCAGGCACATCAACGCCTTTCCTGATATTCATGGCCCGCATAATATCAAAGGTGGAATCTTCGAAAAGGACCGGCACCTGGAGCACATAATCCGGATTCTGGCAGCATCCCGGGGCGAAATAGTGGCCCGGACGTCTTCCTTCCCGATAAGTTCCCTTTGCCTTCTGAAGCCCTTCCCGTGAGAGGATGATCCCTGCCTGGCCCGTGAAAGTGGAAACGAATGTTCCCGGTTCAAAAAGTTTTCTTTGCTTCATAGATTTTTCTCTGTTTCTGTTTCCGTCCTTCCTTCTTTGTCTCCGGGGATTACCCGGGATCTTATCCCGTGAGGGGTGTCTTGTCGAGCCAAAAATGGCGGCCGAGATCTGTCACCAGGTTTTTCAAGGGAGAAAGTTCCGCGTCCGTCATTTCTTTGAGGAGTTCAGAGAGACGCTGCAGGGCAGGAGGAATATACTCCTCGAAATAGGTCTTTCCGTGGACCTTTGTTAAGGTGGCAAAGGCCCCCAGTATCTGGAGGTTCCTCTGGAGGGCCAGAAAAGGATAGTCCAGTAGCAATTCATCCGCCAAGGCGGAGTCATGCTTTCGCAAGAGATCTGCGTACGCCTGGAAAATGGTACGTTGCGTTTCGGAGGACAGGGCGACATAGGGATCGATGAGAAGGGAAGCAAGATCATACCCCAGCGGTCCGAGACGGCCACCCTGCCAGTCAACAAAGCCGATTCGGCCGTTCTGAACCAGGATGTTTCTTGACTGGAAGTCTCGGTAGAGAAAGAAATAGCGGTGTGATTGCGAAAGCCTGGCGGCAACGTGTTCAAAGGCCGGTTCCAGTTCAGGCCATTCTTTCTTGAGTCCCAGGTAGAGCCCGAGGAAGGCATCTCGGAAATAGTCTGATTCATAGATTCGCATGACGGCATGGTCATAGTACTGTGTCTGGCAGCACCAGCGGGGGTCAAACTCTTCGGCGCCTTTTACTTGCAGGTGAAGCAGCAGAGCAACGATCTCTTGATACAGCGGAAGTGGATCCTGTCCGGCAGTGACAGCATCCTGGAGCCTCATCTTTCCCAGGTCTTCCATGATGATCCAGCCTCTGTCCAGATTAGATGCGTAGATTACAGGAACCGGCACTCCCTTGGATTTCAAATGAATTCCGATCTGAACGGAGGCAATATTTTCCTTGCGGGTGAAGGCATCGTTTGGAGGGTTTGAAAGAACAATAAAGCGCTCTTTTGATTCCACGCAGGGTATGCGCCAGAAAAGACGTTTGGAACCATCCCCTTGGAGTTGTTCCATGCGGGCCTCATCGAGGTGGAGCCGACGGGTTTCAAGGAAACGGTATACGAAGTCTTGTAGCGCCATATCCATTGGCGTTGCTCCTGATTGAGAGGAACGGAAACCTTTCCCCTCTTACCATACTCTCTTCCCCACACAAACAGAAAAAAAGCCCTTCCCTCGTATGGCTTGATTTGTGCAGACATTCAATCAGCGGTGTGCGCCAAGGAAAATATGTTGACGCGGGTTCAACGCAGGAGCCTCAATGAAAGTCTATGTAGCCAGACAACCCATCTTTAAGCGAAACCGGAAAATCTACGGATATGAACTCCTGTTCAGGGGCGGTATCACAAACGCTTTTCCGGGTATTGACGGGGATACGGCCACTTCAAAGCTCCTTTCAAACACCTTTTTCACCATGGGGATGGAGCGGGTGTCTGCCGGGAAAAAGGCGTTTATTAACTTCACCCAGGATCTCCTGGTCAGGAAGTATCCCCTGATGTTTCCAAAGGAAACCGTCACGGTGGAAGTTCTTGAAAACGTAGTCCCTGATCTCGAGGTTATTGAGGCCTGCTCCGAGATTGCAGAAAAGGGATATGAAATTGCCTTGGATGACTTTATTTATGAAGAGGCCCTGGAACCGCTCATCAAGCTCTCCAGGGTTATCAAGATAGATTTTCTAATTACCCCAATGGATGAGATTGCTGAGTATGTCGAGAAACTGTCCCCATACCACGTCAAGTTCTTGGCAGAAAAGGTGGAAACACACGAGGTATTTCAGCAGGCCTTTGACATGGGTTTCTCCTATTTTCAAGGCTATTTTTTCAGCAAGCCACAAATTCTGCAGAGCAGAGACGTGGCACCCTCAAAAATCAACCTGCTGCAGCTCATGGTAGAGACCAACAAGGAGGATATGGAATTCGAGGATTTGGAGAAAATTATAATCCGCGATGTTTCCATTTCCTACAAATTGCTGCGTTACATAAATTCAGCGTACTTCAGGCGTTTACGGGAGATCTCATCCATTAAACAGGCCATTGTGCTCCTTGGTCAGGAGGGCATAAGGAGCTTTATTTCCCTGATCATCATGGCAAAACTGGCCTCCAAAAAACCGGTTGAATTGCTGAGGAGCTCAATCATACGGGCCAGAATGTGTGAAATGCTGGGAAAAGGGTCAAGATCCCCGGTTGATACCTCCGAGCTTTTTACATTGGGACTCTTTTCACTGCTTGACGCGATCCTAGACCAGGAAATGGAAAAGCTCATGGAAAAACTCCCGCTTTCCGAACCTATAAAGAAGGCCTTGATCAACCATGAGGGACCTCTGACACCTTTCCTGGATCTTGTGAAAAGTTATGAAACCGGAGAGTGGGAATCTTTCTCAGAAGCCGTCTCAAAGGTTGGAATAGCAGAAGAAAAGGTCCCCGAATATTACTTGGATGCCATTGGATGGGCAGACAGTGTGGCAGGGCTCTGATCGTTGAAAAGGCGGGTTAAAACACGCCTGCTATGATATCCTCACGAACATTCCGGAAAGAAGTCACAACGCTGTCAGTCACGTGCACTCCTCTATGAACAGTCACCTGATCCCAAAGGACTGATCGCTCAACAAGGGCTCCGTCGTGGACCCGGCACGATTCACCGATGACTGCCCAGTCTGACAGCCGCACCTTCTCATGGACCTCGCAATTGCTTCCGAAGAGAAACGGATTTCCCTTTAATGAATCCCTGTTTACCGCGAGGTAGGATGAAATCGTTCCGATATCATGCCACCGGTGACCGCGAGACAGATACCCGAGAATGGTCTCTCCCGATGCTATGAGCATCCGGTACGAATCCACGATGTTGTGAAAAATCCCGGCTGGAAGGTATTTGAGAAAAGCCGGATCAATGATATGTATCCCGGTGAAAGCAACCCTTCCGGGGAGGTTTTTTCCCGCGATGTCCTGTATATTCCCCTGCGGATCAACAAGGATCTGGTTGAAGGGCTCCCTGGAATGAAGCACGAGGGTGGCCAGCGCACCTGATTCCACATGGGCTTTGTAGGCCGTACCCAGGTCAATGTTCGTAAGGATGTCCCCGTTCAGGACAATGAACGGTTCCTCATCCCAGAAATCAGACACATTTCGGATTCCTCCCCCGGTCCCCAGGATTTTCGGTTCAACCTGCACGTGGATGGGAATCCCGAAGCTTCTCCCGTCGCCTACATGCTCGAGGACCTGTTCCGGGAGATGGTGCGCGTTGATGACGATTTCCCCAACCCCGGAAGACTTGAGATATTCGATGTTCCGGTCCAGAAGGGGACGATTGCCCACGGGCATGAGGGCCTTCGGGCAGTGTTCCGTGAGAGGTTTGAGCCGGGTACCGAAGCCGGCGGCAAGAATCATGGCCTTCATGGTGCACCTTTTTTTCGTTGCAAATGGTTCATTCTCATTATACACCTCTTCACAATATGTCAAAAAAGGAAGTGTCGCAAGTGAATCCCTCTCTTGACCTGGATAGTTTGAATACAAGAATCGGCCGGTTGTTTATGGTGGGCATTGCCGGCCCGCACCTTGATTCCGGCACTGAAGACCTCATACGGCACTGGGGCCTTGGAGGGGTGATCCTCTTTGCAAGGAATATTGAAGACCCGGTCCAAGTGGCCAATCTGTGCAAAAATTTACAGAAAACTTCCATGCGGCACAATGAAATTCCCCTGTTCCTGGCGGTGGATCAGGAAGGAGGGAGGGTGGCCCGTCTCCGGGCGCCTTTCAGGGAATTTCCCGGACAAACCGCCATCGGTGATTCGGAGGACCCCGTTAAAGAGGCGCGCGAATTTGCGCGGGTCACTGCCGCTGAGATGGGAATGGTCGGGCTGAATATGGATTTGACTCCGGTGCTGGACGTGCCTAGGGGTTTCCCGGAACAGCATCTCCACGGACGCACGTTCAGTGAGGATCCAGGTCAGGTTGCCCTGCTGGGCCGGACCGTGATCAATGAACTCCAGGAAAACAACATCATGGCGGTGGGAAAACATTTCCCCGGGCTCGGAGGAGCTGACCGGGATCCGCACAAGAAGCTCCCCCAGATTTTCCTGCCCAGGGAAGAGATGGAGTCCGTGGATATCCCTCCATTCAAGGCAGCTGTGGACGCCGGGGTAACCGGAATTATGAGTTCCCATGCACTCTATCCTTCCCTTGACCCGGAGAAGCCTGCAACTCTTTCGAGCTCTATCCTGACGGGGCTCTTGCGGGATGATTTGGGATTCCAGGGGCTGATCATCACGGATGACCTGGAAATGGGGGCCATCTCCAGGGGGAGCGGCGTTGTGGAAGGAGCCGTGGAGGCATTTCAGGCGGGCGCTGATATCCTCCTGATCTGCGCAGATCAAGAGAAAGTCATGAAGAGCATGGAACGCTTGAGAACGATGCTGGTTACTGGCAAAATAGAACTCAAGAGATTCCGGGAATCACTCGATCGCATCGCACGGGCAAAGACTCGTTTTCTGAAAAAGGGAAGGATTGTCTCCTTAACCGAGGTCAAGGAATATTTTGGGAAGAGCGGCCCATGAGAAGGGCACCCCAGGTGTCGAGAGAGAAGCGTTCGAGGATGGTAAGTCCTGCCTCTGAAAAAAAGGCTCCCATCTCTTCAAGGAGGCTTTCCCCAAATCCCGATACAACGGCGATTCCGTACCTTTTTAGATGGTTCGGGATGTTCAGTTCGGTCCTGAAGAGAACGGCGGGCACCAGGTTGGCGAGGATAAGGTCGTAGTTTCCCCTTACGGCTTCCCAGGACCCTTTTCTGACCTGAATCCTACTCGACAGACTGTTCAGTGATACATTTCGCTTGGCGGCCTCTGCGGACTGGGCGTCTATTTCAACTCCCATGGCTTCCTTGGCTCCCAGCCGAACAGCGGCCAGGGCAAGGAGGCCGCTCCCGCATCCAAAGTCCAGCACGCTCCAATGAGAGAATGGATTGCCGACATGCTCTTCACGGGCCATATTCTCCAGGATCTCGAGACAGAGCCTGGTGGTGGGGTGTTTGCCCGTCCCAAAGGCATGGCGGGGATCCAGAATGATGGCATCGGTTGCAAATTCCCCCTGATCTGAAGAGGTCCAGGGCCGGATGGTGAGGGACTCAATGGGGTTGAAGGGTTCAGGATCGTCCTGGCTACCGCAAGGGGGCTCGGAGTAACCGAGGTTACGAACCCTTATCTGCAAGAGATCGCGGGAGTTTGTTTTTTGTTCCACGATTGCGATAAAGGATTCGATTCGTGTCAGTTTCCTGTTCAGGAGTTCGGGATCTATTTCCTTCAAAGTGATTGTTTGGAGTCTGGTGGGATAAGATTTCGATGAGAGGACATTGACGGAGTTGAATGGTCCGTGGGCCAGGAGGTGCGACATCGTTTCAATGGCCTGTGGCGGGCCTTCTATGGTAATTTCAAATTCCATCTTTAATGGTGCCCCCTTCTTGCTCTTTTTTCTTACACCACGACAGCCCTTTTTGGTACACCTTTTTGCTTGAAAAATGTTCGGTGATAAGACTATGGTAAAAATTTATTTTATGTACAGCCTGATGCGCCGCGTGCGGGAGAAGGCTGAATAACGAGGTGAAAAAATGAAACTAGCTATCAGTGGAAAGGGAGGAGTGGGGAAAACAACCTTTGCCTCCTTCCTGGTCAAGAGCCTTGCGGACAGCGGAAAAAAGGTCCTGGCCATTGATGCCGATCCTGATGCCAACCTGGCACAGGCCCTCGGCGTCAAGGACAGTGGAAACATCGTGCCCATCGCCCAGATGAAGGAACTCATCGAGGAACGAACCGAGGCCAAGGTGGGTGCTATGGGATCGTTTTTCAAGCTGAATCCCAAGGTGGACGACCTGCCTGAGAAACTATCTGCAGAGGTGAACGGCGTTAGGGTGATGGTTTTGGGGGGAGTGAAGACAGGAGGCGGGGGATGTATTTGTCCTGAAAGCGTCTTGCTTAAGAACCTGGTACGGCATATCGTCCTGGCCAGGGACGAGGTGGTGGTGCTGGACATGGAGGCTGGCCTGGAACACATGGGAAGAGGAACCGCCATGGCCGTGAATCGCCTCATCGTGGTTGTGGAGCCGGGCAGGAGGAGTATCGAAACAGCGCACCAGATTCGCAGACTCGCCGCAGACATAGGGCTCAAGAACCTGAGTTTCGTGGGAAATAAGATCAGGTCTGAGAGGGACAGGGATTTTCTCTTGAAAGAGATGCCGAATTTTGATTTTCTGGGATTTATTCCTTTCCGGAGTGAAATTATTGAGGCCGACCTGGATGGAAGACCCCCCTTTGAAACCGATAAGGAGGGGTTGCAGGCGGTTAGTGAGATGATCGGGAAACTGGAAAAACAGACAGAGGAGGAGAAATGAACATGGGGAAAAGAATCCACAATTTCAACGCCGGTCCTGCAGCACTTCCCTTGCTTGTATTGGAAGAGATCCAGTCAGAGTTGCTGGATTACAAGGGTTCAGGAATGTCCATCCTTGAGGTGAGCCACCGTTCCAAATGGTTCGATGATGTGATCAATGAGGCGGTGGAGCGGACAAAGCGTCTCCTGGGCCTTGACGATGGTTTTGATGTCGTGTTCATTCAGGGAGGGGCGAGTCTCCAGTTCTGCATGATCCCCATGAACCTAGGGATCCCGGGGAAACCAGTGGAATACGTCGATACGGGGACCTGGTCTACGAAAGCGATAAAAGAGGCGCAAATCCAGGGAAAGGACGTGGCAGTGATCGCCTCTTCCGAGGATAAGAATTTTTCATATATTCCCCGGGAGTTCGCTGTCAATCCTGATGCAGCGTATTTGCACCTGACCTCCAATAACACGATTAAGGGGACGCAGTGGAGTACATTTCCCGATGCGGGAGAGGTTCCCCTCATCTGCGACATGTCCTCCGATATCATGAGCAGGCCGTTTGATACCCGGCCTTTCGGGCTCGTTTACGCGGGCGCCCAGAAAAACATCGGACCTGCGGGGACCGCCCTGGTGATTATCCGGAAAGACATGCTGGAGCGGGTCCCTGAAGATATCCCCGCCATGTTGAAGTATACCACCTTTTCGGGAAAGAATTCCATGTTCAATACGCCTGCCTGTTTCGTCATTTATGCCATCAGCCTGGTTATGAAGTGGCTGGAAGAGACTATCGGCGGGCTGGATAAGATGGAGGCGATCAACCGGGAAAAGGGTGCCCTCATCTATGGATGCATTGATGGTTCCGATTTTTATCAGGGAACCGCGGCAATGGACAGTCGATCATTGATGAACGTCACCTTCAGGCTTCCGAACGAGGAACTGGAACAGCGATTTGTAGCCGAGGCCATGGAACAAGGCTTGGGCGGTCTCAAGGGACACCGTTCGGTGGGAGGATGCCGGGCATCCATCTACAATGCCACCGGGATTGATGGGGTCAGCGCCCTAGTGGATTTCATGAAAGAATTTGAGAAAAAGAATGGGTAGGCGTCAGATATAACTGAGCCCTCCACGTCTGGTGAAAGACCTGGATGGATTTTATTTATCGGCGTCCAGAAGAGCCTGACGCTCAGCGAGGGAGCCTTTTCTGGAGTGACTGGTGAGAGGGCACCGTCTTTTCGTGACTTATCAGTGGGGGAACCCGCAGCTCGACGAAGTCGAGAATGCGGAGGGGGTAGCCATCCCACGCTGATAAGTCACTGAAAAGACCAGCCCGGAGCCTCGGAACGGGAAGAAGAGGCTCCCTCGCTGAGCTTGCGTCCAACGGACTAAGAGCACATGAGGGGATGAGCAGTGAACAGGACCAGGATCTCGGAAGTCCTGAAATCTGAGGCGATCGGCAGCACCTTCACGGTAATGGGGTGGGTCCGGACCAGACGGGATTCCAAGGGGGGGTTCTCATTCATCGAACTGAATGACGGATCCTGCATCCGGGGCCTCCAGGTTATCGCGGAATCTTCGCTTCCTCATTACGAGGACGAGGTAAAGAGGCTCCAGACGGGTTGCTCCATTAGAGTGACCGGGATGCTTTCTCCCTCACCTGGTAAGGGACAGAGTGTTGAACTGAAGGCCGAAGAGATCGAGGTATTCGGCTGGGCGGATCCGGAACAATACCCCCTCCAGAAAAAGCGGCATTCCTTCGAATTCCTCCGAACCATTGCCCACTTGCGTCCCCGGACAAATACCTTCGGAGCCGTGGCCAGGATCAGGAATGCGGTGAGCCTGGCAATCCATACCTTCTTTCAGGAAAGAGGGTTTATCTATCTCCACACGCCGATCATCACGGGAAGCGACTGTGAGGGGGCGGGGGAAACCTTTCGGGTTACCAGTCTTGATTTGAACGCAATGCCGTTGAAGGGAGCCCAGGCGGATTACTCCCGGGATTTTTTCGGGGGCCCCGCCAATCTCACCGTGAGCGGTCAGCTCGAGGCGGAGATTTATGCCCTGGCCATGGGAGACGTGTATACTTTCGGCCCGACATTCAGGGCGGAAAATTCAAATACCTCCCGGCACCTGGCTGAATTCTGGATGGTGGAACCGGAAATGGCTTTTTGCGATTTGCTGGGCAATAAAGACTTGGCAATCGATCTGCTGAAATTCATTTTTTCCTGGGTGCTCAAAAAATGTCCTGAAGACATGGAATTCTTCAACCGCTTCATAGACAAGACCGCAGTAGAGACGCTTGAGAATCTTCTAGCGCAGGATTTTGAATATCTGAGGTACACGGAGGCCGTCCAAGTCCTCGAAAAGGCCAAGGTGAAGTTTGAGTTTCCCGTTGCCTGGGGGACTGATCTGCAATCTGAGCACGAGCGGTATTTGTGTGAAAAGGTTTTTAGGAAACCGGTGGTGCTTGTTGACTACCCAAAGGAAATCAAGGCCTTCTACATGAAAGTGAATGAGGACGGGAAGACGGTTCGTGCCATGGATGTCCTGGTCCCGAAGATTGGAGAGGTTATCGGCGGCAGCCAGCGTGAAGATGATTACGACACGCTCTACAAGAGGATTAAAGAAACCGGGCTGGACCCGGATACCTACTGGTGGTACCTGGATCTGCGCCGATTCGGCACAGCCCCCCATGCGGGTTTTGGTCTCGGTTTTGAACGGCTCATCCAGTTTATAACCGGCCTTCCCAACATCCGCGATGTGATTCCTTTCCCCAGGACGCCGGGGAATGTCAGCTTTTAAAGAACACCCTTTCCCGAAGAGATTTCCTCCACGAAAAGAAATGCAGATGGAGAATGCCTGATGTCTCCAGAGGTTGCATCAGCAGAGTGGGAAGGGGGAAGACGGAGGTGCCGGCTCCGACAGACCCTCAAAAATAGTATCCGACCATGCTTGAGAGACAACCTTCCCCCTGCAAACACCCCCGGAGGATTTGCCATCCCCCCGGAATCTCCCACCATGTTACCTCCTATTATAAGAAATGAAGAGTTACAGGAAGGTTACAGATGTGATAAAAAAACGGTGCTGCGTGAAATTATTTGAACCGGAAAAATAGAGAGGGTCTCCTGATGTATCGCCGTCTGTGGTCACCGGCCAACGTGATTCTGGGGCTCACGTGGATTTTTTTCGGCATGTATTACGTGAATCGGTTCAGTTTTTCGCCGATTATTCCTTTGCTCAGAGCCGATTTAGGAATCTCCAATTCCCAGGCCGGCTGGCTGATGGCGTTCTTTTTCATGAGCTACACCATTTTTCAGCTTCCTTCGGGATTCCTGGGTGACCGCTTTGGACCGAGAAAAGTCCTTACCTGTGGTGCGACCATTTCCATCATCGGCAATCTCCTGTTCAGCGCCGGATCATCCTTCCCCGTGCTTGCCCTGGGACAATGTGTCAACGGCCTCGGTCAGGCCATGGGATGGAGTTCGTCCATCAAACTTGTGGTCAACTGGTTTCCACGTTCACAACGGGCCACGGCCATCGGGCTGTTCGTCACGTGTGTGACCGGTGGAAGCAGCGCAGGTATGCGGCTTTCGGGGTTGCTGGGTGATAGCCTGGGATGGCGGAGTGTCTTTGTTATCCTGCCCGGGCTGATGGCCGTAGCCACCCTTTTTTTCTGGCTGCTGGTGAGGGATCATCCACACGAAAAGGGGCTCCCGGACTTTGAAGACGAGGCTGATTTGGAAAAACGGATCGCAGACGATCCCAGGTCCGGTCTTTCCCTGGTGCTGAACAACCGGACCCTCTGGTCCGTCGGTCTGGTCTACTTCTGCTTTGTGTATGTTCAGTTCGGGTGCCTGGTGTGGATTCCTTCCTTTTTGAAAGACACCTACGCGCTTTCCGTTGACAGGGCCGGGAGCATTTCCGCGCTTGTCTTCCTGCCCGGTATCCTGGCATCGCCCCTGTCGGGGCTTCTCTCGGACCGCTTCTTCCACGGGAGGCGAAAGCCGCTCATCTTTTTGGGGTTACTGGTCCTTTCAGGTTCCCTGTGGGTTCTCTCAATGGGGATAAGCGTGCCCGTCGTGTACACCCTGCTTGCCCTTGTGGGAGTGCTGATCGTCATGCCGGACGTGCTGTTGGCAGCCTATCCTTCGGACATCCTATCCCGGAAATTATCGGCTACGGGGACGGGATTTCTGACCACCTTCACCAGCGCGGCCGGTATTGTGGCCACGCCGGTTTCTGGAAAGATCATCGACCTGTTTCAATCCTACGGTGCTGTGTTCATTTCTTTTGCCGCGATGGCCTTTTTGGCGGCGGTCCTGACCCTCGCCATCAAGGAAAGGAGTTAGGTTACTTCCAGTGGGCCTGCATGCGGTCCAGCTCTTTTACCACCTCGGGGGGAAGCGGGGAGGGCTCATGCTTCAAGGCTTCCTCTGTTACCTCGCGCAGACGTTCCTCGAACCGTTTTGCGCCGGCCTTTTCCCATTGACCGTAGATCATTCGTTCAAACAGTTTCGAGTACCTGACCTTCCGGAAGTGGTCCAGAGTGTGCTTGTGCTGGAGGTAGTGCCCGCCCGTTCCAGGATTTCCAACGCGGCCAGGTGAATCTCCTTGATCTGGTCATCATTAATGACCTGCATCTTCGGTTTAAAATACAATTCAGGAACCTGTATTCCCATAGTCTTCTCCTCCTTGGCATTTTTGCGGCGCGGCCGTGAACGCGATGACCAAGGGGCGATGGTTTGCGCTGGACCTGTTTGCAATTCCTACCACATTTTGCTATGAGCCTAAATAGAAATCAGATGGGAGAAGGATAACGTATGAAACATGAGGCAGAGGTTCTGGTTATCGGCGGCGGGGCCATCGGCATTTGTTGCGCCCACTATCTTCGGGAGCAGGTGAAGGAGGTTATGGTCGTTGAAAAGGGGGATATCTGTTCCGGTGCATCCTACGGAAATGCGGGCCTCGTTGTCCCCAGTTACAGCATCCCCTTGGCAGCCCCGGGAGTTATTTCCAAGTGTATTGGGTGGCTTGGTGATCCGGAAAGCCCCTTCTATATTAAACCAAGCCTGCGGCCCTCCTTTCTCCAATGGTTGTGGAGGTTCCGGGGTGCCTGTAACGGGCATCACGTGCGCAGATCCATACCCGTTCTCCGTGATTTGACCTTGAAGAGTCTCGGTCTGTTCGAAGAACTGACGGCCATGGAAGACATGCATTTCGGCTTTGAGAAGAAGGGCCTCCTTGAACTGTTCAGGACCCCGGCGGGTTTTGAACAGGGCAAGAAGACCTTCAGGCTCTTGCAGTCATATGGGATCAAGGCAGAAGTGCTTGGAAATGCCGATCTTGAGCAATTGTCCGGCGGTTTGAGGACCCGGGCGGTCGGGGGCATCTTCTCCCACGGGGACGCGCATCTGATCCCGGACCTGTTTGTGAAACAAATAGCCGAAAATGACGCGGAAAAAGGTGTACAACTGGCCACCCAGGCTGAAGTCATAGGGTTTAAGGTCTCCGGACGAAGGGTTACCGTGGTTCACACGACCAGGGGGGATATTTCCGTTAAGGAAGTGGTTCTGGCCGGGGGAGCATGGAGTCCTGAGATCGCCCGGGATTTGAATATCCGCCTGATGATTGAACCTGCCAAGGGATACAGCATTACTTTCAAGAAAGCCGGCCGTTGCCCGGAAATTCCGTGTACGCTGGCTGAGGAATATGTGATATTGACCCCCATGGGAGACACAGTGCGGTTTGCCGGAACCCTGGAACTCGCCGGGTTTGATCAGTCCATCAACAGACGGAGGGTGCAGGCCATTTTGAAAACCGTGCCCGGATATTTTCCTGATCTGGATCCGAGTGCCATGGAGGTTATAGAAATATGGCAGGGGCTCAGGCCCTGCACGCCCGACGGGCTGCCCTATATCGGCAGGCCATGTTCCTATGATAATGTCATGGTGGCCGCCGGTCACGGGATGCTCGGTATCTCTCTGGCACCGGCCACGGGCAAACTGGTTTCCCAAATTCTCGCGGGCCAGGCCCCGTTCATGGACCCCGCTCCCCTGCGGATTGAACGCTTCTCCTGATTATCGGAGCAGTGTGCCGCAACTACCTTTACCCTTGGAAAAAATCCTCGATTGCCAATAATGCTGATTCATCCTGTTCTTGCGTGCTTTGATGCCCGACAACTGGTTGAATGAAGTAAAGGATATGCTCCTGCTTTTTTGTTTGTTACAATAAGGGGGACTTGCTGGTTAAACAGTGCCGTAAAATGGGGTGGGATGTCCCGATATACGGACCCAATTCTTTGACAGAGTCCAAGTTTTTTAATTTGACAGGGAATTTGGAAAAAATTCTATCTTATATTATCACCGACCCTGGATATAATAGCCCGTTCTGAGGCAAAAGAGCGGCAATATGTGATTATGATGCAGTCGGGGTTGCCGAAAGGGTTATTGAAAGAGGCGGCATAGATATGCATGAGAATTTGATCTTCAATCTGAAGAAGGCGATTGGCTTTTATAAGGGGGATTTTGGTGATTATGAAAGAGGATTGTTATGATGTTGTCATAGTGGGTGGTGGTATTATGGGCTGTTCCATTGCCTATTATCTAAAGAGCGCTGAGAAAAATATTAAAACGGTTGTGGTTGAGAAGGACCCTGCCTATACCTACGCATCAAGCACACTTTCGATGGCGAATATTCGGATTCAATTCAGTCTCAAAAAAAATATTCAGATTTCCCAATATGCCTTTGATTTCCTTGATCGGTTCGAGGAAGAAATGGCGGTGGATGACGAGAAACCAGACATAAGCTTTCGCAGGGAAGGGAATCTTTTTCTGGTGGACGAGGCTGGTAAACAGAGGGCTGAGAGAGCGATGACACTCCAAAAGTCCCTGGGTTGTCAGGTAGAGTGGTGGCCCCGTGAACAGATAGAAAAACAGTACGCGCTCTACAATTTAGACGGCTATGTTGGTGGAACATTTGGCCCTGAAGATGGCTACTTGGATGCGTACTCAGTGCTTATGGGATTTAAGAAGAAGGCTAGGTTTTTGGGGGCAGAGTTTATCAATGACGAGGTTGTGGATATTTTGGTTGACGGCCATAGCATTGCCGGCGTGAAGTTGTGGAAAGGAGAGACACTGACGACAGGTATAGTCATAAATTGTGCGGGTGCCTGGGCTGCCAGAACCGCGCTGAAAGCCGGGGTGGTTTTGCCCGTTGAGCCGACAAAGAGGCAAATTTTTGTTTTGGACACCAAGGTGAAACCCCAGGATCAATTGCCTTTGACCATATTGCCCTCCGGCCTTTATTTCCGCACGGAAACCGGCAACCTTATCCTGCTTGGAAAATCTATGGACGATGACCCGGTGGGATTCAATTTTACCTGGGATAAGAAGAGATTCGAAGAAATCCTTTGGCCGGAGTTAGCCGAATTCGTGCCGGCCTTTGATACACTCAAGGTGGTGAGGGGCTGGGCCGGACTTTATGCGGTGAATACAATGGACGAAAACGCTATCCTGGGGGAGTGGCCGGACTTGAAGGGATTTTTCTTGGCTAACGGCTTTTCCGGGCACGGGTTGCAGCAGGGGCCTGCTGTCGGACGTTATCTATCGGAACTGATTCTTGGTCGGTCTCCTACCCTAGATCTTTCGGTCTTCGGCCCCGCGCGTATTCTGGAGAACAAGCCGCTGAGCGAGGGTGGGATTGTGTAAGGAGACAGTCATTATACGAGAGATGTCATGTATGGCTGGGCAGGAAAGATCCTAAGGAGCATTCCCTGGATCCGCTGGTGGCCAAGAAGTACATCGGTGCGCCGGGGACAGTTGGAAAGAATCCCCTGATCCGGAAAGGATCGTTCGTGGAGCAGGGGAGCAAGTTTTCCGCAGCCCTTGAAAAGGGAGATCGCCTGCGGGTGGAGACGCCGGGCGGGGGCGGGTACGGCAAGAAAGGGTCGTGAGTCTTGGGTCATGAGCCAGAGATGAATTCCGTTTGCATCTGGCGACCGCCCATGGTACATTTTGAAGAGCTGTTTAGCGATTTAGGCTGAAGGTATTTAGGCGTAAATCTACTGAGGCGTTCTTCGGACAATGATGGGTTGCAGGGATACAGGATATGTTTTTTCGTGACTTATCTATGGGGGAAACCGCAGAACTCCGCTTTGCGGAGTAACTGCGGAGTCCCGCCTATAGATCTCTATGGGCGGGACGTGGATAAGTCACTGAAAAGAGCAGCCCGAGAGACTTGGAATCGAAGAAAAAGAGGCATATCATGTGTTCGATAGTATGCATTTCTTTGAAAGTACCGTTTAGGGTGCAGGAGCGCAGAGGGAAGCATGTTCAACACAAAGGGGAGTGAACCCACCGAGTTTTATTCTCATTTCAAGGCATTCCACGAATTGATGGCCGTCAAGATCCGGGAGATCCTCCTCGTATCGAGCCCCTACGATGCGTTCATCATTGAAGAAGACACCAGCCTTGCGTCACAGATCATCAATGAATACAGCGGGCTGAACCTGAGCCAGCCGCCACGGGTGATGAGGACTTCTTCGGCACGTGAGGCCCTGGCCCTCCTGGAGCGAAAGAGGGTGGACATGGTGCTCACCATGCCCCACCTGGATGACATGGACGCCTTCTCTCTGAGTCTTGAAATCAAGAAAAACAACGCCCAGCTACCGGTTATTTTGCTGGCCCACAGCGTCAGAAGTATCTACCCTCTCCCGGAGAGCTGGGACTGTTCCGGCATTGACAGGATTTTTATCTGGTCCGGCAATTCAGACCTGCTCCTCGCCCTGGTCAAGAATGCTGAAGACAGCCTCAATGTTGATTTCGACACCCGGCGGGCCATGGTGCGGGTCCTTATCCTGGTTGAGGATTCGCCTGCCTACTATTCATCCATCCTGCCCCTGATTTATAAGGAGATCGTCAAACAGACCCAGGCGGTCCTCCAGGGGGGGCTCAATGAAGAACATCGATTGCTGCTCATGCGGGCAAGACCCAAGATACTTCTCGCACGGAATTATGATGAGGCAATGGCCCTGTATCAGAAATACAGGGCCTTCCTATTCGGTGTGATCTCTGATACGCGTATGCCACGGGGAGGCAAATTACAGGACGACGCGGGTTTTGTGCTCCTTTCCATGGTCAGGAAAGATATCCCCGATTTGCCCCTCCTGCTCATGAGTTCTGAGCCCGGGAACAAGAAGAGCGCAGAGCAGATCCCCGCCGCCTTTATTGACAAGAACAGTCCCAATCTCCTTGATGAACTGCACGAGTTTTTCCTGACGCACCTGGGATTTGGTGATTTCCTATTCCGTATGCCTGATGGCCGGGAAATCGACAGGGCAAGCAATCTCCATGAACTCGAGATGAAAATAGCCCAGGTTCCAGAGGAATCCCTCTGGCACCACGCCAGGAATAACCATTTCTCCCGGTGGATTATGGCCCGTTCTGAATTTAGCCTTGCCTCCACGATCAGGGAGGCTGACGCGTCGGAATTTCAGAATGTCGAGGAAATCAGAACCTATCTTATCAACAGGATCCATCGGCTTCGAAAATGGCGGCAGAAAGGGATCGTCGCTCGGTTCAATGATCTCTCCTTTGATCCGGATGCCATGGATTTTGTCAAGATAGGGCAGGGCTCTCTCGGAGGGAAGGCCCGAGGCCTGGCGTTCATGTCCGCGCTGCTGCACGAACAACAGGAACTGCACGAAAAGTATCCGGGAGTGAACATCCTGATCTCCAAGACGCTCGTTGTCTGTACCGACGGGTTTGAATCGTTTGTAGACGAAAACGACCTGCGTCACTTCGTCAAGGAAGGATACAGTGACCAGGAAATTATGGAGAGCTTTTTAAGAGCCCAGGTGCCCGAATGGCTCGTCCGCGACCTCACGGCCTTTCTCCAGCGGGTGAAGTATCCCCTTTCCGTCCGCTCCTCCAGCCTGCTTGAAGATGCGCATTTTCAGCCGTACGCAGGTATCTATAAGACCTACATGATCCCAAACAATCATCCCAATTTTGCTACCCGGCTCAGCCACCTGGTGCAGGCCATCAAATTGGTGTATGCCTCCACCTATTACGAATCGGCCAAATCCTATTCGAAAAGTATCTCAACGCAACCCCAGGAAGAGGCCATGGCGGTGATCATTCAGCAGCTGGTGGGCCAGGAATATGGCGAATTCTTTTATCCGACCATAGGGGGAGTCGCCCAGTCCCACAATTTCTACCCTGTTGAGCCCATGGCATCAGAAGATGGGGTGGCGAGCATCGCGCTTGGTTTTGGAAAGACGGTGGTGGAAGGAGAAAAATCTCTGAGGTTTTCTCCGAAATACCCACAGGTTACCCCGCAGTTTTCAAACGTGGACGATATCCTCGAAAACGCCCAGCGCGCTTTCTATGCCCTGAGAATACGGAATTATCCGGAAGCGCTTCATTTTGACACCTGCTCGAACCTGGAAAGGAGAGATGTGGACGAAGCGGAAGAGGATTTTCCGATCAAGGCGCTTTCCAGCACCTACATCCCGGAGGAGCATCGTATCAGGGACACAGGGTATATGCCGGGATCAAAGGTGGTCACCTTCTCTTCTATTATAAAACAAGATATCTTTCCACTCCCTGCACTCCTGAGTGACCTGCTCTCCCTGGGGCGAAAAAGCCTTGGTTGCCCGGTTGAAATCGAATTTTCCGTGAACCTGCGATCAGAAAAGGAGCGGAAAGGGGACTTTTTTTTCCTCCAGGTGCGGCCCATGGTGTTCGAGATGGAGCGGTTCAAGGTGCAAATTACGCAAGAGGAACTGGGTGATGCAGTCTGCCGGTCAGGCCAGGCCCTGGGCACTGGGGTAAAGGAGCACATTGAAGATATCGTCTACGTGAAGCCAGACGATTTTCGCCCTGAATCGACCGTACAGATAGCAGGAGAGGTGGCGAAGATGAACGCGGAACTGGTCGCCCAGAAAAGGCCATACCTGTTGATCGGCCCCGGGAGATGGGGAACGGCTGACCGGTGGCTGGGCATCCCGGTCCAGTGGAAGGATATATCGGGGGTGTGCGCAATCATCGAGCTCAGGAATGAAAAACTGAAGGCTGATCCGTCGCAGGGGTCCCACTTTTTTCTCAATATCACCTCCCTCGGTGTCCATTATATCACCGTCACGGAGGGTGCCGGAGACCATCTTGACTGGGAATGGCTGCGTTCCCTCCCGGTGGCAAAAGAAACTCCTTTTCTGAGGCAGGTGAAGTTGGAAAAGCCGTTGACGGTGAAGATCGATAGTAGTAAGTCTCAGTGTGTTATTGTGCAGAGGGAAGAGGCGGAACAAGACCAGCTCGATCTTGGGCAGAGCTGCCAGTGGTGGATCGGGAAATAGTTGGGTAGAGAGGCTGAAGGCATTTAGACTGTAGTATGGCAGAATGAATCGTGCGTGGTCACACAAGATTCAGGTCGAAAATCTCCGCTTTCTTGGAATCGCGTTCGGTTCGTTAAGGAAGTACATTACCAGGTTGGTTTGTCAAAGCGTAAGAACTGACAGCCTTCAGCCTAAACAACATGAATGGTTACAAGGTATATCCTTTTGCGGTACATAAAGGATGCCGGAGATCGTAGGGCAATCTTGCTGGATTGAGGAGGATATTTTCATGACAGAAATAATGGAATTGATTACATCGCGTGACCCCGGTGAGAGGGAATTTCACCAGGCCGTGGAAGAGGTCCTGGAAACGGTGCAGCCGGTCCTGGACAGGAATCCGCACTACCGGAAGCTGGCTATCCTTGAGCGTATTACTGAACCGGAACGGGTTATCATGTTCAGGGTGCCATGGGTGGATGACCAGGGACAGGTACAGGTAAACAGGGGATTCAGAATAGAGATGAACAGCGCCATTGGTCCTTACAAGGGGGGGCTGCGGTTTCATCCGTCCGTAAACCTGAGTATTTTGAAGTTTCTTGCCTTCGAGCAAGTCTTCAAGAACGCCCTTACGACCCTCGCCATGGGAGGAGGAAAGGGAGGATCGGATTTTGATCCAAAGGGCAAGTCTGATGATGAAGTCATGCGGTTCTGCCAGTCCTTCATGATGGAGCTTTTCCGCCATATCGGTCCCGACACGGACGTGCCTGCCGGTGATATCGGCGTTGGTGCGAGAGAAATCGGCTTCTTGTTCGGCATGTACAAGAAACTGCGCAATGAATTCACCGGGGTGCTGACCGGCAAGGGCCTGGGATGGGGGGGGAGTCTCATTCGCCCCGAGGCAACCGGGTATGGGTGCGTGTATTTTGCCGCTGAGATGCTGACAGCAAAGGATGAGAGCCTGGAAGGGAAGACCTGTCTGGTTTCAGGAGCCGGCAATGTGGCGCAGTACGCGGTCGAAAAGCTCATGGAGCTGGGAGCAAAAGTGGTAACCATGTCTGATTCATCAGGGTATGTTTACGATGAAAAGGGTATCGACGAGGGGAAATTGGCCTATGTAAAGCGGCTCAAGAATGTCAGGCGTGGAAGGATCAATGAATACGCGGAAAAGTACAAAGAGGCAGCGTATTCAGAGGCCGACCCGTCGGCAGACCATAACCCCCTGTGGGATCACAAGGCCGATTGCGCGTTTCCCTGCGCGACCCAGAATGAAATCAATGAGCATGATGCCAGCAACCTGGTAAAGAACGGGGTGCGGCTGGTCTGCGAAGGAGCCAACATGCCATCCACCCTGGAGGCCATCGACATCTTTCTGAGGCAGAAGCTCCTCTATGCCCCCGGTAAGGCTTCCAATGCAGGTGGTGTCGCGGTGTCCGGGCTTGAAATGGCGCAGAACAGCATGCGCTTGAACTGGCCGAGAGACGAAGTGGATTACCGGCTCCAGAATATCATGAAGAGCATCCATCATACCTGTCTGACTACGTCGGAAGAATATGGTGAGCCTGGAAATTACTTGGTGGGTGCCAATATCGCCGGCTTTGTAAAGGTGGTGGACGCCATGCTGGACCAGGGACTGGTGTAAGGACCTGATGAGGAATAAAGTGAAATGAAGCAAAGCGCGAAAGCGAAAAAGGAAAAAGCGGTGGTGATCGACCGGGAATGGTGCAAGGGGTGCGGGATATGCGTGGCTTTCTGCCCGGAGGAAGCGCTGGATCTGGATGACGAGGACAAGGCCCGCTGGGCCCACCCGGACAAGTGCAGCAGGTGCGGCATCTGTGAATTGCGCTGCCCTGATTTGGCCGTTGAACTCGTGTAGAGGGGAGATTCGTGGAAGAAAGCATACGATTTATTCAGGGCAACGAGGCAGTTGCATTGGGTGCCCTTTATGCGGGCCTGGGATTTTATGCGGGGTATCCAATCACCCCGTCGACTGAAATTGCTGAAATCCTGGCGGAAAGGCTTCCGGAACTGGGGGCAACGTTTGTGCAGATGGAAGATGAAATATCATCCATGGGTGCCATCATCGGGGCATCCCTGACCGGGCTGAAGGTCATGACGGCCACCAGCGGACCGGGCTTCTCCCTGATGCAGGAGGGCATCGGCTACGCGGTTATGGCAGAGGTCCCGTCGGTAGTGGTGAATATGCAGCGGGGAGGACCAAGTACCGGCCTTCCCACCTCCGTGGCACAGGGGGATGTGATGCAGGCGAGATGGGGGACCCACGGGGATCATTCCATAATCGCGCTCACGGCGTCTACCCTCCAGGATGCATTTGAAATAACAGTGCAGGCCTTCAACCTTGCGGAGACCTACCGGACTCCTGTTGTCCTGCTGTTTGACGAGGTACTGGCACACATGCGTGAAAAGGTCACTGTGCCGGCCCCGGGGGAACTGGAAGTGGTGGAAAGGCTACGCACCTCTGTCCCGAAAGGGACCAATTACCATCCGTACCTGGCGCGGGAGGACGGCCGGCTCCCCATGAGCGACTTTGGCGGAAGGCATCGGTATAATGTCACCGGGTTGGTCCATGACATGTGGGGATTTCCGTCCACTGATCCGAAGGTGGCCTATGACCTCCTCCATCACCTGGTCGATAAGCTGGAAAACCGGGCCGATGTAATAGCCCATTATAAGGAGTATTACCTGGAAGACGCGGAGAATCTGCTCATCGCGTATGGGAGTCCGGCGAGGAGCGCGCTCCACCTGGTGGAAGAGCGAAGAAATCGCGGCGCGAAAATAGGGCTACTGGAACTTCAGAGCCTGTGGCCTTTCCCCAAGAGGACCGTTCGAAAAAAATGTGAGGGTCGGAGTCATATCCTTGTGGTGGAAATGAATCGGGGCCAGATATGCCAGGAAGTGGCAAAAGCCGTTTCAAACCCCGAAAGGGTCTATCTGTCTAACCGTTTTGACGGGATGTTTATCTCGCCCCAGGATATTCTGCAGACACTCAATGTGATCGGGGGCAGGGGGATTTAGGAAAATGGTAAGAGACTATATTCGGCAACGGTTTTTCCCACATCTCTGGTGCGCAGGGTGCGGGCACGGGACGGTCATGTCCGGCATGATCAGGGCCGTTGAACGGCTCGGCCTGGAGAGAAACGAGATCGTGGTCGTCTCCGGTATCGGGTGTTCCTCCCGTATGTCCGGGTATCTTGATTTTCACACTATGCACACGATACACGGGCGGGCCCTCGCATTTGCCACCGGCGTCAAGATGGGAAGACCGGACCTGAAAGTCATCGTGCCTATGGGGGACGGGGATGCTTTGGCGATAGGGGGAAATCACCTCATTCATGCCGCCAGGCGGAACCTGGACCTGACGGCTATCATCATGAACAACCGTATCTACGGGATGACCGGCGGGCAGTTTTCCCCGATGACACCCTTCGGTGAAAAGGGGACCACCGCACCTTTAGGAAATATCGATCACGCCTTTGACATCGTGGAACTGGCAAAAGGAGCAGGGGCGTCCTTCGTGGCGAGAACAACAACCTATCATGTGCAGGAAATAACCCGTTTTATTGCCAAGGCCATCCAGCACAAGGGGTTTTCTGCGGTGGAGGTGATGAGTCAATGCCCCACCTACTACGGGCGGAAAAACCGGCTCGGCGGGGCCGTGGACATGTTGGAGCGGTACCGGGATGGAACAGCACCCATAGGTTCCAAGAAAGGGACAGAGAACCCTGATCTCATTCAGCGCGGCATATTTGTGGAAGAGGAACGCCCGGAATACTCCGGTGAATATTCTACCCTCGTCAATAATTGCAGGAGATCGGCCCAGGACGGGGAGAGGTAATCGGTAATGGTAAAGAACAGAATAGTCTTTAGCGGTTCGGGGGGGCAAGGGGTGGTCACGGCTTCCATTATTCTGGCCGAGGCGGCGGCGCTTTATGAAGACCTGAACGCGGTGCAAACCCAGGTATACGGCCCTGAGGCGCGCGGGGGAGCAACCAGGGCAGATGTGATTCTGTCCAAGGACCCGATTCGCTATCCCAGGGTGACCCATCCCAATTACCTGGTATGCCTTACCCAGGAGGCCTACAATAAGTTTGCCAATATCATCAGGCCCGGGGGGCTCCTGCTGACGGACAGCAACTATGTGAAACTTGAACGCAAGGTGGATGCACGGCAGGTGGAGTTGGGCATGTATGAAGCAGTCGTGAAAAAGATCGGAAAACCCATCGTCTTTAACATCTGTATGCTGGGGGCTCTGCTCGGCCTCACGCAGATGATGAAGGTGGAAACCCTGGAGAAAGTCCTGGAAAAGAGAATCCCTCCTGATTTCATGGAACTGAACAAAAAGGCCCTCCGGTTAGGCCTGGAACTTGCTGATGGTCAAGAATGATTGCCCAAACCGTATTGCTTGATCTTGGCGATGAGGATCGGCCTGCTGATTTCAAGAATTTTCGCGGCCTGCGTACGGTTCCCACCGGTTATTTTCAGCGCCTTTTGAATCAGGTGCCTTTCCAGCTGTTTTGACGCCTTCTTGATGGACAGTCCATCCTCCGGAGCCAGGCCGGGTGGTATCTCACGCGGTTGTGTGAGTGCGGCCGGAAGTTCGCGCGGGGTGATCCAGCTTCCTTTCGCAAGGAGGGCTGCCCGTTCTATCACGTTCTCCAGTTCTCGCACATTTCCGGGCCAGGGATGCTCCATCAAAAGGGGCATGGCCTCGGAAGAGAGCCCCTCGATATTTTTCCCGAGTTTCTTGTTGAACAGGTCGATAAAATAGCCAACCAGCAGAGGGATGTCACCACGTCTTTCCCGGAGCGGGGGGAGGTGAATGGGCAGGACATTGATGCGGTAGAAAAGATCCTCCCTGAACCTGCCCTCCTGAACCTCTTTTGTGAGGTCTCGGGCAGTGGCGACGATGATTCGCACATCAATCTTTTGGGTCCCTATTCCGCCCAGCGGGGTGATCTCTTCCTCCTGGAGGACACGCAGTAATTTGACCTGCAGGGGGAGCGGAAGCTCCCCTATCTCATCGAGGAACAGGGTTCCGCCGTTCGCTTCTTCAAAACGCCCGGGTTTGTCTTTGAGGGCGTCGGTAAAGGCGCCTTTTTTGTAGCCGAAGAGCTCGCTTTCGAGGAGGTTTTGAGGAATGCCGCCGCAGTTGATACTGACCAGCGGTGCTGAAGACCGGTTACTGTTCGTATGGATGGCCTTGGCGATGAGTTCCTTGCCGGTCCCGCTTTCCCCGGTGATCAGGATGGTGGTCTTGTGGTCAGCCACCGTCTGCACAAGGTCGAAGACCTTGGCCATTGATTCGCTCCTGGCGATAATATTCCCGAAGGAATATTTGTCTTCGATCCTTTTGATCTGGGTCTTGAGCCGGACGTTTTCCTCTTTGAGCCGTTCCCTTTCTTCGGCCTTTTTCAGGGTGAGAAGGACTTCATCGGTCTTGAAAGGTTTCGAGATGTAGTCGTAGGCCCCCTTTTTGATGGCCTCGAGGGCTGTTTCAACGGTACCGTAGGCGGACATCATGATGTAGGTCTTCTCGGGGAAGGACTGAATGGCTTTTTCCAGGAAGGCCATTCCATCCATTTCGGGCATCCGTATATCACAGAGGATGAAATCGAAATGGCCGGCTGCCATTGTCTCAAGTCCTTCTGCGCCATCGGCGGCACTTGAAACCTCATACCCTTGCTTGGTAAGCATAGCCTGCAGCATGTGCCGCATGTTCTTTTCATCATCAATAATCAGAACTCGATTTGCAGCCATCGATTTTTCCTCTAATGCTCCATATCTTTCCCCTCATACAGCGGAATGTCAATAGTGATGGTGACGCCGGGACCCTGGTTGTTTTCCGCATGAATGGTTCCGCCAAGCCCCTTGATAATGGTATAGGAGACGGAAAGCCCGAGACCTGTCCCTTTCCCGGGGGGCTTGGTGGAATAGAACGGATCGAATATGCCATCCAAGTCTTCTTCGGCGATCCCGATGCCCGTATCCTCAAGCTGAATCCTGATAGTGTTCCCGGGAGTGGAGGTCCTGATCGTCAGGGACTTCTCCACCGTCATAGCATCTGCCGCATTCATAATGATATTGAGAAACACCTGCTGGAGCTGATTGGGGTCTGCCCAAATGGTGTCCCTTGCAGCGTCGAACCGGATGTTTGGTTCAGTGCCTGTCATCAAGGGCTGAGGCTCCAACATTTTGAGGGTGGCAAGGATTACCTCGTGGACACTCGTTTCTTCCGGTTCTCCCCCGGCAGGCCTGGAGAAGTCCAGGAGCTGGCGAATGATACCATTGATGCGGGTAATCTCTCTCTCCACACGAGAGAGAAAATCCTGCCGTTCAGGAGTGGTGAGGTCATCCCTCTTGAGGAGGTCCATATACCCGAGAATGATGCCCATGGGATTGCCTATCTCGTGGGCGATTCCGGTGGCCAGACGACCCACCGACGCCAGTTTCTCGGATTTGATCAGCTCCGCCTGTGTCTGCCGGATTTCCTCGTTGGCCTTTTCCAGGGAAGCAATGTGTGCCTGCAGTTCTTCCCTGTTTTCCTCCAGCCGTTTGAGCATCATTTTGAGCGATCTATTGAGCTGCCCCATTTCATTTTCTGAAACATCAGGAAAAAGAGGGAGGGATTCCCCTTTTCTGAAGGCCTCGGTAATATGGAGCAGTTTGTGTACCGGCTTCACCACCGATCGGGACAGGAGATAAAGCCCGACAGAGATCAGGACCAGGGTATTGAGCAGGATGTAGATCAAGATAAGTTTCTCGGAGCGCCGTATCTCCCGGTAAACGTCCCGGAGGCTGCTCCAGACGGAAATACTCCCGAGGAGACGCCGGCCGTCAAGTACAGGTGCGCTCATGATGACAGAGTCACTCGCAAGCCAGAGGACGCCCCATGTTTGTCCGGAAAAACGGGTGATGCTTTTCGCCGTGACCAGGGTTTGTCGGGCCTGCGCGATCCCTTTTTGCCGAAGCTCTCCTCCAGGACCGGAGGTGAAGAAGACTGTCCCTTTGTGATCCATCAAGCTGGTGCCGAAGAACCCTGCTGTCCGGATGAGCTTGCTTACTTCATTCTTGCGTAAAGCTCGGCCAGGATTTCCCCTTCGGCTCTCCGCCACAGCATTCCTCATCTCTTTGAATTGCAGGCTGAGCGTCAAAGAGAGGAGCCTCCCTTGCTTGAGCTTGTCCTGGATGAGTGCATGTTCCTGGAAGGTGAGCATAACGACACTGATCAAGAGCATGGCCGCCAGAATGAGAAAAGCCAGCTGGGCAAGGATGCTGATGCGGAGGCTGTGGAGGGGAAATCTCAAACCCATTCCTCATACAAGAAAGAGATGGTAATACCATATAAGGATCTGACGCCCGAAAAAGAAGTAAATGATCGCCCCAAGAGACAGGAATGGTCCAAAGGGGATACGGACACGATACCCTTTTCCCGCCATTATGAGGGCACCACCGCCGATCACGATCCCTGAGAGAGACGAGAGGAGTATGATAAAGGGAAGAGCCCGCCATCCCATCCAGGCACCGATCATGGCCAGGAGTTTCACGTCGCCCCCTCCCATTCCGTCCCTTCCGGTCACCTTCTTGTACACCAGCGCGATGAGGTAGAGGATTCCTCCACCGCCCACCGCGCCGATGATGGAGTCCGGCCAGGTGAGGTGTCCGGGAATAAAAGAAACCGCGATCCCGGCGAAGATGCCGGGAATAGAGAGAATATCTGGAATGATTTGGTGGTGGAGATCAATAAAGCTGATTAAGAGCAGGGCAATAAGGAATAAAAAGGATAAGATGTATTGATAACTCAACCCATATCTGATAAAGAGAGCCATGCTCAAGAGCCCCGTCAGGAGTTCAACCACAGGGTAGTGGATGGGAATATGTGTATGGCAGTATCTGCATTTTCCGCGAAGCAGCAGATAGCTGAACACGGGGATATTGTCGTAAAATTTGATGCGATGCTCACAATTGGGGCAGCTTGACGGTGGAAAGATAATGGATTTTTTTAGAGGAATGCGGTAAATGCACACATTGAGGAAGCTCCCGAAGGCCAGCCCGAAAAGGAGCGAAAAAAGGATCATAACCGTATTTGGTTCCATCTTAGTTCCTTATCTGGATGTGAAGAGATGAATACCAGCAAATCCCAAAGGGGCCCCCGGAAAAAGGCCCTTGTTCTTTCCATCAACGCGGACAATCCCCAGCATCGCCTGATCAAGAGGGTTGCCGAGATATTGGAACAGGGAGGACTGATCGCGTACCCCACGGATACCTTCTACGGAATCGGTTGCGACCTTTATAACAAGAAAGGCATCCAGCAAATCTATCGGATGAAGAACCGACCCCTCACAAAGCCGTTCTCCTTCGTCTGCGAGAGCCTGAAGGGAATCAGCCAGTATGCCAAAGTATCCAATTACGCGTACAAGACCATGAAGAGCCTGCTGCCCGGCCCGTACACGTTCGTCATGGAAGGGACCAAGCTGGTACCGAAAATCATGTTGACCAAGCGGAAGACTGTGGGTATCCGTGTTCCTGACAACAGCATTTGCCTGGCCATCGTTGAGGCCCTGGAACGGCCTGTTATCAGTACCAGTGCAGGCTATGATGATCCTGATGCTATCCAGGAAGCCTATGGACCCTTTCTCGATCTCATTATTGACGGAGGAACAATCTACCCGAGTCCGTCAAGCGTTGTTTCACTCATTGGTGACATGCCGGAAGTGATCAGGAAAGGGAAAGGGGACGTGAGCAGATTTATCTGAAAGCGGGATTGAGACCGCCCTGCCAGGTATACTTTACCCTTGTTTGCGTTTTCTGGAGCCATTTCAGCAGAGCCCGTGAAGCCGAATCAAACAAGAAGTCCCAGAACTTTGCCCCGTGTCGCTTGGGATACACCAGTGTCACATCCCCCCTGATCCCCGTCATTTTTTTGGCCAGCTCGACGGCGTCCTGGAAATTACCAAGGGAATCCACCAGACCCAGTTCCTTTGCCCGCTCTCCCGAAAAAATTCGGCCGTCGGCGATTGCCTGAACCTTCTCCTTTGCAAGGTGCCTCCCGTCGGCAACGGCTGTAACGAATTGCCGCTGTATATCCTTGATAACCTGCCCCAGGATCTGCCTGTCCCGGTCAGTGAGCTCTCTCTGGGGATAGCCCATGTCCTTGTATTCCCCACTCTTGATTACTTCAAGATTGATGCCAATCTTTTCCAGGAGTGACTTGAACTGGACAAACTCCATAATAACACCGATGCTCCCGGTGATAGTCCCGGGATTCGCGACGATCTTGTCTGCCGCCGAAGCGATATAGAAACCACCGGATGCAGCGACGCTTCCCATGGAAGCGATAATCTTCTTCTTTTTCCTTGTTCTCTTCAATTCTTCATAGATTTCCTGGGAGGGGCCGACTCCTCCCCCAGGAGAATCAATTCTGACGATAATGGCCTTGATGGCCTTGTCTTTTCTGAAGCGGATGATTTCGGAGATGACCGGTTGGGCGTTTACAATGGCACCGCTGATGGGAATCACGCCTATCTTATGGGTAAAGGAGATGTGCGAGGTCGGTGAGACGAACTTGATAACAATGACGGATACGGTACTCAGCACCAGTGCAAAGGCCGCGATAATGAGAAGCACGATCAATATGGGATGCTTCTTTTTCACCATCTAGTTGGATGCCTGATCCGGTTTGTCCAGAGATACGTCAGGGACCTCAGCGGGGTTTTCATCGGGCTCCGGCGCTATATCTGATTCCGGTTCGGCTGCGGGAGTTTCCTCTGGTTCCGGCGCCATGTCTGGTTCGGGTTCAGCCTTGGAAGTCTCTTCTTCGACCTCCGGGGTAGCAGATGGCTCCTCATCTTCAGGAACAGCATGCCGTTGGAGATTCATCATTTCTTCCTTCAGGAGCTCTCCAAGGTTCGAGGTGGCCCCCGCCCCATGGCTATTCAGATAACTGTTGTACGAAGGCTTTTCAGACGTCTCTTCGAGCTTGCGGATGGAGAGGCCTATTTTTTTGTCTTCAGGGGAGACATTGACGACCTTTGCCTGGATGACATCATCCACCTGGAAACGGGAAAGACTCTGGCCTTTTTTGTCTTTCGGTAATTCCGAGACGTGGATGAGGCCTTCAATACCCTCCTCCAATTCAACAAATATGCCGAAATCGGTCACGTTGGTCACGGTTCCGGTTACCCGCGTGCCCGCGTTATATTTTAAAGGTATTTCATTCCACGGATCCGGGACGAGCTGTTTTATACCAAGGGAGAAACGTTCATTGTCCTTGTCGATATTGAGGACCACAGCCTGCACTTCCTCTCCCTTTTTATACACTTCTGAGGGGTGTTTGATTCGCCGGGTCCAGGAGATGTCGGATATGTGCACGAGACCGTCGATACCTTCATCAATGCCGATAAAGATGCCGAAATCCGTTATGTTCTTTATTTTTCCTTCGATGGTTGTGCCAACGGGATACTTTTCCGCGATAACATCCCAGGGGTTTGGCTCCACCTGCTTCATGCCCAGGGAAATGCGCTTCTTGTTGGCATCCATATTGAGCACCATGACATCAACAATTTCTCCCACGCTTAGAAGCTGGGAAGGGTGCCGAACTTTTCTCGTCCAGGACATCTCGGAGACATGGATCAGTCCTTCCACTCCTTCCTCTATTTCCACGAAGGCACCATAGTCGGTGAGGCTGACCACTTTCCCCTGGATGCGGCTGCCTGACGGATATTTGTCAGCGGCGTTGCTCCAGGGATCCGCAGTCAACTGTTTGACGCCGAGAGATACACGTTCTTTTTCGCGGTCGAAACTGAGTATCTTGACCGTAATCCTGTCACCCACCTGGTACATTTCAGACGGATGGCCGACGCGGCCCCAGGACATGTCAGTAATGTGCACGAGGCCGTCAATTCCTCCCAGGTCCACGAACAGGCCGTAGTCCGTAATATTCTTTACGGTTCCTTCAAGGATTGCATCTTCTTCGAGGACCTTCAGGGTATTCTCTCTGAGGGACATTCGCTCCGCTTCCAGAATCGCTCTCCTGGAGAGGACGATGTTGCCTCGCCGCTTATTGTATTTGACAATCTTGAATTCATGTTCAGTACCCACGAGGGAGTCCATGTCCCGTATGGGCCTGAGGTCCACCTGGGAACCCGGCAAAAAGGCCTGGAGGCCTATGTCGACGGAAAGTCCCCCCTTGACGCGGGAAATGATCTTCCCGCTGATGGTGCGGTCCTCTTCATAGACTTTCTTGATTTCATCCCATATTTTTATCTTAGCAGCCTTCTCCTTTGACAGGATTATAAGCCCTTCATCGGTTTCCTTTCTCTCCAGCAGGACTTCTATCTTATCACCCACCTTGGCTGTTATATTGCCGTCAGCGTCAATGAATTCCTCTATGCGAATTTGCCCCTCAGATTTGTATCCGATGTCCACCAAGACATATTCCTTGTCTATCTGGACGATTTCTCCCCGGACAACCTCACCTTCCTGGATGCTCTTGAGGCTTTCCTCGTAGAGTTCCATGAAACTGTCACCCTCGGACGGGTTTTCCTGCCCTGGATTCGCTTCGTCGCTTGATTTGGCTAACTCATTGGATTCGCTGTCAATAGGTGCTTCTTCCACGTTGTTTTCACCAGCTTTTTCTTCCATTATTTCGTCTGTTCCATTTCCCATTCAACCAAATACCCCCTGCGTCTATTTGCCTTTCTGACAAGCTTAACCTTTGATATTTAGCAAAAGATTATAAAAAATTCAACTCTTATTTTTACTGCGGGATATTCATGACTTGTTACGATCCCCTCACATGGTTCAGCATCAGTTGGGTGACCTCGTCCAATTCCAGGTCCGATGAATCGATGATGACTGCATCCTCAGCCGGCTTCAAAGGCGCCAGGCTCCTTGATTCATCCTGCTGATCCCTTTTTTTGAGGAGTGTTTCCACTTCCTCGAAAGTGACTCTTTCGCCGCGCCCTTTTCGTTCAAGGTATCTTCTGCGGGCACGCACCTCAGGCCTTGCCGTGAGAAAGAACTTGTTTTTCGCATCCGGAAAGACAACAGTTCCCATATCCCTTCCCTCTGCTATTACATTGATATCCTGCGCCAGGCGTCTCTGGAGGTCTGCCATGGCAAGCCGGACTTCTTTGACCGCCGACACTGTGGAGGAGAAGATGTCCATTTCCGGGCTGCGGATGGCCAGGGAGATATCTTCACCGTTGAGAAGAAGTCTGCTCTCGTTTTTCGTGTGTTCAAACCGCAGGTCCATCGTGTGGCAGAGATCACCGAGCCTTGTCCCATGGTCAAAGGGGATCTTGTGTCTCATGGCGGCCAGGGCTACGGCCCGGTACATGGCACCCGTGTCAAGATAGATAAAGCCCAGTCTTTTCGCCATCAGCTTGGCGATGGTGCTTTTGCCTGATCCTCCAGGGCCGTCAATGGTAATAATTTCACTCATGGAACCGCAAACCTCTCAGTGTCCAAGGATTTTTTTCAACGTTTTGATGAACCGCTCATTTTCTTCCGCAAGTCCCACGTTTATCCGGATATATTCGGGGAGGCTGTAGCTGTCCATGGCACGGACGATAACCCCATGGCTCAAGAGTTTCTCATATACTTCCCAACCCCCGGACGGCACCTTTATCAAAAAGAAATTTGTTTGGGTGGGAAGATAGTTGAGTCCCAACCGGTCCAGGTGTTCGTGGAGGTATTGAAGGCCTTCATGAACTGTTTTCAGGGTTCGATCCGCAAAGTCCTTGTCATCGAGGGCAGCGGTGGCCGCGGCCTGGGCCAGGGTGTTGGCGTTGAAGGGCTGCCGGACCCGGTTGATATAGTCCGCGATCCCTTCCGGGGCAAACCCATATCCGATCCTGAGACCTGCAAGGCCATAGAGCTTTGAGAAGGTCCTGAGCACGATGAGGCCGGGATGTCTGTCCAGGCACTGAATACCGTTCGCGAAGCCGGGATCAGTGACGAATTCCATGTAGGCTTCATCTATCACCACGATCACCTCTTCTGGGATGTTTTTGAGAAAATAGCTCATCTCCGGTGTCTTGAGAATAGTTCCAGTGGGGTTGTTGGGGTTGTTTACAAAAAGGATTTTGGTCCGGGGGGTGACCGCATCCATCATGGCCTTCAAATCGAGGCCAAAGTCGGCAAGTGGGACGGAGATCATTTTCCCCCCGGCTCCCTTCACGAACTTTTCGTAGACGAGAAAGGTGGGAAATGCCTGGACAGCCTCGTCACCCGGCTCCAGAAAGGTGCGGACGATCAATTCAATAAGTTCGTTTGAGCCGTTTCCCAGGAGAATGCGATCCAAGGGAAGATGAAATTTCTCGCCCAATCTTGACTTGAGGTAGTATCCGCTGCCGTCGGGGTATCGGTGAAGGGTGTTCAGCTTCTTTTGAATCGCGTCTAGGGCCATTGGTGAGGGTCCCAGGGGATTTTCATTGGATGCCAGTTTGATTGAACCCTGAATACCAAGTTCCCGCTCCAACTCTTCAATGGGCTTCCCGGGCGGGTAGGGGACAAGGTCTTGTATTCCGGGGCGGATCAGTTTCCTCATGCTGCTTTCCCTCCACAAAATAATTCGGACCAATCCAACGTGTATCTTCCCTTGTAGGAGCAATCTCCCACTTGCGAAATCCGGGCCGTCATTCCGGCGAAAGCCGGAATCCAGAAACCCTTCCGTCATTAGAGTAGCAGCCTTATATCCCAAAGGCAAAAAAAAGTAAACTCCCCTGATTGTTCATTTCACTTGACTTCATTTTCGCGATGGATTATTTTTGCATACCTGCCTTTAGAACACTCTTTCATCCGGCGAGGCTTTTGAAAAACGTTCAATTTTGTTCAAGATCAAGGAAGATGATCATCTTAGCCGCAGGAATACATGGAGTATTTCGAGGATTAGGATGTGAATCTGACGCAGAGATTGGGCAAAATGGGCTTTTTTCAAAGGTCTAGTGGCGTTAACAGCAGAAATGAGGGGGAATATGAATAAATCACAATTGATAGAAGCTCTGGCAAAAGCTGAGGACCTGCCCTTGAAGCGGGCCGAAGACGTGGTCAACACGGTTTTTGAGGATATGGAAAGTGCCCTCGCAGCAGGAGAACGGGTTGAAATCAGAGGACTTGGCAGCTTCAAGATCAAGGAGTACGAAGGCTACAAAGGTCGAAACCCAAAGACGGGCGAAGTGATTAAAGTTGACCCCAAGAGACTCCCTTTCTTCAAGGTGGGGAAAGAATTGAAAGAAAGGGTGGACGTTTTCTAATTCCATTTTGCATTCAAGATGAAACCAAGGCGGCAAGGAGTAGGCGATGGAGGCGTACATTTACAGTACGTCGAGGAGCCTGCGACTCGGCCAACGCCGGTAGCGCTTGAATGCGAATTGGAATGAATCTTTCGTTGATCCTTGGTCGTGCTAGGCGGGGAGCTAGCGGTGCCCCAAAACCCGAAATCCGCTCATGCGGGGTCGAACGTCCTTTGGAGAGCCCTGATTCGGGATGTTTCAAACCACTCGTGGGGAGGAGATGGACCTCACGTGACAGACGCTTATGAACCCCGTCAGGTCCGGGAGGAAGCAGCGGTAAGTAAGAAAGTTTGTGTCGTGACGGAATCTATCTCTGATCTCCCGGTGGTGCGGATGTGCCGTACCTGGTTTGAAGAGGGATGCACGGCCAAGGACTCTTCACGAAATGCATTCATCAGACCCTTTGAGCCAGTTTCAAAAGGCTCAATTTTGATCAAGGTCAAGAAAGACGAGAATTTTAACCACAGGAATATATATCCAATATTTCGAGGATTAAAATTCGAGTCTGACGCAGAGATTGGGCCAAAGGGGGCGTTTTGAAATCGGCTCCCCTTTATTCCCCTTTTTTCCCTGATATACCACGGTACACCCTCTCCAGTCTCATCCGGCAGGATGACGATCCCTTGCATTTTTGTTTCCCGAAGCTTTTTGAAGAAAAGAACCTTGCCCATGCCGTCTTTACGCGGGAGGGGGGGGTGAGCGGTGAGCCTTTCGCGAGCCTCAATGTGGGGGCCAAAGTGGGTGATTCGTCGGGCCTGGTGGAGGAAAACCTGGGAAGGATAAAAGGCTCCCTTGGGGCGGATAGACTGCTCGAGGTGGATCAGGTCCATGGAGATGACGCCGTGGTCGTGGGGAAAGATCACTTTTTTCCCCCGGACAGCCCCCCTTCCGCCGACGCCCTCATAACGAATGTCCCCGGGTGGGGGCTTATGGTAAAACTAGCCGATTGCCAAGGCGTTATCCTTTATGATCCGGAGAAAAATGTTGTCGCAGTGGTCCATTGCGGATGGCGGGGAAACGTCCAGAATATCCTCGGCAAGACGGTCAGGCGCATGAAAAAGGATTTTTCCTCCAGGCCTTCTGCTATTCGTGCCGCTATTGGTCCCTCCCTGGGACCCTGCTGCAGTGAATTCCTCGGGCACGAGCACTATTTCCCCGAGGACTTCCGGAGGTTCCAGGTACGGAAAAATTACTTTGATCTGTGGGCGGTCAGTTGCCGGCAACTGATAGAAGCCGGCGTTACTGAGGATCATATGGAGATTTTTGGAACCTGCACCCGGTGCAGGCCTGATCTTTTTTATTCCTACCGAAAAGAGGGAAAAACGGGAAGATTCGCCGTCGTCGCCCTCCTCCGTGCCTGACGCCTTACGCCTCACTCTCCAGTGCCTCGAAGAATGCCTCCAGCCGGGTTCTGGCCTGCTCTTCCGAGTAGGCGCGGGAATCGGTCATATCCGCCTCGATCACAACCGCATTGATCCCCAGCCGTTCACTCAGCAACCGTTTCAGGTCATACTGCCCAACCGAATAAGGTTTGCAGCTTCGGTCTGAATGGACCACCAGCCCATCCACCTGGTAATCCTTGACCATCCGGGCCATCAGCTCGAGCCGGTGGTTCAGGTTATTGTTGAGGATAACCAGGCCGTACGTTTTGGCCATGGACTCGAAAGGTGATCGTGGGTCCAGGTATTGGATAGTCTCTGCCCAGGCATTGGTATAAGTGGCTGCCACAAAATTGAATCCCCGTTCGGCGAAGAGGAGGGACCAGTCGCGTATCTTGAACCAGATGGCGATATTGTCCCACATGAGCCGCTTTTTTTCATTGGTAATGGCACCGATTCCCTGGTGAACCCGATCCTGCAATTCATCGAGGAGGATCTTGTAGTATTCCAGGGCAACGGGAAGGCCCCGCAGGGAAACAATAGGAGCCAGGTGTACAAACGCATCAAAAATACTCATGGGCGCGGGCCGGTTCTTCATGGTCGCAAGGACCTCGCCCCAGAGTGTGGCTGAGTCCCGGGCAATGGTTGCGATTTTCTGAAAGCGCGTCTCTGAAAATTTTCGGCCGGAAATACGTTCCAATTCCGGGATCATCTCCTCGAGTTGCCTTGCCATGTATAGAATATCATGCTCCCTGATATCCTCGAAATTGTAAGGAGTATCGAAGAGAATCAGGGGGATGTCCCAGTAATGGGAGAGGGCCTTGAACCAGTAGAGCACGGTCTGGCAGATGTTGTTAGAGCAAAAAAGGAGGTCCGGCCTGGGGAGCCTGCCAGTGGGGGTTTTCCCGGAGAACGCGGTTCCCAGGTCGATGCGGGCATAAGAGCAGAGGTCAGGGTGATATCCCCTGTTTTCTGCCTCGGAACAGAGTTCCGGCCCCATTTTTCTGGCCCCGCAAAGGGCGCCGTGGTTTTCAGGGTAGACCGTATAGAAATCAAAGGCCCTCAAGAGCTCTACTGGAGCGCCGCTGGTGACCCACGCCACGGGCTTTGCTCCCGGGGCAAACCTGGAGAGGAAGTAATGCCTGGTCATGATCTCCCTAAGCCTGCCGGAGCATTTGAGGGGCGGGCCGAGATGGGGGTTCGGTATTCCAGGGTGCTTCCTTTTCCGCTTTTTCTGGAATTGGAGGAGGGCGGGTGCCCCCACGTCTTTCATGAAATGATACCTGGCTGTTTGATACATGGACATAATCTATCTCCGAACGGGCTAAACCTTATGAAGCGTCTCGATAAAGGCCTCCACCCTGGTGCTCATTTGCCCGGAAAGGCCCTGGTTCAATTCCGTATCCAGGACGAGACTGGGGATACCCCGCTCCTTGAGGCTTTCCTGGAGGCTCGGGATGTCAAACCATTCGGGTTCGCAGAATTTCACGATGTCAAAAAGGACGCCCCGTGCACCGGTGGTTTCAATCAGCTTGAAAAGATAATTTCTCCGTCGTTCCATGGAGGATGCCCTGGTCGAGCAGGGCGGCATGGAAAAATAGGATTCCGTGAGCTGATCAAAGGGATCCTTGAAATCATTTCCCGGGACCAGGAGGCGACGGCTCCCACTGAGCAAGTCGTCATGGGCCACCAGGACCTGCAATTCATCTAGGAGTTTGAGGAGTTCCGCCGGGTTGGGGAGGACGCCGCTCAGGAGGATCGGTACCTGGGAATTTCCACCGCTTTCCTTTTTTTGTTTTACATGCTTTTCCAGTTCGGGTGCCCAGTCATCAGGGAAAAGGTATTCTCCACGCCGGATGAGTTCGTAGAAAGCCACATTAGTTATGCCGAGCCTGTTCTGGGCGCGGAGTTGATAGAGTTCTTCGAGAAGGCGCGCGATGTACTGCCCCTGCGCCACCTTTTCCCTGAGCAGATTTGGATCCAGCGGACCGAACTGGGACGACAGGGAGTCTGCAAGATCCCGCAACTGCTGGCGGTAGAATTCCCTGGCCGCGGTACTATAGGGGGCCTTGGGATGATAGAAAAAATAGCAGGGCTTGTGCGCACCGATGTAGTCAAAGATCACGGAAGCCATGTTTTGTATGGAATCGCAGGTGTGGGGAAAGAGAAACGCGTCAACAATATCACCCTTTCCCTGGAGGACCAGTTCAAGACCAAGTTGAACCACGGAGCAGATGTACGATTGCAAGTGGGCGCTGGCGGCAGTTGTCTGAAGTGGGGGGTCCCATATCTCTGCAGGCACCACGTTCATGGCCCAGAGGATCTCTTTGGGGTACTGGGCCGGGAAAACTCCCATGAGGTGTCTTCTCTTCTTTTTTTGCAACAACAGGTATTCTTTTCGCGTCATGGCGTTCATTACTCTTGATTGTCCTTTCACCTTAGGCCTTACACCTTTCACTTTCTGCCTTTAGCCTTTAACCTTTGTCTTTTCACCTTTTGCCCTAAGCCCTGCGCCTTACGCCGGTTCAGACTCGTACATGTCCATCCACCTCTGCCGGTCGGGAGAGTACCATACTACCTGGTGCATTTCCTTGTCGGTTTCCCGGATGACTACACCCCGGAGTTCCTGTCCGCCGTAGCGTAGGCCTGCGACAAAATAATCTTCTCCGATGCCGATGGCGCTCAGGTCAGTGACCAGGATCTCAAGGGCCTCCTCTTGAAAACCGCTTTCACGTGGCAGGGAAAATACCATTGAGCCTTTTGCCCACGATCCCGAGGAAACAGCAACAAAACCTTCACGCGGGGA
The DNA here is from genome assembly GCA_964548365.1 of uncultured Desulfobacteraceae bacterium. Lineage (GTDB taxonomy): Bacteria > Desulfobacterota > DSM-4660 > Desulfatiglandales > Desulfatiglandaceae > B46-G9. The sequence goes on along the minus strand of CAZJRD010000012.1, from coordinate 16,039 downwards.
CGGGACGGCCGGCGGTTTCAGCCATTCCTGCTTTAAGCGGTTTATCGGAATAAGAGGGTGGACCGATTCGATCGTAGGTTCAAATGGGACAAATTCGAGGACGATTTTTTCCTCCCTTTCCAGGGCCATTTCAAACAGGCCGAGCCCTTCCTTTCCGGAGCCGAATCCCATCGAGTGAAAGAACTGGTTCACCTGGCGGTAATTTTGCCAGGGAAAATCCTGCTCGGCAAAGATATCGCGCATGACGTCATTTTGATGGTACCACAACTGCTTGATCTCCTCGGGGCTCACGTAATGGGGACACCGCTTGATCACCCATGATGGAATCTCTGCGGCGTTCCTGTTTCCCAGGAGGTAGCGGATGAAGGCCTGTTTACACCGCAGCGGGATTTCGCCGCACAGCACTTCACTCACATACCCGCTTACCTTGAGCTGAAGGACCTCTTTCTTCATGACCGCTTCCATTCCCTGCTATGTTTAGCACAGCATCCATTTATCCCTCAAGCCTTTTTCCTCTTTCCCTTGCCCTCGGTCATTCTGGCACAAAACCTGGCTGAAAGAAATTTCTCACACAGAGACGCAGAGGTCACAGAGTCTTAAGACAAAGGGTTTGAAAGCCACGATTCAAGCCTACAGATTGCCCATTCGCGTTCGAGTCTTTCCAGACACTTACGTATAGATTTGGGTTATGGTTGACATTTAGGGAACGAAAGCGTTATGCAGCTATTGTAAACTTGGAATATCATAAAGGCCGCCATTTTTGGGGTACTCTCAATATATCTCAGTAGAATGAATTTTTGAAAGAACAAGATCAGACCTTGCATATCAACTATGGCCTACTACCTATAAATTCGTATGTTCGACATATGAATTTTCCGACCTTCTTGACAAATTATAATTACTCATTAGTTTTGTAAGTACCACAATGTGGCTATTGCCTATCATCCATAATTGGCCAAAATTGAATTATGAACTATCACTTTTTTGTGATAAAAAACATCAGGAGGACCAAATGATTATACATCAGAGGGAAATCAGTTATAGAGAGAATTATTCGGAATTTTTCGAGGCACTTGTCAAAGCCAAGGCACGCATAGAAAAAAAGTATCCTGAAATCTCAGTGGAGCTCATGTACAATTTGGCAGGTCAGAGAGGTCGCGCAACGATCCAGACACGATATGCTTCGCTGGCCGACTACGAACGAATTGATGCTGAATTAGACAACGACAAGGAGTATTCGGAGCTACTCGATTCTATCATAGGCGCTACCGGGGATCTGCCCTTAGATCAGTTCTATCGCGTAATTTAAAGCACGTAGCCACATACAAAAAGCAACTGTGCATCTACCGGATCAGTTACTGACCTACGTGGGGGTAGCTGTAACCGACGTGGTTATGGGTCGCGAAAAGGAAGCACGCTCTGAAGGCGCAGAAGTCGTGAGGATCGATCCCGATTTCTCCCTGGAACGGTTCATAAAGTAACTTCCTTATGATCAGTCTGGAAAAGATCGCGTCGCCGACGTCCTGCGTAAGGCCGGGCTTAAATGACATGAAGATCTATACCGTTAGCAAGCGGGGGTAGCCGCACACTACCTGCACTTACCCGCGCAATCTTATATCCAATAATTGCCCAGAATTATCCTTGAATCTGAAACGGAAGTCTCTCCGTTTCCCCTCGGTACATCCGTTCACCCCGGGTCTGCGATATACTGGTGCGACAATATCTGGTACCATGGGAGTTGGTCGAAACGGCACCGAAAGGTAAAGTATTATCAATTCTTTTGTCTGGCATCTCATGAGGAAATAGACATTACGATACGAATGATCACTCTTTTTCACATGCCCGATTGCATCGTAGCCACGTTATGACGTGTGTCAGCCCAAATCCAATTATCTGCGCTAAAAACCAAGAAAGGAGGAGTTTCCAATGGAAAAACCATATCAAGCCATGCCAGATATCGAGGTTCTTCCCGCTCATTTTCCAGTTCCCGGAGCGGGATTCCTTCCGGTCAATGCCTTCGTCATTAAGGCGAAGGAGCCCGTCCTCGTTGATACGGGAATGGGCATAGACAGCGAGGAGTTTATGAAGGCTCTCAAGTCGGTCATCGATCCTCGAGACTTGAAGTGGGTGTGGCTCACCCACGATGATGCGGATCATACCGGTAACCTTCAAAAGGTCCTTGAAGTAGCTCCTAAAGCGCGGCTTGCGACGTACTCCTTAGCTGTGCTGAGGATGAGCACGTCTTGGCCGGTACCCATGGATCGGGTTTACTGGCTGAATCCGGGAGACAGTATTAGTGCGGGGGATCGTAAACTGACCGCCGTGAGACCGCCCCTGTTCGATAATCCGACTACCATCGGGGTCTATGATGACAAATCTGAGGCTTTCTTTTCTGCCGATTGCTTCGGCGCCATCATCCCGTCACCGGCGCAAAGTACCGATGATATTGCCGAGGGGGATCTGGCTCAGGGTATGGCCGGATGGGCTAGTTTGGACAACCCATGGGTTCATTTAGTTAAGCTGAGCGAATTCAGTCAAGCGCTGGACAGAATTCGTCAAATTGCCCCGAAGATGATCTTCTCGGCACACTTACCACTGGCAACAGGAAAGACCGAACAGTTTCTGGAGTTGCTTGCAACGGTTCCTTCTTCCACCCCCTCTATTGCCCCCAACCAGACGGCACTGGAGCAGATAATGGCTCAGATGAAGGACGAAAGTAAACCCCACGAGAACCCAGCGGAAGTATAGGAATTCTGATGCGATGAGCGCTGATTGTCCTAATAACCGCTTTGAGAGGGATGCCATTAAAGCGGCACCGCGCAAGCGAACGTTTCCATGATAATTATCCAATCCTAGAACCTGGCCGGCCCCGAAAGGTGAAGTATTTATTATCAACGCTATAGTCTTCATCTTCCCCCAAAAAATAACGACTACCATACGAAGTTGTTCTCTTCTCTTCATTCCCAAATGATATTCAACCCTGGCTACAATGATTCATATCAGGTCTCGACAACGCGAGATAAGGTAAGCGCTTTTCTCTGAAAGATCGGTGTCTTGAACGAACAACGTGAGCCGGGCTCCCTGACTCTGATGATGGGATCTCCGCTTCGGTCTTATAGATATACGTGAACATAGCGTTCTTCCTCACTGTTTGTTTTGTGCCACTGCTGCTGTTCCTTGAGTAACAGGCCAAAACAATTGCGTCTCCTTGTATTTTTGTGTAATGATAAAAGAACTGTTTGTGCCTTGTTTCAGTGTTGAGCAGGAGAGAGGGGAACATGGCTGTTTTCGAACACAAGGTGAAAGTCCTGAGAAACGAAGAGGTGGCTCCCAATACCTTTCTCATGGAATTGGAATCCCCTTCCATTGCTTTCGCTGCGAAACCAGGTCAGTTTGTCATGCTCCGGGTGTCCGGCGGGATTGATCCCCTGCTGAGACGGCCGTTTTCCATCTGCAACACCATGAACGGCAATATCCTCTTGCTCTACAGGATGGTTGGAAGGGGAACCCGGATCATGGCGGAGACCACGGTGGGAACCGAGCTTTGGGTTCTGGGGCCCCTCGGGAAGGGGTTTGAGCCACCCGAAGCAAGGGAGGACTGTCTCCTTGTGGGGGGCGGCATGGGGATTGCCCCCCTGGTTTTTCTGGCACGTTCATTGGAAGGAAGAAGCGTTTCTTTTATGGCCGGCTATGGGACTGTTGCCGAGATCATTTCTCCGGAACAATTGGGTATGCAGGGCATCGAGATTGCCGTGGCAACAGAAGATGGATCAGCAGGATATCACGGTCTGGTCAGCGGGCTTCTTGAAAAGGCTCTCGGAAAGAAGGGGAAAAAGATCGTTTACTCATGCGGGCCTGCGCCCATGCTCAAAAGAGTGGCATCCCTGTGTTTTGAAAAGCAGGTGGACTGCCAGGTATCCCTGGAAACGGCCATGGCCTGTGGTCTGGGAGCATGCCGGGGATGCGCTTTCCCAGCGGCGGCGGGGTCAGGACGAAGTTTCTATCATGTGTGTCAGGACGGCCCCGTCTTTTCAGCCATAACAATAGATTGGGAGAATGTATGAACCACCAGGAACCGGATCTTCAGGTCAGTTTGGGTGCCTTGAAACTCAAGAATCCCGTGGTGACGGCCTCCGGGACATTCGGATACGGGCACGAATACGCGGAGCTTGTGGACCCGAATCTTCTGGGAGGGATCGTCGTGAAGGGGCTTTCTCTCAAGCCCCGCCCCGGGAACAGTCCCCCAAGAATCGTGGAAACCCCGGCTGGGATGCTGAACGCAATAGGCCTTGAAAACATCGGGGTGGAGGCATTCCTGGAGGAAAAACTCCCATGGCTGAAAACCCTTGATACAGCCGTGATCGTGAATATTTACGGGCATACCACGGAGGAATACGGGGCCGTGGCCACACAATTGAAGGGGGCAGAAGGGGTGGCGGCCCTGGAAATCAACGTCTCCTGTCCCAATGTGAAAAAGGGGGGCATGGCCTTTGGAACGGACCCGGCGGCTTCTGCAGAGGTCACGGAAGCAGTACTCAAGAAAACCGATAAGCCCGTCATCGTCAAGCTTACACCCAACGTGACCGATATCTGCGCCGTGGCCCGTGCGGTGGAACAGGCAGGCGCGCATGGACTCTCCCTCATCAACACACTGACCGGTATGGCCATTGACATAGAGACCAGGAGACCGCGGCTTGGGAACATCTCGGGGGGGCTTTCAGGTCCTGCCATCCGGCCGGTGGCCCTGTACATGGTTTACCGTGTGGTGCGGGCGGTGAAGATCCCCGTGATGGGAGTTGGGGGAATCATGGATGCAAGGGATGCACTCGAGTTCCTCATTGCCGGTGCCGGGGCGGTGCAGGTGGGCACAGCAAGCTTTGTAAACCCCCGGGCGTCCCTCGATATTATCGAGGGCATCAGACAGTACTGTATTGAGCATGACATTGAACGCATTGAGAATCTCATCGGCACCCTCTGCGAGCAGGCGTAAAGCGTAGGACATAAGGCGTAGGACACAGGGAATAAGGCCGCAACTAAATATTTTCCCGCCGCTCTTCTGACGAGGTGCTGAACGAGTGGGAAAGGCTGAACTTTGAACCTATGATGGTATCAAGAAAGGAAACATAACATGCCAGAAAAGAAGCTTACAAAGAAACAGATCAAGGATCTCTCAAAAAAATTGAACTACACTCCCCGGCTGGTGTGGGATGAAATCAGCGGGGCAGAAAAAAAGCGCGTTTTTTCCTTTGCGGATGGCTATAAGATATTCCTGGACAGCGCAAAGACCGAAAGGGAGGCTGTTTCGCATATCCAGGCCATGGCGGAAAAATCCGGTTTCCTTCTGGATCCGGGCAAGGGTACTCCCGGACCGCTTATTCGCGTCTTTCATGAGAAGGTAATCGCCCTCGTCAAACCCGGGAAAGAACCACTTGAGAAGGGTGTTCGTATTATCATCTCCCATATTGACTCCCCCCGCCTGGATCTCAAACAGCGGCCCCTTTACGAGGACGTGGACCTGGCATTTTTGAAAACGCACTATTACGGCGGTATCAAGAAATTCCAGTGGCTCTCCCGCCCCCTAGCCATCCACGGTCGCGTGGTGAAAAAGGATGGAAAGACCCTTGATCTTTCCATCGGCGAGGCCGAAAAAGATCCGGTTTTCACCGTGCTGGACCTGCTTCCCCACCTGGCCGGGAAAGTCCAGTATGAAAAGAAGCTGGGGGAGGCTATTGCCGGGGAGAAACTGAACCTGATCGTAGGGAGCCTCCCGCTTGGCGATAAGGAAACCAAAGAGCGTTTCAAGCTCGGTGTTCTCAATCTCCTGCACGAATTATATGGTCTGACGGAAGAGGATCTTCTGAGCGCCGAACTGGAGGTGGTCCCGGCGGGCACGGCCAGGGACGTGGGATGGGACCGCTCCCTGGTGGGCGCCTACGGCCAGGACGACCGGATTTGCGCCTATTCCAGCCTCAGGGCAATACTGGATACGAACGACGTGTCAAAGACCGCGGTCGCCCTGTTTGTCGACAAGGAGGAGATCGGGAGTGACGGCGCCACCGGGGCCAAGTCCATGTTCCTGGAATCGGTTATCGGTGATGTCATGGAGACGCTGGGACAGCGGCCGAGCGCCATGGATGTATCGAGGATCCTGAGCCGGTCTCGGGCCCTGTCCGCGGACGTGAACGGCGCCCTGGATCCCGATTACCAGGAGGTCCATGAAAAACAGAACGCCGCCCGCATGGGCTACGGCGTCTGTGTCACCAAGTTTACGGGGCACGGCGGCAAGTATGGTGCCAATGACGCGGACGCCGAATACGTGGGATGGCTCCGGAACCTCTTCAACAGGAAAAAAGTGATCTGGCAGACCGGGGAACTTGGCAGGATTGATGAGGGAGGAGGAGGTACGGTGGCGAAATTCCTGGCCCCCTACGGCATGGATATCGTGGACTGCGGCCCGGCCGTCCTGTCCATGCATTCTCCCTTTGAAGTCGCCCACAAAGGGGATCTTTATATGGCCTACAAGGGATTCAGCGCCTTTTTTGCAGCTTCATGATGAGAGTTAAGAGTTTGGGGGCTTCGACGGGTTAGCGGGAACAATGTCTTCTTGAGGGAATGATTCGCCGAGAATCAATCCTTGTGACGGTCCATCCCCCAGTTGAGAAATGTGGCAATACTGTTCAGGAATTTCTTGAAATCCCCGAAGCGGTTTTGAAGTATTTCATAGACCTGATGGTCACCCACTTCCCAATACAGATGGACCAGGCGATTCCGGAACTTGGCCATGTTCCGCAATTCCTGGGAAAATTCCAAATCGAGAGCTCCTTCTTCAGCCATCACAATAAACGTGTCGCCATAGTCCTCGGGAACCCTGAAGCCATTTCGTGAGATCATGTGGTTGCACATATCAATAGCCGACTCAATGCTCACGATGAAATGGTATTTGCAGCTTCCAACTTTGTCAGGGTCTTTTATGAATGTGTCCTCATCAATCTCCGCCAGGGCCTTCAACCTGGCGACACTTTTTCTGTATTGTGAAACCAGAGAGGCCATTTTTTCCTGATCATACAGGGGCATTTAATACCTCCTCCAGGTACCGTTTTCGGTAAAAGGAAAAATCAAAGTACTGCCGAAGGACAATGGACTCGAACGCTGCCCTGAAATTCGGGTCGCGATCCAGGATGACTTTGCCGGTACGAATGACATTCTGGGAAAAGGGGACCGGTGCCTTATCGATGATTCGAACGTCCACAGGAAATTTGATCATTTTTTCAATCTTGGTTTCCAGGGATAACTCATAAGAAAAGGGATATTCGGGGCTCTTGCCTGTAAGCAGGGCCAGATCAATATCGGAAAACGCTTCCCCGGTCACAAAAGATCCAAAAAGGTAGGCCGTAATGACCTCTGCACATTCATGCAGGAGAAAAGTTCGGATGATTTCTTCAATCTCCTTCTTTTTGTCAGGTGCTGCTCTGTGCTTGGAAGGATCTATTTGCATAGTGCATTAACCATATCAGCATTTCATAAACGACAAGAGGACGGATACAAAGTTATCATTAAAATAATGGGATCCGTGAATCCGTATGTCAAGAATTTTCCTCCTTGCAGGATTGATGCGTTTCCTGACGTTGCAGTCTTATTGGGAAAGATGGGTGCAACTGGGGTCTTGACAATGTGATTGTGGTTGAAGTATTTATGATTATTAAAGAATCGTAAAGCAAAAGCACATACCTCTCACAACGTAGTCGTTGAAAAGATCATACCGTAAAGTATCTTTCTTCCACTGAGGCCGGACAATGATGTTGAGATGGAAAGACAGAAGGCGCGACCCGAGGACCAGGCTGGAACCGCCTGAGGTTGCTCTTCTCCTTTCTGCGCCTGATAGGCCTTCCGAGGATCAGATTGAGGCCTTTTACGTTGACCTGATCAACAGGAACGTGGGAGGCGCCTTGGTGAGAACTCAAAAAGAAATAAGACCCGATGCCCAGATTTTCTTGCATATCTACGACGCCCGGGCCAGTGCATGGGTGGCAGTGCCCGCGGCTGCTCGATGGGCTGCCCGGGAAGTGAACCGCGACAGATCATTCCTGGTGGGCGTGGCATTCCGTGAGCCGGCACCCGGCGAAAAGATTCTTCGCATTGAATATCTTCATGATAAAGAAATACCGCACCCTTCAGACTATGAATTCTTCCGCAGAACAAAGCCACTCAAGTATGTCTGCAGGGAAGCGGTATGCCCATTACTCAACAGCGTCACCTTGAAGCAGGTGCGCGCCGGAGACCGCTTCATAACCCAGGGAGAGAAAGGGGATACGCTCTACGTCATTCAATCGGGGTCCTGCATGGTCATGGTGGAAAAGGAAGGAGAAATCCTTCCCATCTCCCGCTGCAGGGAAGGAGACATCATCGGAGAGATGGCACTGCTCACCGGTGAACCCAGGAGCGCCCATGTTGAGGCGGAGACCGACATGGAGCTCTGGGGCCTGACGCAGGGGCAGTTTGAGCGGATTTCGGGCGAGTTCCCTGACTTCCGGGTATTCCTCACCGACATCGTGTCGGAAAGGTTTTCGTCCCGCAGGGAAACGGCCCGGCGGGAGATCGGCAAGTACATTGTAACGGATATCATAGGACGGGGGAGCTACAGTGTGGTCTATAAAGGGAAACATGGGGCCCTCAATATGCCCGTGTGCGTCAAGATGCTCAAACATGACCTGGCCATGGATCCGAGCTTCCAGCGGGCATTCAAGCAGGAGGCCAGGCTCATCGCCAGCCTCAATCACCCGAACATTGTCCGGGTGTTTGATATTGAACAACGTTACCGCACCCTGTTCATCATCATGGAGTACCTTAAAGGGGTTTCTTTGCGGTACCACCTAGACCACGGGCCAGGACTCTCATACAGGAGCATCGTGAGTATCCTGATGCAGGCATGCGCGGGCCTGGACTATGCCCACAAAAAGGGCGTGGTACACCGGGATATAAAACCCGCGAACCTCTTTT